>NZ_JBALDN010000028.1:0-142335 GCF_036917375.1 Nostoc sp.
TAGGACTCTCGCCAACTTTAATTAAATCCCATCCTAACTATCAAAACCTACGTTCTTACGGGGTTATTGCTGCCTAATTTTGTCCGCAGCATTGTAAATAAGAAGTTGATAAATATCAAATGATTGCTGTATTATTGGTTATGTTATGACTTCTTCTTGGGAATCGAAGTACATCTCTTAATACAAACATAAGCTTGCACTCAATACTTGATTTTGGACTGAAACAGATAGATTGTTTTTCTTAGTCAAATGGCTTTAGAAAAACTTGAATTTCTTTTCTTCTCATATCTTCGGAATAGCGCTCCAACTGAGTTAAGTCTCTATTTGCAATTAAGGAGAATGTTCATGAGTTCTTTCCGAAAAGTCTTGCAGGCACTGTGCTTTATCGTTTTTCTTGTATTCTCGCTTCCTTCAGGAATCGCTCATGGTGTACAAGTTACATCTTTGGTAGGAAGCCCTACGCAATTAACAATTACCACCTTTAACGTCGAAAACCTCGATCCTAAAAAGGAAAACGTCTCTAAGGTTGATCAAAGGTCGGCGAGAAACGTCGATGATGATGTAAAAAACGGTAAGTTTACAGGTTTGGCAAACCAAATTGTTACTAATCTTGAAGCACCAGACATTATTGCTTTGCAAGAAGTACAAGACAATGATGGAGCTGAGTTAAGTTCTGTAGTTGATGCTACTCTGACTGCTGACACTCTAATCAGTTCTATCCAATCTGTAGGAGGCCCAGCTTATGAATATCAAGAAATTCCTCCTCAGAACGGACTTGATGGAGGCCAACCAGGTGGCAATATTCGGGTAGGCTTTTTGTTCAATCCTCAACGAGTTGAGCTACAAAAGCTTGAACGCTTTGCGGACGATCCCGCTTTTTTAAACAGTCGCAAACCTTTAGTGGGTGAATTTATTTTCAACAATATTCCTATCACCCTGATAAACAATCACTTTGCGTCTAAAAGCGGAGGATCAGATTCCAACTCGAAACGGATAGAGCAGGCAACAATTGTTAACAAATTTGTCGAAAATCGCTTAACTACTGACCCAAATGCAAATATTGTCGTTCTTGGCGATCTAAACGATACTCCAGACTCCCAGCCGATCAAAATCCTTGAAGGAAATCAGCTGAACAATTTGGTAAACAAAATTCCTCAAGATGACCGCTTCTCTTATGTCTTTCGAGGGAATAAGGAACAAATTGACCAAATCCTGATTACCCCAAATTTGTTTAACAATGGAAATCCTGAGATCAATGCTGTTCACGTTAACGCAGGGATTTCTAAAGGAGTCAGCGATCACGACCCTGTAATTGCTCGATTTACTCTATCAGCGATTGGTGAGACTACTCCCATTCCATCAGTCCCAGTTACCAGTCCTGAACCACCAGTTACACTAGGCACAATTCTTTCTGGTGTTGCAGGAGACGATTTACTGGAAAAACTAGATAGCCTTTACTCCCCTCGTGCTAGCCTCGGATATGGTAGCGCTCGTGATTTGCTCTACACCAAAATAGATAACCAAGGCGGTATAGTAACAGACATCTACGCTGGTTACAGTGTTCCAATCGACCCAAATTCAGAGAAACCCAGAGATGAAGCTGCACAACGCAAAATCAATGCTGAACATGTCTGGCCGCAGAGTATGGGAGCTGAAGGCCCAGCAAAAAGCGATTTGCATAACCTCTTTTCTTCACGTGCAGAAATTAACAGCGATCGCGCAAACTTTCCATTTGGAGATATTCCTGATAATCAAACTACGTCTTGGTATCTCGATGATGATGAACTAAGTTTCAAACCGAGTCCGCAGGATATTGACAAATACAGTGAATTCAAACGGGGATTCTTTGAACCACGGGAGGCAAAGAAAGGAGATATTGCTCGCGTAATTTTCTATTTCCGCACAGTCTATCCAGAACTGGCGAATGCAAGCTTCTTTGAAGCACAAAAGGATACTCTCTGTAAGTGGCAAGCAGACGATCTAATTGATGCTGGTGAGGTAGCACGCAGTCATGCGATCGCTAAAACACCCCAAGGTAATGATAATCCCTTTGTGTTAGATTCTACCCTGCCACAACGAACCTACTGCAACTAAAAAATACAGAGGTCTTAACTCTATCCTGGTGGGAAGAGTTTTAGACCTCTGTTTTTGAGAAATTGAGCAGATAGGTTTTTCGACAGTGGTTGAAGTTGCGATTGGTTTGATAAGGAACTCCAAGAAATAAAGTATCCCGCTTGAAGTTCCTGAGTGTTAATTGTGGGATATTTTTTTATTTGGAAGTCCCATAGCAATTTTTTTATGTAATATTCTTTACAAGCCGATTGCAAATTGTTTGGAGTTGGTCTTGAGTTTTAATTGGCTCTCGCGGTGCTGGCAATTCAGTATTCGGCCAGTTAGGTAAATCATTGCAGGGACATAACAACGCCGGCATCCCGACGTTTCGCGCGGCTACTGGCATACTGCATCGGCTGCAAGGTAGCATATTCCATGCGGGCGTCAACAATTCAGCAATAGTTTCATGTGTACCCTCAAGGTAACAATCACCTGATTGCGGTGAAATAATTTTTTGCCAGCATTCTTCAAATTCTTGACTATAGCGATCGCCATTTAGCACCGATTGGGGCAAAAAGCTTGCCTCACCGTTGCCCGTAATCACTTTCTTACCTAACTGAAACCAGTAGGCAAGGTATTTTCTAACTTCTTGTTTGGTTGCCATATTACAATTCTAGATTTTAGATTTTAGATTTTGGATTAATTTGAATCAACAGTTAAGAATCTTGACTCCTGAATGTTCCAGCATCAGCTCTATTTGGCAATGGCGAACCAAGGATGCTGAGATTGAGAACATGGCCGCCAGTCACTAAATAAACAGCTTCGCTAAGTGTTGCTAGCTGGCGTACTAAAGAACCGAGGCGATCGCGGAACGCCCTCCCAAGTGGATAAGCTGGTATCACACCCCAACCCACCTCTTCTGCCACAAACAGCATATCAGCAGCAACCAATTCCACCGTCTCTAAAAACTCTGCAAGGGTATTTTCCCAGCTAGATTCATCCTGTTCTAGGAGATTGGCAACCCAAGTCCCTAAAGAATCAACTAAAAGACAAGTATAGGGTTTGGCATCAGCAAGGGTAGCAGACAGTTCCACAGGTACAGATAAAGTTACCCAGTCTTGGGGACGACGTTGTTGGTGTTCTAAAATGCGTTGGTGCCATTCTTCATCGTCTGGGTTATCGGTGGCTGTTGCTATATAAACAACTGCTTTTCCTGAATGCATAGCTAAAGTTTCTGCCCATTCGCTTTTACCAGATCGTGCTGGCCCTGTTACTAAGATGATTTTACCCAAAGTTTTTTACTGAGTATTTTAACAAAAGAGGCCGGAGGCAGTGTTTCGGCTACATACCCACGGTTACAATTGATCGCTACATTTTTTTACTTCATCGGTGAGATTTTTGGTTTCAAATAACTTTTAAGGGATAAAATTAGCACCAGCATCATTAGATGTTACAACTGGCAAAAGCCAAAAATCCCAACTACCCCATTCTTAATTATTCAATACTACTGGGGACAGCAAACTTTAGGATGTCTTTATGAACGCAGGCTTAAAACGCATTGAAGCAACTCTACACGATTTAGGGAATCGCGGCACTGCCTCTACTGCCGAAACAACTGATTCGACAACAAAACGGCCTTTCTCTTTTAGAATCAGCGTCGGAGCTAACGAACCTACAGAAAATACACAAATTCCATCCTCTGAGGATGGGGAAGTAAAGTCACAAGGACAAACAGTTGACTTAAATGTAAATACTAATAGCAATTATCCTTCTGACCAAAATTTCTTTCCTCACCATGAATCTGTGCAGACCTTTCAAGCAGAAGAGAATGGTAACAAAACACCCAGCTTACCCAAGTTGAAAACTCCGACCTTTAGTAGCCATCGCCACGGTGCGAATCCAGCATTGGCGATGAATCTATTGCAAGAAATTCAGGAAACTGTTGCTGGTTGGCAAACAGAATTGCAAAATATTTTGAAACAAATTCAGGATATTTACTTAGAAGGGCCAATTGTCAATGGCTGGTTAGAATCCAATCCCACCGAACCAGAACCAGGAGGAACTGCGACACTGCGTCATGCAGAAGTTGACCGCCTGATGAACTACGTAGAAGAAATTTGTGCTAATGGTGGAAAAGTATCTTATCAATCATCTATTACTGGCTATCGCCTCTGTGGCGTAGACGATGCTGGTAAAGTTTGGTCGCGTCCATGTCCACCGGATCAGGTTCCCAATGTTAGTATGGCGATCGCTCGTTACCAAAAGTTACGTCAACTGTTAGGGCGCAAGCAATCTTTGGAAACCCGCCTTAGTCAACTGGCGCAAACTCTTGTAGTTTTACACAGTCATATTCAACAAACGTAAAGTTTTAAAGATTATTTCCGAATAAACTCGGTTGGTAGGTCGGTAACTTTTGGTTTAGATTAACTCTCAGCAGTTATAGCGTTGGATTTAGATTTTAATCTAAAATCGTTCGACTGAGCGACTTGCCTTGAGCGGAGTCGAAAGGAGCCGAAGTCCCAAATCTCAAATCCAAAATTCAATCTATGCCAGACATCCAAATCTCTGCCATTATCTGTACTCACAATCGAGATACCTATTTAGGGGCTGCAATTGATAGTCTTTTAGAGCAAGATTTTGCTGCTGACTTTGAAATTGTGGTAGTTGATAATGGATCTAGCGATCGCACTCGTGAGGTTGTAGAAGAAAGGGCCCACAATCCGCGCCTGAAGTATGTTTTTGAACCCACCATTGGTTTATCTGTCGCCCGCAACACGGGTGCAAAGGTAGCCAGTGGTGATATTCTTGCTTATCTAGATGACGATGCCGTTGCCAGTCAGGGCTGGCTACAAGTTTTATATTCTGCCTATTACAATAATTCTAAGCTAGCGATCGCAGGTGGCAAAGTCACTCTCCTATGGCCCCCAGGAATTCAACAACCACGGTGGCTATCTCCGGGATTAGCTGCAAATTTGGGTGCATACGACTTAGGTGACAGTAATATCTACATTGAGCAACCTGGCTTAACACCCAGAGGCTTAAATTATTCCATCCGCCGCAGTTTCTTAGAAGAAATTGGCGGTTTCGATCCCCATCTCGGTCGAGTGGGTAAAAATTTATTATCTAACGAAGAACTGCAAATGACCGAATTCGCCCTACAGCGTGATTGGCAAGTTGCTTATCTTCCCGAAGCACTCGTCGCTCACAATGTAGCCCCAGAGCGCCTCCAACGCTCCTGGTTTTTAAACCGGGGCTGGTGGCAGGGTATCAGTGAATGCTATCGAGAACAACTCGCTGGTAAAGCTGGGATCGCTCAATTACAGCGAGGTAGCGAACGGTTTGTGCGAGGCTTGTATAAGGCTTTACAGTATTTCTCCGATCCAGCAGAACGGTTTGACAAACTGGTGTATGCTTACGGTCAGATTGGTTACTTAAATGCTGCTATTCAGGGTCTTTTATCTACATCAAATAAGAAATAACCAGTAACATAATTTTTACTCAATATGTCATCTAAAATACCAGTTTCAGTACTAATTCCGGCAAAAAACGAACAAGCTAACTTGCCTGCTTGCCTTACTAGCCTCAGCAGAGCAGATGAAATATTTGTAGTAGATTCTCAAAGTTCCGACAACAGTATTGAAATTGCTAAAAGTTACGGTGTAAATGTCGTACAATTCAACTTCAATGGACGCTGGCCTAAAAAGAAAAATTGGTCTTTAGATAATTTGCCTTTTCGTAATGAATGGGTGCTAATTGTAGATTGTGATGAGCGCATCACCCCCGAACTTTGGGAAGAAATTGAGCAAGCAATTCAAAATGATGAATATACAGGTTATTATCTCAACCGCCGCGTATTTTTCTTAGGAAAATGGATTCGTTATGGCGGTAAATATCCTGATTGGAATCTACGTTTATTTCAACATAAAAAAGGTCGCTACGAAAATCTCAATACAGAAGATATTCCTAATACTGGTGATAACGAAGTTCACGAACACGTGATTTTGCAAGGGAAAGTTGGGTATCTCAAAAATGATATGCTCCACGAAGACTTCCGCGACCTTTACCACTGGTTAGAACGCCACAACAGATATTCTAACTGGGAAGCCAGTGTTTATTTTAATATTCTTACAGGTAAAGATGATAGCGGTACTATCGGCGCAAATCTATTTGGTGATGCCGTACAACGCAAAAGATTTTTGAAAAAAGTTTGGGTACGCCTGCCATTTAAACCCGTTTTGCGATTTGTTTTATTCTATATAATTCAACGCGGTTTTTTAGATGGCAAAGCAGGATATATCTATGCACGTTTACTGAGTCAATATGAATATCAAATTGGCGTTAAACTTTACGAATTACGCAACTGTGGTGGTCACTTAAATACTGCAACTACGCCAAAAGAGGGAGCAGAGGAGCAGAAGAGTAGAGAAGCAGAAGCAAAGCTATTGACCATTGATTCCTGATAATGACTAATGACCCTTTCGTAGATTTACGCAAATATGACCAATCTTGGTTTGACCGGGGGCGTCCAAGTTGGTATGTTTTGTTATGGTGGTTTGTACAAGCGATCGCCTTTCCTCTAACTCCTCAACCGTTAAATATTCTACGTTGTGCTTTGCTACGATTATTTGGCGCTCGTATCGGCAAAGGTGTATTAATTCGACCCACAGCCCGCTTCACCTACCCCTGGAAAGTCACCATTGGCAACTACAGTTGGATTGGAGATAACGTAGTTTTATATAGCCTCGACCAGATCCATATCGGCGAACATTGCGTAATTTCTCAAAAAAGTTATCTGTGTACTGGTACTCACGATCTCCAAGATCCTGCCTTTGGGTTGAAAACAGCGAGTATTACCATTGAGAATGGTGCATGGGTAGCGGCAGATTGTTTTATTGGGCCAGGAGTGCAAATCGGGGCGAATGCTGTGATTGGCGCTCGGAGTAGTGTTTTTACTAATATGCCTTCTGGGCAGGTTTGTTGGGGAAGCCCCTGTCACCCCAAAACGGCTCGGATAAAACTCGATCCCTCCACAACCCCATAGATTTTTTATAGATAAACATATTAAGGGCGCGCAGCTAGCTGTGCGCCCTTAACTTTTCCATATATATCCATATATATGTATTTGTTTTTGGGAAGAGAATAAAAGTGCGATTATCTCTGAGGAACTAAACCCAACATTTCCGGGGCTTTGTTAAGTTGGGCTTTTCTTAACCCAACCGTATTGATACACACCCATTCTGTGGAAATAGTTTACTTTTAATTAAATCTTTTTAATTTCAAGTCCATAATTTGTACATATCTAAAAAAATTGGCAGAAAATATGATATACCAAATCAGCCAATAAATAGTCTAAATAGCAAAATTTTTTTGCCATTCCAACAAGTAGGCGATAAAGTGCCATCTGCCACAGATGTTCATCAACTTGCCAAAGATTTTATTTTAAAGGCAAATAAATTCGATAATTTTTAAAAAAATTTAATAAGAGGCAAGCATGAATTTTAATAAAAATGAAAAGCCTGTTGTTTTAATAGTCGATGATACTCCTGTTAATTTACAAGTATTATTTGACTTTTTAGAATATTACAGCTTTCAAGTTTTAGTATCTGAAGATGGTCAAAGTGCCATTCAGATGGCAGAATATACTTCACCTGATCTGATTTTACTAGATGTATTAATGCCGGGAATTGACGGTTTTGAAACTTGTAGACTTTTGAAAAAAAATCCAGCCACTCAAGATATTCCCGTGATATTTATAACTGCCATGAGTGACAAGGTAGATAAAGTCAAAGGTTTGAATCTTGGCGCAGTAGATTACATTACCAAACCTCTAGAATATCAAGAGGTTTTAGCTAGGGTAAATACCCATTTGCGTTTACGAAACCTCACAAAAAAACTCACAGAGCAAAATAAGCGTCTAGAGATCGAAATCTTGGAGCGCCAGCGGGTAGAGGAAAAACTACGATGTCATTCAGATGCATTAGATGAGTGGAACAATCGCTATCAAGCACTAATTCAAGCAAGTGGTCAGATTCTCTACGACTGGCACTTGCAGACCAATGAGATTAAATATGATGGCAGTGTAGAGCGAATATTAGGTTACTCTATGCCTGAGATGTTAGGAGGCTTGAACCGCTGGCTAGAATTGGTTCATCCTGACGATCGCAGCTTTTTTAATAAAGAGATTAACCGCGTTTTATCCACAAAAGAGCGATTCCACCTTGAATTTCGTGTATGTCGTAAAGATGGCACTTATATCACAGTTGAGGACAATGGGTATATCTTTTTAGACTCTACAGGCAAAGTTGCTCGAATGGCGGGCTTTCTAATTGATATTACCGAACAGCAAGCTGCGCTACGCGATCGCAAAGATGCAGAACAGAAAATCCGCGAGCAAGCTGCTTTACTTGACATCACCACAGACGCGATTATCGTTCAAAATTTGATTAACCAAATTCAATTTTGGAATAAAGGGGCTGAACATCTCTACGGTTGGATGGCAGAAGAAGTAGCGAGCAAGAATGCCAATCAGCTTTTTTATCGAAAGCAAAGTTTTTGCCAATTGAAAAACATCCAGGAAACTTTAGCTGAGAGTGGTTCGTGGCAAGGTGAGTTATATCAAGTTACAAAACAAGGCAAAGAAATCATCGTTGCTAGTCGCTGGACACTAGTAAATGACGATCGAGGGCAAGCCAAATCCATCCTAATTGTCAACTCTGACATCACAGAGAAAAAGCAACTTGAAGCCCAGTTTCTCCGGGACCAGCGCATGGAAAGTCTTGGCACCCTAGCAAGTGGCATCGCCCATGACCTCAACAATGCACTGACACCGATGATGATGACAGTACAACTTTTAGAGGCAAAGCTGCCGGATGAAAAAAGTCAGAAATGGCTCACAATTATGGAAACAAATATTAAACGTGCAGCAGATTTAGTTAAACAAGTGCTATGGTTTTCACGCGGATCTGTAGGTAACTTTAAAACCTTACAAATACGGAATTCAATTTTAGAAATCGAAAATATTATTAAGCAAACATTTTCCAGAGCTATTGAAATCCACATTGATGTTCCTGGGCAAAACCTGTGGGATGTCTTTGGTGATGCAACTCAGATACACCAAGTGCTGATGAACCTCTGCATTAATGCTCGTGATGCTATGCCTCATGGCGGTATCCTAAAGATTTCTGCAAAGAATTTCTGGGTTGATAGCCACTATGCCCGGATGAATATTGATGCTAAGGCGGGTTCTTATGTGATGATTAGCGTGCGTGATACAGGTACAGGAATTAAAAGAGAAATAATAGATAGAATTTTTGAGCCATTTTTCACAACAAAAGAAGTGGGTAAAGGCACAGGGCTTGGTCTTTCAACAGTCCTTGGCATTATCAAAAGCCACAATGGTTTTGTAAATGTAGTTAGTGAAGTGGGCAAAGGTACAGAGTTTCAAGTTTGCTTACCCGTAACGCAGACAATCGAAGCAGATAGTAAATTAGCTAGATATCAGGAATTACCAGCAGGGCATGGAGAATTAATTCTCGTTGTTGATGATGAAGATTCAATTCGAGAGGTTACTCAAACCTGGTTAGAACAAAATGCCTATAAAGTTTTAGTGGCTGGTGATGGTATTGATGCGATCGCACTATATACAAAACATCAACAAGAAATTAGTGTGGTGTTAGTTGATATGATGATGCCATGTATGGATGGGCCAACAACTATCAATGTATTGAAAAAAATTAATCCCGATATCAAAATTATTGGTGTTAGTGGATTAGCCTCCAATCATGAAATGATTAAAAACCTTGGTAATAGTGTTAAAACCCTTTTGTCCAAGCCCTACACCTCAAGCGACTTATTAATAAATTTACAGATGGTGATTAGCACAAAGTAGAGTTTGTCATTAGTCATTAGTCATTTGTCATTAGTGAATAAGCAATTTCCAATGCCCAAGCAAAATGGTCAGTAGCAGTGGTAATATGTTTTTATGGCTGCTCTAATCCTTGCTATTGATGAACAAACTATTGGATGAAACGCTGTCAATCAAAATTGCTGAACAGATAAACAGCAGAGCTAGCACTCCGTTTGATAATGCTTATAAAGCAGCATTATCTACTGAGGGAGCAAGGTATATTCAGGGATTTTTAGCTTTTGCGGGGAAGCCATATAGACCAATTGAACACAGTTGGATTGAGCTAGACGACGCCTCCGATGTCCGTATTATCGATCCCACGTTACCTCACCTAAACAAAAATCCCCAAGAAATCTGGTATTTTGCAGCACATAGTCTGACTGTTAAAAAACTGAAAGCCATCATTGAAGAATCAAAAGAAGATTATCCAGAAGACGATCCATTGCCAATTTATGGCGATCCACCTTATGAATATTACGGTGATGTAATGTTGGGTGGTCAAGACTATCTGGCAGCATATCAAGCCGCAGAGGCTAAGTGCAGAGAAATCAACGAACTCAACCCTGAGAGTAACTAATAAAAATCAATTAAATAATTCATAATTACGACTTATTTAATACGATTTACCATCGCTGCCAAAGTATTCCCTATAGCCACAAATTTTGTCTTCACGCACATCAAAAGAAACCGCTACCCGATTTCTGTAAGGCTGTCCGAATAAAAGGCCCTCGTCCCGAAACTCAAAGACAACAGTAGTTTCATTGCTGGTAACACGGTCTAAACCAGTCAGCTTCAACCCAGGACTAAAGGATTCAGAAACGTACTCGAAAAATTCTCTAGCTCGCTCTTTTCCCACGTTTAAACCGTGGAATTTCGCCATTGGAAACCAAAGGGTGAAATCTTCTGTGAGCATATCTAACAATGCTTCCCACTCTCCTGTTGCCATCCCATGTGTAAGATGCTCAAATGCCTGTTGAGCAACTTTTAAAGTATTTTCTGAATTTTGTGTCATTCTCACCCTTGATTGGATATCAACTAATACCGTGTTATTTAAAATCTCACAACTACTTTGCCACAATTCTGACCACTGAGGAGATATTCTACAGCTTCGGGAATTGATTCTATGCCGTTAAAGTGGCTGGGGTCAACGGAAACTTTGAGTTTGTCTGTGTAGAACAGGTTTAATAAGCGATCGCGTGCCTCTGCCATATATTCTTTATAATGAGGCATGAGAAAGCCTCTCACAGAAGCAGCTTTCCAAAATAGCTGGTGATAAAGACGTGGTTGTGTAATTTGTTCTACCTTTTTTGCGTATTCGGAGATAAAACCAACTACAACTAAGCGTCCCCGCACTGCCAAGTTTTCAACGCAGGTATCAAAAACCTTTTTACCTACACAGTCAAAAATTAAATTAATCCCATTAGGGTATTCTTGCTTGAGGACTTGATTGAGGTTTTCTGTGCGATAGTTGATAATGCGATCGCACCCTAATTCTCTGAGTAACTTTGCCTTCGCCTCAGAACTACAAGTACCAATGACATGATTCCCGGCTAACTTTGCCAATTGCACCGCAATATGACCGGTTCCTCCTGCTGCTGCTGTCACTAGAACCACTTCATCACTTTTCATCTCTCCCACTTGTTCCAATGCAACAAAAGCTGATACACCTGTAGGTATTAGTGTTAGCACCTCTGGCGTTGCTTCCCACACCTTTACTGCTAAGTTTGCATCGATAAGCTGATATTCTCGATAACCGCCACCACGCGCCGTAGTTATTACAGCATCATCTATTTGAAAATCTTTAACATTTTCACCTACAGCAACAACTTTTCCTACTGCTTCCACACCCAAATCAAAGGGAGGAATCAAGTTAATATATGGAACATCACCACGACACAGTAAGGTGTCAAAGCCACCGTTAACGCCAGCAAATTTGTTTTGAATTAAAAGTTCACTAGACGCAGGTTTAGAAATAGGAACTTCCACAAGTTCAATAGCAGATTTAAAATCTTGATTAAGTTGCTTTGCTATTAACTTTTTGTAAAATTTTGCGTTCATTTACCTATATTAATTTAAAAAATATAAATGTAGGGTGCATTAGCTGAAAGCATAATGCACCATCAACAATCTATGCATTACACTAAGCTTATAAAGCTTTATCCCACTCTAATTGATGAGCTAAACCATACTTGATAAAATCTTCTTCTTTAGCTTTATCGCTTTTACCAAAAACACCTAAGCTGTAAGGATTATCTTGCATCCGTTGTGTAACTTGCTCTTTCTCAAATCGGATAACTTCATCTCTAGGTTTATCCGGTTTAAAAAAGTCTACAACCAAGACAGTTCTATCATAATTAGTGTAATTATGTGGACAATGTGGATAACTATGATCTAAAACTAGGAATTTTCCTTCATGCCAATAAAGTTGATCGTGGCATATTTTCATAGCCACATCTCCCTCTGGCACGATTAATCCTAAATAGCCACGATTCATGTGAGGATTATAGTTTACATGCAGTTTGATATCCAAGCCTGGATGGAATGTTCCAAAATACACATTTCTGATGATTCCATCATCGCTAAAATTAACTTTTTCTATTACTTTAGCCAAATTTGGGAAATATTTTTCTCTTAATATAAGTGCTTTTTGTGATGCATCATCTGGGCCATAATCAGGATATTGTATTTGATGCGCCTGAATATATTTATCAATAAACATACCTTGAAATAAAATCCCAAAAGCACTGTATTTTGAATCACCTTTGGTTTTAATTGTTTGACTTTTAGGGCCCAAAATATCATAAGTTAACTTTAACTCGTCATCAGATGCATTCTTAATAAAACGTGTAAACTCATCTCTGATCGCTTGCCAGTTATCTTCAAAACTTTTGAGGAAAGTAAATTTTTTGGGGTCTATATGATACTCATTAAAACTTTCCATTGTCTTTGCTCCTGAAGATGATTTCATAAAAAACCGTTATATAATGATGGGATTTGGTCTTCATCCCGATTCGATGTTGGAATTCCTGACTAAACTCATTTTAGTGTGAGGTCTACTGTGTCTGAAACTCCCGTATTAGATAAAATTATCAAAAATGTGCGGGTAGTTCGTCCCCATCAGGATGCAATTGAACTACTTGATTTAGGCATTAAGGATGGAAAATTTGCTCAGATTGCCCCTAATATTAGCCCAGACACAGGTAAAGAGGTTTTTGATGGCAAAAACCTGCTAGGCTTTCCTGGGGTCGTGGATGCCCACATGCACATCGGTATCTATCAACCTCTGGACAAAGATGCTGTAACTGAAACCAAAGCAGCCGCAATGGGAGGCGTGACTACCAGCTTAAATTACATCCGTACAGGGCAGTATTATCTTAACAAAGGTGGCTCCTACCGCGATTTTTTTCCAGAGGTATTAGCGTTATCGGCGGGTAATTTTTTTGTAGATTACAGCTATCACATCGCACCTATAGCTAGCCAGCATATTGACGAAATACCTTTTTTGTTTGAAGAACACGGTATCTCTTCGTTTAAAATCTTCATGTTTTATGGCGGTTATGGGTTGCATGGTTTGTCAGACCAGCAAAACCTCTTTTTGATGATTAATAAAGAGGAACGGTACGATTTCGCCCATTTTGAATTTATTATGCGTGGTTTAACTCGCTTGATGGAAAAGCATCCAGAAGCGCGAGATACTATCAGCTTGAGTTTGCACTGCGAAGTTGCAGAAATTCTCAACGCCTACACCAAAATAGTTGAAAACGATTCTAGTCTTAGTGGATTACACGCTTATAGTGCAGCGCGTCCACCTCATTCTGAAGGTTTAGCAATTTGTATTGCTTCTTATTTAGCTCATGAGACAAACTGTGCAAATATCAATTTGTTACACCTGAGTTCGCGCAAAGCAATGGAAGCAGCTTTGACTATGCAAACTGCTTTTCCTCATATCAACTTTCGGCGAGAAGTTACTATCGGACATTTGTTATTAGATGTCGATACTCCCAATACAACTTGGGCAAAAGTCAACCCTCCTATTCGTCCCCGTGCCGATGTGGAATACTTATGGCAAGCAGTACTCAACAATCAAGTAGATTGGATAGTTAGCGACCACGCTTGCTGTTCTGCTGAACAAAAAAGAAGTGCTAAACACCCGAATAATATTTGGTTAGCAAAGTCTGGTTTTGGCGGTACAGAATATTTACTTTCTGGTGTATTTAGTGAAGGTAGTAAGCGGGGGATGTCCTACAATCACATGGCTAAATTGCTATCTTGGAACCCATCGCGGCGCTTTGGTTTGTTAGAAAAAGGCGATATTGCCATTGGTTATAATGCTGATTTGGTGCTATTAGACCCTAATGAAACCTTTGTGGTACGTGCTGCTGAGTCGGAGTCGCAGCAAGGTTACACACCTTTTGAAGGAGTGGAGTTAACTGGAAGGGTAAAAAGTACGTTTTTGCGTGGAAATCTTATTTACAACAATGGAGAGGTTATAGGTTCACCTATTGGGCGTTATTTAAAAAGACTTTCTAGTAATCCACATGGAAACCTTACTGCTTAAAAACCTATGTGTCTTGAGGTGCGTATGACAAGACTGTTGCAACTTGTGATAAATCTCTATCAACTCGAATAAAGAATAAGCAACCATCATCTGTTCTGTGCCAAGGAGAGGTGGTAAAAGTGGGGACATAGCCAAAGTAATCCTTTAGAAATCGGTAGTCTCCAATATCACAGTATCCAGCTAGGCAATAGCCCTCCTCGTTATAACATTGAATCATTGGGGACTTGCCATCATAATGTGGCAAAATAGCAAGCAGCCAGACTCCACCCCCGTTACTATCCTTCCTTAGCCACTTCTTATTTGCTTGCACAAATTGAACTGTTTCTGTATTGCCCCACGGTAGCAATTTGCTATCCAATGTTGGGATAAAGCCACTTAACCTAGCATCTGGATGATTATTTAGTGCATATTTATACTTGAGAAAGCCGTTTTCCATCCAGAGGATTTCCGCTTCCTCATCACCTAGCACTTTCCAAGGGCCTACTCTTACTCCTGCGGGAATAAAGGAGTAGCCATGCTTGCTTAACTGCCACTCTCCCACTTGGATTGCGCCCCTAAGTACGAAAATCTCCAAATCAGAAGTAAAGAAGCCAGACGGTGCTTCAAACTGCCGTGGTATTACAACTCTTGAGGTTGATGCACCATTGTCATGCCAAGTAAGTAATCGACGGCTTCCAGCTACTACATTCTCTGGCATTCCACTGACGCGCCACGCGTGTTCTTCTGGTACAGCATTTGTATCAAAGTACTGGTGCTGGCGGGGTACATACTCTTTCGAGATTGCTGTACGCCTTCCCGATAAATTCATGCGCCCTCTGCCGTCTCCACCCCAATCCTCTTTTACAGAGGCTACGTGCAAAAAATCATCAGTTTGGTTTTCTTCTGCGGAATTAAAATTTATATTTTCTTCGCCCACGACTTTACATTCTCCTGGCATATTCAATTTTAGATGGCGTTGACTGGAATTTTTATCTAAAAATTTAATTGCTAATTCAGGAAATTACCTTTTTTGTGCTATGTTTTGCAACCATTCAATCAACGGTCTTAAAGTTCCTGGCAATGCTGCTTCACTGACAGTCACCGTATGCTGCTTGCCGTTATCTTCTACTGTTAACTTATATTGAAAGCGATCGCTCTGAGGATTTGGCGAGGTAATCTGTTCAGGTAGCCTAAATAAATCAGCAACTTCCACCAGTCGCACAAGGGTGCTGGCTTCATTTGGCGGGAGAGTATCTGTATCAACGCTTGTTTTCTTAGTAATCCCAGCAAAGCCACCCGTGCGTTCAAAGGATATTCGCATTTTTTTGCTCTCCGTTGTGCTACTTAGTTGGGAGAAATACAAATACTGGGAGATGATAGTTTTCAACTCCCAGTTTAGCAATAACAAATAGTACATCTAAAAGTTAGAAGTTAAGAAAAAACTCCTAACTCCTAAATAACTCCTACCTTTTTCCAAGCGTTCTGTACAGCTTTTTGCTCATCACTGTCATTACCATAGAGTTCGCCAGCAACTTGAATGGTAACGTTGGCAGCTTTTTTAAAATCTGCTTTGGCATTCAAGCGATCGCGTAAAGCTATGTACCATATTTTGCCAGCTTTTTCCCAGGCATAGCCACCAATCTCAACAGCCGCTAGATAAAAGGCATAGTTAGGGATTCCTGAGTTGATATGCACCCCGCCGTTATCATCAGTACCTGTATATTTATCTTTTATATGGGCTGGTTGGGGATCTTTACCCAATACCGAATCATCATAAGCTGTTCCTGGTGCTTTCATTGAGCGGAGGGCAGTACCTTTGACAGTTGGGACTAAAAGACCTTCACCAATCAGCCAATCTGCCTCTTGTGCAGTCTGATTTTTGGTCTTTTGTTTCACCAAGGAACCAAAGACATCAGAAAACGATTCATTTAGTGCCCCAGGTTCGCCATAATACTGCAAACCTGCTTCATACTGAGTTATCCCATGAGCTAACTCATGCCCAATCACATCAATTGACTTCGTAAAACGTTGAAACAGTTCTCCGTCGCCATCACCATAAACCATTTGGTCGCCGTTCCAAAAGGCGTTGTCATATTTGACGCCATAATGCACGGTGGAGTCTAAACGTAGTCCTTTGTCGTCAATGGAATTGCGATCGAATATTTCATGAAATAAGTCATAAGTAGCACCAGCAGCATCGTAAGCTTCATTCACTGCTGCATCACTGCTTGGTGGATCTCCTTCACCACGCACTAGTGTACCAGGAAGTTGCTGACCATATTTTGCATCGTAAATGGTGCGGCGCTTTTCACCCGGAGAAGGCGCAAACGAGATATTACCTACGACGTTTCTTCGTCCCAAAAATTGCGCCGAAATATTTAATGTATGAAAAGCCCAAGTACGTTGCTGGGGATTGCCATTCACCACGACATTTTTAAGTATATGCGGTGGGACAATACAACAAATAGGGCATCTAGAGTCAAGTGAATGCTCATATTTGAACCCGGCTGATTTCTTTTTATTTCGAGCCATCCAAGATATTCTCCTTTTGAAACTAAGTGATGGCAAACAGTGGCTTTAACTCCACTTTTGAAACGAGCAGAAAAACGAATCTAAATTGCGTGTCCCTGGTTTCTTTATGAATAAAATTTTCTACTCTGTATTTTCGGATAGGTCTGTGGAGGATTGATAGTACCCTCACGGGTACTTCTGATGGGTAAATATTGCATAACAACATAAAGCTAGCTTAATTAACGCAAATTTCAGCCAAAAAGCTTACGTGAGTTAGCAAGACCTCCTTTACAGACCTAATGCGTTTATATATTAGTTCCGATCGAGAGAAATAATGTTATTTATTGCTGTTTTGTTACTATCAAGCTGTTAATGCTATAAATACCCATGAGAGACAGGTGAATTCCAAATCTAGACATCCAAAACCTTAAATTTTCACAACCACCCACCAAATACCGCCAGACCGTAATATTTCCAAGGTACTGCAACTGTCTTAAATCCAGCTTTGCTCAACATTTGTAAATGAGCATCCAAGGTAGCTAGCTGGTCCTGACTGGAGTAACCTTGGGTAGTGCTAGAGCCACGTTTAGCGCGAATTTCTGTTAAACTAATTCCCTGTTGAAGTGACCATTCCTCTCGTGCGGCTTTGTAAACTTCTGCTAAGGCTGGCGATTCTGGTAAAGTAGGGTCTGCATTCCAAAAACAGCCGTCTTGAGTCAGACTAGCAGCAATTTGCTCAAATAACTTCAATTTCATCTCATCTTGGAGATGGTGAATTGCCAATGATGAAACACAAGCATCAAATTCGCTACCAATATCCAAGTTCTCTGGATTATTTGCCCAGTCGCCAAAGTCTGCTTGTATGCCAGTCCAGCGTTGTTGATATCCAACTGCTGTGATTTTATCTTGGGCAAATTGCAGCATTCGAGGTGAGTAATCTAGGGCAATTACTTGGGCATTTGGAAAGCGGTTGAGTATCTTGAGACTAAGTTCGCCTGTACCACAGCCTAATTCTAAAATACGCTGACTTGTGGGATTTAGACAACGAGCAATTACCTCTAACATCTCATCGTATCGCGGTAATAGTTGGCGAATACCAGTGTCAAAATCAGCAGTGTTAACGAATACCTCTCCGGGAAATACATTTTGCATGGGAGTTGAAACTTATAGGTACAATAATCAATATTAATCATTCATCATTACACGCAAAGCATCTTTAATAGTGCTATCTGGATAAACAAGTTTGCCGCTAGGTATTTTATAATCTGCTCAATTTAGCTGCTACATCACGTATAGGAATCCGGTTTGATTACTGAAATCACTTGCGTAGGTAGGCAATAGGCAATAGGCAAGAGGCAAGAGGATTTCAGAAGATTAAGGTGTACCGAATTTTTTTCACGCAATCAAATATGAGTCCTATATATAACCTCAGTTTAAATACAAATAAAAATCCAATTTGTTTTAGGAAGTGTGTAAAAACTAAGAGACGCGATTAATTGCTTCTGTACAAAAAATATCTATATAAATCAAATCACAATTTTAGTGATGTTGAGTTGTAGTATTATGTCTGTCACACAACCCGTTTTGTAAAGCGATCGCTCTTGCATTGATGGTGAAAAATGCCCTCTTTTCACTAATTTATATCTTATGCTAGGTGCGAACTAACATCAAACGTACTAACCTACCTCTAGTGGAAGAGGCTTCGCTGTGTTTGGTTGAGCAAAAGATGGATTTTAGTCAGACTCTAATTGCAAAAAGTGATGCCATTCTCGATCAATGGGTAGAAGCAGTTTACCAGGATCAACAAATTGAAGCTACTAATGAACTTACTTTCAAAGCTGTACGGGATAGCTTACCCCGCGTTTTAAAAGCATTAGCAACAGTACTTTCTGAATCGGAAACGAGCGATTTGCAAACAGTTGTAGATGCAAGTTTAGAACACGGCACACTTCGCGCCCAACAAGGATTTGAACCAGCAGAAATTGCACGAGAGTATCGGTTACTGCGGTTTGTGATTTTTTCCTTTTTAGAAGAAGATTTATTACAGGGATCGGCACAAGATGTGCTGAGGGCTGTTCGTCTGATTGATACAGTAATTGATGAAGCGATCGCTCGTTGCTTTAATAGTTATACTCAAGGACGATTACAAGAGCTTAAACAACTCCAAAGTCAGTTGCGGTTGACTAACCAAGAACTAACTCGTTTGGTTCGCGCTAATAAAGATAGTCTCTCTCATTTGGCTCATGAACTGAAAACGCCCCTGACTTCAATCATCGGTTACGCAGACTTATTTCTGCGCCAGCAGCGTCAACAATCAGAACTCAAAGATAGCTATGCAAATCTTGAAAGTATTGAGCGAGTTCTCAAGAGTGGTAGACTTCTTGTGCGGTTAATTAACGATACTCTGGAAATTTCGCGCTATGATGCCGGACAGATGAAATTGCAGCCTACTTTAACCGATGTGCGTAGTTTAATCAACTTTGTTTTAGAGATGGTTGAGCCATTAGCGCGTACTAAAGAATTATCCTTGGTTGTTGAATGCGAACGCGCTCCAAGTCAAGTTACCACAGATCCTCTTCGGCTTCAGCAAATTCTGACAAATCTGCTGAGTAACGCTATTCGCTACACAGAATCTGGTTCAATTCATTTGGAGTGCTGGACGGTATCTCAACAGCAGTGGGCTATCTCTGTTACTGATAGTGGTATTGGTATTTCTGCTGATGCTCAAGCACAAATTTTCAATCCCTATTTTCGGGAAGTAACTGCTCCCCAAGTCCGAAGTTCTGATGGTACAGGATTAGGTTTAGCAATAGTCTCGCGATTGGTTCAGTTAATGGATGGTGAAATTAAAGTAGATTCACAGCTAGGAAAAGGATCTACATTTACTGTAATTTTGCCATTAGAAGCGCTCACCTATAACCACGGCTGACTATTTCAGCGAAATTTGAAAGTGAAATCGCAACTTAAACTGGTGCGTTAACGCAGTGTAACGCACCTAACTGGCGCATCTACTCGTCAATTTGACCGACGCGGCGAATATTCAAAATGTCGCTCATTTTCTTAATTTGGACGAAGACTTGCTCTAGTTGAGAGCGATCGCGTATATCTATTCCTAAGTCGATCAATGCTGGTTGGCCAGTAGAGGTTTTTACCTGGGCATGACGGACATTGATCCCTTGATCGCTTAACCGTGACAAAATATCCTTTAGCACTCCTACGCGATCCAGAGCTTCAATTTGAACATCTACTGGGTACGTGTGCGGACGACCACTATTTTCGGCGGCTGGGTTCCATCTAACTGGTACTAAGCGTTCATACTCCACAGTCTCCAGATTATGGCAGCCTTGGCGATGAATTGAAATCCCCCTACCTCGCGTTACCACACCAATAATTGGTTCGCCAGGAATCGGGGTACAACACCCAGCTAAATAATATACCAAACCTTCCACCCCAAATATTGGCGAATCAGTGGAACGTGAGGTAGTTGGAGGTGCATCTCGCAAAGCTTTTGATGTCGCTGGTTCTCTGGGAATAAATGGCGACACAGTGGCAACTGGTTGTTGTCCCTTCGCTACTTCTCGCCAGCGATTTAGCACTAGGTTCAACGTAATTTCTCCGTAACCCAAACCGGCGAGTAAATCTTCCACGCTGTGGTAGTTACACTTTTCGGCGACAATCTGCATCGCATCCGACTTCAGCAAACTATCAAAACCAGTTTTACCAAGTTCTTTTTCTAACAACTCCCGTCCACGGGCGACATTTTCTTCCCGGCGCGATCGCTTGTACCATTGTTTTATGCGATATTTCGCCGCCGAAGTTCTGACAAAGTTCAACCAATCTAAACTCGGATGGCAGTTCTTTTGGGTGAGAACTTCTACAATATCGCCATTGTGCAGCCGCGTTGACAGTGGCACCATTCGCCCATTCACCCGCGCCCCCGAACAGTGGTTTCCCACTTCTGTATGAATGCGATAAGCAAAATCTACAGTGGTAGCACCAGGACTTAAAGGAACAACATCCCCCTTAGGGGTGAAGACATAGACATCATCTTCAAATAGATTATCTTTGACGCTATCAAGATATTCTTGGGCATCCTTAAGATCGGTTTGCCATTCCAGCAGTTGCCGCAGCCAAGTAAACTTGTCATCTGTGCCTGTCAAATGGCTAATGCTAGAACCACCTGTTTCTTTATACTTCCAATGGGCGGCAATCCCATACTCGGCGATATGATGCATTTCGATTGTCCGAATTTGCACCTCTAAAGGACGGCCAGTTAATCCAATCACCCCAGTATGCAACGACTGGTAACGGTTAGGCTTTGGCAGTCCAATGTAGTCTTTAAATCTCCCAGGAATTGGGCGAAAAGCATCATGAACCACCGCCAACGCCCGATAGCATTCTTCATTGGTTTGAACAATTATTCGCAGCGCCGCCAAATCGTAAATTTCATGAAATTCCTTTTGCTGGCGGTGCATTTTTTGGTAAATGCTATAAAGGTGCTTGGGGCGACCGCTAATCTCCTGAAAGTGGATTCCGGCTTGCTGCAAACGCTCTTGCAACATATTCGTAGCTCTAGCCAATTTCTCTTCTCGCGCCGTCCGTTTTTCAGAAACATGCTCTTGCATTTGGCGGTAAGCTTCCGGTTCCAAATACTTGAAAGCCAAATCTTCCAGTTCCCATTTAATTCGCCAAATTCCCAAGCGATTGGCTAAGGGTGCGAATATATCTCGCGTTTCCTGGGCACTGCGGCGGCGGCTGGCCTCTGACATATATTGTAAAGTTCGCATATTATGCAAACGATCTGCCAATTTCACCACAATTACCCGAATATCTTGCGCCATTGCCAAAAACATCCGCCGGAAGTTTTCGGCTTGGCTTTCGGTTTTGCTGGTGAAATTGATTTTAGAAAGCTTGGTGACACCTTCAACCAATTGCCGCACTTCAGCGCCAAAGCGTTCTTCTATTTCTTGACTTGTAACTTCTGTATCTTCAACGACATCATGGAGAAATCCAGCTGCTATCATAGCAGCACTGCCTCCCAAGTCACGCAACAATTCAGCCACAGCAATGGGGTGGGCGATGTATGGTTCTCCCGATTTGCGGTATTGACCTTCATGCAGTTGGTAAGCAAATTCAAATGCTCGACCAATTAAGACGGCATCATTATGCCTTCGGTCATCTTCCCCTGCGCCGCTAGTTGTCGATGACTCCTTCAAACATTTTTTTAACCATTCGGGAATGGCAAGGTCAACTGATGAATTTATCGCTATACTGCTCATACAATTTGGGTTTGAATGGATCGGTAGATAAGTGAATGATAAATAAAACTAGCAGCATCGCCCTGAAAAGATGCTGTTGCCCAAAAAAGGGTGGAAAAAGCAGTGTAAGAATGATTCTCCAATTGCAATAGCGCAGTGTAAAGTCTTTGGTATAGCAACTCTTAGAGAGGCTGCGCCAAAGCGTAGAGCGACGCAGGAGCGTTTGGTAGTCATCCAGTTTGAGTTTCAAGGATCGTTAAAGAAAGAAAATCCATTGATGGCAAACAAAGCCCCAAATCGAGATTTGAGGCTTTTAGTGCTGATAAGTCTTTAAGAAAGTTTATTGTAGAAGAAAAATAACTTGACATTAATACTATCTTAACTAGCACTGGATGTCTTTAAACCCTGAGAAATATCTGGCATTCGTAACTTTGATAGAGCAATTACGCTCCGATGCCACAACTACCCAAATCGTTGCGTCAGAACTGCGGCAGCGTGTAGCCACGTTGCAGCAATTTTTTGGGCAACAGATTGTGCCTTTGGCTGATGAAAACTGGCGAGTGCAGTCTTATCAAACGGAGATGAGCAAGCAATTGCGCCTGTTGGAAATAGATGTGATGTTTTTCCAAGGAGCGCGGCAAGCATCTACTGTACAAACGAGACTTCAAACGATTAGCGATCGCTTGACAACCCTCATTCAATATTGTGATGCCATTCTGCAACCAGAAGCGGAGGGAGAAAAATAACAATTGTTCACCTTTTTCTCTAATTTCTCCATCATCTCATTTATGACCTATGATGGAAAGTTATTTTGCTAACAAGTTGGAATTGGGGAATGGGGAATGGGGAATGGGGAAAGGTTAAATTTATCCCTTTACCCTTTAACCTTTTTCCCTGTCCCTCACCTCCCCTACTCCCTACTCCCTACTCCCTTCATCAGAAGATTCATAGTGCGGCGCATGTATGCTTCTACTGGCTCGGTTGTGGGTTTGAAGATTAGTGCATAATATAATGAACCGCTTACAAGGTCGATAATTAAGTCTACGTCTGCGTCCTTGTGAATTTCGCCTCTGGACTTGGCACGCTCAAGTATTTTAGAAAAGGCTTCACGTCGAAGTTTTGTATATTTTGTCCAATAGACCTCGGCAAATTGAGGATTGCTAGACGCTGTACTAACTATAAGTGCAAGTGTCTGACGACCAAGGGGACTATCTATTTTTTTGGCGGCATTCTTAATCAAGATGTCCATGTCTCCCCAAAAGCTGCCGGTATTGGGGATCGCTAAATCATCTCTCAAACTTTCTATCGCGTCTGCAACTAGTTCTTCTTTGGAAGTGTAACGCCGATAGATAGTTGTTTTACCAACTCCAGCACGAGAAGCGATCGCTTCTATACTCATACTTTCATATCCTACCTCTGCAAGCAGATCCAAAGTTGCTTGCAGAATCGCTTGGTCGGCGTGGATGCTGCGTGGGCGTCCAGAGGTGCTGTTGTGCTTACTCATAAAAATATCATCCCCAAGCAATATCTTCTTGGCCATTTGCTTCTACTTTTGGGCATAGAACATCGCTTCTGGGAAAGGAAATAAGCCTCATAACCCAATTCTCATGCACTAAAACAGCAGCAATGACTATCCATCTTTAGCATAGGTATTTCTGCTGCTTTTCAGGAAAAACTCTCTTGACCGTTTTTATATGATACGCTACCGTAGCGTATATATACAATACTTAATTTTAGCTTTGGCATTGCTTGACATCTCCCAAATATTATTTGTGCTAAATAATGGCTACCAACATTAAAGGTTCTAGTATTGACCAATTTGGTTATGTCCACGGCCCATTGAAATGGGCGATCGCATTTACGGCTTCTCTGGGTGCGATACTAGAAGTAATTGATACTAGTATTGTTAACGTCGCTCTCACTGATATCCAAGCTACCTTGGGTGCAACTGTCAGTGAGGTGGGTTGGGTAGTTAGCGGATATGCGATCGCTAACGTCGTCTTAATTCCCTTATCTGCATGGTTGGGAGACTACTTTGGACGTAAAACCTACTTTATCTTCTCGCTAGTTGGTTTTACGATTTCCTCTGTTTTATGTGGGCTGTCCTTCAATCTACCGATGTTGATTGCGGCTCGAATTCTCCAAGGTTTATGCGGTGGCGGATTGCTAGCGAAAGCCCAAGCGATTTTGTTCGAGACTTTTCCCCCAGCTGAACAAGGTTTGGCCCAAGCAGTTTTTGGCGTGGGTGTAATTGCTGGCCCAGCAATTGGCCCAACCTTAGGAGGATTCTTAGTAGATGGTTTAGGCTGGCGCTGGATTTTCTTTGTCAACATTCCCTTCGGGATCGTCGCAGTCGCGATGTCTTTGGCGTTTTTGCCAAAAAATAAGGATAAGAGCGATACAAAGAACCAAGCTGTTGATTGGTGGGGAATTGGCTTTTTAATCGTGGCTGTGGGTAGCATACAAACTGTATTAGAAGAAGGGGAAACAGACGACTGGTTTTCCTCTAGTTTCATCGTCTCTTTGACTATCCTCGGTATTATCGGCCTGGGGTTGTTTATTTGGCGAGAACTGAAAACAGATCACCCGGCTGTGGATTTGAGAGTTTTGCGTCACCGTTCTTTAGCTGCGGGAAGCGTTCTTTCAGCAGTGGTGGGTATGGGGCTTTATGGCGCACTGTTTGCTGTACCGATATTTGCTCAGAGCGTGCTGCAATTTACGGCAACACAAACAGGACTATTATTAGCACCTGGGGCTTTAGCGTCTGCGATCGGTATGATTTTATTAGGCAAACTGACTAGTATAGTTGATGCCCGATTTTTAATTGCGATCGGCGCTGTCGGCTCATCTGGAGTCATGTTTCAATTAGCAGCAATTACCCCACAAAGCGGCACAGACGATTTATTTTGGCCATTAGTATGGCGCGGAGCTTTTACTGTATTTATGTTTCTCCCTTTGAGTTTGGCAGTTTTAGGCCCGCTACCCAAAAAAGATATTTCTGCTGGTTCTGGTTTCTACAACCTGACTCGACAACTAGGTGGTAGTATTGGCATTGCCCTACTTACTACCCTGCTTGACCAAAGACAGACTTTTCATCGAGCTATTCTGTTAGCAAAACTTAGCCCTTATGACCCAGAAACCAATCAACGTCTCGACTTGCTCAATGGGGCACTTCAAAGCCAAGGCATGGATGCGGCAACAGCGCAACAACAAGCACTAGCTTTATTAAGTCAAACAGTAGATATTCAAGCTGCTGTTTTGTCTTACGCAGATTGCTTTCGAGTCGTAGGCATAGGATTTCTTTGCTCATTACCCTTATTATTATTCCTGGGTAAAGGTGGTGCAGGAGTGAAAGCGCCAGTCGCTCACTAGGTTAAAGGAAATAGCGATCGCATCCCTATTCTAAATTTTCTGATGGCAAAACTGCGTAAAAACACGGCTTCAGAATTATTCTTTAGCGAAAGTCACAGCAGAAGGTCAATACGCACGGATTGATTTGGGTGAAAAAAATAAAAGTCCCACTCAGTTTTGAGCGGGACTATATGAAGTCTTATTGCTAAAATGAGAAATCTTAATCTTAGAAAAAGTTCATTATTGTAATAACGCCAATGCTGGTTAACATCATTAAAGCACCCATAATTATAGATTGGCCTAATGGGTTGCTAAATTTTGCATTGTTCATTTAAGTAAAATCCCTTTTATTAATAGTTCCTTAACCATATCAAAATCCGTATAAATATCTATAAAAGTGCTGTAAAACTTAAATTACTGTAACATTTCTTAGTAAATAATTTATTTTTGCTGATGTGACAATTTTTACTGGGCATTGGGCATTAGGAGTGCTGAGTGCTGAGTTAGGAGTTAGGAGTTAAGAGTTAGGAGTTTTGTTTATCTTCTTGTCCCCTTGTCCCCTCATCTCCCTGCTCCCCTGCTTCGTCCCCATTCCCCATTTCTAAAATGTAGTAATTTCCACACAAAATAATTACCTTATCTCCGAGCGGAATACGCGTCTTGATGGAGTAAGATCGATCTTAATCAAGGTAGAAATATTTGAATAGAAGATTATCATGACAGTCTCCACGGCATCTAGAAACCAAGCGATCGCTTTTGACTTAGAAAAATTAAATGAGCAATTTGAAACTGCCAGTCCCAAAGAAATACTGGCATGGTCTATAGAGAATATCCCAACGGGACTGGTGCAAACAAGCGCCTTTAACGTAGATGACATGATAATTACCCATATTCTTTACAGCGAACTGAAGCATCCCGTTCCTGTAATCTTTCTCGACACCTTGCACCACTTCCCTGAAAGCCTAGAATTGGTAGCCAAAGCCAAACAAATCTACAACCTAGATTTGCAAACTTTCAAAACTCCAGACCTAGACACCCGCGAAGCCTTTGAAGCCAAATACGGCGACAAACTCTGGGACACGGATATTGCCAAATTCCACCACATTACAAAAATTGAACCACTACTACGGGGTTTAGACGAACTCAACAGCCTCGCTTGGATTACCGGACGCCGCCGTGACCAAGCAGTAACCCGTGCAAATATGCCCATATTTGAATTTGATGGTAAAGGTCGGCTGAAAGTAAATCCTATCGCTACCTGGACACGTCAAGATAGTTGGGTTTATGTAGCTGAACATGGAGTCATCTACAACCCCCTCCACGACCAAGGTTATCCCAGCATCGGCGACCAACCCATTACTACCAAAGTAGGCGAAGGTGAAGACGAACGCGCCGGACGCTGGCGGGGAAGTGATAAAACAGAATGTGGAATTCATATTTAGTCATTGGTCATTTGTCATTTGTAATTAGTATTAGACAAAGGGCAAATGACTAAGAACAAAGGACAAATATGATTAAAATCCTCCATCTCTCCGATATCCACATGGGAAGCGGCTTCTCCCACGGACGAATTAATCCGGCAACGGGATTAAATACACGATTGGAGGATTTTGTCAATACTCTATCTATATGTATTGACAGAGCGCTGACAGATGCTGTTGATATGGTGATATTTGGTGGTGATGCTTTCCCGGATGCTACACCACCGCCTTATGTACAGCAAGCTTTTGCTAGCCAATTTCGCCGTCTGATGGATGCTAATATTCCGACAGTGCTGTTGGTAGGCAACCACGACCAACATTCCCAAGGGCAGGGAGGGGCGAGTTTAAATATTTACCGCACTTTGGGAGTGCCAGGGTTTGTAGTTGGTGATACATTAACTACGCACTGCATCGAAACCCGTAATGGCAAAGTGCAAGTAATCACCCTACCTTGGCTAACCCGTTCCACCTTGATGACTCGCCAAGAGACTGAAGGTTTATCTTTGGCGGAAGTCAACCAACTATTAACGGAACGTCTGCGAGTTGTTCTAGAAGGGGAAGTTCGCCGTCTTGACCCAGATGTACCTACTATCCTTTTGGCTCACTTGATGGCTGACAATGCTAGCTTGGGTGCAGAAAGATTTTTGGCGGTGGGTAAAGGTTTTACTCTGCCCTTATCTTTGCTAACGCGACCTTGTTTTGATTATGTAGCGTTGGGACACGTCCACCGCCACCAAAATCTGAATAAATCTAACAACCCGCCAGTGATTTATCCAGGAAGTATTGAGCGGGTAGATTTTAGTGAAGAAAAAGAAGACAAAGGCTATGTGATGATAGAACTGGAGCGGGGGAAGGCTGAATGGGAATTTTGCCCTTTAACAGTTCGGACTTTTCGTACCATTGAAGTGGATGTCTCAAAAGCAGACGATCCGCAAGCGGTGTTAATGAAAGCGATCGCCAAGTATGATATTCAAGATGCTGTAGTGCGGCTAATTTACAAACTCCGCTCTGAACAGATGGATTTAATTGACAGTTCCTCTCTACATACTGCTTTAAGTCCCGCTCACACCTACACCATTCAAGCAGAATTAGTGAGTCAATTAGCCAGGCCCCGCATTCCTGAATTGAGTGCGAGTAGTAGCATCGACCCAATGGAAGCGTTGAAAACTTACTTGAACAATCGCGAAGACCTCAAAGACATCGCAACATCAATGATGGATGCAGCACAAAAGTTGCTAGCAGATGATGTGGAAGTTTGGCTGGAAGCAGCAACTAATGAGTAGGTTAAAATAATTTGTAATTAACAATTAATTATTATGGAATAACGTAGACGCTTCTCTACGAGACGCTACGCGAAAGGCTTGCCGTAGGCTACCGCAGAGGCGCAGAGGGCATGGAGAAATCAGAGTTTTAGAGGTATTTTGTGTAAGCCCTATTTTCCACTCTCCAAAATCTATGACGCAAACAATCCAAGCAAAGGTCATCGACTTACGCTATTTAATCGATAACTTTGGTATTGAGTTAGTTTTGGATGGCTCATTCTTTCATGAATGGCAAGAAGATTTACCAGAAATAAATGATTTAGATAAACAACTTTTAGATAAGGTAAAAACGGGTTATTTTAATCTTCTTAATTACCCACTTTTACTAGAAGATGTAGTCAGAATGGCAGTTGTAGTCCCATTGCTTTTTATTGGGAATTTTTATCTAGCGACCTTTTATGTAAAATCAGAAGAATCTATATATATTGCTGTGCCAGATGAAGATGTAATTATCAAAGGTAAAATAGATACCTTAGTTTTAAAAGAGCAATTTTGGGTGATGATTATTGAGTCTAAAAGAGCTTCGTTTTCAGTCGAACAAGGACTCGCACAGATTCTTGCTTATCTGTTAGGAAATCGGGATAACGATAAACCTAGTTTTGGTATGATTGCCACGGGAAGCGAGTTCATTTTCATCAAATTAGTGAAAGGAAATCCACCACGTTATGCTTTATCAAAGGGTTTTTTGATGCGTAACCCTGGAAATGAATTGTACGACGTGCTACGTATATTGAAACGCCTGACTCAGTTGGTGGGTGGTTAAATCTTATTGCCTGATTATATATTCTCACAACAGGGGCGATCGCTATTTCAATAATGAGAGAATAATTAATATACTATAAATTCAGAAAAGAAGAGTGATTAAGCGAGAATTTAATCTAATTATCGAACGAGATGCTGATGGCTACTTTGTTGCTTCCGTTCCTAATCTTCCTGGTTGTCATACGCAAGCCCAAACTTTAGATGAGTTAATGGAGCGTATTAGAGAAGCGATTGAACTTTGTTTAGAATTTGAGGAAGAACAACAGCATTCACTGGACTTTGTTGGTATTGGGCGAGTCGCAGTTGAGATATGAGTCAATTCCCAAGCATCACAGGACGTGAAGTTATTGCAGCCCTTAAGAAAGTAGGTTTTGAAGTGGCTAGAGTTCGTGGCAGTCATTATATTATGATACATAGTGATGGGCGTAGGACAGTAGTTCCTATACATTCAAGTGAAACAATTGGTCTGGTTTGCTAGCATAAATAATACGTGATTGCCAAATAACTCGTGAATAATTTACGGACTTATTGGAAATATCGATGCCTTTGATAGTTAGACATTATATACAGATACTTGATCGTCTTAATGAAGGCGATCGCTAAATATAATACTTAAGATACTATGGTGCGGCTACTTTATTTTAAAAGCAGCTTTACTGGCTAAAGAAAGTCGAGTTTTTACTACTGTTTTGTATTACTAATCACATATTTTTTAGCAAATATTATGTATGCAACCGGATTGTTTCGCTTTCCAGCAGAAAAACCCGTTTTTTGAAATGCCTTGGTAAATCAGATTTATTTGCTACTTTCGATCGTTAATTGCTCATTGAGTAAAAAAAAATTAATTCAGATGATAAATATTATTCTATATACCCTATAATTCTCCTAATCACGGTATGCATGTAGAAATACCGTAGATTTAGGGGTGATTCTAATGAGCAAGTCGCAACAACCGACACAATTAAGTAAATTTCTAAGTGAAGCGATACAGGCTGATGTCATGAAAGCTTTGCAGAGTATACAACTCCGGTATCAACATACAATTAAAAGTTGGTTGAATAGACGCAGTGTACAAAGCTTTGTGAGTCTGTTTTTAACAAGTATTTTTTTGAGTATAGCAGTTGCCTCCTGTTCTGGAAGCAGTTCAGCTAGCAAAAATGATGTTAAGTTAAAACTTGTTTCATTCTCTGTCACTAAAGCCGCTCATGACCAGATAATCCCCAAATTTATCGAAAAGTGGAAGCAAGAACATAACCAAAACGTCACATTTGAGCAAAGTTATGGAGGTTCTGGCGCTCAAGCGGCTGCTGTCATTAACGGTTCGCAAGAAGCAGATATAGTACATTTGGCACTTCCGCTGGATGTCAGCAAAATTGCTCTTGCAGGTTTGATTAAATCGGGTTGGGAAACCGAAGCTCCCAGAAATGGTATTGTTAGCAAATCGGTTGCTGCGATCGTTACTCGCGAAGGCAATCCAAAAGGTATCAATACTTGGGCAGACTTGGCAAAAGATGGCGTGAAAGTGATTGCAGCTAACCCAAAAACTTCTGGTATTGCTATCTGGGAATTCTTAGCTTTTTGGGGTTCGGTGAGTCTAACGGGAGGCGACGAAGCCACAGCATTAAATTATGTCACTAAAGTTTATAAAAACACCCCTGTTCTGACAAAAGATGCCCGTGAAGCAAGCGATTTATTTTTCCAAAAAGGTCAGGGAGATGTCTTAATTAACTACGAAAATGAAGTAATTTTGGCGGGTAAAAATGGGACAAAGTTGCCTTATGTTGTACCCCAAGTCAATATTTCCATTGATAATCCTGTAGCAGTAGTTGATAAAAACGCCGATAAGCACGGTACAAGAGAAGTTGCACAAGCATTTGTTGATTTTCTTTACTCTACAGAAGCTCAACGGGAATTTGCAAAATTACAATATCGTCCTGTTAATCCCACCGTTAGCCAAGAAGTAGCATCACAACATCCGCCAATTAAAACTTTATTCACATCTCAGGATTTAGGTGGCTGGGATATTATTCAGAAAAAGTTTTTTGGAAATGGGGCAATTTTTGATAAAGTTCAAGCTGCAAGCAAAGCATGATATGTATTTTTTAATGCAGCATTCTTTACTTGCAGATAGCCAAGCATAAGCAATTTACAGTCATTTTAAAATTGATAATTTTATGAGCTTTCGTAGCCGATTTAAGGATAGCTTTTTTCTGACATCTTTAATGCTTATTGCCAGCAGTATCAGTGGTTGTAACGGCGGGCAAGAATTGAAAAGTCAAGTGAGTATTGATGGTGCAGCTGTAGGCTTTCCTATTTCTTTAGCAGTTGCAGAAGAATACGGAAAGGTTAAGCCTGATGCTCAAGTTAGCGTTGCCTCAAGTGGCACTGGTGGTGGTTTCAGTAAATTTTGTAATGGCGATATTGATATAGCTGGTGCTTCTCGCACTATTAGAGATGAAGAAATCAAAAAATGTAAAAGTAAGAATATTCAATTTGTCGAGTTGCCTGTAGCTTTAGATGGCATCGCCGTGATTGCAAACCGTAAAAATAACTTTGCCAAATGTCTAACTATTAAGGAACTGGGCAAGATTTGGGGCGGCAAATCAGACGGCAAAATATTGGCATGGAATCAAGTTAATCCCAAGTTTCCTAACGAAAAGCTAAAGCTATATGCTCCATCTTCTGATACGGGAACATTCGATTATATGACTCAAGCTGTGACTGGCAAAGCCAAGAATGGCCGTACAGACTACACTGCCACTCAAAATCAAAACCTTCTCGTACAAGGAGTATCAGGTGATGTAACAGCCTTGGGTTATGTTGGGATATCTTACTACATTCAAAATCAAGAAAAACTGAATCTAGTTGCTGTAGAAAGTCTGACTGGAAAGTGTGAAAAACCAGTTCCGGTGGATAATGTAATTAAAAATATCTATACACCTTTGTCTCGTCCTCTCTTCATCTATGTCAGCAAAAAGTCTTTAGATACTAAGCCAGCAGTCAAAGAATTTGTAGATTTTTATCTAGAAAATTCTTGGAAGTGGGTAGATAGTGTAGGTTATGTAGCATTACCTGATGAAGCTTACCTCAAAGTCAAGCAAAAATTTGCTACTGGTGAAACTGGGACAAAGTTTAAAAAAGCAAAACCAGGTGAACCGATCACAAACTTTATTTAAATAAAGTCTCAGGCATAGTAGTTTAATTTTAGTGAGAAGTTAATTGTTTATGCAAAATACTAATTTTCAAGATGCTCCTTATCGACAATCCAGAGAATCACTGGAGAAAAATGCATCTGAAGATATTTCAGAAAAGATTGTTGCGGTAATTTTATTTGCTTGTGCTTTAGTTTCTGTTTTGACTACTTTTGGTATTGTCGTAATTATTTTTCAGGAGACATTCAGTTTTTTCCAAGAAGTTTCCTTTGCCAAATTCTTTCTTGATACTAAATGGACACCTCTATTTGCAGAGAAACACTTTGGCATTTGGCCTTTAATTAATGGCACTTTCTTGACTACAGCTATTGCAATGGCAGTTGCTATCCCTCTAGGTTTATCTTCTGCCATTTATTTAAGTGAATATGCTCAACCCAAAGTAGCAGCTGTTTTACGTCCGGCAGTGGAACTTTTGGCGGGAGTACCTACAGTAGTATATGGTTACTTTGCCCTGTTATTCCTAACACCATTGCTGCGAAATGTTATCCCTTTAGAAATATTCAATGCTTTGAGTGCGGGGTTAATGATGGGGGTAATGATTACTCCTACCGTTGGTTCTATCAGTTTAGATGCTATTCGAGCAGTTCCACGTTCTTTGCGAGAAGGATCTTATGCTTTAGGTATCACTAAACTGGAAACTATTTTTAAAGTTGTTTTACCAGCCGCGCTTTCTGGAATCATAGCCTCGATTATTTTGGGTATTTCTCGCGCTGTGGGTGAAACAATGACTGTTCTCATCGCCGCCGGACAGCAACCAAGACTAACTGTCAACTTTGCAGAATCAGTAGAAACAATGACAGCCTACATGGCACAGATTTCTGGTGGAGATAGTCCGCGTGGTAGTCTCAATTTCAAAACATTATATGCTGTAGGTGCTGTTTTATTTCTACTTACCCTTGTTTTGAATATTGTTAGTTTCTGGATTGCTAATCGCTTTAAAGAAAAATACGACTAAATAAATATGGCTACAAGTTATCAACAAGATGATTCTCTAAATTCTGCGGCAGAATTTACCGATAATGTTGAAAGTAGAGAGACATTGGGGAAAGTCTTTGAAGTACTTTTTTTGTTAGGATTGCTGATTGGTTTATTTATCCTAGCGTTGCTACTTTTTGATATTTTGAAAGACGGATTAGCCAGATTTTTATCACCCGGCTTTCTCACGGAAACTCCTTCTCGTTTTCCTGACCAAGGTGGTATCCGTCCTGCAATTATCAGCAGCATTCTTTTAGGATTGGTTGTGATTTTAGTTACTGTTCCCATTGGTGTCGGAGCAGCTTTATATCTAGAAGAGTATGCACCTAAAGCTTGGTGGACAGCGATTATTGAGATTAATATCAGTAATCTGGCGGGTGTACCTTCTATTGTCTATGGATTGCTGGGTTTAGGGGTTTTCAATTATCTGCTTGGGTTTGGGCCCGCTTTGATTTCCGGTGCATTGACTTTATCTTTGTTGTCTTTACCAGTAATTATTGTGACGGCTAGAGAAGCAATTCGCTCTGTCCCAGATTCCCTGAGAAATGCTTCTTACGGATTAGGTGTCACAAAATGGCGAACTATTAGCAATCATGTCATACCTTATGCTGTTCCCGGTATTCTGACGGGGGTGATTATCTCTGTATCCCGCGCTATAGGTGATGCAGCTTCTCTAATTGTTGTCGGTGCTGTGGGTTTTCTCACCTTTAACCCTGGTTTGTTTCAGAGGTTTATGGCATTACCCATTCAAATTTACAGTTATATAACTCGTCCTGAACCGGGTTTTGCTAGTGCAGCAGCAGCCACAATTATTGCGTTGTTAATCTTGATTTTAGCTTTAAATGGTGTTGCAATTTATATTCGCCAACGCTTCTCAATAAATTAGGTAATTAAATATCTAATTTGGATAGATTCACAGATATTGGAGTTCAACCAAATGACTTATAGCAATAGTAGAAGTAAATCAGATAGTGCCACAATTGACCAAGATAAGAGCGTCTTCAATGTTGAAGGTGTAAAGGTGTTGTATGGAGGATTTCTGGCACTTTTAGATGTATATCTAAAGATTCCTGAAAAACAAATTATTGCTTTTATTGGGCCTTCAGGATGTGGTAAAAGTACCTTACTACGTTGCTTCAATCGGATGAATGATTTAATCCCTGGAGCTAGAGTTGAGGGTAGACTGAATTATCGCGATCGCAATATTTACGATCCTAAGATAAATTCTGTAAAATTACGCCGCCAAGTGGGAATGGTTTTTCAAAGACCAAATCCTTTCCCCAAGTCAATATACGAAAATATTTCCTTTGGGCCGCGGGCTAACGGTTACAAAGGTAACATCGATGAATTGGTGGAAGATTCCCTCAGACGCGCTGCTATTTGGGATGAAGTCAAAGACAAACTCAAAGAGAAGGGTACTGCATTATCTGGCGGACAACAGCAACGGCTTTGTATTGCTCGTGCGATCGCCATGAAGCCAGATGTATTATTGATGGATGAACCATGTTCTGCTCTCGACCCAATTTCTAGCCGCCAAGTAGAAGAACTTTGCTTAGAACTTAAAGAGCAATACACCATCATTATGGTGACTCACAATATGCAGCAAGCTTCTAGAGTCGCAGATTACACAGCTTTCTTCAATACAGAAATTGACGAGCATGGTAAACGTCGCGGAAAATTAGTTGAGTTTAATCCGACAGCCCAAATGTTCAGTTCTCCTCAAACTAAAGAAGCTGAAGACTATATCAGTGGACGTTTCGGTTAAAGAAATATCAGAGGGGAAGGGGAAAGCTATAGCGGTTTTTCTCCTCTCTCCAAACCTCTCTCCTACAAGGAGAGAGGCTTTGAGTCTTAATAACGATGAATAAACTAATAATTTATTTAAATAGTTCCATTGTAAATACTGCCATCTGGCATGATGGTTCTACAAAAAATAGAATCTTTAACCATCTCCTGAATAAACTCAATCTCAGCACCAGTCAAGTCAGCATCAGTCAAATTTGCACCCCGCATGACAACGTTTCGCAGACAAGCGTTAGTTAACTTGGCATCGGTCAAATCAGCACCATCAAGGTTAGCGTATCTGAGATCAGCACTAGTCAGATCAGCCCCTCGCAAGTTGGTGTTTCGCAAACAGGTTTGTCCCAACTGAGCGCCTTTGAGGTTAGCTCCACTCAGATTGCTCCCCTCCATAAAAATCTCGCCAACGGACGAGTTACTTAAATTGATTCCGCTCAAATTGGCTCGATACAATTCATCAGACCCCTCAATGTTAATGAAGGAGAAATCTCTTTCCCCTGACGCGTAAAGTTGCAACAACTCTTCAACATCGATATTTCTACTAATAGCCATAATGTCTCTTCAGATGTACGGAGTTTTTTCAGAAATCAAATACTAGTCCTATAACAGAATTATTTTTACAGTCGATATTGATTCTAAAGACATCGAAATTTACGCCATTGGTGCGAGAGGAGATGTTTATAAAAAATAATTAGTAATTTAAGAACTGAGAATTAGCAAAGTAATTCTGGAAAATACACTGAGGCTTGAAATCACTAAATAAAGTAATATTTTAATCAAGTACTTATACTGTGTATTATGTTTAAACCTCTGTCATTTGCTTTAGTTGCAGCTAGTATTTTAGTTACATCAATCAATAATCCCAGTGCTACTTTAGCTAGAACTTGTGCCTCTAAGTGTGGATCGCACCCAATTCAGTTTACACCTGGGCAATACATCCGGGTTGAAGTTATAAATAGCACACCGAACCTAATAAAAATCCAAAAACCCTCTGGGACTGATGCAATATCCTTGAGTCCGGGACAGAAATTAAATTTAGACGAAATAGAGGGTACTGAGCCAAATACATCTCTGATATTTTGGAGCGAAAAGGGTTTATCACTACAAGCAATTATCTCAAAACCCAACTTTGGCACATTGCGGCTGGAACTTCGTCCGACTTGGCGCTCTCCTGGCGATCGCTCGTTATATATTATGGATGATGGTAGGATAAACGTGTTTTAGATAGCAAATTAATGTTATTAGTTATGAGTTAAGAAACAATTTTGAATTAAAAACAGACGCGATTATCGCGTCTCTACTTCTAACTCTTGTACAGAGGCGATTAATCGCGTCTCTACTCCTAACTCCTAACTTTTATTGTGCTAGACCGAGCTGTATCTGAACTCTCAAAGCCTCACCGACGCTTACCCGACCAGCGCTGGCAAATTTATCCACAAAAACCAGAATTTGCCCAACAACTGGCGCTTTTGACAAACATTTCACCCATTGTCAGCCAGTTGTTGATTAATCGGGGTATGGAAACACCAGAACAGGTACAAGCATTTTTAAATCCAGAGTCCTTAGTTTTGCCTTCGCCGTTAGAAGATTTTCCAGATTTGGCGATTAGTTTGGAATTGTTGCAAAATGCGATCGCTTCTCAAACAAAAATTGCTATTTGTGGTGATTATGATGCTGATGGGATGACCAGCACTGCTCTACTTTTACGCAGTCTCCGCACTTTAGGCGCACAAGTAGATTATGCTATCCCCAGCCGGATGCACGAAGGTTATGGTATCAATAAACGCATAGTTGAAGAATTCCACAACGAGGGTGTGGGATTAATTCTCACTGTCGATAATGGCATCTCTGCGTTTGAACCAGTTGCGAGAGCTAGAGAACTTGGGGTTGCAGTGATTATCACCGATCACCACGATATCCCCCAAAAATTACCACCAGCTAACGCTATCCTCAACCCCAAACTAATAGCTGAATCCTCACCTTATCGGGGTGTTGCTGGTGTTGGTGTTGCCTATATCTTGGCAGTGTCTCTAGCACAACAGCTAGGGGAGACTAAGGGCTTGATCCAGCCGATGCTAGCACTATTTACGCTGGGAACGATCGCAGATTTAGCCCCCTTAACTGGTGTAAATCGTCGCTGGGTAAAACGCGGTTTACAACATTTACCCAAATCCCACTTACCTGGAATCCAAGCGTTAATTCAGGTAGGTGGCGTGCAGGCGAGGGGAGATGAGGGAGCAGGGGAGCAGGGGAGCAGGAGAGCAGAGGAGAAAATTCCTAATCCAAAATCCAAAATCCAAAATCCAAAATCGCTAAAGCCTGAAGATATCGGGTTTCGGTTAGGGCCGCGAATTAATGCTATTGGCCGGATTGGTAATCCCCAGACTGTGATTGAATTGCTGATTACAGATGATATGGGGGTGGCGCTGGAAAGAGCAATGCAGTGCGAACAAGTCAACGCTTCTCGCCAGGAGATGTGTCAGCAAATTGAACAAGAAGCGATCGCTTATGTGGAGACAGAATTTGTTGCATCTCTACAGCAAGATCGTGTATTAATTGTTGTTCAACCCAATTGGCATCATGGCGTTATTGGCATTGTCGCCTCCCGCTTGGTGGAACGCTACGGCGTTCCCGTGTTTATCGGTACTTATGAGGATGAGGGACATATACGCGGTTCTGCACGCTCAATTCCAGAGTTTCATGTGTTTGAAGCTTTGGAATATTGTCACGATTTACTAGGAAAATTTGGCGGACACAAAGCAGCCGGGGGATTCTCTCTACCAGCAGAAAATTTACAGATGTTGCGATCGCGTTTGATTGAGTTTGCTAACCAGTGTCTTGAACCACAGCATCTCAAACCTCTGCTCAAAATCGATGCTGAAGTCAACCTCAATCATCTCAATCAGCAGCTTTATCAACAGCTTAATGCTCTACATCCCTGCGGTATGGATAACCCCGATCCAGTTTTCTGGACACCTAATGTTCAAGTGGTTGAGCAAAAAATCGTTGGCAAGGGTCACATTAAACTGACAGTTGCCCAAACTGTTGATAATCAGGAGTATAAAATCAAAGCGATCGCCTGGCGTTGGGGTGACTATTTCCGCTTACCACCGCGAGTGGATATCGCTTACAAACTCCGAGAAAATTACTTTAATGGTAACACCACCATCGAGCTAGAATTAATAGGAGTCAGACTGCCAATTCAGCTTCAACAATTTTTTGCTTCGTCACCAAGTCCGTCAAGCACCACTTTTGAATACAATCAGCGACAGTATACTTGTGGTTTCTATAAAAACGGTATTGAAGCAGAATTAAGAATTAAAAATACTGAAGGCAAAGTCTTAGCCATACAGCCAGGACATATAATCGGTTTACTAGGCACTAATCGTCAAAATGCTAAAGAAGTTGATATCTCTGAGCCACAGTATGACAGTATTATCCAAGCTGCCTTTCAGGCGTTATCAGTTAATCGTTAGGAGTTATAAGTTAGCAGTTTGGAGTTCTTAATTAACTTATCACTTGTGACTATGACCCTGTAAGTGCTGATTTATGAGTGATGAGTATGAGTTGAGAATAATATTTAATTTTTCACTCCTCACTCTTAACTCTCAATCAGCACTCATAAATTTTATAGGTTGCCGTTGCGAAATGCCAGCAAAAAGATTACTGCTGGACCAGCAATCACAATTAGAGCCACGGATAGCAATTGGAAAATAACTTCCCAATTGATACTGGTAAAAGCGTTAAACAAAGAGTCAAACATTTTTCCTTTTCTCCTCTCAATTGCCTTAAAAAATTCAATAACTTAATTACAAAACCCGCAATTGATCATATCTGGCTATGGCCTGTTAGATTTAATTTACTTAACAAAATTATAAGAAAAGACATAAAAACGTAAAATAGGGGCATTGGGCATTGGGCACAAGAGGCAGAGGGGCAGAGAGGCAGAGAGGCAGAGGGGCAGAGGGGAAAAATAACCTACTGCAACTTTTCTCTGCTCCCCTGCTCCCCCTGCTTCCCCTGCCTCCCCCGCCTCCCCTGCTCACCCTATTCCCCACTCCCTAATTAAAAATGTCAACTTGGCAATGTGTAAAGCAATGTGGAGCCTGCTGTAATCTCGATCCAGCAGAGCGTCCAGACTTGGAAGAGTACCTCTCTCCACCAGAACTAGAACTCTACCTCAGTATGGTAGGCGAAGGAGGATGGTGCATTAATTTCGACCATACCACGCGAGAATGTCGCATCTACGCCAATCGTCCCCGCTTCTGCCGTGTGGAATCAGAAGTGTTTCAAGATATGTATGGGGTTGAACCAGAAGAAGTCAACGATTTTGCTATTGACTGCTGTCGCCAGCAAATAGAAGGAGTTTATGGCGATCGCAGTCTGGAAATACTACGCTTCAATAAAGCTGTTGGGCTGTGACGCTCCCATTGTTCATTTTAGTATCTGGAGTTGCAATTTATTACAACAATCTGAGAATATGATAGAAATATGAAAACAACCTCGTAACAAAACTATTGCTTGTGAAACTTGACTCTGTACCTTTGGAGATTTCTGGCATATCTCAGACTGAGATCGAGCTAGAACTGAAAGACACCAATGATTTTAACCTAACTCCTGCGATCGCTCCGTCAGTTCAGCCTGTAATTGCCGATAGTCCTCAAAAGCAGCAATCAACGTTGGTAGTTTTTGGTACGACTTTTATAACCATTTTTCTAGCAGAAATTGGAGATAAAACTCAGCTATCCACTCTCTTAATGAGCGCACAATCTCATTCGCCGTGGGTGGTATTTATCGGATCTGCGGCGGCGCTAATAACCACCAGTTTATTAGGCGTGCTTTTAGGTAGTTGGATAGCCACCCGACTCAGCCCAAAAACTGTAGAAAAATCAGCAGGCGTGATGTTGTTAGTAATTTCCCTAATGCTCTTTTGGGATGTATTTACTAGTCATTAGACATTAGTTATTCTCCCCCTGCCCCCTTCCCCCTTAATAATATGGATTGGCATCTTTTAGGACTGAGCTTTATTACGGTTTTTTTATCAGAATTGGGTGACAAAAGTCAGCTAGCGGCGATCGCACTTTCAGGACGTTCTAATTCTCCACGTGCAGTGTTTTTTGGTGCAGCAGGTGCATTGCTGTTGACAAGCCTGTTGGGATCGTTAGCAGGGGGTGCAGTAGCCGAATTATTACCTACACGTGTGTTAAAAGCGATCGCGGCTGTCGGATTTGCCATTCTTGCTGTACGTCTGCTGTTATTTAACAATGAAGCATCGCCAGATTCTGAGGAAACACCTTGAAGAATTCAGTATTCAGAATCCAGGAATCAGAATTATTCTTCGTAGGGTACTGGAACCCGGCAAAGTTTTAAACCAATATCACCAATACTTCTCTACGAGACGCTGCACGTAGCTTGCTTCCACAAAGTGGCACGACAAGCTTAGTAACCATCGGACTCGAATTCTTACTGTCTGACTCCTGAATTCTGAATTTTTATTTACAAAAGTTCCCAACCAGTTCCTTTGTAGCCGTATTGAAAAATTTCTGGATGTAAAATTTCTGCCAAAATTTCTAGAGAATCTACCAGTCGCGGCCCTGGACGATTAAAGTAAGAATTGCCATCAGTGATGTAGACCCTACCAGCTTTGGTAGCGTGTAGTTTTTCCCATTCTGGGCGTTGAGTTAATAAATTGGCTTCTTGGCGAGTACGATTTAAATCAAAGCCACAAGGCATGAAAACAATTATATCTGGATTAGTTGTTAATAGTGTTTCCCACGGCAAGACCGGAGAAGGCTGACCTGTAGTACAAAATAGAGAGTGTCCTCCTGCTAAGTTAACTAATTCAGGAATCCAATTAGCGGCGACCATTAAAGGATCGGTCCACTCAATACAGGCAACAGTAGGCAGTTCATCTAAAGAAAGTCCTTGGATTCTTTGCTGACAAATTTTGACGCGAGCTTCTAAATTTTCTAAGACTTTTACTGAGTCTACGCCAAAGATGTTGCCGACTCGCTCAATGTCTGCCCAAACATCCTGGAGAACATTGGGTTGTAAAGAAATAATTTGAGGTTTACTGTCAATCAGTGTCGCAACTGCCTTTTCCACTTCGTGTAAGCTGACAGCACAAACATCGCACTGGTCTTGAGTGAGAATGTGAGTAGGCTGCAACTGCTCTAAAACATCTGTTTTGATTTCATAAATACTCAGAGCAGATTGCAATAACTTGTTCACTTCATCGTTAATTTGGCTGCTGGAGGCATCACTGTTTAAACGTGCTTGGGTACAAATGGGGCGATTGAGGATTTCTGGAGGGTAATCGCATTCGTGCGATCGCCCCACAATAGCATTAACCAACCCCAGTGTCGCTAAAATCTCTGTTCCACCGGGAATCAGGGAAACAATTCTTACATCACTATCTGTCATCGCTCCACCTCCGTAAAAGCTGCCATTACCTTAAGTTTGGCAGAATTTGAGCCATTAGGTATCTTTCTCTAGGAGAATCAAGAGTATTTTGCTAGTCAGTATTCAGCACAAAATTCTATTGAAGATTGGGTATTGAAAAGAATCTTTACCACTCCCCAGTTTCAGATTAAAAATACTATACTACTTATACTACTTGATAGTAGAATTACTTAATAGTGAAATTACTTTAAATGTTAATTATCCCCTGGCAAAAATTAATCGGATGAAGTAACAGAATTAATCAGCAAAATCTAGCTTATAACTAATTAGCTAGAATTATAAAATTTGATTAGAAAAATTATACTTTCCGGTTATGAAAAACCATATCAAGTAATTGTAGTTATACAAAGACAGTTCTACTTTTTCCGTAGAACTGCAAGTCCAAATTATTTCTTCTTGAGGGCAACTAATGCAGGTGGTGTCAGCTAGAGATATTACAGAGCACAACCAGGCCCAAGAGGCTTTACGAATCAGAGAAAATAGTCGGCGAAAACAAAGCCAGACGTTGGTGCAACTGGCAAGAAGCAAGACATTTCAGCAAGGTAATCTCAATGCGGTGTTGAAAGAAATTACAGAAACTGCTGCTCAGACGCTGTTAGTCGAGCGAGTTGGGGTATGGTTATATAATGAAGAACGTTCAAAAATTGAATGCATCAATTTATATGATGTCAGGACTAAGGAGCATACCTTTGGTAACTCGCTTTTAAAAACAAGTTTTCCTACTTATTTCCAGGCTTTAGAAGAGGAGCGTACTATTGCCGCGGATGATGCCAGAAACGATCCCAGAACCCAAGAATTATCCGAGTCTTATTTTTCAGTTTTGGGCATCACATCTATACTAGACGCACCAATTTGGCTAGAGGGTCATTTGGTAGGCGTAGTTTGTCACGAACACATAGGCGAAGGTCGGCAATGGACTTTAGAAGAAGAGAGTTTTGCTGGCTCAATTGCAGATTTTGTGACACTGGCTATAGAGGCGAGCGAGCGAAACGTCGTACAGGAAGCACTGCGACAGAGTGAGGCACAATTTCGGGCGATTTTTGAGCGTTCCTCTATCGGCATTGGCCTGATAGATATGAAAGGACAGATAGTCGATACTAATCTGGCACTATGCGAGATTTTAGGATACAGCCGAGAAGAGTTATGCGGCAAGTGCTTTACAGATTACATTTCCATAGAAAGGGAGGATTTAAAACTTTACAAACAACTGATGTCAGGAATTCGCACAGACTTAAAGAGAACTGCGAAGGACGGTTTACAACCCTCCAAACATCAGAAACAGCTTGTCGAAAGACATCGCATTGAGATAGAAAGACGCTGCCAGCATCAAAATGGTAATTTACTTTGGACTCATATCTCTGTTTCTGTTATACCAGGCAGCAATGGTAAACCTGAGTTTTTTCTAGCGATGATTGAGGATATTACTGAACGTAAGCAAACAGAGTTGAAACTACGTGCCTCTCAAGAAGCAGCAGAAGCTGCCAGTCGAGCAAAAACTGAATTTTTAGCAACCATGAGCCATGAGTTGCGGACACCTCTCAATGCGATTATGGGTTTGTCACAGTTACTGCAACAAGAAATAGTTGGCTCTCTGAATGAAAAGCAGAACGAATATGTAAGTTGTATATATAGTAGTGGTGAACACCTGCTGGCAGTGATTAACGATATCCTTGACTTATCTAAGGTAGAAGCAGGTAAAGAGGAGCTGTTACTATCATCTTTATCAGTGGCAGATATATGTAATTATGCCATCTGGACAGTGCGCGATCGCGCCTCAGAAAAGGGATTGCAACTCACCTGTGAAATTGATTTAGAAGAGGATATTTGCATTGCTGATGAGCGGCGCATCAAGCAAATGCTACTCAACCTGCTCACTAATGCCATTAAATTTACCCCAGTAGGTGAAGTATCGCTGGTAGTCAAAAAAGTTCCACAAGGGATAACGTTTACAGTTTCAGATACTGGCATTGGTATAGATTCAAGCCAGTTTCAATTTCTATTTGAACCGTTTAAACAGCTTGACAGTCGGTTAAATCGGCAGTATGAAGGCACTGGTTTGGGTTTAGCCTTGACGCGGAAATTAGCGCGTTTACATGGTGGAGATGTTACCGTGACATCAACTGTAGGAAAGGGCAGTCAGTTCACTCTGTTTCTACCAAATCTAGAGCATCCGGGAAATGGAGAAGATGAGACAAATGAGATAGATAAGATAGATGAGACAGAAGAGGAAGCAAATTTTACCTCGTCGTCCTCTTCTTCAGTCATTCCCACAAATAAAACTATTTTGCTTGTAGAAGAAGAGGAAAACACAGCAACAGTATTGCAAGATTATCTGCACACAATTGGCTACCAAGTCAAGTGGATAGATAATAGTAACGACTTTTTGAAACAAGTACAAAACTTCCAACCAGATTTAGTTTTTTTTGATTTGCAGTTAGTAAAAGATGCTCATATCTTGAGTTTGCTGAATATCCTTGGGAAAGAGCCTTATCGGGAACATTTACCGATTGTAATGATGACCTTTAGCGAACCTTTAGAGGAGGAAATTACCATGCTACCAGGTAGTGTTGATGACTACCTTGTCAAGCCAATTCGCATAGTCCAGCTAGAGTCAATTTTAATTAAATATTTTAGTTAATTGCTCATAAAAATACATTTTTGTCTAAACAATTAGTGAAAATATACTACATAGTTTTACTTTAACTATGAAAATTTTTTCTCATTTTCACATGGAGAATACTAGCTTCTTCAAATGTTTCTCCTTCTTCTACAAAATACAGCTAACCTTTCTATTTTGGCAGTTTTTTCATCTAAATATCTGATTCTAGCAGTACCTACAGCTTCCACATTTAAATAAGCAATTAGATGATCGGATATTACATCTTTGCCATCAAATTCTAAAGCGGGATCTACCCCTTGTTCTTCTTGAAAAACTGATTTTCTAATTGCTTCAATTGCCGGAAAATCTTTAGGTAATTCAGCAACTTTTATAACTAAATTACTCATTAAACTCTCTTTGATGTTAATACTTATTGTAGTTTAATGTGAGTTTGATGCACCTCTCCCTGCTTTGAACGAAAGTGCAAGCCTGTCCTTCTCGTAGTCGGAGCTACGGTGTACACACAAGTCCTTCTAACCCCCTCTAACTCCCCCTTGGTAAGGGGAAGAACTGGATATTTCCCCCCAATACATCGGGGGGATTAAGGGGGGTAAATCCAGGATTGGGGCTTTATTACCAAGATGTGTGTACACCGTAGGACTCGGAGAGGGAGGGTTTTACGCAGTAAAATCAGGGAGAGGTGTTTTGATTGGGCTAATTAGACGGACGCTATATGAGCCGTGGAATTCACGTTTGTTTAATCTGCTCCTTCAATTGGTGCAAAACCTTGACGTTGAATATTTTCTGTCACCGCACGTGGTTCTAAAAATTGCAGTAAGTAATCAGGGCCGCCTGCTTTAGAACCTACTCCAGAAAGTTTGAATCCACCAAAGGGTTGTCGTCCAACGATCGCTCCTGTAATATTGCGGTTGATGTACAAATTCCCGACTTCAAATTCTGTCTGCGCCTGCTGAATGTGGGAAGGTGTTCTAGAATAAAGTCCTCCAGTTAAGGCGTAATTTGTACCGTTGGCGACTGCTAACGCTTCCTGGAAATCTTTCACCCGAATTACCGCCAGCACAGGGCCAAAAATTTCTTGCTGGGAAATTACCGCATTTGGCGAGACTTCACTAAAGATGACTGGGCCGATAAAGTAGCCTTGTTCGGGTGCTGGTAACTCCAAAGCTAATTGTGCTTCTGCCTTACCCTTCTCAATATACTCGCGGATGCGATCGCGGGCATTAGCATCAATTACCGGCCCAACTTGCGTACTCGGTAACTCTGCTTCCCCAATATTCAAGGATTTTGTCGCTTCTACCAATCGTTGCACAAAGGCATCATAAATCGGTTGCAGCACAATCACCCTAGAGGCGGCAGAACATTTTTGTCCACTGTAACCAAATGCTGACTGCACTACCCCCACAACAGCTTGGTCTAAATCAGCACTTTCATCGACAATAATGGCATTCTTGCCGCCCATTTCTGCAATCACTCGTTTCACGTGCTTCTGTCCGGGTTTGAGCGTTGCCGCTTCTGCGTAAATTCTACAACCGACTTCTTGGGAACCTGTAAAAGCAATCACATGAGTATCTGGATGATTTACCAAATAAGCGCCGACTTGCGAACCCTTCCCAGGTACGTATTGAAAGACACCTTTGGGAAAACCAGCGTCTACCAAGATTTCTGCGAGTTTCGCTGCAATTACAGAAGATGTTTCCGCAGGTTTGAGGAGAGTGCAATTGCCCGAAACCAAAGCTGCAACTGTCATTCCACAAGCGATCGCTAGCGGGAAATTCCAGGGAGAAATTACTACAGCAATCCCCCGTGGCTGGTAAATATAATGATTAGTTTCACCAGGAATGTCGTAATTCACACCTTTGTCTAACCGTTCTATCTCGTCAGCGTAGTAACGACAGAAGTCTATCGCTTCTGAAACCTCTCCATCAGCTTCCTTAACTGGTTTCCCAACTTCCAAAACTATCCAAACTGAAAGTTCGGCGCGGCGGAGTTCCATCAAATCACCCGCTTTCCGCAAAATATCAGCGCGTTGTTTAGCTGGTGTTTTCTTCCATTCAGGAAACGCCGCTTTCGCAGCTTGGATCGCCTGTTCCGCTTGTTCAACGCTAATCAACCCAACTTTACCAATTACCTCACTGAACTTAGAAGGATTGAGAGAATCAACAAATTCCGGTGGGTTAACATACTCGCCATTAATCAGTGGTAAATAAGTTTTACCCAACTGTTGACGAACGCTTTGGAAAGCTTGCGCCGCCTTCTTTCTCACCTCTTCCTCAGCGTAATCGGTATCAGCAGCACCGAGGAAATGAGAGTTAAGAGTTAAAGATTTCTTCTCCTCTTTGACAATCGGCGGCGCTAATAATTCTTCAATCGGTCGATTTTCTAGATTTTGCCGTAAAAAAGAACTATTAGCGGTATTTTCCAACAATCGGCGAATTAAATACGCCATCCCAGGTAATAATTCACCGTAGGGACAGTAAACTCTGACGCGATAACCTTTATCAACTAACGCCTTGGCAACTTTATCACCCATACCGTAGAGGACTTGCAATTCAAAGCGACGGCGCGGGACATTTAAACTTTCAGCAATGGCAATGGCGCGAGAGTGCGATCGCACATTATGGCTACCAATGGCAGAATAGACATATTGATGATTTTCTAACAACAACTGAGTTATGGTTTCAAAGTTAGCATCAGTTGCGGCTTTGTCGTTGTAAACTGGCTGTTTCCAATGCTTTTGGGCTGCTTTGATGGTTTCTTGATCCCAATATGCGCCTTTCACTAAGCGAATTGTCAGGGGATAACCACGCTGTTTCAACCAAGAAATTAGGTCTTCGGTATCTTGTTCGCTATCACGCAGATATGCCTGAATTGTCATGCCAATATCTGTGCGTTGCCGAAATTCTTCTTCTAGTAACAGTTTTTTCAGAATGCTGAGAGTTATGTCTTTGTAGGCATACTGTTCCATATCAAAATGTACAGCTGCGCCTAATTCTTTAGCACGACGTAAGAGAATGCGAATGCGATCGCTAACTCGCTCCTCACTACCTTTAGCATCTAATGGATCAAATTGGGAATAAAACGCCGTTAATTTCACAGAAACCTGAACTTTCGGGATGGGTTCGCCATCAGCCTCATCAATCGCCGGAATCGTTGTCCAATTCTTTGATGCTTCCACCAATTGTTGCATTAATTCTAGATAGCGTTCTAGATAAGACTGCGCTTCCGCTTCGGTAATTACGGCTTCACCAAGTAAGTCGATGGTGAAAGCCATTTTCTCTTTTCGCAGTCGTTCAACTGTTTTGATGACTTGTTTAATATTTTCCCCAGAAATATATTTATGGGCAAGTGTCTCAACTGCTGTTCCAACGGTTGTAGCAGCAACTTGTCCAGGCATCGAGTCGGGATTAGCAAAGTTTAGCATTCCCTTCAAAGCTGCCGGTAATTCTACAGATTCATCGCCTAAATATTCTTGTAAATGTGAGGCAATTTCTGATTTACTGTGCAAAGCAGGTAACGTATCTATAAAGCGAAATAGTTGCACCCGCAAGCCAGGGTTACTCATTGCCCAAGCTAGTAATTTATCATCCCAACGCATTTGATCTCGCAGGGAAGAAAAAAACGAACGATTTTCCTGCGTTGCGGCTAGAAGTTGTTTAGCAATTTCTTGGGTTTTAGCTTCGTAGGTGCTTGTTTGTACTTGTAATACCACTGATAATAACTCCGTTAATCAAGGCAAGGCTTTTTGTACAAAGCCTGTGTCTTCTATTTTGACGCTTTCATCTAGCTGTCACCATTATGTGGAATTCGTAATCGACGACAGATGTGGATTAAATAGATAAAAACTGCTATAAACTCGACTATGACAACGCATTTAACAATGCTCGCTTAAATTCAGCTGCACTCTTAAAGTGAATTTCTGGTTTATCAACCAACGCCAAATCAATCACCTGCGCTAAGGGTTGCATAATTGTTGCATCTCGTTGGCGAATTGGTATGGGATTATTCTGTAAAACTGCTAGAAAAGGATCGCCTGTGAAGTTGCGGGGGAAACAACCTGTGAGCATATTGTAGAGACAAGCCGCAACTGCCCAAACATCTACCTCCGGTTGGGCATATTTAAAGTTAAGCACCTGCTGTCGCGGCATAAAAACGGGAGTACCCGCTTGAGTCCCAGTCAAAGTTTGACCACTTAAACCAGCCAAGTCAAAGGCCTTGGATAAGCCATAATCACCGATTTTAGCCACCAGTTTTCCATCAATATTAGTCAGGAAAATATTACTCGGTTTTAGGTCGCGATGAACTATACCTTTACCTTTGCCAAACTTACCATCAGCCAGTTTGACATAAGGAAGTTCAACATTGTGGGCATATTCTAAAGCGTCTAAAATCTGGAGAATAATCGGTACAGCAATATCAACAGACAATCGCCCACCCAGTTGCTGCATGAAATCCCATACAGTACCGCCCTCACAATATTCCATTGTAAAAAAGAAGATGATTTCCGAGTAGCCACAATCCATCAGTTGCACTACATGAGGATGTTGCAAAGCCTTGGTGTTTTCCGTCTCCCGGAGAAACATCTGCACAGCGAATTCATTCGCCGCCACTGCTGGTAACATGACCTTTAAGGCTATGAACTTGCCAGACTGATTATGCTGTGCTAAATAAACTTCCCCGAATTCACTAGTGCTGAGAAGTTTGACAAGATTATAACCGCTAATTGCTTTGAGGTTGCGATCGCCACTCTCAGCCAAATTCAGAAAGTATTTGATGATGTCTAAGCAATAAACTTGTTGTAGTGGGTTATTTTTGATAGTAACATCATCAGGGATGAAGGTTGGTAGATTTACTTCATTTGGATGTGTTTCTATACTAACTTTAAAGACAGTGTGACCTAAATTGATTTCGTCGCCTGTTCGTAAGTCATGCTCTGGAAAGTTGCATTTTACAGCTTCTTCAGCCGTTTGATTTCGTTGGCGTTGTCCAATATTTTTACCGTTAATGTAAGTGCCATTTTTACTACCAAAGTCCCGCACCCGAATATCAGGAGGATTAATATCTAGTAGACAGTGATAGCGCGAGATGCCCCGATGATTCTCATCATCTGGTAACTGAGGATTGCAATCTGAACTTCTACCGATTATGCAGCTACTGCGGCAATCAAAAATATATTGCTGTCCTAATAATTGTCCTTGAATAACGGTAAGGATGATTTTAGCTGGCATTTGAACAATAAAAAATTAATGCCCACGATCATAACTTCCCTGTATCAGATATCACAGTGGTGAACCACTCATATCCCGCAAACTTTCTGAGATTAAATCCGGTTGAATACTGATTACAAATCTTGATGAAAAAGAAAACACCCACAACCCCACATAAAACTTTTACCTGTCGCTGCTGGAAGTCTTCTACTGGTGTTTTAACAGTATGTACTTATTTTTTCCAATACTCAGAATGGGTATACTGCCTCTATGCCTACAGAAAAGTTTATGGATATTTTATTTTATAACTGGCAACACACACTCCAACCCTTTGGCGTTGACCAGGTAGCGGCTGAGAAAGCCTTTAATCTCTTGGTTGAAGCTTATTCTACCCCTGGTCGCTATTACCATACACTCAAACACATCGATCGCGTCCTCAGCACAATTGAGATTTTGCAAGGCTATGCCAACAACCTAGCTGCTGTTCAACTAGCTGCCTGGTTTCACGATGTAGTGTATGACGCTGAAGCTAAGGATAACGAAGAACGAAGTGCAGACTATGCTTTTGAGTTGCTGAGTAATTTGGGTATTCCAGAAAGTACTATAACTAGTGTCACCCGTCTGATCCTGAACACTAAAGACCACCAAGCTGCGGTAAATGACTATGATAGCCAAGTCCTAGTTGATGCAGATTTAGCGATTTTGGCTACTAACTCAGTTGATTATGAAGAATACGCCCATGCTATTCGTCAGGAATATAGCTGGGTGGCAGAGGCAGAGTATATCACAGGCCGTCAGAAAATTTTAGAAAGATTTTTACAGCGATCGCGTATTTATTTTACGCCTTTAATGTCAGAGTTTGCCGAACCATCTGCTCGTGGGAATATCCAGGCAGAAATTCAATCTTTCTCGCCTGGTTAGTTTTACAAAAATTTAAGGTCTTGGGAACCAGGACTCTCCATCAAAGAAGCGAATGTAAGACCAATAAAACCAGGAGTTCTGAAGGCTATCCCCGATGAATTGGGAGACCTGACACCATACCGCAAGCGCGGTTGGTGTCTGGTGATTTACCGTCTGCCACCACCACGATGAGGTATTTCAGGCACTTCAGTATCTTCTAGCTTTCTTTTTGGTGCAAACATTTCTTGATGTTGTTGCTGTTGAATTTTTTGCTGTGCAAATTTTACACGGGTGCGAACTCCCACATCGGCATCAGTATCGAGTATTTGCTGAAGTTGATTTGTAATCCGCGATGCTTGCTCTGGTAAAGTGACTGCTATGGCGTTGCCGCTTTGCGGGTTGTCGCCAGACATCGCTAGTGTTTCTAAACTCGTCACTGCTGCATAGCGCACTATCCACTCTGGATCTTGAGAAATTAGTAATAGTGCCTCTAATACCTGAGTCTGAACAGATTCTACCTTCTCAGCAGGTAGTTGCTGCCAGCGCAAAGTGCCTAATCCCCTAGCAGCAGCTCGCCGCACGCTTAAGGAAAAATCAGTTTTTGCTGCCTCTAACAAGGTATCCAGCGCCCGGACATCACCAATTCCCGCTAAGGCGCGAATAGCCCAGGCTCTCGCACTGTAGTTGTAGTCATCAATTAGTTCCAATAGTGACGGTACTGCGACTTCGCCGATCGCAATTAGTCCATCTACTGCTGCCACTGCTGCCCCTGGATTGTTATAGCCCAAAGCTGCAATCAGAGTGGGAACAGATTCCTCAATACCAGCTGCCGCTAACTCCTGAACTGCGTCCAATAAGCGATCCGAGGAGTCTGCTTCTTCCACAGCACGAATTAATATTTGGGCAAGGTCACTGTTATTCATAATAATTTGCCATCAGTCATTAGGGATCTGCCAATTGTAGCTTAAGTCCTCCGTAGTTGACATCAGACATAAACCCCCTAGCCTTTATCTCGCAATTATGTTAGGGGTTTATGTGCGATAAACAATTGATTTAAGCGTATTAATAACGACTAATGCCTGAGAAATTATAACTACAATTAACTACAATAGCGAGTCCATCAAATTTATCACTTTAATCGCACCATCTGACAAAGTGCTTGTTACTGTGTGCTTAACTTGATGTTCTAGTAATCCTTTAAGAGAAATTAGCTTTAGACTATTTTCAGCAAGAGTTTCGGCGATCGCATCTGCTGCGGGTAGATAGCCAATCGCTCCCAAGTCTGCTAACACTGCTCGACGCAATTGCAATTTATCTCCTGCCAGAGCTTTTACTAACCGTTCTCCATAAACTGGTTCTTGGGTTAATTGATACATTGCTCGTGCGGCAGCATATTGTACCAATTCGATTGGATGCTCTAAAAATGGTTTTACCAAAGGGATGTACTCAGTCGCCCTCAATGTTCCCAAGGCTTCTAAAATGGCCTCGTAGGGTTGAGATAAATCAGGCTGCTTTGATATTAGCTGCTCTCCCTGCAAACCTACTTGTAATAATTCAATCAGGGCGGGAATACAAACCGGATCGCCCAGCATTTCTAAGGATTGTGCCGCCGCTTCCCGGACATAAAAATCTGAGCAGTTTAAACACGCAATTAAAGGTGAGACTGCCTGGCGATCGCCTAGTTTCCCTAAAGCCCTAGCTGCGTTACGTCGCAGAGGATATCCGCCTTCTGGTGTTCTGTCGGCTTCATCTTCTAACGCTTTAATCAATCCTGTAACCGCAGCTGCTTCACAGATCCGAAACCTACCCAACCACCAGGCAGCATAAAAGCGCAGACCTAAATCTGCACTCTCAAGGTTAGCGATCGCTTGCTCTACTGTTAAAGATTCACCATCGCCAGAGTTACCTGTCGGTGATAAATCTTCAAATTTCTGCGGACTAGAATTCATTATGAAGAAGGAGGATCGCTTTGTTCGCTATTTGTTTTAGCTTCAGCGTTCAATGGCTGAATGCTGACTATTTTGCCACCCAAGCGAGTAATCCGCTGCATTTCTTGATTCATCCGGTTCTCAGGTACTGTGAAAAACACAGTAGCACTAGAACGAATCGGATAGTTGGTTTTTTCAGTTTCTTCGCTTTGGCGCAGACCCACTACTTCATAGCGAAAGTAGCGACTACTCGTATTACTAGTTGCTCCAACCATAAAATTAATTTCCAATTTTAGATTGTCATTAGTCGTTTGCCCTTAATAATGACTATTGACTAATGACTATTGACTATTGATACTAAAGGGGTTTCACACTTGCTATTTTACCACCTTGTTTTACCACTCTCTGGAAGTAACTAGATAGTTCTTCATAAGGTATAACCACCGCTTGATTGACGCGGCGTGTGCTGGGATACCCAGCTCCAAAAACACCTGCTACTTCAATGCGGTAAAGTCTGCCTTCTTTACCAAAAGTTCCCGCACCACCAAAAGTGCTGCTGGGGGTAACGCCTTTTTCAGAAGCAACGTATGAAAAGCCTGAAGAAGCACCAGAGGGAGGAACAATGACGGATGCGCTGTTCCGGCCTAGTTCGCTAGCAAGACGAGAGTCTTTGCCTTTGAGTTGGGAGGTATCGCTACTGGCATAGCCGCGATAAAGTTGGAATATCCGGCTAAATCCCACAGTTTTTTGTCCTGTTTGGGTTTCAAAGCCGCGATAGTAAGGCACTATATTTTCACCAAAGTTTGATTGATACTCTGGCGAATCAATATAAGAATCGATGTCGGCTTCATATCCCTTGGTTTGATACAAGTCCAAGTGATAGACGACATCAGACTCATCATAAGGGGCACGACCCAACAAATGTTTGTAGTTCAGTTCGATAACGCGAGTTTGGAAGTTGTCGTAGAAAAACTTGGTTTTGTACAGTTCCGATTTAGCTAGCTGACGCACAAACTCTTGCACTGTAATTTTGCCATCGCGGAGGATCGATTCAGCACTTGTCAGGCGGTCTGATGCCAATATGTAGTTGTTGCCCAAAACTTGACGATAGACGGCAGCAATTACTCTTTCGATGTCTTCTTTGGTTGCATTCGGACGCAATTCCACAGGAGACTGATCGCTAAAAGGTTCTGTTCCCAGACGGGAAGCTGCTGTTGTAATAGCCATTGGTAATTTTCCTTTTGTAATTAGTAGTTGCAAAAATTAGGAGTTAGGAGTTAAGAGTTAGGAATTAAGGGTAGGGATATAGTTAGGAATTTAAAACTCATAACTTCTAACTCCTCACTCCTCACTTCTAACTCCTCACTCCTAACTCCTCACTTAATTCTCCAATTCCCTATTTATACGGCTGTAATGCTGATAACCTTACTACCCTTGCGATTCAACTGCTGTAATTTACTAGAAAGTTGCTCGTAGGGTACGATCAATTCCGCAGTACCGCGCCGGACTACAGCTGAGTTTGGGGAAGCTGCTTGTAGTACTCTGATCCGGTATGTTTCGCCGCGACCACCTGTTGAGAGTCCTGTTAAGGCTCCAGCAGAGACTGGGTAAATGGGTGAAGCTAGATTCTTAGCTACTTCCCAAGTGAGGCGTCCTTGTTTTTGCCCTTGAGCGCGATCGCTATTGGCATAACCCCGATACAGTTGGAACAGTCGGCTATAGCCAACGTTTTTCTGTCCTACTTGACTTTTAAAGCCTCTGTAGTAGGGCACAATATTTTCGCCAAAACTCTCTTGATATTCTAATGAGTCAATGTAGGAATTAATCTCAGCTTCATAACCTTGTGAGTTGTAAAGCTCAACATGGTACGAAATCTCTGACTCATCTTCTGGGGCACGCCCCAATAAATGCTTATAATTCAACTCGATAAACCGAGTTTGGGAGTTGGAGTAGAAAAACTTATCCCGATAGAGTTCTGATTGAGCAATGGCTAGCACAAATCCCCTAACGGTGATTGCACCTTGTTGCAACAGTGATTCTGCACTCTCTAGACGGTCTCCTTCTAGTAGATATGCATTACCCAAAACCTGACGGTAAGCCGCCCGGATAACCACTGCCACATCGGCTTCTGTTCTATCAGGGCGTAGTTCTACTGGTGCTGAATTTTCAAACGCTCCAATCCCTAATCTTGCTGCTTGTCCCAAAGCTGCCATCTTTAACCTCCTCAGTTTTAACTGCAAAACTGAAAACTTTTTAGAAAATTTTTTCTAGTCTTTTAACAGTCTTTTTGAAATTGACACTTACCTTACTTTCAAGTAAGGCGATTTTTAAGACATACCTGCCTTAATATCCTGTTTTCACAGGTAGGTTCCCAGGCTCACCTTATCAGTTTGGCAGTCCCTCATGGGGAGAAACCTCCGTTCTCTGCCGACACTGCGCGTAGCTTGCTTTTCCGTAGGGTATCTGACTCGCCAACGTTGCGCCAGCGTCTTTCCTTTGGAACGCTCTGCAAACACGTAACGTCTCGTAAGAGATGAGAGAAGATTGCACTCGCTGCCTCACCACATTTGCCACAAGGGCGTAGTGATATCTCCTTACGTTATTTCGGGCGTATACTTTCCCCCAGTCCGAGGGTAGGTTTTTAAATCTTGTACTGACAAAAATATTGTGCCAATTGACAGTAGCTTAAAAGAGGCACTGGGTTGTGAACTTTCCCAAACTTGTAGCAAATACCGTGCTACCTCAGCAGCTTTCATCCCCGTTCTAAAGCAAAAAATACAGAACTACGTTCCTCTTTCTCCAGGGTTTTCAGCTAGCTTTTCTTAAAAAACTGCCCGGAGAGGTAAACAACTCATAGAACTCACTTGTCATAAGAGCTGATTTCCTCTCCGGGCTAAAGAAACACTCTAGCTTAGAGTATTGATTACGTAGTCGATGTAGGAATTTGCTTCAACAGCTGGGTCGCCGCTGAGACCGTGGTTAGCTTTGATGTACTTGAGGGCTTCAATGTACCAGCTAGGAGACAGATCGAAAGTCCGGTTGATTTCAGCCAAGCCAGAAATCAAGAAATCATCCAAGGGGCCTGTGCCACCAACAACTAAAGCGTATGTGATAATCCGCAAGTAGTAGCCGATATCACGTACACACTTGCCTTTACCGCGCGCATCAGACGCGAAGTTAGGGCCTTGTTGTTGAGTGGTGTAAGGGAACTTGTTATAAACTGCTTGAGCAGCACCTTCGGTCAAGCGTTGAGCATTAGCGCTCAATGCTTTTGCTGCTTGTAAGCTAGCAGGAGCTTGGCGGAAGCGACCAAAAGCAACTTGAATTTCGGTGCTGCTGAGGTAGCGTCCTTGAGAATCAGCCGATGCAATTGCTTCAGTTAGAGGTGTTTTTGTCATTGTGGTATTTCCCTTTTACAAACGTTATGGTTGAAATTTTGTTTTGTCCTATAGACAGGACAATTATTTAGTCAACATCAGCAAAGCTTTGCTTTGCTTAAGCCACAGCAGCAGCAGCACGATCGAAATAGCTAGCTATTTCAGATGACAAAGCACTGCAATCGCCTCTGGTGATATTGTTTGTATCGTTGACAATTGCCAAAGAAGCTTGTTTTAGCTTCTGAATACCAACAGCAACTGAAGCTCCTGGAGTTCCCAATGCCAAGTAGGTTTCCCGCAATCCATTGAGGGCACGATCGTCTAGCACGCTAGAATCGCCAGCAAAGATAGCGTAGGTGATATAGCGAAGAATGATGTCCAAGTCTCTGATACAAGCAGCTGCACGACGGCTGGTGTAAGCATTACCACCGGGAGTGATCAATTGGGGTTGTTCTGCCCACAAATCACGAGCCGCAGCAGCAACAAGAGCTGACGCATTGCTGGTAATACGGTTAACAGCATCTGCACGCTTGTTACCATCTTTGACTAGTTCGCTCAATGCATCCAATTGTGCATCAGAGAGATATTCGCCGCGTGTATCAGCTTGGGAAACTACTTTTGCAAATGCATCTAAAACCATTGCGTTAAATCTCCTAATTTGCTTGGTTAAGAATAATTGGACTCAAAACTGAATGGTTCAGTTGATTTTTGATGTCAGCACTGCCTGACGAATTACGAAAGGTTTAAAACAGACATCCAAGAAATAAGTTTACGATCTCCAGGGTTTCAGATTAAAACTTTTGTTAAAAAACTTCAAACTTCTATGAACGACTGGAAAACCTGATTAAGATGTTGTTTTTTACTTCCAAGTTCTCTTTATACAATGCTGTCGTATCATATTTTATTACAAATTATTATTATGTTTGTGAAAATTGTTTACATAAATTCATATTTTTGTCTCTGTTTAGTTTACGAGCCGAGCGCCGATCGCTAGGCTAAGATTTCAATTCAAAGTGCGGGCCTAGTGGCGAGTCAAAAATAGTCGGCGATCGCTGCAAATCTACTCCAGTACCACTGATACTGAGCAGGCGTTGACCAGTGCCGCGAATCTTATAATACATTTGCAGGTCACGAACAGATACAAATGGCGTGGGTATTTTCCCTAATGCATTTCGGCTTATTTAGCTGAGGGAGCGATCGCAATATCTCTAAATAAGCATTCTCTTTTAACTATCGTATTTTGTTATACACATTCAAGTGCAATCAGAATGCTTAAAGGGTGCGCAAGTATAGCACCCTTTAATAAATAACCTGAGTTCGGGATAATAAATCCTCAAAAGCCTTGAATTATCGTTGTTCGGTCTAAAGCTCTGTTTTCATCTATTGTCAATAAGACATATTGCTGAGATTAGTTTCATTTGTGAACCTTATTGACAAAATGATTCCACTTTTATCCCTGCTTTGATCAATTCCAGTTTTATTCAATCCTGACAGAATAAGCTTTTTAGCTTCTGGCTTAACCCGAACTCAGGTTAAATATGTAGTATTCAGCCTACTCAACCCTGAATTCTGATTGCTGATTACTGAGTAAATTAAGAATTACTCAGCACTCAGCACTCTTGATTACTTCCTAATTCCTGCCAAACACACTACCAAGGGCACGCGCCATATTTTGCGGCTGCATTGCATCCATTGCGGCGGTAGGTTCGTAGCCGCAGTGAACCATACAATCGGCACATTTAGGATTACCACTCTTCTGTCCGTATTGACTCCAGTCAGTTTGGGCGAGTAATTCCTTGAAGGTAGAGTAATAACCTTCGTTCAGCAGATAGCAAGGTTTTTGCCAACCGAGAACGCTATAACTAGGGCTACCCCAAGGCGTGCATTCGTAGTCCTTATCACCAGTGAGAAAATCTAGGAACAACGGATTGTGATTGAAGTTCCAGTTTTTTTCACCACTTTTGTAAGGAGCCAGAATTTCTCGGAAGAGGGCGCGGGTTTGTTCGCGGTGGAGAAAATGATCTTGATCGGGTGCCCATTCGTAACTGTAGCCGGGAGAAATCATCATCCCGTCAGTATTTAGTGTTTCCAGAAAGTTAAAGAACTCTTGCATATCTTTAGGTTCAGTACCTTCAAAGATAGTGGTGTTAGTTGTAACACGAAAGCCTTTAGCTTTAGCGGCGCGAATGGCTTTGACAGCAATATCAAAAACACCTTTACGATCTACGCAGCGATCGTGTAATTCTCGCATTCCATCTAAATGCACGCTGAAAGTGAGGTAAGGGGAAGGTTGAAACTTATCCAGGCTCTTTTCTAATAACAAACCATTGGTACACAAGTAAATATATTTCTTGCGTTCAATTAATCCCTGGACAATCTCATCAATTTGAGGGTGTAGCAGAGGTTCTCCCCCAGGAATTGAGACAACTGGTGCGCCACACTCTTCCACAGCAGCAAAACACTGTTCTGGGGTGAGATTTTGCTTTAATATTTCCTTTGGATGTTGGATTTTACCACAACCAGTACAAGCGAGATTACACCGAAAAAGAGGTTCCAACATCAACACTAAGGGGAAGCGTTTGCGTCCTTTCAAACGCTGTGTAACAAGATACTTCCCAATATCCATAGCTTGTTGTAGATTAACTGCCATTGTTGCGATCGCTCCTCTTTTAAAGATAAATACACCACTGGAAAACATAAAACCTTTGTAGGGGTGCAAGGTCTTGCGCCCCTACTGTCTATTGCATCCACACGTAAATAGCTATATTTTTCATTTGACATATCCCTGAGCAACAAACCAATCCACAGCATCTTTGAGTGCGGCGTTCAGCGAAGATTGGGGTAGATCCAATTCTCGTACAGCCTTTGAAGCATTGTAATACATAGGTTGTTTCGCCATCCGAACGCCATCCAATGGTACTGAGGGCGATTTACCCAATGGTGCGAGAATCTTTTCATCAACCCAGGCAACACTTAGGGGCAACCAAGCGGGTACAGTTTGTTGAGGTGCGCTCAGACCAGTGATATCGGCGAGTTGTTCGAGTAGTTGCTTGAGACTGAGGTTTTGATGGCCTAAGATATAGCGATCGCCAGATTTACCTCGCTGCAAAGCCAGTAAATGCCCCCATGCCACATCCCGCACATCGATAAAATTTAGACCAGTATCCAAGTAAAAGGGCATTTGCCGTCGCAAAAACCGCAAGATTATATCACCTGTCGGGGTAGGTTTGATATCCAACGAGCCAATGGGACTGCTGGGATTGACAATAACTACCTCCTGACCTGTAGCAACGGCTTGCATAGCTTCTTGTTCAGCCAGAAACTTAGACTTTTTGTAGTCACCCACCAACTTTTCTAAAGGACTCTGATGTGTTTCATCCACAACTTCCCCTGACGCTCCTACCCCAATCGCTGCTACTGAACTTGTGTAGACAGTGCGTTCAATGTTAGCCTTGCGAGCTGCTGCCAACACATTGCGCGTACCCAGGACATTGTAACGGTGGAGTAATTCTCGGTCTGTCTGCCAGAGGGAATAATGAGCTGCTACATGAAATAGGTATTGACAACCTGCCATCTGTTGCCAGAGATTTGGATCGTTCAAATCGCCTTTGACAATTTCCACCTCTAAACCGCGTAGATTCTCCAAATTGCTGCTATGGCGTACCAGTGCTTTGACGGCATATCCTTGTTGCAGCAACAACCGTACCAAATGAGCGCCAATAAAACCCGTACCCCCCGTGACAAAAACCTGCATCAACTTCCCCCCTGCTCCCCTGCTCCCCGGTCACTGAGCGAAGCCGAAGTGCTGCTCCCCCTCTTCTTAAACCGGGGAAACCAATCATCCAAAATGGTGTAGACTACTGGCACAACAATCAAACTGAGAATAGTTGAAGTTACTAATCCACCTGCGATCGCTACAGCCATCGGCGATCGCAATTCGGAACCAGCACCCAAACCTAATGCGATCGGCAGCATCCCTAAAATAGTAGAGGCCGTGGTCATCATAATTGGTCTGAGGCGCACTAGTCCAGTCTTGAGGATCGCCTCGGTACGGTCTAAGCCAGCGTTACGTAACTGGTTGATGTAATCCACAAGCAAAATGGCATTTTTGTTTGCCAGCCCCAGCAAAAAGACGAAACCGATCAGTGAGATCATGCCAAAGTCGCTCTTGGTAATTAGTAGCGCTAACATCGCCCCCACTAGTGCTAAAGGTAAAGATACACCAATAACTAGAGGATCTACCCAGGTTTTGAATAACAAAATTAGTACTATGACAATGCACAAGGCAGATAGAGCCAGAGTAGTGCCGAAACTGCTAAACACTTCATTTTGATGAGCAGAGTCTCCCCCTAAATTTAAAGAAACATTAGAGGGTAACACTGCGTTTGCTTCAGCTACCACTTTGTCAGTGGCATCACCCAAAGACAGATCCTTGCCAAGATTAGCACTGATGTAGGCTACGCGCTGATTATTTAAACGCTCGATCTGAAAAACTGTGCCCTGCGGATTCGTTTCGCCTGTAACTGTGACATCAACAAATCCCGGTAGCCTCTGAATCCTTTCTTTAATTGCTTTGACTGCTTTGCTCAAAGCTTGGAGATTATCACCTTGTAATGCTATTTGCAGGGGTTTTTGACCGCCAGAATCGACAAATTGAATATCTTCAACACTAGTAGTCACCCCAGAAAGAACAGGTAATGAGGAGCGCAACTGGTCTTGTAATTCCGCAGTTGTGATTGTGCGATCGCCCTTTAACTTTACATATAGTATCCCTTTATTTGGTTCACCCTCACGAGAACCAACAGTCGTAAATACCGTTTCAACTGCCGGTGATTTTCTGACTACATTTTCTAGTTTTTTCGCAACCTCTAGAGAATCGTTCAAGGGATTGGGAATTTGAGACTGGAGACTAGGATTTATCCCCTGCTCCCCTGCTCCTCTGCTCCCCTGCCCCTCTGCCCCCCTGCCCCCCTGCCCCTCTCCTCCACTAGGAATACTCGGCAAAGGAGCCGTATAAGCAATATTAAATTCGCCGCGATCGAGTTTGGGAATAAATCCTTTGGGAATTAGTGGAATCAGTGCTATACCTGCGATGAAACTGAGTGCAGCTAACCCGATAACTATTTTCCGATGATTCAAAGACCAACTCAGCAAGTTTCTGTAAAATTGGGTAAACGCCACCCAGATTTTTGCTTCTCGACGCGGGGAGAGTGAGGATTTAGGTTTGAGCCAGTATATAGCCAGAACTGGAGATAAAGTCCGAGCAACTAGCATAGAAGCAAGCATCGCGGCTGAAACAGTGATGCCGAAAGGCTTGAAGAACTGACCGATGACGCCACCCATCAAACCTATGGGTAGAAAAACTGCTACTGCTGTTAAAGTGGCGGCGGTAACTGTCAACCCGATCTCATTTGTCGCTAAAAGCGCTGCTTGGCGAGGAGTTTCCCCATCTTCAACGTGTCGCATGATGTTTTCCACATCTACGATCGCATCATCAACAATGCTACCAATCACCAAAGCTAAAGCCAGCAGGGTGATTGTTTCCAGGTTGAAGCCGAAAATCGCCATGACGATAAACGTCGCCAACAAAGATGTAGGAATTGCCAAGGCAGAGATCAGAGTTGCCCGCCAATTCCATAAAAAAGGAAAAATTACTACGATAGACAATAAGACTGCTTCCAGCAAAGCATCGATTGTTGACTGGGTAGCTTGGCGGATGTATTCTGCTTGGGTGGCAGCTAAGGTGAGGTTAACATTCTTAAGAGTAGAGCGCAGCCTTTGAACTTCTTTCTCAACCTGACTCACAACTTCCAAGGTATTAGCACTACCGCGTTTAATTACCTGAAATGCGAGTGCATCTTGACCGTTAAACCTGACTAATGTCGCCCCACCTTGGGGAACCGTTGCACTTGCATTCGCTGGATTTACCGGAGGAGTTGCACTCGCAGCGCCTAGTAGTGAGACTTTTAATACTCCTGGTAATTTAGCGATCGCACTGACAATCTCATCTTGCGCCAACTTCGTCAAATCTTTGAGATTCCGTGTTGGACTCTCTATGGCATAACTAATGGCGGCTGACTCGTTTAGATTCAGGGGAATAATTTTAGAAGTCGCTCCTTGAGGTAGAGTCACCTGCTTGAGGGCAGTTTCAACCTTTTTGGTCGATGTTTCTAAATTCGTCCCAACGGCAAAAGAAAGGGCAACAGCTGCTTGACTAGGATAAGTTGATGAGCGAATATTCTCCAGTCCTTCTAGGGAGCGGAGGCGTTCTTCTACGGGTTTAGTGAGCTTCGCTTCTGTATCCAGGGCAGTTGTTAGGGGGGCTGTAGCATTTACAACCACCACTGGAAAGGTAATATCTGGAAACAAGGCATACTTAAGGGAACTGAAAGCCAGAATGCCAGCTACCGTTACGGCAATCCAAAAACTCACCGTCAGCCACGAAAATTGAATCGCCAATTTGGAAATATTGAAGAGTTCTCGTGCGGATTTGGAGTTATGAAGCTTTACCATCTTGGAAAATTATCGTGTGGATGACACAATTATTTAGTCATGCTACAGCAATCATCTTCGGTTTGCGAATTTTGGTTACTACTAAACGGCAATATTACTTCTTGTCACTCAGATATGACCCAATCTTTACTGCAAGCAGTAGTTAGTGGTTATGCAGCGAAGGTGAGCGATCCTATACCAACTGCGCAGGCGTAGCCCGCACTTCGGCTGCGCTCAGTGACCGTCGTAAACATCGCTCTCCAAGGTAAAGCAGAATCGCGCCACGCCCGCTACTCTAAACATGAATCGACCGTTAAAACTTCAAACTATCAAGACTAGTGCCTAATTTTTTGCCCATCAACACAATTTTGGTACCTCAAGGAGCAGAATATAAAGCTGTGTGTCGCGGATTAAGCGGCATTACTATCTCCATCCCAACAATAGTAGCCATACCTGTTGGGATGAAGCCTTTACTCAAATACCTGCAACAAGCACAATTTCTGACTCCAAAATCCAGAGTGCTAGTTATGGGTATATGCGGCAGCTTGAGCGATCGCTATACAGTTGGCGATATTGTGCTGTATCAAGATTGTATTTATCAGGAGAAGCAGCAAGAATGCGATCGCACTTTTACAGCACAATTGCACTCAGCACTCAGCACTCAGCACTCAGCACTAAATTTAGTCAACTCACTGACAAGCGATCGCGTGATTTGGTCTGCTGCCGAAAAACGCCATTTGGGTAAGACTTTGGCGGCTGATGTTGTTGATATGGAAGGATTTACCGCTTTAGAATTTTTTAATGCGGCTGAGGTGTCTGTGGCAATGCTGCGAATAGTCAGCGACGATTGTCAGCATAATATCCCCGATCTCACACCAGCAATTAACTCTGATGGCTCTCTAAACCCTTTTCCGTTAGCGATCGCAATGCTTCGACAACCTTTTGCCGCTACTCGGTTGATTCGAGGTTCATTAATAGCATTAAAGGTGTTAGAGCAAGTTACAAATCGGCTCTTTTCTGGCAATAGGCTGGAATAATTTGTTGCAGAATTGATGGCACACAGTTATTTGAGTTGAGCATTCAGCAAACTAGAAACAGCCTGTCTTTTTCGTTGCTGACCGCTTTAGGGACGCTTCAAATCTGCGCCATGCCCCCATCAACGAAGAGTTCGATGCCGTTGACAAAGCTGCTGTCATCGGATGCAAGGAAGACAACAGCTTTAGCAATCTCGTCTGGCGTACCCACCCGTCCAAGGGGGATATTGTCAGCCTGACTTGCGACAAATTCCTGCACCTGCTCCTCCGTCAGTCCCAGAAGATTGTAGGCAGGAGTAGGCACGACACCAGGGCTGATGGCATTGACACGAATCTTCCGCTCTTTGAGGTCGAGTGTCCAGTTGCGTGCAAACGAGCGCACAGCGGCTTTGGTAGCGCTGTAAACGCTGAACGCTGGAGTGCCTGTGATAGAAGTAATCGAAGCATTGAGGATAATTGAAGCTCCCTCTGGCAACAAAGGCAATGCCTTCTGCACAGTGAAAAGCAGACCTTTGACGTTGGTGTTAAAGGTTTTGTCAAAGTGTTCCTCAGTAATCGATCCGAGCGGGGCAAATTCCCCACCTCCAGCATTGGCGAAAATGATATCAAGGCGACCTTTTTCTTGCTCAATCGTGGTGTAAAGGCGATCGAGGTCTGCAAGAAGAGAGACATCGCTCTGAACGCCAGTGACGTTTTTACCGATCTCTTTGACGGCGGCATCAAGTTCATGCTGACGACGACCCGTGATGAAAACATATGCACCTTCGGCAACGAATCGCTTGGCTGTAGCAAGACCAATGCCGCTGGTGCCACCTGTAATGAGCGCAACTTTTTCTGAGAGCTTCTGTGACATAACGATGTTCTTTTGAATAAGGTTTAGTGATTGCGAGTCTGATTACATATCGTTCAAGCTGTAAAGCCACCATCAATCAAATGGCTGGCATCAGGTGCTTTACTGGGCATACTAGTTACCAAACAATGTTTATTTACCAATCGATACAAAAAGTATCCCTTGATTAAGTCTTGGTGTCAAGGAAGTTTTATACTTATAGGTATGAAAGTGGAAAAATCTAATTAAGTCGCAAGGACTTCCTCGCGCTTTCGATATTGACGAAGCCTTAGAGCAAGCTTTGCACATATTTTGGCGCACGGCCTATCTGGAAGCATCTTTTATGGAGCTAACTGAAAGGAAACCTTATTCCGCTTCTCTGATTTACTAAAATCTTCGTTGAGTGTCTTTCTAGTTTCGCATTTTTCGATTGTATTTATAACACTAATTGCATTGATAAATCGAATAAAATGTACTAACGCAAACACCAAAAAATTTAAATATTTATTATTTTCCCGCGTCTAAAATGAGAGAAAAACGAGATTCATAATTAGCTCAATAGAATTAATTTAAATAAAATTTAGCGCATCCTCTCAAATAAATCGTATTAGAAAGCCTTTTTCTTACAGCTTCATATTAAATTGATATAACTACTGACAGTGTAACAATCAAGAAAACTCTGATTGTGAAATTGCTTGTGGAATAAGTTTTACAGAAACTTTATCGTCATGCATATTAAGTAGAAGCCTATATTGGGAAACATAATATATAACCTTGTCAGGGTTAGATTCCATCAGAGCTAATTCTACTGGAATGTGAATTAAAAATACTTTTTGTCAGAATAGCTCGGAACTAATTTACCAACTATCAAACAGAATCTATGAAGCTCAATCACAAGCTCAATCTATACTCGTTCCTAGATAGTTTTCCATTACTCAAAAAAAGTTATACCTCTAAAATCATGTTGGTGGCATTTTTGGGTACTCACATACCACTTTTAAGCTTACTCTTGAGTTTCGTTATCTCAAACTCCTATTCTTTGGAGATGGCGATTCGAGTTATGCTTATTGCTCTGTTGGCTACCTTAGCGGGTACAGCCGCCACCCTTTATGCACTACACCACCTGCTCAAACCGGTTATTTTGACATCTGCAACATTGCAAAATTATCTAAACACCAAAACTTTACCTGAATTGCCCACAGATTTTGCTGATGAAGCCGGCACATTGATGGCGGATACCTCACAAACTCTTTACAAATTAGATGAATTAATTCATTACATCAGTAATTATGACGATCTAACTGGATTGCCCAATCGCGATTTATTTCGCGATCGCCTCCATCAGACTTTATCTCAACCTGAAAATAACCAGCGTTTTGTAGCTGTCTTTTTACTGGGTATTGATGATTTCACTGCTATGAGTCATGGTTTGGAGCATGAAACAACAAATTTGTTGTTAAGAGCAATTGCTCAGAGGTTATCACTCTGCATGACACAAACAGATATTGTTGCCCATTTGAGTGGAGATGAATTTGCCATTGCCCGCATAGACATTGTTTCTTTTGAAAGTGTGATTAAGCTATCTCAGATGCTTTTAAGTACCCTGAGCAAACCCTTTTCTATAGAAGGTAACTTGATTCATATCACCGCCAGTATCGGCATTACAATTAATGGAATAAATGAGCGTAATAGCGTAGATCAACTTTTGCAACAGGCTCATATCGCACTGTACCAGGCGAAGGAGCAAGGGCGTAGCAAATACCAATTCTATTCGCCGGAAATTAATGCTCAGTTGCAGGAGCGAATAAGTTTAGAAAATGAATTACGTGGAGCGCTTGAGCGCAATGAAATGCTGGTTTATTATCAACCTCTGATTGATTTACACAGCGGACAAATTACAGCTATGGAAGCGTTGGTTCGCTGGCAGCATCCTACATTAGGTTTGGTTTCTCCAGTAAAGTTTATTCCCATTGCTGAAGCCAATGGTTTGATTCTACCAATTGGTGAATGGGTCTTGCGAACTGCTTGTGCTCAAAACCGCGCTTGGCAGCTTGCTGGATTTAACCCAATTCGGATATCTGTAAATCTGTCAGCTCGACAGTTTGAACTACCGAATCTAGTTGAGATCGTCAGTCAAATTCTTGAGGAAACTGGACTCCAAGTATCTTACCTGGAATTGGAAGTGACAGAAAGCTTCTTGATGGCTGATATGGAGCGATCGATTAAAACCTTAAAACAATTACGAGAACTGGGTATATGCTTGGCTCTAGATGACTTCGGTACTGGTTATTCCTCCCTTAACTACTTGAAGCGTTTTCCTGTGAATATGCTCAAGATCGATCGCTCATTTGTACAGGATGTCACATCTAATCCTGATAGTGCCGCTGTCACTAATGCGATTATTGCCCTGGCAAAAAGCCTGCGGTTGAACATCACAGCAGAGGGTGTGGAAACCCAAGAACAGCTTGAATACCTGAAAATGCAGGGATGTGATGAAGGTCAGGGTTACTATTTCAGTTGTCCTGTGCCCGCTGATATAATTACCCCGATGTTACAGAAAACTTTTCAGCCGATGGAGAAAATTCCAGCATAAGTGGATGCCTAAGCCAGAAAATACACCCCTGATAACGTTTCACTTAAATTTTGCTAGAAATGCTTATCAGGGGGCAAGTTAAGGAGGCGGCTATGCTGAAGGAATCCCCATAAATAAATTTAGGCTTCCACCGTGAGCCTCAGCCGAACGTAGATTTTACAAGGACGCTGTATTTCTTGCGCCTACTTAATAAAATACATATTGTTTTGTTTTTCATAAATAAATTTAGTTGCTCTCAGACCATTTTGCCTCCAGAGAAAATTCTTTTCTAAAACCTCCTGCCTCCTGCCTTTCTCTGGTGACATAAGCAGAGAAATCCAGGATTAATGAGGCTAATAAAAGGTTATTTATTTTGAAGCTGTGGAAAGCTTTGCAACCATGTGAGCACGAGATGAAACCTCAAGCTTGCGAAACATCCTTTTTAAAGCTTGCTTGACAGAGTTTTCAGTAATCCAAAGTTCAGCACTAATTTCTGCATTGGTTTGTCCTTGAGCCACCAAGGAAGCAATTTGCATTTCACGAGGCGTTAAACGGTTTGTTTGTAATAGTGGTTGTTGCAATCGCGCCATTGCCACCCAAGTAGAAATGTGCAGACAAAGCGCACTCAAATCTGTAAGATTTTGTGAATCAAATGCAGGCATTCCTTGCTGACGTGTCAAACCTACCACACCCACTAATTCACCATTGCTGACAATTGGCCCTGCCATCACGTGCCAGTGATCGGCACGAGGACAAATCAACTTCCATGTCTTAGGTTCTACTACCAAAGCTTCATGAACAGGGGCATGGCGTTCTAGTAAGTAGCGGGCAACTGGATTGTGTTGAGGTGATAATGCAATTTGCAGTGCTTTTTGAATCTTGCTGTCAACTAAAGAAATTTGGGCAAAGAAAAACAGCCCACATCGTGTAGCTGAAAAATATTCACTCATTTCTGCGGATATGTGCGATCGCAAAGTCTGTTCATCTTCAGCTTGAGCAATTCCATGAAAGAGAGCTTGTAAGGCAACCATGATTTGCAAAGTGTACTCGTTCGAGGTCTAGGCGCAGTATCGCAACCAGACTTATCTTAGCTTTAGTCACACCAAACCGCTTCGCAAAGTCATTAGTTATTAGTCCTTAGTCCTTAGTTTTTTCGCCCACTCTATTGCAAGGTATGTACCAAAAAACTCTTTATTAATGACTAATGACTAATACTTTGACTACGCTCAGTACAAGTGACCAATGACTAATTTGTTTGGTTTTTGGGATTACTTTACCATGACTGTAAATTCTGGCATTGATGACACACAGATATCTGGGCGCTGGATTCAAATCAGTTTTTTGATCGCCACAGTGGTTTTCAATCTCTGTTTAATAATCCAAATATTCAGTGTTGGATTGGCTTACTTTTACAATTCTGATTGGTGGAACTTGCATATTTGGCTCGTGCGAGGATATGGCGGACTCTCACTAATTTTGTTGATATGGGTGTTTTTAATTCCCTTTCCTCGAAGAGTCCGAAACCTTACGGCAAGTATGCCAGTACTGCTAGGACTGCAATTTCTCACAATTCACTTGCATTATTTGCCTCTAGCAGTATTCCACCCACTCATCGGCTTTTCTTTATTCTCTATTTCCACAACCCTAGTGCATCGGACATCGCACATCGTATTTCCCAACCACAACCAAGACTAAATCGTTGAGGAAACACAACTTTCAATTCTTTTCGTGCTATTACAGGAAAAATACAAGTGTCTCAATACGCCGATCCATCTGTTCTCGTTGATACCCAATGGCTTGCAAATCATCTTAACGATCCAAACATCCGTATTATTGAAGTGGATATGAGTCCAGAGCCGTACAAAAATGCTCACATCCCTGGTGCTGTCTTCTGGAACATCTTTACAGACTTACTCTTGCCCGATTTGAAAATAAATCTGGATGCGATCGCTTTTGAAAAGCTGATGGCACGTTCAGGCATCACCAATGACACCACAGTAATTGCTTATGGCAGTTATCCGGGAACGGGAGCCTGGATTTTCTGGTTGTTGAAAGTCTTTGGACATGAGAATGTACGAGTTCTCAATGGCGGCTATCAAAAATGGAAATCAGAAGGTCGTCCACTAGCAACTCAATTATCTACGTTTGCTTCTACTGATTACCGTGCCAGAGGTATTGATGCTGATGTGCGAGTATTACATAATGAAGTTCAGGCATCGATAGGTAGAAGCAATCGCGTGTTGTTGGATGTCCGAACACTGCAAGAATACTCTGGTGAGTGGTTTTTTGATCGGCCACCAAAAGCAGACCAACCGACTGGACATATTCCCGGTGCAGTGCATCTGGAGCATATCTCAACTCTTAATGAGGATGGGACTTTTAAATCATTCAACGATTTGAAAAATCTTTATCACAGTAAGGGCATTACAGCTGATAAGGAAGTGTTTCCCTACTGTGCAATCGGTGGGCGTTCTGGATATACCTGGTTTGTCTTGAAGTATTTATTAGGCTATCCGAATGTTCGGAATTACGATGGCTCTTGGAATGAGTGGAGTCGCCTGCCTGATGTAGCGATCGAGAGGTAGTAAGGAGGCAGGGGGAAAGGAAAAAGGGGAAAGGGAAAAGGTTAAAGGGGAAAAACCTTATATACCGAGCTTTCTACTCCTTTTACCCTTATCCTTTTCCCTTTAACCGATTAGGGGTACAAGGTCTTGCGCCCCTACCGCGTGGTCTCTTTACTTGAAAATAGCTGTAAGCGTGGGTTTCTCCTGCCTCCTGAATTGAGATGTTCCTAATATCCCCAATAACCGCACCTTTACAGACGGACACCACTACCGCCATCAAGATTAAAATCTCTTAACCTTTCGTTACACTAGAGACATCGAGAAGGACGAAAGCAAACCTCTCGAAGCTGAAATCAAAGGTGAACGACATGAATGGCACAATTCGCGTTGGTAATCTCTTCGGAATTCCCTTCTATATCCATCCGTCATGGTTTTTAGTTCTAGGTTTAGTAACTTGGAGCTATAGCAGTGGACTGGCGGCGCAATTTCCTCAATTGTCTGCGGGATTAGCTTTGCTACTAGGATTGATGACAGCGCTAATGTTATTTGCCTCTGTCGTCGCCCATGAATTAGGCCACAGTTTTGTTGCGATTCGTCAGGGAATTGATGTCAAATCCATCACGCTGTTTATATTTGGCGGTTTGGCTAGCTTAGAAAAAGAGTCGAAAACCCCAAGTGAAGCTTTTTGGGTAGCGATCGCCGGGCCAATGGTAAGCTTACTATTGTGCGGTATCGTTACAGCTATTGGTGTTACTACTGCTGCATCAGGGCCGTTAGCTGCAATTCTTGGTGTTCTAGCTTCTGTTAACTTGGCATTAGCGCTATTTAACCTGATTCCTGGCTTACCCTTAGATGGCGGAAATATACTGAAAGCAATTGTTTGGAAAATTACAGGTAATCCTTATAAAGGTGTAACCTTTGCGAGTCGAGTTGGACAAATCTTTGGTTGGGTAGCAATTCTTTCTGGTGTAGTTCCCCTACTATTATTTGGCAACGGCGGTAACTTCTGGAACTTGTTAATTGGCTTCTTCTTATTGCAAAATGCTGGTAATTCGGCTCAATTTGCTAGAGTCCAAGAAAAACTCACAGGTTTGACAGCCGAAGATGCTGTAACTCATGACAGCCCGATTGTATCTGCTAATCTGACTCTGAGAGAGTTTGCTGATGAGCGAGTCATAAGTGGGCAAAACTGGCATCGGTTTTTAGTGACTGATGATGATGGACAATTAGTAGGTGCGATCGCAGTTGATAATTTAAGAACCATCCCTACAGGACTCTGGTCAGAAACTCAAGTTAAAGAAGTCATGCGACCAATTACCGAATCTACCACAGTCCAATCAGATCAACCTCTGCTGGAAGTCATGCAGTTACTCGAACAACAAAAGCTATCTGTGCTTCCCGTGATTCGCAAGAATGGCGTCCTAGTTGGAATCTTAGAAAAAGCTGCAATTATACAGCTACTTCAACACCGAACCCAACCTAACCCTGCATAAAGACGCAATTCATCGCGTCTATCAAAAAACGCTAAACCCTTGTAGAGACGCGACAAATCGTGTCTCTACATTTTTTTATCACCCAAATTTTTGATTGCGTGAAAAAACTCCGTACAACTTAAAGAGCTTTGTTTCCAGTTACCTCTTGCCTGTCCACGTAAATAAGTTCAAAAATCAAATCGGATTGTTATGTAGCACTCCTATTTAATTTTTGAATAAAACTCAGTATATATCTATTTTCTATTCCCTGTATTTTTTTTCCAAGAATTTTTACGAGATATCAGGTATATTCCTAGCAAGGATATACCCAACACTGGCGCAGGTTCGGGTATAGTTTTGATTTTGGCATAAATAGCTGTTGTAGTTGTAGCTTCTTCAAGAGCCTTAATACTTATCTGGCGACTGTCTGGATTAAAACCGGTTAACTCAAGGGTATATTTATTACTTCCAAAGGTGAAACTGCGATTACTCAAATTTGTGTCTAAAAATACTAAGTCTGCACTCTTTTCAGGATCTTTTGAGTCGTTAGGTGTATTTACTAAACGCAAGTTGAAATCAAAAACTTGACTGATTCCCACAGGAGGGCTGAAGGATACATTGAGATTTAAAGGTACAAATTCAATGCCTGTATCGGGGACTATCTTTCCATTGAAGTAAGTTAAATCAGCTATTTTGAATACAGAGTTAATGTCCGCAGAAAATGAAGTTCCATTAGAGGTTAGTTTATTTGGAAGTCCTGGCGACGAATTAGCTTGACCCCAAGTAAATGTGTTGCTTCCCACACCGGTATATATGGGATTTTTATCGGTGCTTCCTGGAGTAGGATTTCCCCATATCGCATTAGATATGCCAGAAAAAGTTAGAGCTTGTGCTTGACCAGAGAAACTAAATCCCGTAGTCAAACTCACAAAAAAACTAGATATAGCAGTAGCGAAAACAAAACTAAGTTTCATAATTCTAGGTTTTAATTAGCATTCTGGAGCTTCTTGCAAGTAGGTATTCAGTCTACCTTAGTAAATCTACGGAAAATCCGCCAGCGTCTTATTGTATTTTTTATAAAATATTTATGTGTATTTCAAAATAATTTAATGAATACTTTATATTTATTAAGTTAAGATTATGAATTGTGAAAATATATTTCACTAGTTTGTAATTAGTAAAACAGTAAACCTATTGCAAAATTTCCCTAACACGCTACCTCTCAGCAAGAGTGGAGACTTTGATGTAAGTCAAAGGTGGAGTAGGGTTTTTTTTGATTTATGCAAGAAGTTCAGTAATTACGTAGGCGTAGCCCGTCGTAAACATCGCTACCTTACTTGACTTCCCAATAAATTGTCAAGCTGATATGAAGTTACAATTTTTTGACATTTCCCGCGCTATGGGGAGGAATGGGATTCACAATTTTGACAAAATCTCTGGTAACAACTGGCTTGGAACTTTAGATAAAGCCAGATTTTGTCCCTGTATCCCTAACTCATTATGAAAAGCACGAATAGTTTTCACCACATAAGCGAAGGTTGTTTGATAAGCCTCTGGTTGTTTACTTAATCCGTTTAAGGCTTGCAAATGGTTATCTAATGCTACTTCTAAGTGTTGAGAGCGTGTCGCTTTGTCGCCATTAAAAGACTTATCTATTACTAGCTGATAATGTGCTAGTCCCAAGTTATTGTGAGAGGCAAGCAAATCAAAACTTAAAGAAGTACCGCTAAGTGAGTGAGCCAAAGCTATAGCTTCTTCGTAAGCGCTGATACATAGTTGCAGATATTTTTGCCGTGCCTCTTTAGTAGTCTCAGATAGGTTTGCTAGATGCCAGTAAGCAGTACCCAGATTATTTTGTGTAGCGGCGCAGGCACTGGGAACATTAGCTGGAGTGCGATACTTGAGAGCTTCGCTATAAACATCTATGGCTAGCTGGAGGTTTTGAGCAGGTTGTTCGTATTGTGCCAGATTCCAAAACGCAGTACCGATATTGTTTTGAATCATGCCATACTTCAGTGGTTCCTCTTCAGGGTTGTAGTGTGCAAGTGCTTCATTGTAAGCTGCGATCGCTTTCTTTAAATGCACAATCGGTTGATTATATTGCCCTAAATGCCAGTAGGCAGTACCTAAATTATTTTGGCAGGCCGCATATTTTAATGAATCCATTTCAGCTGTACGGTAGCTGAGTGCTTCACTGTAAGCCAAAATTGCTTGCTGCCAATTTTCAGATGGATGAGAGAAACGAGCTAAATCACCATAGGCTGTTCCCAAATTATTTTGTACGCGAGCGTAAGTTTCCAAATGTGTCTGGGGCGAAATTATCTTTAATGCCAACTGATAAAATTCTATTGCCTGCTCTATATAAGTTTGTCCCTCCTCAGAATTGGGTGGTGTGCGGTATAGCATCCAGTAGAGTGTACCCAAATCATTCAAGATATCTGGGAGTTGCGGTGAGCTTTCGTCATAGCTAATTGCCTCCTGATAGGCAATAATTGCCACCATCAGGTTTTCTAAAGTTGCCTCTCCTTGCTCAATGCGAAGACGGTATAAAGTACCCAAGCGATGATAAGCCTCTGCCAGTATCTCCTCTGAAACAAGATTTTCGTGTAGTTCTTCAATCTCCAATAAAATCTGCTGTGGTTGTAAGGAATCCTCTGTATTTTGAGCAATACTTGTATTTATTGTTGCTGTTACTAGCTCCCTTAACTCACTGCTAATGTAAGATAAAGATGACAGTGATTGATTATTACTTCCACTACCAGACCGATTCGTAGATTCCTGTTGTTGTGGTGTAACCTTCAATAAATCTGCTGTTGATGATGGAACTTCCTCAGTTTTGTGTACGCGATTCCCTTGTATCTCAACTGGGAAATCAGAATTATTCTCAAACTTGAACTCAGTGCCTGCGGTTCTGAGTTCTGCTTGGTTAGCTGATTCATCTAGAATCGACTGCTCAATATTATCTAAATCCAAGCTTCCTGAACGTGAAAAACGTTCTGGATAGGCCAAATTCTGAGTTGTTGGTGTGGGTTCTCCAGCAAACACAAATACGCCAGTACGACAACGCCAAAACTGTGGTGCTGATTGCTTAATAGCCGATAACCAGGGACGTGGTATCCACAAAAGTAAATTGGATTCTAAGAATCGGCTAGATTCTTGTGTAGAGAAGTATTGTTCGCTTAAGCGGAGATAGTGCAAAAATAAACGCTGTGTTGCAACTGGTTGCTTAGTAAGATGTTCCACACCGACAATCTGAAATGCTGGTACTGGAAAAGGTCTTCCAGGAGTATCTTTTGATGCCCCAACAATTGGCGGTGGGTAATTAGTCAACCATTGATTAATCTGGATTATGGGATTAGGATCGTTTAAATTCAAACGCAACGTGACTAATCGCGGATAAGCTGGAGTGCTATTTTCTTGAGCATTTGATGATTGATATAGCACCTGTCCAACAGGATAAGCCAATGTAGAATGCAAACGGGCTGCTACCTGATTTCTTAAGTATAAATCATCACAAACTGCCAAAAGAATTTGTCGTCGTAAGCCAAGACTTAAGGCAAGTTTCAGGCGATGGTATACTTGCCGATTCCAAGTAGAATTATTGTTGGGTGCAGTATCATTCACGCTCATAGCGGCTAAAAAGCCAAAACATAGTACACATCACCTTTCTGGGTGCATTCAAGTGGCCTAAAGTCATAATAAAAATGATTTTTAATAAGTAGATGTTGTGCTGCTGTGGATATATTGAGCCTTCAATTCAAGTAGGAACAATAAAGTATAATTATATACTTTGATTCCTAATTCAATTTTAACAAAAAATAAAAAAGCAGGCCCCTCTTAAAATCGGAACCTGAAAAACTATAAAAAAGATGAAGTTTTCTTAAAATGTTTTAGGATCAGCTGCTCTTAGAAACAAAGAAGGCGACTAGAATCAAGCCGGCAACCAAAGCTGTAGCGGCAATTCCTAGTAAGAGATAAGTTCGCTTTTGCCCTTCCGTAGGAGGTTCTGCTTGATAAACCTTTGGTTCCCGGGCAAAATTATTCAGAAGACCGCCTTCTTCATTGGTATAGGGCATGAATGAATTCCTTTATCTTTATCGTTAATTTAATGTTACATAAATGCTAAATCTGGTCTTAAACTGCTAGATAAATCGTTACATTTTAGATTGGGGACAAGAGGCAGAGGGGAAAGACTTACTGCAACTTCTACCCTACTCAAGACTTGTCGGGTTTTGGGGAAAAGGGAAAAGGTTAAAGGGAAAAAACCTTATATATCCAACCTTCCAATCCTTTTCCCCTTACCCTTTTCCCTTTAACCGAGCAGTATTGCTTCCCTGCCTCCCCAGTCCCCATTCTTTAACTAGTAATCGTCCCAGTTAGAGGTGAACTAGGACTGGCGTAATCTTTAATAGGCATTCTGCCAGCAAGGTATGCTAGACGACCGGCGACTGCTGCCAAATTCATGGCACGAGCCATTGCTGCTGGTTTTGGAGAAAGAGCGATCGCACTATTAATCAACAAAGCATCTGCTCCCAATTCCATTGCCTGGGCGGCTTCTGAGGGTGAACCAATACCAGCATCTACCACCACTGGCACACCTGCATTTTCGATGATTATTTGGATATTGGCAGTTGTTTTCAGTCCTTGTCCAGAACCAATTGGTGATGCCAAAGGCATGACTGTAGCACAGCCTACTTCTTCTAAACGCTTGGCTAACATGGGGTCAGCATTGATATAGGGCAATACTGCAAAGCCTTCTTTAACTAGTTGTTCTGCTGCTTGCAATGTTCCAATCGGGTCTGGAAGTAAATACTTAAGGTCTGGTATTACTTCTAACTTTACAAAGTTATTATCTTCCTGTCCCAATAATTTCGCCATTTCTCGCCCTAAACGCGCCACCCGAATCGCCTCTTCGGCAGTTTGACAACCTGCGGTATTGGGTAACATCCAGATTTTCGTCCAATCCAAGGCTTCAGCTAAACCTTCATGTCCAGGAGCTTTGGTTTGTACCCGTCGTACTGCCACAGTGACAATTTGGCAATCGCTGGCGGCGACGCTTTGCTGCATTTCTTCAATACTGCGATACTTACCAGTTCCCGTCATCAAGCGGGATTGGAAGGTTTTGCCAGCGATAATTAGTGGGGAGTCTTGAGTGGGGAGTGGGGATATAGCAGAGTGATGTCCGTTGGAGAAATTGGCAGAGTGAGTCAGCATTGGGGTGGAGGTAGATGACTTGGACTGGAAGCGCGAATAGTGAAAATCAGCAAGTAGGGGGTCAGACTTTTGTTCTAAGATTAAATCGGCAATCAAAGCGGCGGTTACGGGCGCGAGTAGAATTCCATTGCGGTAATGACCCGTAGCAAAGGTTAAATTTTGACAGTGACTAGTGCCAAGAATGGGTAATTCGTCAGGGGTGGTTGGACGAAATCCCCACCAAAATTCCTGGATGGGATAATGCTTTAATTGGGGATACAGGCGGATGGCAGCTTGTAGTAATTTTTGAATACCTTCTGGAGTATTGTTGGGCATAAAGCCAACGTCTTCACTGGTTGCGCCAATAACCAGGCGATCGCATCTTGGTACGATGTAAATATCCTGTCCAAACAAAACCCGCTTTAAGGGCAATTCCGGCGAAACTTCTGGTATCCGCACACTCAGCATTTGTCCTTTTCTAGGTAGCACGGGTAGCGGTAACAATTCATTTGACCAAGCACCTGAAGCTAAAACATAGTGCGCGGCGCGAATTATTCCAGCATTAGTTTGCACGCCAACCACTTGTCCCTGCTGCTGTAAAAATGCTTCTACTGTAATACCGTCTTTAAGTTCAACACCAACAGACTCAGCGGCCGTCCGCAATACCTGAGCTAAAGCTTTATTATCAACTTGGGCGTCTTCAGGATACCACCAACCACCAACTACCTCGGCTCCCAATCCTGGCTGATATTGATGAATTGCCTCTTTGTTTAACCAGTAAGCCGGGGATGAGGAGGAAAGACCTTCCCCTCTGCTCCCCTGCTCCCCGGTCACTGAGCGTAGCCGAAGTGCTGCTCCCCTGCCCCCCTGCCCCTCTGCCTCTTCAAAAACAGGTGCAAGGATACCACAGGGACGGTAGCCAGTATTTAAGCCGGTCAGTTCTTCTAATTTGCGCGTCCAGTCGGGATATAAGGCACGCGATCGCCAACACAAGGAACGCATTGCCTTATTAGCAATGTTTTCCGCATCTGGTGCCAACATCCCGGCGGCGGCGTGGGTAGCGGCAGCCTGGAAGTCACGACAAAGCACGGTGACGTTTGTCCCGCGCAATTTTAGTTCAATGGCGATCGCTAAACCAATAACGCCGCCACCAATAATCACAGTCTCACTAATCATTAGTCATTAGTCATTAGTCATCCATCATTAGCCATTTATCATTAGTACATAACTAATAACTCATAACTAATAACTCATTAACTTATAACTTATAACTTGTAACTAAAGACGGATCTATCTTTACCACAAGGCACGAATTGGTTCATTGCCTTGATTTGGATCGCTAGATGGTGTGCTTGTTTGTGAAGAATCTGTATTGTTGTCTGTTGTACTGTCAGCAGGTGATGTTGAGTCATCGTTAGAATTTTGGGCAACGTTACTCCTGTTGTCAGGTCTTGGAGCTACAATACTACGCCTGTTTTCGTTTGTTTCAGTTGTTTCGTTTCCTTCTGTTGCAGTTTCTTCATTCTTACTGCCAGCACTGCTATTAACATTGATATTAGCTGGCAAGACTTCTGATTTCTTGTCACTGGGAGCGTTAGCAGTTTGTACCCCCATCGGAAAGTTGATGCCCAGTAATGTACCAAGCAGAATGGCTAAACCTCCAGCCATTAAAATTAAGGGTGTCCATCTACCCATCTTGTCTTAACTCCTTTTTAACCTTTTGGTGTCCACACTATTCGAGAACCTTGTCCCCAAAATCCATCAAACTTTGTCACTTTCACGTCACCTAAAACCTGAGTTTGACAGGCTAAACGCAAGTCTGTTGTAGGAGAATGGGGAGGAAGCGAACGCCGTGCTCGATCGCGCCAGTTCGCTGCTGAGACTTTGCCCTCTACCTTAACCGCGCAGGTACCGCAACTGCCAATGCCCCGACAGTTTATTACCTTAGCACCGTCATTGTAGAGGTCAATACCATTTTGCAGCAAAATCTTGCGGAGATTGCTTCCATGCTCGCAATTAATTGCAATTAATTGTTTTACCTTCTGCTAGTACTTTAGGCATTTTTAAATTGCCAAACTGCCTTTTTGTTGTATATTGACACATTGCCTCGAAAGTTGTCTCGTCGGTCCCAGTTTTATGACCACAAATTCCTCACCTCAACTTTGGCTCTATGACACTACATTACGGGATGGCACTCAGCGCGAGGGGCTATCTGTATCGATAGAAGATAAGTTACGCATTGCCCGTAGACTCGATCAACTGGGTATTCCCTTTATTGAAGGTGGTTGGCCTGGTGCCAATCCCAAGGATGTACAATTTTTCTGGCAACTTCAAGAAGATCCGCTCAAACAAGCTGAAATTGTCGCTTTTTGTTCGACTCGACGCCCCAACTCTACTGCCGCCACCGAACCGATGCTACAGGATATTTTGGCGGCGGGAACTCGTTGGGTAACAATTTTTGGCAAGTCTTGGGATTTACACGTGACAACAGGACTCAAGACGACACTAGAAGAAAATTTGGCGATGATTCGCGACACCATTGAGTACCTCCGTTCTCAAGGTCGTCGCATTATCTACGATGCCGAACATTGGTTTGATGGCTATAAGCACAATCGAGATTATGCTTTACAGACATTAGAGGCTGCGATCGCCTCTGGTGCGGAATGGCTAGTCCTTTGTGATACCAATGGTGGCACTTTACCCCACGAAATTAGCCAAATTGTTCAAGATGTCATTAGTCATTTGTCATTAGTGAGCCAGTGCGTTGCGGAGGTTCCCTCCGTTGAAGCAACTGGCGTCACTTGTCAAGAAACAATGACTGAGGACATAGACGCGCCAGCGGCTACTCTTCTCCTGACGGAGACGCTGCGCGAACGAGAACGCCAAGGGCGAACCCGCAGGGTAGGACAAAGGACAATGCCCCAAATTGGAATTCATACTCACAACGATTCGGAAATGGCGGTTGCTAACGCAATAGCCGCCGTCATGGCAGGGGCAAAGATGGTACAGGGCACAATTAATGGTTACGGTGAACGTTGCGGTAATGCTAACCTCTGTTCGTTAATTCCTAATTTACAACTGAAGGCGGGTTACAGTTGTATCACAGAAGACCAGCTCACACAACTTACAGAAGCTAGTCGTTTTGTGAGTGAGGTCGTCAACCTGGCGCCAGATGAACACGCTCCCTTTGTGGGACGTTCGGCTTTTGCCCATAAGGGCGGTATTCATGTATCAGCAGTGGAACGTAATCCCCTGACTTACGAACACATTCAGCCGGAACAAGTCGGGAATCGTCGCCGCATCGTGATTTCGGAACAGTCTGGACTGAGCAATGTTTTAGCCAAAGCCCGCAGTTTTGGCATTGAATTGGATCAACAAAAAGCAGAGGCTAGAGAAATTCTCCAGCGCCTCAAAGATTTGGAGAGTGAAGGATTTCAATTTGAAGCAGCAGAGGCCAGTTTTGTGCTGTTGATGCACGAAGCTTTGGGAGGTCGCCAAAAGTTTTTTGAAGTCAAAGGTTTTCAAGTCCACTGCGACTTGATTGAGGGGAAAGAAACTAGCAATGCCTTAGCTACAGTCAAAGTCGCTGTTGACGGGAAAAATATTTTGGAGGCGGCGGAAGGTAACGGGCCCGTTGCAGCTTTAGATGCAGCTTTACGCAAGGCTTTGGTGAACTTTTATCCCCAAATTGCAACTTTTGATTTGACAGATTACAAAGTGCGGATTCTCAACGGACATACGGGCACTGCGGCAAAAACTCGTGTGTTGGTAGAATCAGGCAATGGTCGTCAACGCTGGACGACGGTAGGGGTTTCCACCAATATTTTGGCGGCTTCCTATCAAGCGGTGGTAGAGGGCTTGGAATACGGTTTGTTGCTACATTCCCAAGCAGAAGCGGCGGTGAAAGCTTCTAGTTGACAAAAGGGATCTGTAGTGTGACTACGGTTGGGGGAAAGGGGAAAGGGCAAAGGTAAAGGGGGAAAAGAAACCTTTAACCCAAACCCACTAAACCTTTTCCCTAAAGGTAATTCTGAGTTCAAAATATTTATCCGAACTGTATTAGACCTCTTGCAAAAGTGCTTTTTGCAAGAGGGGGAAAAGGGTAAAGGTTAAAGGGGAAAGGGACTTTTGCAGAACCTTTTCCCCTTCCCCTTTCCCCTTTTCCCGACTTATGCAAGAAGTCTATTGTATGTAGTCTAGGGGAAGTTTGCATTTTTGGATGAAAAGGAGAAGCGATCGCACTTTGGCGATCGCTTCTTACTATCTATTAACAATTTTGTGCTTATGTAGCGAAAAAACGGTTGTAAATAGAAGCTCTACCAATTGCGCCATCCACCTTTGGGTGCAACTTTATTATTAGTAGATTTCAGTCCGTGACTATGCAACAGAGTTTGATATTCAGTGCTGCTTGCCCAACGGTCAATTTCTCGCGCCCGTAGCACTGGCACTGGATGGGTTAATTGGGCTGTACGGGCAGCTTTGACCATTTCACCCAATTCTGTCTTGCTAATATCATCGTAAGCGCGGGCTTGGGCAACAAAGGCATCGAGATTCAGTTGGGGCGCTAAGGTGGGAGAACCACCAGCCAACTTCATCAACACGGACATGACCACTTTCGGGTCTTGGGTTGCTAGTAATGCGGCGCGATCGCAGGTAAACTCAGCACAACGTACCCATTCCAAAAGTTGCGCCTGTATGGCTTGGGCAACGATAGTACCGACATTGGGCACAATCGCCGCAGCTAATATTAATAAATTTACAGGTGTCAAGTAAACGCTATGGTCACACTTGAGATGTCCCAACTCGTGGGCGATTACTGCCTGTATTTCTTCTGGTGTGAGAATATCAATCAGCGAAGTGTGTAGCACAACAAAAGGCTGCTTACCCCGCACAGCAAAAGTATAGGCGTTGGGAGCCGGATGTTGCCGGACGTACAACTGGGGAGGATCTATATCCAGGATTTTACAGGCATCTAACAATAGCTTGTATAAATCGGGTAGTTGCTTTTCACCCACCAAAATGCTAGAGGCAATATTTTCCACATAAAAAACTTGCTCTGCCATTGGCCCAAGCCAATTTCGCACCAACATATCTATGCCTGGTATCTGCTTGAGCGCTCTGGTAGCTTCCAGGTCTAATGGGTGACGAAATGAGTCAGCTTTTAAACCAATCAGCGGGGTTTTGAAGAAAGACATAGTGCAACAAGCTATAAAAAAATACAACTATGGAATCTGGCTGGATAGATAAACAGCCTCCCACAGTTAGTATAACGATTTCAGTTGGGGGTTTCCTTTCTTGCATACTCGTAACTGTCGGTATCACTGCTCAATTCACCCCTTTGCTGCATACGCCTACCGAGTAAATCCTCTCCTTTAGTGTCAGTTGCAGTTAATCTTGATTGGACACACTAATTTACGCTCGGAGAATTGAATGCGCTTTGGTTTTTTTACTTTATGTGTTCTGGCACTAGCAACAACTTCTGGACACGCCTCTGAGTCTCCCAAGATCCCAGCACTGGTAATGACCAGCCCAAATTCAGCTGAGGCCAACTACGAAGATAAATGCAGCAACGGCAGCAACCTTGACCAGTTTAATCGCGATCGCTTTCTTAAACTTATGCTTGCTGATAAAAAATCAAAGCTATCTCAACTGAAAGTAGCTCTCCTCAATGAAATTAAACAAAGTGGTGATGAGCCACGAGGCGAGGGTGTCCATATTGGTGAATGGAATCAAACCTTCCATGACCGAAGTGGTTGTGGCACAAACACTAACAGTTACTCAGCATTTGTTGTCACCGTGACTGGTGGAAATGCAAACCATACGGTCGTAAAATACCTGGTAACAATTGATGACGACGATAACGCAGGCAAAAGAACCCTCAAAATCCGCGACATCCGTCCAATTAACCTACGAAATGAGAACTGATACCAATTCAATTAATGATTGCAATACATCTTTGGGTAAAGACGCGATGAATCGCGTCTCTACAAATGGTCTATTTGTCGTTGTTAATGCGTTCCCCTGAATTAAAAACGCTATGCTTTTACGCAAAACTGTACTAAGCATGAAGCTACAACTAGTGGCACGATCAAAGGAAATCGTCTTTTTCTGTTGTCACTATGAAGATATTGGTACTGAATGCCGGATCGAGTAGCCAAAAGAGTTGTCTGTATGAAATTGCAGATAAAACTCTTCCCAGTCAAGCACCCCAACCCCTTTGGGAAGGAAAAATCAACTGGACTCAAAATCGGGGTGTGGCAGAAATTGAGGTGAAAACTGCTACGGGTGGAACGCTACAAAAATCAATCTCTGGTGATTCTCCACAGGCGCACCTTATTTATATGCTCAATACACTCGATCGTGATGCAACCAAGGTAATCGATCGCTTGTCAGAAATCGATGTGGTGGGGCATCGGATAGTACATGGTGGAGAGGATTATCGAGATAGTGTGGTAATTACGGAGGATGTCAAAAAGGCGATCGCTGGTCTGTCTAACCTTGCTCCCGAACATAATCCAGTCGCTGTGGAAGGCATAGAAGCAATTGAAAACATCTTAAAAGATGTCACTCAAGTAGCAGTCTTTGATACCGGATTTAATGCCACTTTACCCGATGCAGCAGCAATCTATCCCGGCCCATATCAGTGGGTAGAGCAAGGTATCCGTCGCTATGGGTTTCATGGCATTAGTCACCAATACTGTTCTGAACGTGCTGTCCAAATTCTCGGTCGAGATGTCGCATCTGAGCGGTTAATTATCTGCCATCTGGGTAATGGTTGCTCTTTAGCAGCAATTAAAAACGGTCGCAGTATTGATACCACTATGGGATTCACACCCCTAGACGGATTAATGATGGGTAGCCGTTCTGGTTCAGTCGATCCGGGGATTTTGATTTACCTGTTGCGGCACTGCAATTACTCTGTAGAAAAGTTGGATGAGGTATTAAATAAAGCTTCTGGCTTAAAGGGAATTTCGGGGGTATCTAGTGATATGCGTGAAGTGAGAGAAGCGATGTCTCAAGGTAATTCCCGCGCTCTACTGGCATGGGATATCTACGTGCATCGCTTGCGTTCTGGTATCGGCGCAATGCTTGCTAGTTTGGGGGGATTAGATGCTTTAGTTTTTACAGCAGGTGTGGGCGAACACTCTCCAGAAATTCGCCAAGCCGCCTGTGAAGCCTTTGGATTTATCGGACTAAAACTCGACCTTGAGAAAAATCAACAGCAACCTGTAGATGAGGATATTGCTACACCCGATTCAGTAGTACGGGTATTAGTTATTCATACTCAAGAAGATTGGGCGATCGCCGGACAGTGTTGGCAGTTGCTAAAACGTAATTAGAAAGTCTGATTTAATTTAGGTAATATTGTTTGAATATTTCAGCTACCATAATCTTTTTCTTAAAACAGTCTTTCATGACAACATATTTTTTTCAATGCCTCACACCCGATTTTTAAGCTAATAACCAACGCATAAAGCCTTTACCAATTTGCCCTATAATAAAACTAAAAACCCATTGTAATAATGGCCCACTTATTGACAACAATAGCAAAAAAAATAAATCTGTGGGAGTAAAAAGAAAAACACTAGAAGTGATACAAGTTAGTCCCCACGCCAGCCAATTGCGATATTGAGAACTAATATAAGTCCATTTTGAAAGCTGATTAACCAGACAATAGCGAATAGTAGCAAATACAAAAGATGTTACTAACCCAGCAACTATTGATAATGAAAATGCTAAGTTTAATCTACATATAAAAAAAGTAGCAGGGAATAACGAAGCTAGTTCCCAAGAAAATAAATTTAATTTAGTCCGAAGACAGCTTAGTATTTGTTCAATAAGCCAATAATGCAAACAAACAATATTTAAGCAATCAGTATTTTTGATAAAATCACTCTTTATTTTGTGAATTATGTCACCATAAAATAAAACATTACTTTGTAAAACAATATCTTGTTCTTTCGATAGATATAAATCTGGTGTATCTTCTCTATAATAAGAATTAAAAGTAAGTCCATACTGTAACGTTGATTTTTTTTGTAATGATTTACTCCAGAATAACTTGATAAAACTTACTATAAAAGTATTGTCAAATATTTTAAAGTTTTTTTTAGTAATTACTAATTTCTTGTATGGCATAGTGTTCTCATGAAAGCAAATCTGATTGCTAAAACAGTTGTAGTACCAAATATAAGCTAGTGATTTTGGCGGAATGTATAAAGAACAGCCTATTCCTCGCGCTTCCTCAATTTGTTTTAAAATAGTCTTATTTAGATAAAAAGTATACTGTCCTGACTCAACCTTAATTTGAAGCTCAATAGGAGTGCCTTGAGGTATTTGCACAAAGAAAGAGAGTTGAGCATCAGCCTCACGATCTGTGTGTGTTTTATCAGCTTTCATTGTCGGGATAATTTTGCGATATTTTGTACAATACCAATCAGAAAATTTAGTGTTCCACGCCACTGTTTCTCTCCAGCAACTACCCCTTCATTATGTATTTTGAGGATTAAATCTCTATCTCCTTCAGGTAATTGAAATAGCTTTTTATGGTAACGACTAATAATATCCCCATCTAATTGCATAACAGTTTGAGCATAAATAATATCAATATCTACGGTAGTAATATTGCCACTATTCAGTGCCGCTTTTAGCTCAGACATTTTCCGCAAGGTACGAATAAATTTATCATTATTTAAAAGTTCTTCAATCTCTTTCCACCTTTGCTGTAAACTTTTTAGATTATTTTCTTCTCGATCTGTAACAGGAGTGGGAGCAGGTAATATTGGCCGAGCTAACTTTATGTATACCTCGTCAGTTGGAAGAATATTCGCTTTATGTTCCACCTGATATTTAAGACGTTCTTGATATTGAGTTATTCTGGAGTCTGGCTCACTACTTTCATTACTTTTTTCAAGTAGAATAAAAAAATATTCTCTTTCAAGTTGCGAAAATAGACTTGTATAACGCTTGCGTAATTCTTTAGCTTGAGTTTTTTCTGGTTCTGATAAATCGTCTGGGTTGGGAATTCCTTTGACATCAAAGTAGTCTTTATCATTTATTGAATAAATTTCTTCATACGCTTGCCAAGCATTAAACTTTGCGCCAGTAATTTGCTCCACAACCATTGTGTTTATTTCTAAAGCTGTAATATCATCAACTAATTCATGTACAGATGAGACTACTTTCTCTAGCAAATCTTTGGCTTGTTCTTGAATTTTGTTAGGCATAGTCATAATTTCCTTGATTTCTTTAAAGCAATTAACCTACAGGTTTGGATAAATTCCTATTCTGTAGGTATTTTAGGCTTACTAGCTATTAATTAATATCAATAATTACTGTGGACGAGACAGCGATTGTTGTGAAGTTTTACGAGATTTCATAATTTCTATAAAAAATCCATACAACTTATGCAAACTTTCTATATTTTTTTGCATAATTTCCCGACTTTCTTTGATTTGAGTTAGATGAAATTCGCGAAGTTCTGTATATGGACCACTCCCAATAAATTGACTACCAACTTCATTAGTTATATCGCCATCAATTAGATTGATTGTAGTGTGTATTCGATTACCTGTTTGAGCAATTTGCTGCCCTTTTAGTTCTTCTAAGTGGGTAGATGATTCTGGAACCCAAGTGGTAATTTCTAGCTCGATAACTTCAACTATTGCTGTTTGAATAGCATCAATAATTTCATCAATATTGAATCCTTCTCCCTTACTATTCAGCTTCTTAACTTTGATTTTAAATTCACTACTTGGTTTGCTAGATTGACTATTGCTTTCCCAATTGTCTATGGCTTGACCATTAGTTTCTGTGTTTTGATTAAAAGTATTATTCACCATGATGTTTTTGAGGTTACAAACAGATTTAAATATAAACAAGACACAACTATAGGTTATGTCAAAAGTTTTCAGGGTTTTACTAAAAAAAAGTAATTAAAGTCAAAAAAACTTAATATTCTAAGAAATTTTTACTAAAAAAAGTTATGCTTTTGAAGATCCAAATTTATTCTAGAAAAAGAATAATGCCATTTTAGATTTTAGAAGAACTGCGTTCTAGTGATTCCAGCACTACTGTAGGGTTTCCCCATTGTCCTAAGTAGCTTGATTCTGAATTAATTTTTTAATTAGTTTTTGGGCGTTTCCTTGCACTCGCTATAAATTAGATATTGCTTTTATACAAAGAATATCTAAGCATATCTCAAAGCCAAGATAAGCTTAAGGTATTAATAAGCACTAAATAATAAAATTAATTTATTTAAGTCAACTTTTTTATCTTACGTAGCAAAGCTTAGACGCACAAGTAGACCTGACTTTTCGTATACCACTATGTATACAATGATATGACTGCGATCGCAAAGCCAAGGAAAATATGTTGTTATCTCGTCAAGCTTTTGCTACACCTTTTATAATTTCTATGTGTATATTAGGAGTTGGGTTGATTCAATTGCCCCAATTGCAAAAACTAATAAATAGAAAACAATCTGCCTCTTTAGAAAGTTTAAAAAAAGAAATAAAAGCTGAAAATATCCGTCTGAATTTTCTTAAAAAAACGCCTAGTTTTGGTTATGATAACTTTATTGCAGATTTGGTATATCTCAATTTTCTCCAATATTTTGGAGATGATGAAATTCGGGATAAAACAGGTTACAGTTTAAGTCCAGAATATTTTGAAGTTATTCTAGAACGTGACCCGCGATTTTTAGCAGCGTATCACAGTCTTTCGATCAGTACTTCATTATATGCTGGTATGCCAGAACGTGCGATCGCACTAGCAGAGAAAGGCTTAAAATCAATATCTCCCTCAGTTCCCAAAAAATCTTATTATGTTTGGCGTTATAAAGGAGTTGATGAGTTATTATTTTTAGGCAATGCAAAAGCTGCCCAACAGTCTTTTGCAACGGCGGCAAACTGGGCAAGTAAATTTTCAGATGCAGAGAGTCAGCTTATAACTAATACTTCCCAAAGAACTGCTGAATTTCTGAGTCGAAATCCTAACAGTAAATATGCTCAAATTTCTACATGGGCAATGGTTTTAAATAATCATGCTGATGAAAGAACTCAGAAACGCGCAATTAGAGAAATCGAAGCTTTGGGAGGAAAAATAGTTACAACTCCTGAAGGTACGAATAAAATTATATTTCCACCTAAAGATTAAATTATTGCAAGTGTAATCGAAGATTATATTCACTCAATTAATTTCAATTTCCTCATACATGATTGAGTAAGGTAATACCCATGTCAATACAATTGGCAGAATCTGACTTTCAAATATTAGGGTGTTTTCCTGTTATTTCTCAGTTGCGCCCTCACCTTGAACAGACTAAGTTTGTAGAACAAGTTCGATATCAAATCAAAGAAGGATATCAACTTGCATTCTTGGAGGTAGAAAAGCAAGCTGTAGCAGTAGCGGGATTTCGCATTGCTAATTGTCTAGCATTGGGAAAATTTTTATATATTGATGATTTAGTTGTTGATGAGTTGAAACGGTCACACAGCTATGGCCAACAGTTATTTCAGTGGCTAATTGAATATGCCAGAAATCATGGGTGTAAACACCTGAGTCTTGATTCTGGCGTTCAACGATTTGCAGCCCACAGATTTTATCTCATGCAGCGTATGAACATTACAAGTCATCACTTTTCAATGGAGTTGTAGCAATAAGCAATTTGATTGTGACAAATAATATTTTTTGGTATGACGGTAAATTAATTCACTCTCAAACTCTAGAATTAAACATTAACGATCCGGGTTTACTTTATGGGGCAACTGTTTTTACAACATTGCGCGTTTATGAGAACTCCCTAGATAGTAATTTAACTAATTGGCAAGCACATTGCGATCGCTTACTCTTCTCACTACAAACTTTTGGTTGGCAGCAACCCGATTGGAACCGTCTGCGTCAAGGCGCTCAAATTCTTCTCGCACACTTTCCCGTTCTCAGGATTACCCTTTTTCCCGATGGACGGGAATGGATAACTGGTAGATCATTACCACAAAATTTGACAGAAAAACAAAAGAATGGTATTTTATGCGCTGTTGCCAATTCAGAATTTTCTCGCTCTCTCCCCTCTCATAAAACTGGAAATTATTTGAGTGCTTGGTTGGCAAAAACTAGCTCAGATGCTCAAGAAGCAATATTAGTCGATGCTCAAGGAAATTGGCTAGAAACCAGTACAGGCAACCTTTGGGGATGGTGCGATCGCAGTTGGTACACGCCGCCAATGAAGGCCGGAATTTTGCCGGGAATAGTGCGATCGCAACTTGTAAACTGGTTGCAAAACCACCACCAGCCAGCACGAGAAGAAACTTGGAGTGCCGAGTTAGTCCAGAGATTTGAAGCGATCGCCTACACTAATAGTGTGGTGGAAATTATTCCCATTCATACAGTTCATCTGCCTTCAGGGTCGCTACAATGTAATCCCTACCATGATAGTTTTCAGCTAATGAGGGAGCTTTTTTTAGCATGACAGCCACGCCAAATTTGTTATATCTTAAGATAAGTTAACATAATTCTTAATAATCACCTTTCCGAGCAGAGAAGCTAGGCGATTGCGCGAAAAATACCGGAGGATAGACCTTAGTGAATAAAAGATGGAGAAATGCAGGGCTGTACGCGCTGCTGTTTATTGTCGTAATTGCGCTGGGAACAGCATTTTTTGACAAACAACCCCAAAGCAGAGAGACATGGCGATACAGTCGCTTTATTCAAGAAGTTCAGCAAGGCAGAGTAGAAAAAGTCAGTTTGAGTGCAGACCGCTCCACAGCACTGGTTACACCCAAATATGACCCAGCTAAACGGATTGTTACCTTAGTCAACGATCCAGACTTGATTAATACTCTGACTTCTAAAGGCGTTGATATTTCTGTTTTGCCCCAAACCGACGAAGGATTTTGGTTTAAGGCATTGAGCAGCTTATTTTTCCCTGTATTGCTTTTGGTTGGCTTATTCTTCTTACTACGTCGCGCTCAAAGTGGCCCAGGTAGCCAAGCGATGAACTTTGGCAAATCTAAAGCCAGAGTGCAAATGGAACCACAAACTCAGGTGACATTTGGCGATGTCGCTGGTATTGACCAAGCCAAGTTGGAATTAAACGAAGTCGTAGACTTCCTGAAAAACGCCGATCGCTTTACCGCCGTTGGTGCAAAAATTCCTAAAGGTGTGCTGTTAGTTGGCCCTCCTGGTACAGGTAAAACCCTCCTAGCTCGTGCCGTAGCTGGTGAAGCAGGTGTACCCTTCTTCTCAATCTCCGGTTCGGAATTTGTGGAAATGTTCGTCGGTGTGGGTGCATCCCGCGTCCGCGATTTGTTTGAACAAGCTAAAACCAATGCTCCTTGTATCGTCTTCATCGATGAAATTGACGCCGTAGGTCGTCAACGGGGTGCCGGTTTAGGTGGTGGTAACGATGAGCGGGAACAAACCCTCAACCAGTTGCTCACCGAAATGGACGGCTTTGAAGGTAACACAGGTATCATCATTATTGCCGCTACCAACCGTCCTGATGTTCTAGATGCAGCACTGTTGCGTCCTGGTCGCTTTGACCGTCAAGTTGTGGTTGACCGTCCCGACTACGCCGGACGTAGCGAAATTCTCAAGGTACACGCCCGTGGCAAAACCTTGGCGAAAGATGTGGATTTGGATAAAATCGCCCGTCGTACCCCTGGATTTACTGGCGCAGATTTATCCAACCTGTTGAATGAAGCCGCAATTCTGGCAGCACGCCGGAATTTGACTGAAATTTCAATGGATGAAATCAACGACGCGATCGACCGTGTATTAGCTGGGCCAGAGAAGAAAGACCGGGTAATGAGCGAGAAGCGCAAAACTTTGGTAGCTTATCACGAAGCTGGTCACGCTTTAGTTGGTGCTTTAATGCCCGACTATGACCCAGTACAAAAAATTAGCATCATCCCTCGCGGTCGCGCAGGTGGTTTAACTTGGTTTACCCCCAGCGAAGACCGGATGGACACTGGTTTGTACAGCCGCGCTTATCTGGAAAATCAGATGGCTGTGGCTTTGGGTGGTCGGATTGCTGAAGAATTAATCTTTGGTGAAGAAGAAGTTACCACTGGTGCTTCTAATGACTTGCAGCAAGTAGCACGGGTTGCGCGTCAGATGATTACCCGATTTGGGATGAGCGATCGCTTAGGCCCTGTTGCCCTTGGTCGTCAACAAGGTAACATGTTCCTCGGACGGGATATCATGTCAGAGCGCGATTTTTCGGAAGAAACCGCTGCTGCCATTGATGAAGAAGTCCGCAAACTTGTAGATGTAGCCTATACACGTGCGAAAGAAGTGTTAGTGGGCAATCGCCACATTCTAGATCAGCTAGCGCAAATGCTGGTTGATAAAGAAACAGTAGACGCTGAAGAGTTGCAAGAAATTCTGTCGAACAACGATGTGACAACCGCAGCGTTTGCCTAATTTAATGAGTAGTTAGGAGTAGAGACGCGTGAATCGCGTCTTTACAAGAGTTAGGAGTTAATGGCAAAAGCCCGGTCTTGATGACCGGGCTTTTAATCCGTAATGGGGTTATATTCCCCGAAGGTTCGTTATAGAGTTTCAGTATAAATCGCTAATCTGATGATAAAGACTACCACGTGAGCATAATCAGTTCCGGAAAATTAGAAAAATTTTTTTAGATACACCAAAATCAAAAGAGCTATAACTTTGACTTCACAAGGGAAAACATACAATCTAGCTACAATTTAAGAAGTCTGGATTGTGAAAAAATCCCCGAACCCATCATGTTAGAGTACAATCCATTAGCTTGCTTGCCCTCCTCTGAGGAACTGCCCGACTCTGACGATACCCCTGTGGATAATGAACTACAAGACTTAATTCCTAGTTTACTTAAAGCCGTACTGGCGATGGCATGGGCAGATCGAATGGACTGGTTTTTCGGGGCTGATATGGCTGTTTACTATGACCCCAATCTACCAGCAATCGTGCCAGATGGATTTTTAAGCCTGGGAGTCGAGCGATTTTTTGATGAAAACCTCCGTCTAAGTTATGCAATTTGGGAAGAAGAAAAAGTTCCTATATTGGTACTGGAAGTAGTATCTCAGACTTATCGCGGGGAATACACTACCAAAAAAAACGAGTACGCAAAGCTTAAAGTCTTGTACTATGTCGTTTATAATCCTACTCGCCGCCGCAAGCAACACTTAGAGGTCTATAAATTAGTCAATAACGAGTATCAATTGCTGTCAGGAAATCCTGTTTGGCTACCAGAGGTAGGTTTGGGAATTGGCATAGAACGAGGAATATATCACGGTATCACGCGAGAGTGGCTGTACTGGTATAACGACCAAGAACGACGTTTACTAACGCCAGAAGAACGTGCCCAAATGTTGGCACAGAAGTTACGCGAACTTGGTATCGATCCTGATTCTCTCCCGTAATAACTCGAAATCAGGGTAACTCGGAGATTTTACGAATTACCTTGATTGCGATCTATGCAAAATAATTTATGCATTCTGCCGCACACCCCTTATGGCATCAAATAGATAACTTTCTAAATCTCGATCGGACTAACGTCAAGAGTAACTGGATACTAATCAGTTGGTTAACTTACACTCTGGATGTCGGTTTCAAAAATAGCCATGCCACAAAGAATGTAGCCGCCGTAAATAGTTGCGTCAAATCCAAAGCAGATAGATAGCCATCTGCAAATGAAGCAATACTGCGATCGGTAATGCCAAATACCCAGGATGACAGGCCAAATAGCCAAATCCCATTCTTGAGATTTCCGACGAATTCTTTAGAGTCCGATCGTTTTTGATCTTTCATAATCTTCTGTCCGTTGGTAAACAATCTAGTGATTGATGCTAAATACCTGCCATAAGGAATTTTTTCGGATTCCTGACGCTGAATTTACATTTACTATCTATTAACAATATTAATAAATATTTCACCTACTTGACATCCCTACCCAAAGGTACATCTCCTAATGATGACATTCCTCTTTTGGTTCTGTTACCTCCGATAGACGGCAATACGTTGAGTTCTCAGCTTTACAGCGTCAGGTTTGAATACTGAAATCACATGATTTTTAAATAACCATATAAATATTTATTTATGCTTTGCATAAAATACTTCATAGGATAGATGCGTTTCCAAAATATTTTTATACTTAAATTGTGTAGAGACTTCGTAGAGGCGCACAGCTTGCTATGCGCCCCACAAGGAAATGAAATACTTATTTTGGAGTAGATTAATTCCTTACTCTTGACTCTTGACTCTTGACTCAGCACTCAGCACTCAGCACTCATCATCTCACCAACTGCGCGGCGGAATTAAAAAATTGACGACACAACCCCTTCGTGACTAAAACTGTTGTCAACAAGTTAGCAAAAGCAACCATAAACATAATCAAAATTTCGTAGGAGACAGCATCTAGAGGTTTGACACCAGCTAATAACTGTCCGGTGGTAATTCCTGGTATTGCGACCATACCTATGAGTATCATTTGATTGAGAGTAGGAATTAATCCGGCTTTGATGGCGTCTTTGCGATACTGGCTAACTGCTTGCTCTGGAGTTGCACCTAAACTTAAATGGGTTTCTATTTCGAGATGGCTGGAGTTAATGGTGCTGACAAGACGATCGCCTGCGATCGCAGCTGCATTGGTAGCGTTACCTAAGACTATCCCTGCTAGGGGAATTATATACTGTGGTTCGTACCATCTCTCTGGTTGAACGATTAAGAAGTTGATGTAAAACACTGTCACGGCGGTACTAATTAAAATTGCACCCCACACCAAAGGCAACACATGAGGAATTTTTTGGCTGATGCGATTTCGTGCGACAATCGCCGTAATTGTCAGCATTATTGCTAATAGCGCCAAAACTGCCCAAGGATTGTCTAAAGCCAAGATGAAATCTAAAATGTATCCCAATACAAGAAGTTGTAAGATGGTTCTCCCAGTAGCAAGGGCTAGGTTCAACTCTAATCCTAATTTTTCCCAGGCAGATAAACCAATGGCGATCGCCATCAATCCCACAGCTATAGCTAAATCCACGAAATCCAGCTCGATCAGATCCTGCATGGGTTCTCTATTTCCTAATATTTTCTTCTCAAAGCAGTCCACACAAAAGGAACTTTGATCCGATGTGTTGGATCTTGGTTGATATATATCACTTTCATCAATTCAAAATTCCAAATGGTACGACCTTAACATGGCAAACACCTAGTATGCCTACTATCTGTAAATTAAATGTGCAGTGGTTTCCCGCGCCACAATTTAAGTAAAAACCCTAATAGATGCGTATCTTGGGCGATAGTCTTTTAGTAGCTCCTCTTTGATTAACAATTCAATCAGCAAAAATTGACTGTCGAAGTGCATCCTTTGTATCTCCCGATAAAATGAGAACTCATGATCCAAAGTGTAAATCCCATCCCTGTCTTTGATATCAAGCAGCAATACACCACCATCGAAGCAGAAGTAAGTGCAGCCGTCTTAGAGGTTTTAGCTTCTGGCCGCTATATTGGCGGCCCCTTAGTCGAAGGCTTTGAACAACAGTTTGCCGCTTATAATACTGTTACTGAATGTGTGGCTTGTAATTCTGGTACTGATGCGCTCTACTTAGCGTTACGAGTCTTGGACATTGGTGCAGGCGATGAAGTGATTACAACGCCTTTTACCTTTATTGCGACATCTGAAGTAATTAGCGCCGTCGGTGCAAAGCCTGTTTTCGTCGATATTGACGCGACTACGTTTAATTTAGATGTGGAGCAAGTCGCGGCGGCGATTACATCTAAAACTAAAGCGATAATCCCGGTTCACCTATTTGGACAACCCGTGGATATGACATCATTGATGGCGATCGCTCAGTCTCACAATTTGTCGATAATTGAAGATTGCGCTCAGTCTACAGGAGCGATTTGGGCTGGTGAAAAAGTCGGAAGTATTGGACATATTGGTTGCTTTAGTTTCTACCCTACCAAAAATCTTGGTGGTTGCGGCGATGGTGGAGCAATAACGACTAATGACCCTGCGATCGCCACTAAATTGCGAATCCTACGAGATCATGGTAGTAAGATTCGATATTTACATGAGGAAATAGGTGTAAATAGTCGATTAGATGCTCTCCAAGCAGCCATTTTGCAGATTAAGCTGCGTTATTTAGATATTTGGAATTCTCGAAGACGAGATATCGCCAATTATTACTACCAATTTCTTAGCCAAGTTCCGGGGATTGTCCCGCCCCAAGAATTACCTGGGGGTATCGGGGTATGGAATCAATACACTATTCGCATATCTGGCGAAGGGCGAAATGGTTCTAGCGCCAAATATCGAGATTGGGTGCGTAGTCAATTGCAAGAACAGGGCGTGAGTTCAATGATTTACTACCCCTACCCTTTACACTTGCAGCCAGTTTATCAAAGTCTGGGCTATGAAACTGGGGATTTACCAATAGCAGAGCAAGCTTGCCATGAGGTCATATCCTTGCCTATGTTCCCAGAACTGACACAACAGCAGCAAGACCAGGTGATTTATGCGTTGAAGGATTGTTTGGGGTGAGGGAGTGGAGGCAGAGGGAGCAGAGGGGCAGGGGAGCAGGGGAGAATAATGAATAATTAATAACTAATGCCCCACGCCCCATGCCTAATGCCCTACTTCTCAGTCAACACTCTTGCAGTTGCTAAGGCTTCTACCAAGCCACGCACGGCGGCAATCATCGCGACTTCGCTATTGAGTTGATTTATGGCGGAACCAACACCAACACCAGCAGCACCAGCCGCGATCGCTAATGGTGCGGTAACGTTAGAAATGCCGGAAGCACATAATACTGGCACTGAAACTACACGGGAAATCTCAAAAGCTGCTGCCAAGGTGGGAGCAGCTTTTTCAATTAATCCTAGAGTTCCGGGGTGAACTGGGTTACTGCTAGTACCGCCTTCGGTTTGGATAATGTCCGCTCCAGCTTTCACCAGTTCTTCTGCTAACTGTACCTGTCGATCTAGTTCCAAAATGTGGGGAACGGTGACAGATAAAGTGATTTCCGGGAGGAGAGCGCGAGTTTGCTTAGTCAGCGCTAGCACTTCTGGAGCTTCAAAGCGGCGTCCTTGAGCATAGAAGGAATCGAAATTTCCGATTTCAATTAAATCAGCACCAGCTGCCACAGCTTGCACAAATTTCTCTGGTTCTACTGCTGATACACAAATTGGTAAATTTGTCAAACTTTTAGCTAGTTTGACTAAAGCTGGATCGGCGGCAATATCGACAAAAGTAGCACTGCCAAATTCAGCAGCTTTGACTGTAGCAGCGACGCTAGCGGCGTCGAAGTTATTTAAACCGCTAATCACTTTGAGAACGCGGCGGTTAGTAAATGCACGTTGGAGTGTGGAATGCATCGTCATAGTTTGGCTTTTGAAGCTACGAAAATTAGGTATATTCTACCGTCCCTCAGTTGATGAGAGACTAAATCACTATAGTAGTTGCCAAAATATTGATAATTTTATCCTTATTGCCACTAATCAAAGTTTTGCTATCTGTACTAAAAGCGATCGCATAAACTTCTAATTCCATCCATTTAAGTCTGTAGGGTCTTTTATCGCTATCCTAGTCAAACTCTGGAGGCCATAAATCTGCAATTGGTACTTCCCATCCTGGGAGCAGTTCGGGAACTGTTAAAATATCGCCATCACGAAGTATTATTGCTTCTTGTCCAAAGTTGTAAACTTCAACAATCCGCTCATCTGGATTGAGCAAAATTCCTACCTTAGTTCCCAAACTCAAAAATTCTTGAATTTTGGCTTTCAGATCCTCTAAATTATCGCTAGGGGACTTTACCTCTACAGTCAAATCGGGAGCTAATTGAGCAAAAGACTTCGGACTGCGACGCAAGCGTTCGGCTAAAACAAATGAAGCGTCCGGTGCGCGCAAATCGGAATTAGGCAATCTAAAACCGGCGCTAGAAGCTGCTGTTCGTCCCAGTTTGCGCGGTCTAACCCAGTTACGTAACTCGGTAATAATGGCAGCTGCGACTTCATCTGATTCGTATCCTGATGGACTCGAAACAATAATATTACCCTTGACCAGTTCCATACGAAAGTCAGGGTACTGTTGCTGCATTTTTTCCAAGTCTTCAAGGGTTAGGGACATAAAACCTCTAGTTACACGTCTCTATATTAATTATGGAGACAACAGACCTTCCCAGGTGCGATCGCCCCAAAAATTCCCCTGATTTTTACGGAATGTGGAAAAGGGAGATTGGTTTTACTAAATGAATTCTCCTAATTACTTTCTGCGTTTTCGATCGAACTTTATTTTTTAGCATTATGATTTCAGATACCAAACCCATTTTTGATACTCTGGCTGATGAAATATCTGTCATCGACTGGAACAGACTACTAGCCGAAATCCTGGGCGCTTTCGACTGCTCTACAGGTACGATTCACACTATAGATCGGGACAGCCATTTATTGCACTTAAAAGCTTACCAAGGTATTCCAGAATTCCTGTTGCCTAAAATGACAGTAATTCCCATTGGTAAAGGGATGGCCGGTGTAGCCGCCGAACGCAAGCAACCCGTACAGATTTGCAACCTGCAAACCGACGAATCGGGGGTGTCTAGACCCTCGGCAAAAGAAACCAAGGTAGAAGGTTCCATCGCAGTGCCGCTGATGCTAAATGGCCAACTGTATGGTACCTTGGGCATTGCCAAGCCCATTACCTACGAATTTACTCCCGAAGAAGAACAGAGACTGATGGAGATTGGAAAGGCTATTAGCCGGAAAATCGTCAGTTAAAATCAATTAGCGACTAAATCTTTTAACTCTTTTTCTTTAACAAATCTCTACAGTTTTCTTGCCAATAGGTATATAACTAGTAAAATTTGTCAATATTGCTCCTCTAAGAATTTCTTGTCTTCCTCATTCCCCTAACTTTCCCCTCGCATCTAAAAACTTCAACTGGTGGTATAAACAGCTAATTTGCACTAAATTCACACTTACTGCTTGGGCTTTCCGTAATGGGTTGCCAAAAATTGCTTCTACTTCCAACGGGCGATGTTCGTCGTAGTCAATTTTCATACTAGGACGGTAAGGCGTCATTTTGACAGTATAATCGAGCATTGTTTGAATGAAGCGATCGCTAATAATCCGCCCATAACTTTTTGCCCCCGCCGCTACTTCATACATCAGTTGTTCGACTAACTCGCGGGTGTACTCATACGTCATTAATTCATCAGTTCTAGCGTTGAGAATCACAGAAAGCCCATTGTAGGGGATATTCCACACCAACTTTTTCCAGCGTGCTAGTAGTAAATCTTCGGCTAATTCAATTGAGATACCAGCGCTTTCAAAGTCATCAGCAATTTGCTGCATCCTCTCAGTTATCCCACTAGGCTGATAGTTAGGGGTATATTCACTGAAGGTAATTTGCCCATAGTCTAAATGGTGTATATGCCCTGGCCCAACTTTGTTAGAACACAAAAAGCACAATCCACCGATAACCGTGACATTACCAATAATTTCAGCGACTTCCTCTTCTACACCAAGTCCATTCTGTAATACCAACACCACCCCATTATTTTTAACTACAGGTGGCAACATCTTTGGTAGTAAATAATTTTGCGTCGTCTTCAGTGCCACCACCACCACATCGCATTGTGGCATCTTTTCTACGTCATTGTAGGCGTGGACTTCAGGAAGGGTAAAGTCACCGTCTTTGGACTCTACCACTAAACCATATTTCTTTACCTGTTCGTAATCACTCTTAAGCAAAAAGTGGACATCCAACCCAGCTTTTTGCAGTCTGGCACCATAGAATCCACCTAATGCTCCAGTTCCCAGAATGGCATACGTGCGATCGGACATTTCTTTATATAACGGAATTTTCCTAGAAACATCATAAAGCGATGTCTGACGGGAGTAAGCATCTAGGTGTAGTTTATTCAGCGCCTGACTTTAAATTTATTTTGTTTAATAAAACTTAAAAGAGGTTTATTATCCTTTAAAATCTTTTGCAGAGATTTAGGTAAGATATATGGCTGATATTGTTGATATTGCAGTTACGTCTGAGTCCTTTAAAACACTGGTGGCGGCAGTACAAGCTGCTGGTTTAGTAGAAACATTAAAAAGTCCTGGCCCGTTCACTGTCTTTGCACCAAATGATGATGCTTTTGCCAAGTTACCAGCGGGAACTATCCAAACTCTGTTACAAAACATTCCCCAGCTAACGCGGATTTTAAAGTATCATGTCGTTTCAGGAAAGCTGCTAAAGGCTGATTTAGCACAACTCGGTACGGTTAATTCTGTGGAAGGTTCACCCATTAAAATTCATTCTTCCGATGGTTTTGAAGTTAAAAATGCCACAGTCTTAGCAGCAGATATCGAAGCTGATAATGGTGTGGTACACGTTATCGATACGGTAATTTTACCAGGTTAATTCAGCTAGGGTGGAAAATATCCACCCTACTTATTTAAAATCTTTATAATTAACTAACTATTGGTAGTATCAAAAGGCAACTCAATAGTTTAAATTATGTTATATTTGCAATGTGATTACTCACTCATAGCTTAATATATATTTCTTTATTTTAAAATAAATTAAATTCTTAAAAAGCCAACATCTATCCCAACAAAATTAATGCTCGATTTTAATACCTTAGCTGAGTTCTCTCGTGGCAACTGCATAAGTATTTGTGCATTTCTTGTACCCGCGAACTTGCTTGTCACAATTTTAACGATGAGCCTGGTGGCGTTACGCCGCCCATCGCATCAAGTGTGGCAATCTGCTGGAATTGCCAGTTTTTTCGCTTCTGTAATGATACTGCATGTATATACTTGGTTCCAGATTGGCGTGGTAATGGCTCCTACTTATATCTTGCTGTGGCTAGCAATTACTTGTTTAGTGACTAATTTGGCAGCAATTCTTTTTCAAAGACGCTACAGTAACAGTCCTAGTCTTTCCAACTGAAGTCTATAGGTGATATTTTAGACCTCTCCATTCATGCTCAAGGATGGCATATAGCCAAGAGTCTCGCCATTCTCCCTTAATCCAATGGTGTTCTCGCAAATACCCTTCCTGCTGCATTCCGATTTTTTGCATAACTCTTGCTGAGGCAATGTTTTCTGGGTGACAAGTGGCAAAGATGCGATGTAAGCCTAACTCCTGAAAACCAAATGATACAACTGCTTTTACAGCTTCAGTTGCATATCCTTGTCCCCAAAATTCCTTAGTGAAAGAGTATCCAATAGAGCCTATTTTGTTGTCAGCATCCTGAACAGATATGCGACAGATACCAATTAATTGCTTTCGGGGTTTCAAAGTCACCGCTAAGGCAAAATGCTGACGTGGTTCTTCCCCTTGTAATAAAATCTCTCTTTGCAAAAAGTTTTTGGTATCTTCTTCGCTATTCGGGCCAAAGGTCAAATAACGCACAACTTCACGATCGCTAGCGTATTGATGAACCCCTGGCCAATCTGATTCTACAAAGTCTCGTAGTATGAGACGTTGGGTTTCTAGTGGTATCATTTGGGAAATTCTGCACGTAATTGATTGACTACCCGATCTAGTCCCACAGAATGGGCAGCTTTGAACAATAAACGATCGCCTGCTTGCACAAATGTCTTCAACCTAGCCACCAACTCGGCATGAGTTGCAAAACACTCCGATGCAATACCCTCGGCACTAAGAGCGATCGCTTCGGCATCTTGTCCATCTACCAAAACCAACAAGCCATCTAAATTCAAGTTACGTACTGTTTCTCCCACTCGCTGGTGTAACTGCTGCGATCGCTCTCCCAATTCTTTCATTGCACCCAATACGGCAATTTTCCGCTTTCCGGGTGTATCTGCCAATAATTGCAACGCTGCAATCATAGCTTCTGGTGCAGCATTATAAGTTTCATCTAAGATTACCACATCGTTGGGTAAGGTAAATCGCTGCGATCGTCCTGTGGGCATATCCACGCTCACACCTGATTTGAGGGTTGCCCAATCGATCCCTAAAACCTTTGCCACCGCTAAAGCTGCCAAGAAATTAGTCGCATTATGACGACCAGCTAAAGGTAAAGGTAGTTGGATGCCTGCGACTTCCACAGTCTCGTTATCAATTAATTGCCCTTGAATATCCCCACCAGAAAAGCCGTAAGTCAAAACTTCTCCCTGCCAAAATTTCGCTGCCGTGGCCATTAATAAAGGATTGTCGTGGTTGAGAATTGCCACACTATCAGCAGACATTTCAGCTAACAACTCACATTTTGCCTCAGCGATCGCTTCTTCGGAACCGAGTAACTCAATATGCGCCGTCCCTACATTAGTAATCACTCCAATTGTTGGCCGCGCTATTTGCGTCAGTTCGGCAATTTGTCCTCTACCCCGCATCGCCATTTCAATCACGGCGTAGTCATGTTCTGTACCAAGTTCTAAAAGAGTTTTCGGAACACCGATTTCGTTGTTGTAATTTCCATAAGTTTTGTGAACTCGTCCCTTTGTTCCTAAAACTGCGGCGATCAATTCTTTAGTTGTAGTTTTACCCACCGAACCGGTTACACCAATTACAGGAATATTAAAGCGATCGCGCCACCATTGGCCAATTTGTTGATATGCCTTGAGAGTATCTTTTACCTGCAATACAGGAAATTCCGGATTTTCGTATTCAAAATCTACGATTGCAGCTATTGCCCCCTTTGCGATCGCAGTTGGCACAAATTCATGTCCATCAAACTTATCGCCTCGGAAAGCGACAAATACTTCACCCGGTTTCAAGGTACGGCTATCTGTTTGGATACCGCTAGTTACTTGTGTTAAAGCAGCTTCAGATAAGTTTACAGAATGGGCCAAAATAACTTCAACCAGTTGGGTTAGGGTGGCAGAACAACGCATAAGCAATTGATAATTTATTTAAAGTTCAAAATCATAAAAGCAAAAAATAGTGGCAAAGAAGCTTAACTTCCGTGCCACGCTTTATTTATAAGCTACTTATACAGTTTAATCAAGTAAGGACAATGGGCATAACAAGTTATGTTCGATCGCCCTATGCACGATTTTTAATCAAGATTACTTCTACAATTTGTATTGCTATCTCACTCGAAACCCCTAAAGCTTGATATAAATCATTTAAGAAGTTTTTTTCTTCTTCAGGTATAATACCTTCAGCTAGGACTAAATCGGTGGCTACTGCAAAGGCTGCTTCCCGCAACTCTTGAGATAGAGAATCTTTGGCTGCATTAAACAAAGCATTAAAGCCATCGCCTTGAAGAATGCCCAAAATTTTGTCAAACAGCCTGTTCATCATTTCATTGGGATAACTTTTAAAAAGTTTTGTCCGAGACAGCACAGAAATGATAGAATTTGCTTGCTCAACAGAAAGATAACCGTCTGAAGCAGTTGCCGTCAATATAATGACAGCAAAAGCTTCCGCTGGATTGAGTGCTGCTTGGGTTTGGCTATCTGTACCCAACACAGCGTCGAATAGACCCATTGTAGTAGCTCCTTGGTTAGAGTCCCAATAGCGTTACCGTTACCTGTATGTTTGGTAGATTTACAGGTAAAACTATAACGCTATAAGACTTTCATCCTTTAGTGTTCCCAGGATTGATTCACGGCGAACACTTGTATCCCAAGGTTTTTGGCAGGAACTACATTGCCATTCGTAAACTTAGCGTTCTCCTGTCTTTTCTATTGTCTCAATTACCGCCAGACCTATACCAGAAGCTGCCATTAACAGTACTACTGAGATCAAATAGGCGTTGGTCAGCATTCGTAGGGCTTCGTCGAAAAAAATATAGGTGGTCATTGCTTCACCTTTTGGAATTTGTGCTGCTTGTGCTTTTTATTTCTCCACACCCCGATAGGTGAATTTCGCTGAGAAACTGCTAGCAATTGCATCTTAACAAAACTTTAGCTCTTTCAGAACCCCGCTGAAAATTTTTCTTTCTGAAGATTCTATGAAGTTTATAAAAAAGGGAATGGGGAATGGGGCATCCCTTCTTCTCTACGAGATGCACTCGCGTTCGCTCAGGGTAAGTGGGATTGGGCAAAACAACTTTCTCGCTGCAATTTCCCTTGCTCCCACCGCGATCTGCTTCAACTAATGACACGCACTAGGTGGAATCACACCATATCTTGCCACGATTTTTTTCTATGACTATTTTGTAGCTGATGGATAAGCCCATACCAGTACCTTTGCCGATAGGTGTCGTGGTGAAAAAAGGATCGAAAATGCGCGATCGCACTGTTTCAGGTATCACACAACCATCGTTGGCGATCGCAACCGCACCAACTACAATCCTTAATAAGGAAACACCAACAAAGCTTGCAACCAGTTTGTGAGAAATTTTCATAACTGTATGTCAGCTATAACCGCGTCAGTATACAGTGTTCCCAAATTTTTGCAAAGAATTTAGGTTATTATCCTCGGTAACTGCGATCGTCGGTATATATCAGTATTTCGTGAAATTGGGATAAACAAGACAAGCTTAAAGTAAACAGCGTTCAATCGTTGCTACAACTGATTGAGAAAGAGTATCAAAGTCGTAACCACCTTCTAAGCCAAACAGAATTTTACGAGTTAGCCCCAAACAATAATCAGTAAATAAAGCGTAGTCTTCTGGTTGCAAATTGATACTTGCTAAAGGATCTTCTGCATTGGCATCGTAACCAGCACTCACAATTAGTAAATCTGGCTGGAAGTTAGCTAAAAATGGTACTACCTGTTTTTCAAATAGTTGCTGATATATGGCAATATCACTACCAGGGGGTACTGGTAAATTTAATACGTTATTGTGAAAACCTCGTTCTGTCGATCTTCCCGTACCGGGATAGCATGGGTACTGATGTAGAGAACAATAGGCGATGCGTGCTTCCGTTTCCACGATCGCCTGAGTACCATTACCATGATGTACATCCCAATCAAGGATGGCAACGCGGTTAATTCCAGGTTGTTCTAAAGCAAATAAAGCGGCGATCGCGGCATTAGAAAATAGACAAAAGCCCATCCCTGCATCACTTTCAGCATGATGTCCTGGGGGACGCGCTAGTACAAAAGCAGGATTAGCCGACCCTAACACAACCTCAACTCCATCCAACCATGCACTGACTGCCAACAATGCCACATCATAACTGCGTGGAGAAACTGGAGTATCTCCATCCAAAGGGCCGCCGCCACTAGAAGCGATTTGCCACAGTTTTTTGATGTAGGCTGGGCTATGTGCTTTAACCAACGAGGACATCAGCGATGGTTGCTCAGATGCTGGTGTAGGCAAGTGCCAGGTGATTTGATCGGCGAATGTAGCTGCTTTTAGAGCATTTGCGATCGCACTTAAACGTTCTGGTTTTTCGGGATGGTATTTTCCAGTCTTGTGATCTAAAAATTCGTCGGAATATATGACTGGTAGCATAAGACGAAAAAGGTCGGCAGCAGGACGATGAATTTTATTGTATCCTCACTGGTACAAACAGTTTTCCCTCGTACTAGATCGTTGGTCGTTTACTTTCGAGGACTTCTGTTGCTTTCTGTTCAGTAAGTGGGCGGTAGAATAAAAAGCCCTGTACCTCCTCGCAGTTGATAGATTTCAAGAATTCCAATTCCTCTTCCTTTTCTACCCCTTCGGCTGTTAACTTTAATCCTAAACTGTGTCCCAAGGTAACTATGGCCTGGATAATATGAGCTACTTTGGCATCCTGCGTCAAATATTGAATGAAAGATTTATCTATTTTCAGATTGTGGAGTGGCAAAAGCTGTAGGCGCGAGAGCGAGGAATGACCTGTACCAAAGTCATCGATGGAGATATAAACACCCATCTGCTGTAGCTCCTCTAAGACCCTTCTAGTAAAACCCAAGTCCTCAATCGCTGTGGTTTCCATAATTTCTAATTCTAAAAATTGCGGCTCCAGACCCGTTTGTTCTAAAACCTTAGCTATAGTCTCTACCAATTTGGGTTGGCGGAATTGCTTCAGAGAAAGATTGACAGCGATCTTAATCGGTGGCAATCCAGCATCTTGCCATGCTTTATTTTGGCTACAGGCCGTCTGTAGAGTCCATTCGCCGATGGGGACAATTAATCCACTTTCTTCGACCAAGGGAATGAATACACTGGGAGCAACCAATCCCATCTCTGGGTGCTGCCAACGCAACAGAGCCTCCATACTAGTAATTTCTCCTGTGGCAATGTTCACACGAGGCTGATAGTAAAGCTTAAATTCATTGCGTTCTAGGGCATAGCGCAAGCTCTTTTCTAAAGTCAAGAGTTCAGGATTTTTAGCACTCAGAGAAACACTATAAAATTGGTAGTTATTCCGCCCTTTGTCCTTGGCATAGTACAGAGCAGCATCTGCGTGCTGAATTAGTGTTTCGGTGTCAGGGCTGTTGCTATCAAGTAAGGCAATACCGAGGCTAGCAGTTACATAAAGTTCATGCTCTTGGAGATGAAAAGCATCCTCTAAGGCTTGTAATATTCTCTGCGCCACCAAAGTTACCTCTTCAATATCATTGATTCGTGGGAGTAAAATAGTAAATTCATCGCCTCCCCAACGGGCTACAGTGTCTCCACCTCTGAGTGAGTCTTTTAATCTTTGAGAGACGCTTTGTAATAATTGGTCTCCCAGAGTGTGACCCAGAGTATCATTAATAACCTTGAAGCGATCCAAATCGAGGAAAATCACAGCTAAACTTTCGCCATTGCGAGTGGCGTTGGGCAGAGTTTTACTGAGCAGCTCATTAAATAGTAGACGATTGGGCAACCCTGTCAGCAAGTCATGGAGGGCTTGATAGCGAATCTTTTCTTCTACTTGCTGACGCTGCCGCGCACCAATAATACTGGCGGCCATGGTCAAAAGAGTAGATTCTTCATGCTTTGACCAATGACGTTCAAAGGTGCAGTCTGCCAAGCCAAGATACCCCCAGAAATCATTATCCAAGCGAAGAGGTACCAAAAGAAGGGATTTAATGCCATCTCGAATCAAGAATTCTTGTTCGGCGACAGGAAATTTTTGAGTGATGCCGCTAATCGACTGGCCGCTAGAGAGAACTGTGTACCAACGGGCTAATTCAGGAGCTTGATAAAGCTGATTCTGCCAATGGTGATGGGTAGATTCAATCCCAGATTGTGTCCATTCAAACCGTAGGCTGACTGCCATTTCCTCTGTAACAGGATGGAGATGGTTCTGAAAGAGATAGGCACGATCTGCCTTGGCAGCTTCACCCACTACAGCTAGAGCTAGATCGATACCAGTTTCGTAATTCATTTCTCCTAGCAAATAATTGGCAGCTTCTGCAACTGCTTGTAGCAAGCGATCGCGCTGGCGCAGTTCGGCTGTAGCTTGCTTTTGCTCTGTAATATCTCTAATAATAAAAGTTCTAATTAAATCACTTTCAGGAAGATAGAGTACGGATTGTTCAAAAACTTCTGTACCTACTTCCACCTCACGCACAAAAGAATTGTTTTCGAGATTTTTGACTCCAATCAACAGTCCCGTTAAAATTGGGTGTTCTGTCCCAATTTCCCTAAGATTGGGAAACTTGATCGCTGCGGCTGGATTGAGATAGGTAATTCTTCCCTCGAAATCCATCTCAATAATTGGATTGGGAATGAGTTCAGGAAAGGATGCTAGGCGAGCTAGAGCAGACTCACTAGCTGCTTCAAAACTGGGATCGATCGCTAAGGTTTGAAACGGATTGGCAGGACTGGCTTGCTCTGATAAAAAACCAGATAAGTCTTCAACATCAAAAGATTCAGAAAATGCTTGTTCGGAAATGTTGGAAATAGCATAATATTTAGCCTGAGCTTTATTACTGCCAAAAGCAATGACATCTCCATGCCTAAGATTATGAGAAAAGCATTTAGTGCCATTTACAAATAAGCCATTAGTACTTCCTTTACCTTTATAGTTACCATCAATAATCTGGAAGCCGTATTGGTCAGTTTCTGGAACAGTGACTCGCAATAAAATTGCATGTTGCATTGATACTGACCGGGAAGCCAAGACAATAGTGTTTGCAGGATGCCGCCCCAGAGAATAAGTAGTCTCTCGCAAGGGGACAGTTCGCCGCCCTTCTAGGTCTTGGATGACCAACAGATGGCGTATTTTTTCCCGCTCATTTCCTTGCATGGCTGTTCCTCAAATTTCTCATATAATTAATATTTATGTCTTATTTATGTTTTAGTCTGAAAAAGACTGCTTCTATAAGTCCAGAATTTCAGGCTACACTTATGGAAAAACTTGCTCAATCAAAGTTCTCACCATCTGCGTAGGCGAGCATTTAGCGCAGGCATCGCAAAATTGGTATGAGGGTGTAGACGAGCTTTTACCTTCATGATTGACGTAACTCAGCACTCTTCTTTTTATAGAATGAGTTGGCTAATTGTTCAATCAGTTTTTGTAGTAGAAATTATAGTTTTTTCTTTACTCATAGATAAGTTATAAACTTTGTTCCTTCGTCTATATCATCTAACCTTGTCTTTCTTAGGATACCCAGATTCACAATTCAAAATTAAAATTTTAAAATTGTACCCTTACAAGGAAGCAAGCTAGGCTTAAGATGATGTTGCGGCAGCCTCTTGTAGAGAAGAAAGTTACATAAGAATATTTCAAAGCCGACTAAAACTGAACAAAGTCGAAGCCAATGTGCCTCCGATGTAAGTGTAGATTTTGACCTTAGTCTCTCTTTGCAGCTATCCATTAGTCACATCTTTCTTAAGATTTATAAAATACCTAATCTCTGACCTCATAAACTTAGAGACTTTTTATGTCTTATATATAGATTATTAGTCCAAGAACTTAGGGATATAAGATAGAGAGGTATGTTTAACTTTTCTTCTCCTGATAATCGGGTTGAAAAAGGAGCATTAGTTAAGCATGGTTAATGAGTACGAATTCATACCTATTATTCACAATCGAATGCTGAAAGTAAGTGTTTTGAGCATTGGATGAGCATTTTAGAAAGAGTGAAGGCTGAAGCGTTGATATTATGTCGGTTTATCGTAATCTGCAAGAAACTCACTTAAATCGTGCCCGCGCCAGTCTCAGACAAGCGCTTTCTTGGTATGGATATCTTCGCAAGTCAGGACAGCTTTCATCTAACCCAGAATTAGTAGGTTTGATGAAACCAGAATTGGAAGCTTTGAATGCCACACTCAACAAGCTAGATTCAAACGTCATTAGAATTGCTGTCTTTGGTTTGGTAAGTCGGGGAAAGTCAGCAGTTCTAAATGCCTTGTTGGGAGACAAGATTTTGCAAACTGGGCCCCTGAATGGTGTCACCCAATGGCCCCGTTCCGTGCGCTGGCAGCCTAGTGATAAGGTGCTAGTAGAGTTAATTGATACCCCTGGATTAGACGAAATTGAGGGGGAGTCACGGGCGGATATGGCACGAGAAGTAGTACATCAGGCGGATTTAATTTTGTTTGTCGTGTCTGGTGATATCACTCGTACTGAGTATCAAGCGCTGCTGCAATTAAGGCGATCGCAAAAACCCCTGATTTTAGTGTTTAACAAAATAGACCTTTACCCAGATACAGACCAAGGAGCAATTTACCAAAATTTACAACAACTGGGTGCAGGGCATCCTGAAGCAAAGCCTCTACTACCTGATGAAATTGTCATGGTGGCAGCAGAACCAGCAGCGATGGAAGTGCGGGTTGAATGGCCTGATGGGCGTGTCACTTATGAATGGGAAACACCACCACCACAAGTAGACGAACTCAAAGAGATAATTCTAAATATTCTGAATCGGGAAGGGCGATCGCTTCTGGCTTTAAATGCACTGATCCAAGCACGGGATGCAGAAGCCGCGATCGCCCAAAAAACTATCGATTTACGCGAAAAGGAAGCCGAAGAAATTATTTGGCAATTTACCAAATACAAAGCTTTGGCAGTAATGCTCAATCCCATCGCCTTTTTAGATATCCTTGGCGGAACTGTTGCTGATTTAGCTTTAATTCGCGCTCTCGCTAGATTGTATGGTTTGCCGATGACTAGCTATGAAGCCGCGAAAATTTTAAAAACGATTTTATTCAGTTCTGGCGGCTTGCTACTTGGAGAACTAGGTAGTAGTTTGCTTTTGGGTTTAGGTAAGAGTACGGCTGCAATCGCCAGTGGTGATAATCCCAGCAATATTACTGCTTTTGCTAGCAGTGCGATCGCTCAAGCTGGTATCGCCGGTTATGGCGCATATTCCGTTGGCAAAGCTGCCCAAGTCTATCTCGAAAAAGGCTGTACTTGGGGACAATTAGGCGCTAGCAGCGTCATTCAAGAAATTCTCTCTCAAGTTGACCAAAATACAATTCTGTATCGTTTGCGACAAGAATTAAACATAAAGTATTGAGAATAATTAAAAACTGCTATCTTTTTGTTACCGTTTATAAGTGTTTATCAACTTCTATCAAAGTCTTCTGACAATTAACTGACATTCTCAATTTGGGATGCAAGATTGAAAACATGACCGCCTCTGCTTGCGATCGCAACTAGTAGAATTCTCGTACCTTTTTGAATCTAAAAATGACAAGAGGGTAATCCCACTCAATTTTGCGAAAAAGATGGCGGTGTTTACCACTACTTTTTGTGGGAAGCCTATCTAAACTAGAAATGCGAGCTGACTTAGGTCATTAAGAGCTTGCAGCTAATAACTCTGTCTGTAAATTAAAGGTGAAAGTATCATGACAACTACCCTAAAATTTGAAATTGCTGGGGCAGAAACTCTAGAAGAAGCCATTACTAATGCTATTGCTGAAGCCCGGACAACTTGCGATCTAGATGGCAGCAATTCTGCTGGCTGTGCCGTAGCCTGGGACATTGTAGAAGAATTGCAAGCCGAAAAATCTCACCAACACCAAGCAAAATCCAAAAAAACTTCTTTGGAAAATTACTGCGATCGCCATCCAGATTCCGTAGAATGTCTAATCTACGACCTTTAATTCTTCCGTAAATCAGTTGTTGCTGATTGCGTTATTTGCTTAATTGCCTCTAAATCAAGTGGTGGTGTTTCACTTTCCATTGCCAACCACAAAAGATATTCGATATTCCCAGCAGGGCCAACGATCGGCGACCAAGTTAAGCCTTTGTATTTCCATCCTAATTCGTGGGCAGCTTGCAACACCTGGAAAATGGCATCAGCTTGGTCGTTCGGATCGCGCACAACACCTTTTTTACCCACACGGGATCTGCCGACTTCAAACTGTGGCTTGACTAACAATACAGCTTCTCGGTTAGCTTGAGTTAGTTGCCACAAAGCAGGCAGAATCTTAGTTAAAGAAATAAACGAGACATCAACCACTGCCAAATCAGGAATCGGGTCATTTTCACCATATAACTCATCCGGTCGTAGTTGCCGTAAATTTGTGCGTTCCCGCAAAATCACCCGCGGATCGTTTCGCAACCGCCAGTCAACTTGTCCGTAACCGACATCAATACCGTAAACTTGTTTTGCTCCAGCTTGCAAGAGACAATCAGTAAAACCACCAGTAGAAATCCCGCCATCTATACAAATGCGCTCTGCTACAGGAATGGCAAATACTGATAAAGCTTTGGAGAGTTTTTCACCGCCTCTAGAAACAAAAGGCGATCGCTCTTTAATATTTATTTGAGCCGAAATATCAACTTCAGTACCAGGTTTATCAACCAACTGCTGATTAACAGTCACTTCACCCGCCTGAATTAGCCGTTGTGCTAAAGCGCGAGAAGCACATAAATTTAACTCTACTAATAGTGTGTCGAGTCGCTGTTTAGCCAATTAATTAGACTCTCCTGGTAAGATTAAAGCCAAAGCACGATTGATAATTTCTTCCCGGTTAACCAGCTTTTCTAATTCTTGGACTTCATAACGACCTTCCTCTACTTCTAGAGAAGCCCGATCGATGGCATTTAAATAGGCTTCTGCTAAGATTTCCAACAATTCTTCTGGCGTGAGATAATAGCCCCCAGCTTTGCGCCGCTTATTTTCCCGCTGAATTTCCCGAACCGAATTCCGAATTGAAACTTCCCAAGAGCGAGTCGTGCGATTTTCAGCTTGTTGTTTAATCAGATGCAACAATAAAATCACTGCATAGCCACGAATCGTCTTGATTATGTCATTTCGGCTCATTTCCTCTAATTCTTCAACTATAATCAATGCTCCTTGAACATCGCCCTTAACAAGCAAGTCTTTTAGGGTTAATAATTCTTCCATAATCAGCGCCTCAAAGCTCGGCAACTTCTATTGTGGCTTATGACGGTTCTAGTTCAGATAACAGAAGCTAATGCGTTTAATCTATGAGCGATCGCTACTTAAATGTATTATTCTTTGCAAATAGATAATTAAGATACAGCAAAACCCGTGTATTGCTGTAGTTCAGCAGGATGGAAACCCAAGACAAAAGCTTGAATAAAGCCCTTCTCAACGTCTAGAGTTCACAAAAAAGCGATCGCTCCATTAAACCAAAGTGCGATCGCTATTTAAGTTTATGTCGGGGCAGACATCTTGCCCACCTAAAATCTAAATATCTATCTCGCTCAACTCGCGTGTGATGTGATCGAATGGTTCATCTACAAAAGCAGTATTAACCACACCTGCTGCTGCTACTTGCTCCTTAATTAGATCCTTGAGAATCTGGATACCGCGAACTGTAGGCCCAATAGGCACTCCTAAAGAATTGTAAGTTTCCCGCAGCCCTTGTAGCACTCGTTCATCCAATACATTGGTGTTCCCAGCAACCAGCGCATAAGTCGCGTAGCGCAGATAGTAGTCCATATCGCGCAGACAAGCTGCATAACGACGAGTTGTATAAGCATTTCCACCAGGGCGAATCAATTCTGGCAGTTCTTCAAATAACTTCAAACCAGCTTGTTTGACAAGTGCAGCCGCATTAGAATTAATTGCCGCCGCCGCTTGTACTCTTGCTGTACCACTATCAAAGTAAGACTTTAGGCTATCGATCGCATTCCGGTCAAAATACCGACCAGCTAAGTCATAATTCTTAATTAAACTTGTTACCGCATCGCGCATTCCTTCTTCTCCCAATCTTTGCTATTTATGGTTTGATATTTATTTGGCTGCACTTATGCACCAGTAAAGTTTTGTGCTATTAAAAATAGATTCGGCACAAAAACAATCTATCCACTATCTATGGATTCTATGCCAAAGTTGACCCCTATATGATGAACTTTCCAGTTTTGTACAGATGATCGCCGAAAGGTTAATATAACCTGATAATCCAGATATCTGTAGCACAAACTACAAAATCAGCTAATGTCTAGTATTTAAGATATTTCTGGTGTGTCACGGCCTGATTGAGATCGGCAGGGTTAGGATGCAATGTAATATTCTGGTTTACTTTAGGAAATTGGTAGAGAAGGAGTAACAATGACAACACCACAAGAAGTCTTGAAATTGATCCAAGACCAAAAAATTCAGCTGATCGATCTCAAATTCATCGATACAGTAGGGACTTGGCAGCACCTCACACTGTACCAGAACCAAATCGATGAGACTGCATTCACTGATGGCGTACCGTTTGACGGTTCCAGCATCCGGGGTTGGAAAGCGATCAACGAATCGGACATGACGATGGTACTCGACCCCAACACTGCTTGGATCGACCCCTTCATGGAAGTGCCAACACTAAGTATAATTTGTAGTATCAAAGAACCCCGCACGGGTGAATGGTACAACCGTTGCCCACGCGTTATTGCCCAAAAAGCTATAGATTACCTGGTTTCTACTGGTCTTGGTGATACAGCCTTCTTTGGCCCTGAAGCTGAGTTCTTCATCTTTGACAGTGCTAGATTTGCCCAAACCGCCAACGAAGGCTACTACTTCTTAGACTCCGAAGAAGGTGCTTGGAATTCCGGTAAAGCTGGTACAGATAACAAACCCAACTTGGGTTACAAACCACGCTTCAAAGAAGGTTACTTCCCAGTTTCACCGACGGATTCTTTCCAAGATATCCGTACAGAGATGCTGTTGACGATGGCACAATTAGGTGTGCCCATTGAAAAGCATCACCACGAAGTTGCTACTGGTGGTCAGTGCGAACTAGGTTTCCGTTTTGGTAAGTTGATCGAAGCGGCTGACTGGTTGATGATTTACAAATATGTCATCAAGAACGTTGCCAAGAAATACGGCAAAACCGTTACCTTCATGCCAAAACCAATTTTTGGCGATAACGGTTCGGGAATGCACTGTCACCAATCCATCTGGAAAGATGGCCAACCTCTGTTTGCAGGTGATAAGTATGCTGGTTTGAGCGATATGGGCTTGTACTACATTGGTGGTCTTCTCAAACACGCACCAGCCCTGTTGGCAATTACCAATCCTAGCACCAACTCATACAAGCGCCTAGTACCTGGTTATGAAGCTCCTGTTAACTTGGCTTACTCCCAAGGGAACCGTTCTGCTTCTATCCGTATTCCTTTATCTGGTACTAACCCCAAAGCCAAACGTTTGGAATTCCGTTGTCCAGATGCCACTTCTAACCCCTATTTGGCATTTGCTGCAATGCTTTGTGCTGGTCTCGATGGCATTAAGAACAAAATCCATCCTGGTGAACCCTTAGATAAGAATATCTATGAACTCTCTCCAGAAGAACTAGCAAAAGTTCCTTCAACTCCAGGTTCTTTAGAACTGGCGTTGCAAGCACTGGAAAAAGATCACGCCTTTTTGACCGAATCAGGCGTCTTCACGGAAGACTTTATCGAAAATTGGATTGACTACAAGCTAGGTAACGAAGTCAAACAGTTGCAGCTGCGTCCTCATCCTTACGAGTTTTACCTCTACTACGATGCTTAATGAAGAGTCGTATTTAACTAAAAAGTAATAAGTTTTGCCACCCTAAAGTAGAGGGTGGCTTTTTTTTCCAGACTTGTCAGTTGAGACATTCAATCAAAAAATCCAACTTATGACCCCTGAAACTTAGCTCATGGAAGCATGGCTGGGGCCATAAATCATCCGACTGCCAGCATCTATTTTCCCTTGAATCGGGTTCCAGTAGTGAGAGACTTCTTCAGGAAGACCAAGTTCTTGTGCCGCACGCATCAGCATTGATTGTTGGCGATTCTTGACTTGTTGGTGTTCACGCACCATTAATGCACGAGATTTATCTGCGATAGACATAATCATAGTCCTCTCTATTTTGTGAATATATAATTTTTGGCTTTTCTATAAACCACTATAACAAAAATTCTGTAACATAAGCTACTTTTTACATAAATTTATGTTTGCCTTTGCTGACAATAGTTGGATATTTTTCCTAAAGCTGGAAAAATCTCCCTAAGGCACCTTTGATGGCTAAAATCATCTGGCTTCAGGTTTGTCTCACCTGAAGAAACACAGCTCTCTCAAGACAGAACATTTATTGGTTACTTTTATTTACATTTAAAAGGTCTGACACTTAAGTTCAACTCAAATGACTATGTTTTATAACTTTTACCGTTTTTTTGGGTGAAGCGGCACAAATACAGCACTTGCAAAAATTAAGTTAGTATTAAATAAAGATTTACAAAAATTTACATAAATTATGACAGTTAGCTATCCGCGTAAATTTCAGAATGTTTTAAGTGCAAGAGATGTATTAAAACGGGTGGTATGCGATCGCGAAATCCATCTCATTACTCTCAACCGCTACCGTTACAGCGAACAACGTAGTTGCAAAGACCTAACTGAGGTAATTGAACAACTGAATGGACAGCCACGGGAACTGGTACGGGATTTGTCTCATCACATCTCAGATGAAGCTCGTCATGCCATGTGGTTAACTGATTTGTTGATTGATTTGGGAAGCGATATAGGAACTCCCCCCGGAACTTCCTATATTGATGAATTCGATCGGCTGCTCGACAAAGACACCTACGATCCAAAACACAACCTAGAGGACGGCATGATTGCTGCCTTGGCCGCAATTAACATTACCGAAAAACGGGGCTGTGAGTATTTCTCTGCCCACATTCACGCGCTTAAACAAGCACCGCAGACAGAAGAAAACATCAAAATTCGGGAAACGATTGAAAAAATTCTCCCAGAGGAAGCAGGACACGTCCGCTGGGGTAATCGTTGGTTAGGAGAAATTGCGCGTAAGAGTCCAGAACATCAGCAAAAAGTAGAGCAAGCCAAGCGAAAATATACCGCAATTGAACAAGCCGCATTTGAATCAGGGATGGATATCACCTTGGGTGCAGAACTACGGCGAGTTACCAATCTGGTGGAAGTCGCAAATACTATGCCGCTTTGGCAGCGTCCTCAATATTTGATGGAACGCTTACCTCAGACTTTGCTAGCGCCGGAGTTGCAATTTACTCGAATTCAGGCTGCACAAAAGGCTTGGCAGCGCGATCCACAGACGTTTATTGAAAAGTTTGTGCCAATGTTCCTCAACGGTATCCAGAAAAAGAACACAACGGTGTAAACGGTGTAAAAGGGCATTGGGCACAAGAGGCAGAGGGGCAGAGGGGCAGAGAGAAAAAACTTATTCGACTTCTCCCCTGCTCCCTAGTACCTTTTCTTTAAAAAAAATTCATCTAAAAAGGCCAAATGCAAATTTTTGCATCTGGCCTTGGGTGTAAAATAATTAAAAAGACTAAGATGATCTGGCAGATCCTTCTTAACACTTATTTCGTCGGGAGCCATCTACGAAGAGAACGAACCAAGGGGTAAAAGTAGGTCAAGAATAGTAAATTTGTTAGCAAGTGCAATAAACCTATACTACTTATGCAAATCCCTACCTAGATAAGCAAGAGATGAAACGAAAGGGATTTTATGCTTCGGCAAAAGACGCTAAACACATGTCAGAGCGAAGAGCGGTTACTTTCTTTTGTAGATAATCGGCTACTGGATGTATGAGAAGAAAATTTATTGGGGAATAAAGTGAAGTTGCCCTAAGGCTGTTTCTTCAACAAGCAAAATGTCTGAATTAGATGTGCTTTAGATTACTGATAGTCTAAGTAACATCTATTTCTAGAGCCGTTGAGGATTGAGATGCAAAGCTTTCCACCGAATATGAGCAACAGTTGTAGAGCTTTTGAAGAGTTGGTAATGCTATCAATCAAAGCACTTAATTTGATTTGCTTTTTGATCGGCAGGATTGAGACCAACTATATATACAAAGTTTGCAGTTGAAATACTAAGCGATCGCTGAAGACTTTCGTGTGTCAACTGTATATATCTCCGCCAGAAAAGCTGTGTAAAAGACGTTAACGCAACATCCTGTTTCCTGGTAATTCTGTTCCTTTGGGAAAAGAGGCATTACCCTACAGTAGTTAAACCACAGCATAGATATTTCGGACTTTTTGTGTCACTTCTCTGCGCCCACTACCGCGATGACGTGGCGCATCATCTGAAGCTTGTTCAGATGCCGCCGAGAGCCACTGTTCCGAAGTAGGCGTGGAAGGCAGCCCTGTTGATAAGTGATTGACCATTGCTTGGCAGTTAAAAGCTAAGGGGCCGAACACCAGACTCGAGACTAAAAGTGAAATGGCAGCACGCATAGCAAATGTCTATTTTGGAACTCTCCACTTCACTGATACTTAGCTTTTTGATTAATATCCGGACAATTCATCAAAAAGTATTCTGTTTTACTGAAAATAAACTCTTCTTATCCTCCGTTTAAATGTTCGACTAATAACCAATTACCAGAGTGATTGTAACGACCCCACAATGTAACTAATTGTTCGTGGGGATAAGCGCGTAATTGCTCGTCGATATGCGATCGCAAAGTCACAAGCTGCCAATTTTGCCCTTGATACTCGGCTGGTGCTGTGACAGTGAATCTGTATTCCTGCTGTTCCAAGCGGTAAAAAATCCCTTTGAAACAGTTACTTTCCAGAATTAATGGCTTGCCAAAAGCAGATTCAGGGCAATCGCCACTAACTGGATAGGCTTGTGGGTTATCTAAGTAATACAGTTGCCAGTGCTGCCAATCCGAACGATTGGGGGGAAGATTAAACAAAGGAATAATTAGCGCTTTTGAGCGATTATCTTCTAATAAAGCCGTTTGCAGCTTTCTAATAGGTAAATCCCTCGGCTGGCAGTTTAATTCAACACATATCGCCGCCGCCATCCCTGCCGCTTGACCAATGCCCATAACCATAGGTTGTAATCTGGTAGCGCCATTGGCAATGTGGGAGACAGAAATATTCTTTTCACAGACCAAAAAACCATCTGTTGTGGCTGGAATTAAACAACTGTAGGGAATTGTAAAAGGAGTTCCAGTCCAACGTCCACCCCAACGGATAGATTTAGGTTGCAATGGGAATTGAACACCAGGATAATGATGGTCATTGGCGTAATTACCAACTGCGATTGCTTCGCAAACGCCAAGGGCGAACGCATCATTAAATATAGATGCAACTCTACCTTTTGCGATCGGCAAAATATCCTGTTCTCGGACAGTAGTTAGCCCTACCAAGCGGCGGCTTTCCCGGTAATAAGGATGCAGTGCAAAAGCTGTAGAAGTGTGAGGAAATACTTTTTCTGCTAAACCATAGCGACGACCAAGCTGTTTTTGGATAAAATGAGCAAAATTTTGGCTGTGCCAGCGAGATTCTTGGATGAATTCACCTCTGGATACATCTGACTCTATCAATCGCCCTACCCCTTCGCCGTAGTCATTGCCACAGATTGGCCAATTCATCATAAACAGGCTACCAGGCAAACGTCCATAATTTAAAAATGTCTCTGCTCCATAGCCATCCCAAGCACCTGTAAACTGCGATGGATTATAGTTAGGCGCAGCTGGAATCTCTGGTGCAACGGCTTCACCAAAGTCCTGCATAATCACTACATAAGTGGGCGCTTGCACAGGATATTTCTGAGTTAAAGAGTTAAAAGTCACTGGGGCGCTGGGTTCTTCCCACTCAGATTGCAATTCCCAACCCCAACGGTAAGGGATGTCAGCTAAAGCTAATAAATCTCCTAATTCTGTGCCATCGAGAATAATCTTGGCTGTGACAGCAAAATCAGCAAAGCGGACACCAGTAATCAAATCACCTTGTCGAAATACCTCTAAAGGTACTTGTCCAGAAATCCAGTGCAAATTCGGCAATTCCTGCACCCAATCTGCAAAAATCTCTGCTCCAATTCGGGGATCGTAGCTAAAAAAGCTTACCCAACTGTTATCTAATCCTCCAGGCTGTCGTTGTCGCAATTCCTGCAAAAACGCACCCCATAACCCCGTTTGAAAGGATTCTAATTCATTGCCATCGGGTACAGACACTCCCGCCGAAGTTAGCATTCCTCCCAACCAAGGAAATTCACTCACCAAAATGGTTTTGGCTCCCCGTCGTGCCGCTTGAATAGCAGCCGCAGTTCCTCCGGTTCCTCCACCAACAACCAAGACATCAGCTATGTATGTCTGATGAACCATGACCAAATCCTCTACCAGGGTTAGCTATCTAGCTGATTTCGGTCGATCCTTGGCTCTACTTTTATCAGCTGAATTTATAATTCACCTCTAGAAATCAGCTTTTGTCAAGTTTAAATTGATGGGTAAGCAACTTCGTGGTGGGCACTTAAGTGCTTACTACAAATTATCAAAACTAGCTTGACAAGGTACTTGCAAAAACCTGTATAAAATATTACGCTTTTATTTTGATGAAGTATAGGGTCTTGCATTTTACACATCTGTATGCAAAGATAATTTCACATAAATACTGTAAATCTATCAAGTTACCGGACTACCTGAATATTTTAAATCTAGCTGATTGCAAATGAAAGCGTTCAGTGAATATTCATTTGGCAATTAGCAATGAATAACTAAAATTTAAATAATAATTTCCTTTGGTGTAAATCGCACTGACAGACTAAAGAAAAAAGAAGACTTTAAACTAAAAGATAATGTGGATTGTTAAACTTGCTCTTCGTCGTCCCTACACCTTTGTAATTACTTCCATACTTATTTTTGTTTTAGGAGTAGTTACTATTACGCGCATGGCAACGGACATTTTTCCAGAAATTAATATTCCCGTTGTCAGTGTAATTTGGTCTTATGGTGGTGTCTCACCAGAAGAAATGGAACAGCGTATCGTTACAGCTAGTGAACGCTCTTTTACAACCACTGTTAATGATATTGAACATATCGAATCGCAATCACTCAATGGTGTTAGCGTCATTAAAGTTTTCTTCCAGCCAGGAGCAAAAATTGAAGCAGCAGTAGCTCAACTTACCTCTAATACTCAAACAATTCTTCGAGGTTTACCTCCAGGAATTACACCGCCTTTAATTATTCGCTACAATGCCTCTAATGTGCCCATTCTTCAGCTAAGCGTTAGCAGCACATCACTATCAGAGCAAGAACTTTATGATAACGGCAATAATTTTCTGCGGACTCAGCTAGCGACTGTTCAAGGTGCGTCTGTACCGTTACCTTATGGAGGTAAACCTCGGCAGATTATGGTAGATATTGACCCGCAGGCGCTATTTGCCAAAGGTCTTTCAGCTACAGATGTCACAACCGCAATCAGCGCCCAAAATCTTATCTTACCTGGAGGAAATGCCAAATTAGGCGATCGCGAGTATAGTGTTCGACTCAATAGCAGTCCCCAAGTCTTAGACGCGTTAAACAATTTACCCATTAAACAAATTAACGGCACTGTAATTTATATACGTGATGTTGCCCAAGTCCATGATGGCTTTGCAGTGCAGAACAATATCGTTCGTCGAGATGGACGACGGTCTAGTTTATTAACTATTCTCAAAAATGGTAGTGCTTCAACTTTAGATGTTGTAGCTAGAGTCAAAGAAAGACTACCAAAAATTCAAGCTACATTACCTAAAGAATTAGATTTAGAGGTCTTATTTGACCAATCGATATTTGTTAAAGCTTCCATCCACGGAGTATTAACGGAAGGATTGATTGCTGCTTGTTTAACTGCCGCGATGATTTTATTATTCTTAGGCAGTTGGCGTAGCACTTTAATTGTGGCAATTTCTATTCCTTTATCAATTCTTTGTTCTATTATTGCTTTGCGATTGATAGGACAAACTTTGAATATTATGACTTTGGGAGGTCTATCTTTAGCAGTTGGGATTTTAGTTGATGATGCCACAGTAGAAATTGAAAATATCCATCGGAATTTGGGACAAGGAAAACCTCTGCAACAAGCTATTTTAGATGGCGCACAACAAATAGCTGTTCCAGCTTTCGTTTCTACCTTGGCAATTTGTATTGTTTTTATCCCAATTATCTTTTTAACAGGAGTAGCACAATCGCTATTTATGCCTTTAGGAATGGCGGTTGTTTTTGCGATGCTTGCCTCCTATCTACTCTCGCGTACAGTAGTACCAATGTTGGCAAAGTTTTTGCTTGCAAAGGAACTACATCTTTATACTGAACATGAAAATTTAGGGAATAACGATAATGGTCATGTAATTCCTAAAAAAGATATTTTCTGGCGAATTCATGAGCAGTTTAACCGCCAATTTGAGAAATTTCGCCAAAACTATCGAAATACTTTAGCCAAAGCTCTAAATCATCGCGGTGTAGTTTTTGCGATGTTTGGTGCTTTTTGGGTAAGTGCTTTAGTTTTACTACCTTTTGTCGGTCAAGATTTTTTCCCGCAAGTAGATGCAGGTCAGTTTCGGTTGCATGTGCGCGCTCCTGCGGGAACACGACTTGAAAAGACAGAACAGATTTTTACTCAAGTTGAAAATGAGATTCGCCAAGTTATTCCTGACGAAGAATTAGAAATTATTCTTGACAATATTGGTCTACCTGTAGGTGGAGTAAACCTTGCTTTTAGCGACACAGCAACTATAGGGCCTGGTGATGGAGAAATTCTTGTAGGTCTTAAGGAAGGTAAACATCATTCAACTTGGCAATATGTTAGACAACTACGCCAAAAATTAACTGCCCAATTTCCTGAATTAACCTTCTTTTTCCAACCTGCTGATATAGTAACTCAAATTCTCAATTTTGGTTTACCAGCGCCTATTGATATTCAGGTCATAGGCCCAGCTAAAAATCGTCGGGATAACTACAAAATTGCCAAACAAATCAAAACCCAAATAGCTCAAATTCCGGGAGCAGTTGATGTTCATTTACATCAAGTCGTTGATGCTCCAGACCTACGTATTAATGTAGATCGTTCTCAAGCACAACGTAGCGGTTTAACTCAACGAGATGTTGCCAATAACCTACTGACATCATTAAGTTCTAGTGGTCAAACATCACCTAATTTTTGGCTCGATCCTATCAAAGGAGTCAGTTATTTAATAGCAGTACAAGTTCCTCAATACAAACTTAACTCGCTAGAAAAAATTCAGAATACTCCTGTAGCTAACGGTTCTAACTCGTCACAACTTTTAAGCAATCTTGCTGTTGTTAAGCGTGGAAAAGCTCCTGCTGTTGTTAATCATTACAACGTACAGCCTGTATTTAATATTTACGCCAATGTTCAAGGTCGTGATTTAGGTGGTGTAGCCAGCGATATTTATAAAATAGTTGGACAATTTCAGCAGAAGTTACCACGGGGAACTTCAATTATCGTAAAAGGCCAAGTAGAAACGATGAATTCATCTTTTCTAGGATTAGAAGTAGGATTGATATTTGCCATTGGATTAGTTTATTGCTTAATAGTAGTCAATTTTCAATCTTGGATTGATCCATTCATTATTATGATGGCACTGCCAAATGCTTTCGCAGGAATTGTTTGGATACTATTTGTGACAAATACAACTTTTAGTGTACCTTCTTTGATGGGTGCAATTATGAGTATTGGGGTTGCTACTGCCAATAGTATTTTGCTCGTCACCTTTGCTTTGGTGGATTATTAGCAGCAACAGTGGCAACTTTAATTTTTGTACCCGTAATTTACAGTATTTTGCGCCGAAAACAACCCCAAAATTTAGAGTTAGAGGAAGAACTATCTTCTACTATCAAATTAACTGTAGCTAATCGGTAAATTATTCATGAATAATCAGATCCCCGACTTCTTAGAGAAGTCGGGGATCTGAAAAATTTTGATAAATCAACAAATCAAATAGAAATTCTCTAGTATGGATACTCAAGAAAATACCAAAGTTGATCGTTCTGAAATCACATCAATTGCGGCAAATAAAAAAAGTCGCTTCAATTTTATCACCATCATTGCTACGACTACTTTAGTTGTCACTGGGCTTTTAGCACTTGGCATTATACCTCGTTTACAACAGCAGTCAGAATTAAATGCTTTCGCTAAATCTACAACAAAAAAAGTTTCTTCGGTGAATGTAGTTAAACCAAAAGTTGCTGCTAATTTTACCGAATTAGTTCTACCTAGCAGTATTCAAGCAAGCCAAGAAACTACAATTTATGCCCGTACAAGTGGCTATTTAAAAAAGAGATTAGTAGATATTGGTGAACGTGTAAATAAGGGGCAGCTACTAGCTATAATTGATGCCCCGGAAACTGACCAAGATATACAGCAAGCTCGTGCAGAATTGGCGAAGTCTGAGGCTAATCTCGCTCAAGTCCAGGCAGATTTAGCACAAAAGCAAAGTAATCTTTCTCAAACAAAAGCTAACTTAAAGGCTAGACAGGCGGAATTAGCCGAAGCACGTACTAACCTAGAATTAGCGCGTCAAACTTGGCAACGTTGGCAATTACTTCAAAAGCAAGGAGCCGTGACTACACAAGCTGCTGATGAACGTAAAAGTGCTTTTAATGCAAGTCAAGCTAATGTAGATACTTTAATTGCTCGCGTTAATTCAGAGCAAGAAAGTGTAAATACTGCTCTTGCAGCTATTAATTCCCAAAAAGCTAACATTAATGCGTTTATCGCAAGTAAGAGTGTTAGTAAATCAGATTTACAACGGATAACTGCTTTACAATCATTCAAACAAATTGTTGCTCCTTTTGCGGGTGTAATTACTGCTCGCAATGTAGATTCAGGAGCTTTAATTTCTGCGGGTAGTAATAATAATAGTGGAAATTCCTGGTTATTTAAGATTGCTCAGACAAATAATTTACGTATCCGAATTAATGTTCCCCAGGCTTTTGTTCAATCAATTCACACTGGACAAACTGCGCTTGTTCGTGTTCGTGAGTTACCGAAAAAATCTTTTTCTGGTAAAGTTATTCGGACTGCTGATGTCTTGGATGCTACTTCTAATACCCTTTTAACTGAAATTGAAGTACAGAATTCAGATAATCTGTTGCGTCCTGGGATGTATGCTGAAGTCACTTTTAAGACTGAACGTGCCAATCCACCTTTATTAGTACCAGCTAATACCTTAGTGATTAATGCAGATGGTATACAAGTAGCCACTGTGACAAAGGAAAAGAAAGTTAAGTACCAAAAAGTAGAGCTTGGTCGAGATTATGGTACTGAAGTTGAAGTTATTTCTGGTTTAAGCCCTAATGTTAGGTTAATTACTAATCCTACCGATGCTCTCCAAGATGGGAAATCGGTTCAGGTACTTGCATCCAAGCCTAAGACTAAGAATTGAATTTTGAATTTGGAGCGTACCCCATCTCTACGGGACGCTCCGCGAATGGGGAAGCAAGCAACGTGACTTGGGTTACAACAAAGTAAAGTTAACCGATAATAAATAGCTTAACGTTAACCACTAATGCTACATCTAGTATCGTTGAGCGGGGAAAAACCAACGTGAAAGCACAGGTATTTAGAGGCGTTAATCAACTTTCTTACGAAGATATCCCAGTTCCAACCGTGGAACCAGATGAAGTGCTGGTACAGGTGCGGGTTGTGGGGTTGTGTCAGTCAGATATTAAAAAAATTCGCTATCCACTGTATGAACCGCCGCGCATTTTTGGACATGAAACTGCTGGCACGATCGCAGCATTAGGCAATAATGTCAAAGGTTGGCAAGTTGGACAACGGGTAGCAGTGATGCACCACATCCCCTGTATGCGTTGCGCCTACTGCCTAAATGATAATTTCTCTATGTGCGATGTTTACAAAAACATCTCCACAACCGCAGGCTTTAACGCCAGTGGCGGCGGTTTTGCCGATTATGTCAAGGTTCCTGGACATATTGTGGAAAATGGTGGGCTAATTCCCATCCCGGATAATATCAGTTTTGAAGAAGCCAGTTTTGTAGAACCGACAAACTGCTGCTTGAAGGCAGTGAAAAAAGCCCAAATCGCCCCAGGACAAACTGTGTTAGTTACTGGCGCTGGGCCAATTGGGTTAATGTTCATTATGTTGGTGAAGTATTTCGGAGCAAAAGCGATCGCTACTGATTTACTACCTTCTAGAATTGAAAAAGCCTTGAGTGTCGGCGCAGAAGCGGCTTTTGATGCTCGCGATCCTGATTTACCTGCCAAAATCTCTGCCTTAACTGGTGGACTAGGTGTTGATGTTACCTTGCTGGCGGTTCCGAGTGAGAAAGCTTTCTTTCAAGCACTTGATAGTACCCGCAAAGGCGGTAAAATCTTGTTTTTCGCCGAATTTCCTGATGAAGTGGAAATTCCCATCAACCCAAATATCCTCTACCGTCGAGAAATTGACTTGATCGGTAGTTATAGCTCATCTTATCGACTTCAGAATTTGTCAGCTGATATTGTATTTAATCAGCGAATTGATGTAAAAGCCTTGATTAGCGATCGCTATCCATTAAAAGATTTATCAGCAGCTGTGGAAGTTGCGATCGCACCCACACCGGATACTTATAAAATCTTAATTTATCCGCAAAAGGAAGATTAGGGAGATAGGAGAGTGTTAAAACTAGAAGTTTAAAGTTCTGTCTGAGATTCAGCTACGAAGCTAAAAGGTTCAACGACGAAGCTAAAAGGTTCGACGATGGAGCTAAAAGGTTCAACGATGGAGCTAAAAGGTTCGACGATGGAGCTAAAAGGTTCGACGATGGAGCTAAAAGGTTCGACGATGGAGCTAAAAGGTTCAACGATGGAGCTAAAAGGTTCAACGGTGAAGCTAAAAGGTTCGACGGTGAAGCTAAAAGGTTCAACAGTGAAGCTCAAAGGTTCAACAGTGAAGCTCAAAGGTTCAAAGTTCACCCTTACAAGCTCAAGTTTCATCCTTATCTCTCTCACTTTCCCCTTGTCCGCAACAAAATGTTTATTACTCTATTTTTCGTCGCTCTATTAGCTTTCTACGTCGCCTGGAATCTCGGAGCAAACGATGTCGCTAATGCGATGGGAACCTCCGTAGGTTCCAAAGCTGTCACTCTCAAACAAGCACTAATAATTGCTGGGGTTTTAGAGTTTACGGGTGCTGTGTTGTTTGGACATGAGGTAACGGAAACTCTCGCAACTAAAATTGCTAATCCCGCTTTATTCGCAGCTACACCCCAACTATTCGTAACTGGAATGGTAACGGTACTAATTTCCTGTGGTGTGTGGTTGCAAATTGCCACATCACGCGGTTTACCTGTATCATCTTCTCATGCGGTTGTTGGTGCGATCGCTGGATTTAGTTGGGTAGCTTTGGGAGTAGGTGCAATTGATTGGTCATCAATTGGCTTGATTACCATTGGCTGGGTTTTAACGCCGTTAATTAGTGGTGCGATCGCCGCTTTATTTTATAGTCAAATCAAGCACTGGATTTTGGATCAACCCAATCAAGTAGTCCAGTTACAAGAGTGGATTCCCTGGTTGAGTACTGCGCTGCTAGGTGTATTCGGCGTGATTGTCTTACCATCGCTCACAGAACCGCTAACCAATTTTGTAATTGAGCAAGTTGGTTTTACAATCCCTGCTTACGACATCCCTCTGTTAACAGGTGCAATCGCAGCAGTTGGACTCACAATCCTTAGTTGGCGACAATTGGGAGATAAGGGAGACAAGGGAGAAATACTCCCAAATCCCGTAGAAAGATTATTCGGTCGATTCCAGCTACTAAGTGCTTGCTTTGTCGCCTTTGCTCATGGTTCTAATGATGTGGGAAATGCGATCGCTCCTTTAGCTGCGATCGTTTACATCAATCGCACTGGTAGCGTACCTACTGATGGTATAACTATCCCGCTTTGGATTTTAATCGTTGGTGGTGCTGGTATTGTTGGTGGTTTAGCTGTGTGGGGGAAAAAAGTTATTGCTACCATTGGCGAAAACATCATTGCCTTGCAACCCAGTAGTGGATTTTGTGCCGAACTGGCAACTGCTACCACCATCCTCATCGCCTCTCGGCTAGGTTTACCAGTCTCCACTTCCCACGCTCTCGTTGGCGGTGTCGTTGGTATTGGACTAGTGCAAAATCTCAAGTCGATTAAGTTTCAAACACTAAAAGGCATTGCCGCCGCATGGCTAATTACAATCCCCGTGAGTGCTGCCCTTAGCGCTGCCATCTTCAGCATCGCCCAGATTTTATTCTTCTAAGAATTATTAATATTTTCCAAACTTTTCCTTTACTGGAATTTACTCAAAGCAAAACATAGACTGCAACAACACCAAAAAAAGCGTGCTTTTGCAGAATTGCTGCTCATTCATTAGAATGTTGTGCAGGGGATAACGTAACTTAGAATTTCCACAGAAGGATACTTTAATCTCCATTTAGAGATATAAACTGTCACACCAGTTACATTCCACACAAATTTACAGTTAGTTTCGCAAGTCAGACAATTTGGTGGGGATATCTAGCGATAAGTCGCCTACGTACAAGCATCTGTGAATCTTTGACAATTATTATTGGCAGCAAAACAATAAATATTTATTTGGAGTGAGATTTCTTTAAAAGTAAAAATTTCATTGACAAATAATTTATGAAAATTAAACTGACCAAAAATAAAACTCTCTATTTAAGGGACTTCCAAGCGTGGCGATCGATCCAAAATCCCTTTGGGTTGGGCAATTCCTCAGACGCTCTGGCGTCGCTAACTATGGGAATTGCAAAGACAGGTGATACCTCACCAAAATTCCAAATCTAATGGTTAAATACTTATCAATGCTGAAGAGAACACGGTGTAATAAGCTGTGTGGCAAACTTAGATGCTTTGCTAACTTGTGTTCAGTATGACAGAATTACGTTGAAATGCGGAAGTGCTGTTAAAATTTTTAATTTATCTGACAAAATACAGGAAATTAGGATGACCGCCAATAAATTGTACGGGAAGCAGCTTTATCGTCAAAGTGTTAGAGGTTAGAAGCTAATGGGGCGATTCGAGAAGCAACCAGAAAACCCAAGAGTCAGAGGGGAGCTATCTAGAGCAGCAGAAAATGCTCTTTGGGCCGTAGTTGAAGACTTAGAAAATCTTCAGCAGAATGTCCTCAGAGGTTTGCAGGAAGACGTAAAGCGGCTTCAGTCAGAAAAGAATCGGTTATCTGATGAGATTCAAAGCTTGGTAGAGGAAAAAGAGCATTTACAACAAGTGCGCCAAATCACCGAGCAGCAAGTGTTAATTCGGCAACTGGCAGAAGTTCTGGCAAAGCATATATCTTCACAACTGCAATCCTCTCTGACAACTTTAGCTAATCAAAGCATAGAGGGCAACTCTTACGAACAAGCCGCGCTCAAGTCTGCTGAAGTCAGCAGCAATGTAGTAGGTGAAATTAATGAAAAAGTCGAACACATGTTTGACAGTCTCGATGACACCGTTACTGTTACCTTTAATTCCTTACAACAGGAGCTGAAGAACTATCAAAGTAATCTTTCCCAACAGTTGTCACGGATGTATAGCCAGCAGCAGCAAGGGGAAACGATTTTGGCGGAGTTTGTTAACCGCCTGCATGGAGAACTAGAAAAAACTATAGAAGAAACTACACGCAAATCAGCAACAGCAGGTATACCTACTGTTTTGCAGTTTACGGAGCCAGAAAAAAACACTTCTGTTGAAACATCCTTGCCAGAGTTTGAGGAAGTAGTAAGAAATTCCCTTGAGCCAATTTCCCCGATCTCCAATCAATTTTCACCAAGGGAAACAACATTAGAACCGCCGACTGCTAGAGAAAACGTCGCAAATCCAATTTCTTCTCCCAGCAAGGATTTGTCGCCAAGAGAAACAACATCACAGCCGCCGATTGTTAGAGAAAATACCACGAATCCAATTTCTTCTCCCAGCAAGGATTTGTCGGTAAGGGAAATAACATCAGTAGAGCCGCCTATTTTTAAAGAAAATACCACGAATCCAATTTCTTCTCCCAGCAAGGATTTATCACCAAAAGAAACAACATTAGAGCCGCCGAGTGTTAGAGAAAATACCACGAATCCAATTGCTGTCCCCAGCCAGGATTTATCGCCAAGGGAAACGCCATCAGAATCTACTGCGGCTGTAGTTCCGCCATCAAAGGATAATGACACCGAGCCAATTTCTGTCCTTAATCAGGAATCGCCGGAAAACGAAACGAAATCAGAGCCTCAGCTCGCATCTGTACTACAGCCGAGAATAATCCGACCTTCTCTCAAGATTCCTACTGAACCACTTTCTGTCCGCCGTAAGAACGTATCGCAAAGCACAGCTGAATCCTCATCGACTACTGCGCCAGAACCGCAGGTGGAAGCAAAACCCCCACAATTGCGATCGCCTAATTCCTCTGAGTTATCGACACTCAGAATCGGTTTGTTTTTGATCGTCTTATCAGCAGTGGTATCGTCACTTTACAACGTAGCCATCAAGGTGATTTTCCACGAAGGTTCCCAGATTTTTGGAGTATTAGAGGTAGAGCAATTGCTACCGCCGACTTTGGGCAATACTCTGTTAATTTTGACGCTACGGTTTATGGTAGTCGTACCATTAATGGTACTTTTATCTCCGATATTGCATCCAAGACTGTGGCAAGACTTGGAAAACTTGTCCACTTCAGTCCGAGGAAATTCCACACCTGCTAATGCAGCTACCAAGCAGATTTTGGTGTTGTCAATTGTAAGTGGGTGCTTTTTGTTTTTATCGCAGGTACTAATCTACATTGCGATCGCTCAAGTCACAACTGGAATGGCGATCGCACTGTTCTTTATCTATCCAATGGTTAGCGGTCTATTTTCATGGTTTCTGTTTCGCGATCGCCCCACTCTATTCCGTATCGCGGCGATCGCTGCAATTTGCTGCGGTGAATTGTTGGTTTTAGGGGGTTCTCCCAGCATCGGTATCGGTAATACTTCAATGGGAAGCAGTACCGCCATTCTTTCGGGTGTGGCTTTTGCAGCCTATATAATTCTGACGCGAGTCTGTGCTAGCAAACTGCATCCGGTGACTTTTACTTTAATTAACTTCACTACCATGCTGTTGTTGAGCTTCATCTGTTTGATGCTACCTTTGCCCAGCAATTGGAACTTGGTAGTAGTTGACCCCACTAAAATGCTGGAATTAGTTTTAAGCGCGTTTATTTTGGGTGTGCTGACCCTTGCAGGTTATTTGCTCAATAATGTTGGTATTAGTAAATTAGGTGCCTCGCGATCGGCGCTCATCGGTGGTAGCATCCCAGTTTTAACCGTGATTTTCGCTGGGTTAATCATTCAAGAAAATTTGGATATTGTGCAAATTCTGGGAGTGTTATTTGTAACCTTTGGCGCGGCTGCTTTCAGCTTTGAAACAATGCGAAATCAGGTTAAACCCTCTAGTCCCACGAATTAAATGACGAGTTCAATCAGCTTAAGGGTGATGGGAGCTACTTTACTCCCCATCACTCTCAGCATCAATCCTGACGTTAATGCGCTCACTTGTGACTTCAAGATCCCCGACTTCTCAAAGAAATCGGGGATTTCAGTTTTTACGAATAATTTCAGAATGCTGTATGGGTGCAGATAACACTTAAATAAATCGACTTGTAATATATTTTTAGGAATTTAGCCTGATACAGGTAGGGAAAACACGTATATGTAAGCAATATGAGTAGTACTGACTCCAACAATTGAGCACAAGTACTTGCTTACAGAGAAGATTCGCAAGGAGTTAAGACTATTGCGGCACATTTTGGAACTAAGAGATGGGGAAGTCGCAGAAATGTTTAGAGTAACTCGTTTTTTCAAGTCAAACACACTTTGTTGATATTAGCGGTCGGCCTACCTGTTTTTTCGTAGAGAGGCAAAGTAAGTGGGCAAGAATAAACAACTTTATGTTAAGCAATGTAAAATTACCAAATTGCCTTGTCTTGAGGGCTAAAGCCCTTATCCGTCGGTTTTATTTGTCGCTAATCGGGAAGCTTCCCAGACTGCACTCAGTCACGACAAATCTTTAATCATTCACACCCACTTACTAATTGTGTTTCGTAAGATGGTATCTTTATTTCTGTCGTTTTATACAAGTCAACTTAATCTGCGTAGGCGTAGCCCACCGTAGGTATCGCCAAAACACCCAGAAAAACAAGCTTTTATCGTAGCCTACTACGGATTATCACTCTTTTATAGCAACAAACTATCTACGTAATTTAAGTCTCTGAAATATATAAAATAGCGAGGTAAAACATATTTGAAAGTAGCCAGTAAATTAGTTAAATCATGAAAATTTAAAATTTTTTCATGAAAGAAATATAAATTTCTGGCAAAAAAACCTCTAAACAATCATCGGATGGAACCCAAGATGTTTTATTATATGTATAGCTATTAACTGATATTTCGGTTATTAGTACGAGCGAAAAACCCTTATACATACGCGATTCAATTGGAATTAATCGCGACTTTTTGTGTCCGACGATCGATATAAAATAATAAATAAAACTTGGATTTAAGAGTAGATATAAAATTATCATCAAACCTTGACTTATGCAAAATATAAAATATTTAAATAGTCATAATTAATCAACTTTAAAATGCATAATTTTATTTCAAAACCAAAAAATAGTGATATGATGAGGAACAATATTTGAAAAACAACAGGTATTTGAAAATTGGAATTATTTGCTCTACTTGATGTCTATTATTTTCCCTCAAACCAACGGCTGATAATGCCGAGACATCACTGGAGGTTGTGAACTAGATGATAGTTCACAACGAACTGTATAGCTCAACCTCTAAATGTGGCTACACCTGGTAAGCGATTTGTTTTGAGACTATTGCCAATTATTTCTAGTCACTTATGTACTACAAATAATTCTCCAAAGCTGAAAAAAAGCATCTTTTTCTAGTAATAGATATCCCAGATTAACCGCGCAAACTAGTTTTTACTCTGAGTCGGCATAGTGCCATAATTAGGTGTAAGCAGCTTGACGTTGTTGCTCTTGAAAGATGAAAAAGACCAGAAAACTGATAGGCTTTGGAGATTAGTTGCAGCATAGTTGACTGTTGGGACAGAAACCGCCGTTAAGTTGGATTTGGTGGTGTCTCTAATTTTCCTGTTATATGCTTCAGACAGTTATAGTGAGAACTAGCGACTCTGCTTTTGTACCAGGAAATATGCGAAAACGGTAGTTTGCGCTACCACCGATATCATCGTTATCGCATACTAATATAGTTTGAAGTAAAGACAGCCTTCAGCCAGGTGTATACTACCTATTTTCACTCGATTAAAAATTGTGTAAACGTGCTATTCAATTGTCTGTAATATGAGTAACGACATAGATCTGATCAAACGTCTTGACCCCAGTGCGATGGATCAGATCATGCTTTATCTGGCTTTTAGTGCCATGCGGACGAGTGGGCACAGGCATGGGGCATTTTTAGACGCAGCCGCAACAGCAGCAAAGTGTGCAATTTACATGACCTATCTAGAGCAGGGACAAAACCTGCGAATGACAGGGCACTTGCATCACTTGGAGCCAAAACGAGTAAAAATTATTGTAGAAGAAGTCAGACAGGCACTAACAGAAGGCAAACTGTTAAAAATGCTGGGTTCTCAGGAACCTCGCTATTTAATTCAATTGCCTTATGTCTGGCTAGAAAAATATCCTTGGCAACCGGGGCGATCGCGCGTTCCTGGTACTAATTTGACAAGTGAAGAAAAAAGACAAATTGAGCAGAAACTACCCAGTAATTTACCTGATGCTCAGTTAGTTAGCTCCTTTGAGTTTCTGGATTTGATCGAGTTTTTACACAAGCGATCGCAAGAAGACTTGCCACCAGAACACCAAATGCCTTTGAGCGAAGCTTTAGGCGAGCATATCAAGCGCCGTCTGCTTTACTCAGGGACGGTAACGCGGATTGATTCTCCTTGGGGAATGCCCTTCTACGCGCTTACCCGTCTTTCCTATACCCCAACAGACGATGAAGAACGTACACACATCACCGTGGAAGATACTGCTCGGTATTTCCGCATGATGAAAAATTGGGCAGAACGACGACGAAACGCCATGCGCTTGCTGGAAGAACTTGATATCCTTCCAGAAAAAATGGAGCAGGCTATGGAAGAATTAGATGAAGTTATCCGTGCCTGGGCAGACAAATATCATCAAGACGGTGGTATTGCAGTGGTTTTACAGACGGCTTTTGGTGAAAGAGAAGACTAGTACAACTAACTGTGCAAACTGTGCAAAATTCTAAAGTCCCAAAGCTGCAAAACTGACGTGAGTTCAACTAACCTCTCTCCAACTCCTCTTTGCGTTGGAGAGGAGAATTATAATGTTTTTCATTTATTTGAATGAAATGCTTAACTGGTTAGTGGACACTTTGGCAACAGTGCGAGGTATCGGAATGCCCATAAGTGGCAGAAGTGCTACCGAAGTTTGTCCGACCTAATACAACGTTTGACAAAAGTTGCATTAGTGTACAATCCGCCTGAAAGTTCGCGTGATATCTTTGTAGTCTGCATAAGATCAAGTCTTGGCATCATCGAGAAGGGCAAAAGGACGGCTTTTTTGGGCGAAGTGCTGAAACTTCTTCAACCTTTCGATGATGATATAGATACCAAAGTAAGAAATATAGTAACTATTATTTATTGCTTCAATTGCAGCTTGTTCCGACTTGGGACTAGTGCGACAAAGCGATCGCTTTCTCTACGATCGAACTACCTATAATCCAATACGCCTGAGTTAGCGCCAAAAACCTTAAGTTATGTAGATTGGGGAGCCACTGGGCCTTTGCGGTTTCCCAACTTGTACCCCTTTGGGGAAGCAAGCTACGCGCAGCGCGTCTCCCCTTTTCCTTTTGCCAGAGGCGCTGCACCAAGGGAGAAGCAAGTGGCGTTTGAAGAAAGAAACCCAACATTTTCATACCTTTGTTGGGTTGCGCTTTGCTTCACCCAACCTACAATTTTTCACAAAGCCAAGCATTTTGACCGATAATCTTTTCTTTGACGCAGATGGGATTGGTAAAGCTGCACAAGTTCAAATCGCCCAGTTCTCGAATCAGGCAATCGTAACTAATGTCAATATTACTAAGCTATATAGTCAGCAAAGGTAAATTATACAGTCAGGTTGAAGCATTGTAAATATATAAGGCTGGGTTTCGCTGTTGCTCAACCCAACCTACAAATTAAAATCAGATGATTTATTTTTTGGTAGTCCCTGAATCAGGTTGGCAAATAGCCACTCTAAGATTCAACCTGGATTTTCAATCAATTACACAAAGCACTGTAATCTAATTAGTGCCCGGTTGGGTTGGAATAACTGGTTGAGTTGGAATAACTGGTTGAGTTGGAACAACTGGTTGGGTTGGAACAATCGGTTGGTTAGGAAATGGGGTAGTTTCTAAACTTGGACTTGAACCCGCAGGAATTATCGTTGGCGGTGTAGACGAAGATGAAGCACCGATAACACTATCATCAGCACTGATACAAGTATCTAGTGCTTGAGTGGCGGGAAAGTCGATTTGGCTACGCAAGCCAACCACACACTGGCCAAAGCGCACGGGTAACAAACTGCGTCCACAATAATCTAAAACTGTTGGATTAGCTTCTTCCTTAGTACTTAAGCTGACACCAACTACACAGGTTGCTAACTCTTCAGGACGCCGGGCCTTCCCACAAGAAGAAAGCGCATCTGTCGCAGCAATTTGGGTTTCCTTATCAATTTTCACCACGCAAGCAGCCAAATCTTTTGGACGCAGTGCTGCTGCACAACCTTCTGATGCCGCTTCTGCCTTTACACCCACACTCAAGAGGCGACCCGCACAGACACTATAATCATTCCTGTAGGAGGCAGCAACAGCCACATTAGGCAAGATTGTTAAACATCCAGCTATAGCCAAAACTGGTAATGTTAAAATCCTGGAGGTGGAACTGCCTTGTTTGTTCTTAACTCTGCTAACCACTTTTTTGCTCATTGACATTGCCATTCTCCAAACACCCAAAGTTATGCTAACTCAAATATCTTAAAAATCCTCTGTAATCTAAGAATTTCAGAGGTAGTAAAGTATAGACATAATTAATTATGTCGAAAATTGTGTTAATATAGCTGTTTGAAAGATAAGTAGGCAACGTAAAAAGTATTTCAGAGTAAGAATACTGCGTAAACCAATCTGATGATTGAGTAGCCTACGAAACTAAATAAACACAAAAAACTTATGGGCAGAAGTACGGCGTGACAGGTCGGAATTCAGGCTTGGGGGCTAGTTTGTCGGGTTTACCGATTAAAAGCAACTGGCGCAAAAATCGATGCGTCTACCTTGGTGAGATAGGTCTTACCTCGGTAAGCAGCTTCAAAAAACCAAGAATCCCCTGATTAACAATTAGGGGAGTGTCAAAATGGAATGTTTCGGTAAAGTTTAAACAGGATTAGATTAAGGAAACTCATGTCCCGATATAGAGGGCCCCGCCTCAGAATTGTCCGCCGCTTGGGCGACTTACCAGGATTAACTCGTAAAAGTGCCAGACGCGCTTACCCACCTGGGCAGCATGGCCAGAATCGCAAGAAGCGCTCTGAATATGCTATCCGTCTAGAGGAAAAGCAAAAGCTCCGCTTCAACTACGGTTTGACTGAAAAGCAATTACTCCGCTATGTGCGGAAAGCCAGACGTGTTACTGGTTCTACCGGACAAGTGCTGCTGCAATTGCTAGAGATGCGCTTGGATAATACCGTTTTCCGCTTGGGTATAGCCCCGACTATCCCAGCAGCGCGTCAATTGGTAAATCACGGTCACGTAACTGTTAACGGTCGTGTGGTGAATATTGCCAGCTATCAATGCCGTCCTGGGGAAACAATTGCAGTCAGAGATCGGGCACAATCACGGAAGTTGGTGGAAGCTAACTTGCAATATCCCGGTTTGGCAAACCTGCCCAGTCATTTGGAATTTGACAAAAATAAGTTGGTTGGTAAAGTCAACAGCCTTATTGAGCGCGAATGGGTGGCACTACAAGTTAATGAACTACTTGTGGTGGAATACTACTCACGACAAGCCTAAGCAGTTAGGAGTTATGAGTTATGAGTTAGGAGTTGCAAGACGATAATTCCTAACTCCTAACTTTTTTCATCCGCCAATTTGCGACATGGTGCGAGTGTATGTACCTGAAATGCCAGAATCGCGTTGTTTAAAGTTAATTTCTGGTTTGATTCCGAGTAAATGCCTCACCTGCTCTTGTAATTGAGCGGTGCTAACACCAGAACGTAGGGCAGTTTTTAAATCTATTTGACCAGTTTCATTTAATAAACAGGGACGCAGCCAGCCATCAGCACTCAGGCGCATCCGATTACAACGATCGCAAAAACATTCTGACATCTGACTAATAAATCCCAGTGTCCCCTTCGCATTGGGAATTTGAAAGACATCAGCAGGGCCAGCACCACGAACTTGTGATTCTGTCAAGCCCCAGCGATCGCGAATACGTTCTCGTAAATCGGCTGAAGATACCCAACCGCGATCGCCAAATAAATGCACATTACCAATGGGCATAAATTCAATAAATCGAACGTGCCACTGTTTATCAATTGTCAGGGCGGCTAAATCGAGAACTTCGTGGTCATTAACCCCAGGAATCACCACCACATTCAGCTTCAGGGGGTCGAATCCGACTTGATGGGCAGCTTGAATCCCCTGCCAAACTTGTTGCCAACGAGAACGCCCCTGATTACCAATAATTTGGTCAAAAATATCGGGATCGAGAGAGTCAAGACTAATATTAATTCGTCGCAGACCAGCATTGTAGAGGTTTTGCGCCATCGGAGCCAGCAAAAAACCGTTAGTGGTCATTGATAGGTCTTGAGTTTGGGGTAAAGTTGCGATCGCACCGACTAAATCCACCACACGCGGACGCAACAAGGGTTCTCCCCCAGTCAAACGAAATCGGGTAAAGCCTACTGGAATAAATACTTCTTGAATTAAGGTGAGTAGTTCTTCATCAGTCAATAACTGTTGCTTGAGAATATAGTCCAGTTCTACTCCCTCTGGCATACAGTACTGACAACGAAAATTGCAGCGATCGATTAAGCTAATGCGGAGGTAGTCTACCTGGTTCATCGTTTTATTTTTATTCTCTCTGATCAATTAAAGACTTTACAAAAGTGGTTTGCTCCTTCTTACTATCTTTGTTGTAATTCAAAATACCTTACTCCCCCTTAAGTATGAGTCCACAGATTGTGGCATAATAAGCCGATCGCATCCACTAGTTAGTCATCAATCGTGCAAGATACCGACTCCATCAACAACCTCGCTGCGGCTTTGCAACTTGCTACCCCAAGCAGTTAAGGAAAAAGTGGCAGATAACACCCTTCCTCCCCGCTACATCGCCCCACTGGTGAAGGAAATGGAATAAACTGCCAGAATCGCTCCAAAAGGAAATTGCTGCTAATCCTGATGTGGATACCCTCAAACAGGTAACTACTGAAGCGCGTAACTTGGCGAAATAGCTCAAAGGAGCGGCTCAAGTTCAGGCGTTGACGCAGAAAGATGTTGACATCGAAACAGCCCTAGAGTAAGCGCAAAGAGTTGGCTGTTTGAGCATTGCTACTGATTTGGTAAATCAAGCATCGCAGATTGAACAAACGATCGCTAAACTCTACATGACTTGGAAACGCATCGGTAATTTAGCAGAGCGATTATATGTAGATAGTGGCGCAATTACACCCAATTTGCGATCGCTCCTCACTTGCTTGAATCTCTGTGTGATGAAATTATGGAATCACAACTTAGTGGCGCGACTGAACACACTATTCGTTTGCAAATTCAGGAGACAAATTAGGCAGTGGGGAGTTAGGAGTTTGAGGTTTGGATGTCCAGATTTAAGATTCGTGCCATTCAACTGGGAATACTAAGCTGAGATTCCTTGTAAGGTAAAACTCGATTCCTAAAAACATGAACTCGATTACACTACAAAAAGCAAAACAGGCTGTATTTATAAAATTTTCTAATGTATTGCAGCACTTCGCTAAACTTATACTTTGTATTTTACTTGCATTTATTCTGAGTATGACAGAGATTATTTTACCTACTATACCTATAACAAGGCAAGGAGTGGCTGAGGCAGTTCCTATCAATAAATATCTATCGTCCTTGCAGGTAGATAAGACACTCGCAGTTTTGGAAAAAGCTACAAATTTTATTGCCACAGGGAGTTCTTTTATCCCAGATATTTCTATTTTAAGAGCAACATTGTCGCCGACTATTGCTCCTACTTTGGCACCAACTTTCACACCAACTTTCTTTCCTCTATCTTTCATTGGCAGAGTAGATTTCTTTTTTGAAGCTCAAGAGGTTAACTTAATTAAGATTAATATAGGTGATAAAAAAGATTCCTTTGTGTCTCTTGCTTTAGAGTGTTATAAATTAGGGGTTGAAAAGGCTCAACAAGAAAAAGCAGATTATAAGGGTGCTATTAAGCATTACAGCGATGCTTTAAGTAAAGATGGCAAGTTTGCAGAAGCTCATGTAAGCCGAGGTCGTGCATATTCTGAGTTAGGAGATCAGGATAGAGCTATTAAAGATTATACTATGGCAATGAATGTTAGCCCCAAATTTGCCGAAGACAAAGATAGATATGTTGAACCATTACTAGGGCGAGGTACTGTTTACATCAAACTTGGTAATTATCAGGCAGCACTTGATGATTTTAATCTAGCAGTTAAACTAAATCCTGACTTTTATGATGCTTATTTAGGCAGAGCTATTATTTATATTGAGCAAAAAGATTATCAACAAGCAATTAATGATTTAACAGAAGCATTAAAGTTAACTGCTGATAATTATCCGGCTGCGTTTCTAAAACGTGGTTCTGTTTGGGCTGAATTGGGCGAATACGAAAAAGCTATTGAAGACTTCACTCAGGCTATTGATAATAATGCAGATGATGCTAATACCTATTATGCAGATGCCTATTATAAACGCGGTCTTGCTAATTTAAAATTAGGCGAACCAAAAAAAGCAATCGAGGATTTAAATAATGCTATTAAGCTAGATTCTAAGTATTATGAAGCTTATGATATCCGTGCGATCGCTCACGAAACACTTGGAGAATACGAAGCTGCAAATAAAGATTACATCAGTGCAGATTATAGTAAGGCGTTATTAATGTATAATCTCACAGGGCATTCAGGAAACATTGCTGCGGTTCGGTCAGTGGCTATCAGTTCTGATGGAACAACTTTAGCTAGTGGGAGTGAAGACTCAACTATCAAACTATGGAATTTAAAGACAGGGCAAGAAATTAACACACTGTCTGGAAATTTAGTTTTTGTTTTTGCTGTAACTTTTAGCCCTGATGGTCAAACTATTGCTAGTTCCGGTGCTGAAAAAACTATTGAACTTTGGAATGTCAGCACAGGAGAACAAATCCTTACTATGTCAGGGCATTCTAGTTGGATTGGTTCCCTTGCTTTTAGCCCAGACGGACAGACCATAGCTAGTGGAAGTGATGACAAAACCATTAAATTTTGGAATATAGAAACTGGAGAACAAATTCGTAGCTTCTCTGGTCACTCAGACTATATTAAGTCTTTGAGTTTTAGTCCAAATAATAATATTATCGCTAGTGGAAGCTGCGACAAAACTATCAAATTATGGGAAGTGCAAACTGGCAAAGAAATTAATACCCTAGAAGGACATCAAAAGTGTGTTCGTGCTATAGCTTTTAGCCCAAATGGTCAAACTTTGGCTAGTGGTAGCGAAGACAATAACATCATACTTTGGGATTGGCAAAATAATAGGCAGATACGTACTTTTAAAGGTCACTCTAATGCAGTGACATCCTTGGCTTTTAGCCCTGATGGTCTAACCCTTGTGAGTGGTAGTGACGACAAAACCATTAAAGTATGGGATGTGCAAACTGGACTACCAATGATCGCTCTTTTTGGGCATGAATCTTATGTAGAGTCAGTAGCTTTTAGTCCAGATGGTAAAAATATTGTTAGTGGTGGTTATGACAAAACAGTTAAAGTGTGGCAGATGCCTTGGCAGTAAACTAAAGATAGTATGAGCGAAGAGTGCGATCGCACCATACTATCTTTGTTGTAACTCAAAATACCTTACTCCCCCTTAAGTATGAGTCCACAGATTGTGGCATAATAAGCCGATCGCATCCACTAGTTAGTCATCAATCGTGCAAGATACCGACTCCATCAACGACCTTGCTGCTGCTTTACTACAGCCAGCCGATATCAGCTTTGAACTGCCCGATCCAGAAGATGAACAGATTCTAGAGTCAGATTTTCAACAGCAGCTAGAAATAGCTTGGCAGGTATGCGATCGCTTTGATTTGCAAACTGAAATCTGGCGGGGGCGAATTTTACGGGCGATCCGCGACAGAGAAAAAGTGGGTGGTGACGGCCGCGGTACTGGTTTTCTTCGATGGCTAAAAGAGCGGGAAATCAGTAAAAGTCAAGCATACTCCTGGATTCAACTGGCGAATAGTGCCGATACTTTAATCGAAGATGGTAAACTTGACCCCGGCTCTGTGAACAACTTCAGTAAACGGGCATTTGTTGAAACCTCCAAAGCAGTCCCAGAAGTGCAACAGATGGTGAGTGAAGCCGCCCAAAAAGGCGATCGCATCACTAGGCGAGAAGTGCGTCAACTCAGCGATGAATGGACAGCCATGTCCTCAGATTTATTACCCGAAGCAGTCAAAGAAAAAGCCGCAGATAACACCCTTCCCCCGCGCTACATCGCCCCTCTGGTGAAGGAAATGGAAAAACTGCCAGAATCGCATCAAAAGTTTATCCAAAAGGAAATAGCTGCCAATCCTGATGTGGATACCCTGAAACAGGTAACTACTGAAGCGCGTAACTTGGCGAAATATTTGAAAGGGGCGGCTCAAGTTCAGGCGCTAACGCAGGAGAATATTGATATTGAAACAGCCTTAGAAGAAGCGCAAAGAGTCGGCTGTTTGAGCATTGCTGCTGATTTGGTAAATCAAGCATCGCAAATTGAACAAACGATCGCTAAATTGTACATGACTTGGAAACGGATCGGTAATTTAGCAGATCGATTATATGTAGATACTGGCGCAAGTACACCCAACTTGCGATCGCTTCTCACTTGCTTGGAACCTCTGGGTGGTGAAATTATGGAATTGCAACTTAGTGGTGCGACTGAACACACTGTTCGTTTGCAAATTCAGGAGACGAATTAGGAAGTAGGCATTGCACTTGACTGCAAAGTTACAAAATATCGCCATATCTCAATTTTTAATGAGCAGCGCAAGATTTAGAGGTGAGCGAGGAGTTATGGGGCGTCGCTGTGGGTACTTGAGCAACCAGAACTACGTTCCCATTGGCATCGATTACCCAGCCTTGGGCTTCTACAATTTGAGTAGGTTCGTTGACAAAATTAACTTTCTGTGATTTTTGTTCTGTATGTCGCTGCGCCTGAACAACGGCTCTTTTCTGAATACCGCCAGCACGATTATGACTCTCTGGAGGAAGCGTAATCCAATCTGCCAACACCGCATCATCAGCTATCAATGGCTCCGTGGGATCGGCTACTAGTCCTCCACGTCCAGTAGTAATAAATGAATTTCTTGCTATTTTTCCACCACTACTACAACTAGCAACAATTTGCCGCGAAGCATCAACCAGATTTACAGGCAATTCTACTAATCCTTTGCTGGGGTCAGCATCTGGTGAGTTGATTTGTACTGTGCCATTTAATGAAGGGTTTTGCTGAGAAAACGCCGTGATGTCATTTGTTTGGAGATTATTCGGGTCTTTTTCTTCTGGGTCAAGCTTCTCTACGTCTGCACCTGTGCGAGGCACAAAACCAAAAAGGTTCTTAGCGGTGATTGTGATTTTACCACCAGAGCCAGAGAAGCCGTTGGCAGTGATATCGTTATTTCCTAAAGGGCTGGCGACAAGGAAGCCATTTGGTGCATTGATGGTGATATTACCACCATCTCCATTACCCTTGGCGTTAGTGGTTATTTTACTTTCGCGCCGCATCAGTAATAAGTCCCGCAGATGTAGCGAAATATTACCGCCCTGTCCTGAGTCACTATCAGATGTAATTTGTCCTTGGTTGTCCAGCAGGATGGAGCGAGCAGTTATATTTAGATCGCCTGCTTTTCCTGAGCTAGTTACATCCTCTGCGTACTTGAAATAGTTTGGAAGAAATTGACTGTTCACAGTTATTGCAGCTCCGTCTCGGACTATCAATTCTTCTGTATCAATTGTAACTGTCCCTGCATCTGCAGAAGTGCTAGTAGAAGCCAACAAGACAGTTGTTGCCAAACCTCCAGAAGTTCCTATTAATTCTACAGAGGATGCTTTAACTGTTAAATTTCCTCCTTTTCCTGTACCTGCTATTGGTCGTGAGTTTCCTCCAGATCCTGATGCAGTAGAGTCTGTTGTTATTTGTCCGCCATCGTGGATAAGCAATCGTCCAGTGGTAATCTCTATGTCACCTGCTTTTCCAGCAGCACCGGTTGAACTAAATAATAGACTAGGTGTGTAAGCATTATCTACGAAAAAGCTACCAGTAACCTCCACAGACTCAGAGGCTCTTACACTCAACTTTCCTCCATCCCGTATACCAGTTGTAGCAGTAGATACTTGGGCGCCATCGCTAACGATTAATTTCCTGGAGGTAATTGTTAAGTCACCGACATTTTCATTGCCCGTGTTTTTATTACCTGTGCTTTGAGTAGTTAGTAACACATTTCCTCCAGTTATTTCTACAGAGTTACCCCGTACCTGGATATTACCGCCACTCTCACCACTAGCATCTACCTGAGATGCAATTCCAGAACCGTCAGTTTGCTGGATTAGTCGAATATTCTGGAAATTCTGGACATCTGCATATCCCAAACTCCAGGCTTGGTTTGTTGACTTTAGACTAACCAAACTATTGCCACTAACACTTCCTAGTTCAATTCGTCCTGAAGCTGCTGTTAAATTTCCGCCCTCTAAGGTTATATCACCGCCTACAAGTGCTAAGGTTTTACCTAAAGGTACTTGTAAGCCAACGGGTTTTTTTAAGATATTAGTTGTTTTATCTGGATTGGATGCTTGAGATTGATTGCTGATGGGAGCCGCAGTTGCTCCAAATTGTAAACCAATGGGAACACTTACTATTAGGAGAGGTATGGGTTGAGGATCTGTGGCACTAAATTTAGTCCCATCAGCAAAGTTCAGACTACTTGCCGTACTCGCTACAAATGAACCACCAATTTGTAAAGAAGCATTAGGACCAAAAATAATCCCGTTAGGATTAATCAAAAATAGGTTTGCTTCGCCATTACTTTTAAGGATGCCATCAATATTAGAACCAGACTTACCTGTTACTCGAGTAATAATATTCTCAATAGATTTGGGGTTATTGAAGTATGCTGCCTGTTTATTGAGAACCGAAAACTCTTCAAAGCTATGGAACAAGTTCGTACCACGAATTGCTCCACCATCGATCTTGTCAGTAGGCTGTCCATTAATGATCTGACGTGTAACAACTGAACTTTCAGATCCTAGAGTTTTATCCTCTCTAATCTGGGCAGAGGCATAATTTTTAGAGAAGGCAAATGTTCCAATAATTGCTAAAGCACTCACCAGCCCGAAGTTCCAGTACTGACTGCTTCGACTTTGATAAATCACAGAATTTGCACCCCAAAAAAGTTCTTTAGTGTAATTTAATAGTGAAATACTGCCGATTGCTAATGATGAACGGTTGCAAACAATAAACGGCAGTAACACAACATAAAAATTCAATGAGGCAAACACTTCTTCTGACCATTCTCTATCCAACAAATTGGATCTGATTCAAGGCTAAGTTGCAGGTTTAAGGAATTATCTTCTGATATAGCATCATTTTTAAGTGTAACGCTAGAATCAGACTTGCTCAGACTTCCAATAAGCTCGTTTTGCTCATTGTTTGTTGACTCATTTAATGTTTCAGAATCCCTAATTTTTGAGTTATTCAGGCTTTCACTAGATTCGTTTTGAATATCATCTGTTTGTTGTTGTGTATTTTGAGAAGTCATAATTTTCGCTCTTTTTGCAGATTGGTAAATGCGTGAACTTATCTTGTGATGTACTAAATTAACGTGAGTTTGATTAGTACTGTTTGGCAACAAAGGAATTAATAATACAAAGTCTAGAGTGGTACGAAAGCATCAGGTTTCTAACGCTCTTGTGAACTCCGATAATTATGAATTCAACTTGACTAGTTATAATTACGCATTGTGTTACAAAACTTCATATATTTATGCCGGATTTTTTTAAAGCATTCATGAATCTGGCTATTCACCGTTGATTACTCAAGAGAATTGAGTAATTGATATCTCCTCAAGTCTCACACTCTGTTTACGGTTTGGATAAACCCAGAAGCTTTATTAAGGCGATCGCTTGCATAAAGTCCATAGCGAATCAGCGATGTCTACGACGGTCTACGCCTACGCACTGATACCATTTCTTTATGAAGCTGCGCTAAATAAAGCTTCAAGAATAAAGTCGTAAGAAGTGAGAGAAGCAATCACCTCAGGTGTAATTGCTTTG
>NZ_JBALDN010000029.1:0-50925 GCF_036917375.1 Nostoc sp.
TCTGCTTAATATTAAAGATTTCCATATTTAAAGCTTGTATTTTATCAACTCAGTGCTGCTGGGTCATTTTTTCCTACTTAGTCTAAACTCCAGTTTTAACGTTTCAATACTTTGAAGTGCAGCAATAGATAACCCAGCTGCCTTACCATACTCTTGGATCAATCTTTGATTAGCATCTATCCGTTGTCGAGAAATCCACTGCAAAGTTAAGACATTCATAGCAGCAAAGCTGACCACCATCAAAGTCAGCATCCAGTCATATTGCACCATTACTAAGGCATAAAAAACCACCATCAAAGTATCAATAATTGTAGTTGCCAACTTTCCTGCTAGAACATCAGCAACTTGGTCATTGAGAGTAGTCCGGTTACTAATTTCTCCAGCAAAACGTTGAGCATAAAAGCTAACAGGTAAGCGGAGGATATGCCACAGGAAGCGGCTGGACATCCCTACACCCAGTTTGATTTTTAGGCGGCGCAGATAGCGCAACCGTAGTAAAGTTAGCGCTCCTTGGAGTATAGCAGCGATCGCCATTCCCACCAGCAAAGGACGCAGCCATAATTGTCGCCCCTGTATCAAGATGTCATCTACAAACACTTGGCTGAATACAGGTACTACTAACCCAACCACCGTTAAGAAAAATCCCGCAACCATAGAGTAAGCTAAAGCATCTCCAGCACCCTGTAGCCGTGACCACAGAGATAAAATCATGCTGGGTTTACGACCACCTTTAGTAAACTCCGTGCCTGGTTCAATCACCAGCACCACTCCCGTATACCCCTCGTCAAATTCCTGTAAAGATACATGACGCGGCCCCATAGCAGGGTCATTAAGATAAACTCGCTGTTGGCGAAATCCCTCTACTACAAGGAAATGGTTAAAGTTCCAAAAGACAATAAATGGAGGGCGCAATTCTTGCAGTTGCTTGAGTTCTTTTTTAAACCCTTTGGCTTCGAGTCCATAACTTCTGGCAGCTTTGAGCATATTAGATGCTTTACTGCCATCGCGGGAAACTCCGCATTCTCGCCGCAGTTGTGGCAGTGGTACAATGCGATTGTAGTAACCAAGAATAATTCCCAAAGCCGCAGCACCACATTCCACAGCTTCCATTTGTAGAAGAGTGGGTGTTTTTACCCGAATGCTACGGCGTGGCAGTAATTTTTGTAAATACTGCCAAGGATTAAACGGTGTTACTAAAGTAGATTTAATAGATACCACTGACCGACCTCAAGATAGGTAAAACGAAAGTGATAGGAGCGCGTTCTTCCACGTTGACTCGTACAACAGTAGTAGTTCCCGAAGAAATTTTCAGATGCGGCCCTATGGAAGAAGACCACTTATAGCCACTTGGCGTTGTGGAATCTGGCTCAAGGTCAGAGAATACTTGTATCAGTCCTTGTTGTTGAGATACTAAAACTTGTAGCACTTCGGAATTGCCCACCTCATTAGCGGCTGCTTCTTTGGTAATGGGAAAGCGTGAGATGCTGGTAACATTACCCACAATGCCACCAAAGCGTTCCCGCTTCACCGTTTGGGGAGTAATCTGTATTTTCATCCCCGGCTGAATTTTCTTCCCATCAGCAATAGGAAAATAGGTAACGCCAACCAGCTTGCTTTGAGGATTTTCCGCCTCAATAGTTGCGAGGCGAGTTCCGGCGCTAACAACTTGTCCTGGTGTCAGCGTGATTTCTAAAACGCGTCCGCTATACTGACTAATAATCTGGCTATCATTGCCTAATTGCACTTCTAATTGGGCAATTTGTCGCTTAACTTCTTGAATCTCTTTTTTACGGGCAGTTACACTTTCCAGGTCTTGTTGAGCCACAGAAGCCTGTTTGCTATCTAATTCTTTCAACTGAGTTTGGAGGTCAGAAATGGTACTGAGGTTTTCCCGATAATCTTTTTCTGTTTGAGTCGTTTTTACATCGAGTTCTTTCAACTGATTTTGGATGTCAGCGATTTTTTCCAGGTTTTGCAAATATTCCTGTTCTGCCTTAAGTGCTTCATCACCGGAAATCGCGCCTTCTTTTTTGAATAGCTGTCTGCGAATTTCCATTCTTTGGAGGAAAACGGGGTTTAAGGCTTGGGCTTGCTGGAGACGTTGCTGTAAACCTTGACGTTGTTGGTAAATTGAGGTGTTACCTTTGGTTTTCAACAGAGGCGTAATGGCTCGCAGTTCCAGTATACGTTGCTGGAGGTAGTGGCGTTGTTGGGATTGCGATCGTTTTTCTTGTTCTAGCCTTTGCCCTTGTAGCGAACCAACTGCTTGGTCTTGTGATTCTAATTCCGTTAATTTAGCTTGTTGCTGTTGTAATTGCTTACGGAGTTCAGCTTGGTCAATGGTTGCCAACACCTGCCCCTTTTTGACCACATCTCCAACTTTCACATTGAAAGTCATTAATTGCCCTGCACTCTTTGATTGCAGTTGCACAACATTGCTGGGGTAAATTAGTACACCTTGACCCTCGACAGTAATGGGGATGCGTCCGTAAATGCCCCAGATAACAGCTACTCCCACCACTGAACCCAAGGCGACAAGAGGTAGCCAACTTCTGGGGCTGACTACCTGCATGAGTTGGTCTAGTCTTTCGGGTGAAGATAGACGCTCCAAAGATTCTTTGCGAAATATACTGCGTTTTTGGTTCAACATTTACATTTATCTTATAGAAATCAGTTAGCAGCTTATAAATAAGACATTCGCCAGCCCAACTGCAATAGATATTTCTAAATTTTTAGTTGAATGACTTCCATTTTCGGCTCATCATCTAAAACTCCTTTCTTTAACAAAAGATTGAGAGTATTCAAGGTATGAGTAGGTGAGATGCCACAAACGTTGAACAAAGCAACAATTTCTTCAGCGGTTTTGTCTCCATTTTTTATAACCTCGCCTAGCTCCTTGAAATACGGATCGTTGCGAAACTTATAAGTTTTGAATTTGGTTGAGAGATGAAAGCCATCAGAAAAGCTCTCATATTTGATATCACGAGGAAAACTGATGATATCATCTGGTCTAACCATGAGAGACATATTTTTAGCAATCATCTTTTCCAGAAGAATCTTTAAATCCTCGGCGTTAGAGAAAGTTCCTTCGTCATAAGTTATGTAGCCTAATGGCCAACGATCATCTGCATTACAAGGACTGATGAGTTTAACGCTTTGATCAACCATGTTAAACAAAAAACCTGTAACACAGGCAATTGTCCCCTGTTCAGGTAAGTCATTATCTTTCTCTTCTTTCTTGAAGTTTCGCTCCCTTGCTCGCCCAGCATTAGCTTTTATGGTGTCAGCTTCTTTATTTTGTAGTGCTAAACTGACAAAGGCTAATTCATCAGGAGTAAATTCTTCATGAACCTGATTAAGCATTTTCAGAGAGAGAATGGAGAAACGATTAACTGAACATCCCTTCTGACTTGATAGCTTTAAAAGTGAGCGGGTACGCTCTGGATTTTTTAGTGGTTGAGCTGTCGTAGTTGGAGGAAAAATTCCTAAAATTTCGTGAAAATCACTACAAAACTTTTCATAATCTGGATTATCAAATGGATCAGTAGCCCAATAGCAAAAGCCTGCACTTGCTGAATGGCCAAGTATGTTTTTTATTAATTCAAGTATTTCACGCCACAACTTTGCATTCTCTTGAGTATAAAAGAAAATATCATTTAAACGAGGCGCAGAAATACCACAAAAAGAGCATCCAATAGAGCATCCTTTACTAAGCTCAAAACAAACATTAGCATGTAAAATATCATCCCCAAGCTGTTTTTTAAATTTTCTTGTAGTCCGAGCAATTTGTCGTTCACGCCATGCTTTAAAGCGTGGCTCAATTGAATTACCTGCAATAGATTTTGTAACCCTATGCGTTCTGTTTTCATCAGTAAATTTTTGCCAGCACTTTAAAGATGCAGAAACCGATAACTCTTCATTAAGCTCTTTAGTAAAGTTTAGATCCCATAAGGGTCTAATTTGTTCGGGAATTACTTTTATACCGTAACTGATAATAGCTTTATATGGTTCTGCAAATACCTGTTTTCGGAAATTAGGATCTGCCGTCCACCTCTCCATAAAACGTTTTATCTGGCTTGGACGTACTGCTTCCATCTTTCCAGTTTGTTCTAAACTTAATGCCTCATTTACCCAGTTATAGTCAATTAGTCCAGTTGTCAAATTAAAGCTGGAATTTTGAGTTTGGTTAGACATAAAATATATCTTGTTCTAAAAGGTGATATTTCTGAAAATGACTATTATTAATAAGCCAACAGCAGCCTGAAAATAACGCACAGGCTTCTGTTGGATTAAATTACTTACCTTCAAATGGTAACAATTGAAAACAAAGGCTCTTGCGTTGGTTTTATGGTACGACATTAAAATCGCAGTTTGATAGAAAGGTTCAAAAACTTAAAATCCAGTCACAGCAAGGAACACAGGCTACGATTAGATTTTATTATTCGATTCCATAAAATGAACTGAAGAGCCAAAACAAGTTAGGTCGTCAATTACAAACTAGGTAGATTATTCAGCTTCACTATGTTAAGTGTGTTAAGTGTACTTTGGGGTAGTATCGACTTTTCAAACTCAGCAGTAAGACCACCAGCAACTAATATCGGACTGACAACCCACCAACCTCCTGCCACAGCCTCTAGTGCTTCGTCAGATAATTCTTCAGAAACTTCTGCATCCGCAGGACTTCTAGGAATTACTAAGTAGAGAGTATTAGAGTTTTCCTCTAATACTTGAATATTAACACTTTCGGGGATTATTTGTCCCAATTCTCTGGCATAAACTGCGTTTGGATTACTGATTAGCTCAAGTTTAAAAGCTTCATCTTTCCAGGCTTTGATAATTAATTGGGATTCAAACTCTTGTCGGGTTTTTGGTTGAGATCTTTGCTCAGACATTTAGGAGTTCCTTCAATTCAAGGTTTATGTTTAACAGACTATCAGGCTGGAAATATAAAGACAATGCACATTATTTAGGTTGAAACTCAGCTTTTTTTAGTTTTGACTTGATATTTTGTAGTTTAGTACCTCTCGGCGTAAATATGCCTACCTTTCACAAGGGTTTCAAATCACAGCTTTTTCACCAACTTTAATGGTGGGTTTACTTGCGCCAAGCTGTACTAGTAATTTGGGAAAGAATCAGGTCATTTCCCTGAAGTGTAGCAATAACTAAAGCAGGTCTGCGTTTTGTTTTAGTTAAGTCGGAGAATAGGAATGGAACGATAACAATATCGCCTTTTATAAATCCTACCATGCTGCTTCTTCTTCTGGTTTTAACCAATCTTTTTGCAGTGATCGCAACACCATCTAAAACGCTATCATTTAACTCACCGTCATATTCCGCACTCTCAGCCAAGTGAGAATTCCTTCTAATCTCTGAGAAATTAAAATAGCGATCGCACAGTCAAAGCGCGATTGAACACAATGCACAATTTTTAGGTAAGACTATGATTTTTTTGGATTTTTGTCACGATGAATCCACTATCTAATAATATGATGCGCTCTCTAGCCAGTAATTCAACTTACTTTTAACTGCCCCAACATCCAATCAAATCTTTTTGCCGCGATCGCTACACGGTCTAAAACATTATCATTCAATTCATCCTCGTATTCTACATCTTGAGCTAACGGTAAACCTTTACTATAAACCCGCCTACCATAAGCAAGCTGACTCAGCATTCCTTGTAATCGTTGAGAAAGCAAAGTTGCAATAACTTGATAAAAACGAGATGTAAATCCTATATCTTGCTGTAACTTTGCTGCTAATTGCTGTCGTTCAATTGACAATACAATTGAATCTTCAATAGCTTTAACCGTTGCCAAAGGCAGCCGTCCATCAATGAAGGGTGTTTCGCCGATGATTTCGCCTTTGGATAATCTGGCTATTTCTCTACCAGAAATTTCAGTACCTTCTATAGCAGCAAAAGCACGCGCTAAGGGGTTACGCTCATTGTCATCAATAGAAAGAGACATTGCTCCATCTAAAAGAATATACAGACCATCTACAAGCCCGCTTTCACGGATAAGTACAGTATCAGCAAGAATTTTTTGCATTTTACCACAAGTCGTCATCCAATCGATGTCACTATCATGTAATCCTCCTAACACAAATAGTACATCTCTCAAAGGTTGACTTTGTGCTAAGTTTTTACGTCCCTGTTGATTGATGGTGCTTTGAATTCTATCGGAAAGGATAATTGCGATCACACGATAAAAACGCGAAGCAAAACCAACATCTTGCTGCAATTTTGCTGTCAATTTATGTTGGCAAATCGACATTACTAGAGATTTTTCTACAGCTTTTACAGTTGTGGCTGTAACGCGGGTCCCTACTAAGGGAAGTTCCCCTATTATCTCGCCACTGGATAATCTCGCAATCTCCCGACTGAAAATTTTATCTCCTTCGATCGCTGCAAAAGCATGAGTTAAAGGATTATTATCTGGTTGAGAAATGCTAACTGTTAAAATACCATCGAGCAAAATGTGCAAATAATCGGTAGCTTTTCCTTCTTGGATAAGTATAGTGCCAGCAGCTATTTCTCGTTGATGACCTGTCGCAATCATCCAATCAATGTCACTGGTAGTTAATTCTTTGAGTAAAACTTCTGTCATAACTAATACCTGTTTTTAATTTTATATTTTTGATTCTTGTATAAACGCGTTAGCAAAGCGGGACAAAGTACAATTTTGCGTTTCTACATACGAAGTCTTGAGCAATCTATCTAAGTTTTGTTGAATAAACGAGTTCGCCTCTTTTGAAGCTAATTCTTCCAATGTTAAATAAGTCAATGCCATTAACATCAAGGGTTGAATATTAGCATCAGTTAATTTACGTGCATACTCAACATGAAAGCGCTGCAAATTTTCGGCGGCGGCTTTCACTAATGCTTGTATAATCCTAAAAGCCCCATCGGAAAGCAGAGGGGTGGATTACCCCGATAGTTTTGCATACTTCCCTCGCGGTAATCAGGAAACGACTCTAAGCCCAGAAATCGCAAGCACCAGTCGGCTCGATAATACCCTGTAGCTGCTACAATGCCTCTGTAGTCGGCAACTAGCTCATCAAGTATATTGTTCTGCATGGAGTTAAACAGGCGGCGTGTAAAATAGTGTGTACATTCATGTTCCAACCGAATTGTTAATGATAATTGCTGCCATTGGGATTCTTCAAGTTCCATATCGCTGGCTGAAACGTTGCTATAAGCGCCATCACTCAAAATAATCAACTTATCCTGATAAAGTTGCTTTTGCGGTATCAACCGTTGAAATTCTTTTGCCCAATTAATTTCTGAGCTAGCAAGATTTTCAGCTTCCCATTTTTGGCGGTACTGACGAATCCGATCCCAGTTATTAAAACCGCTAATTATGCAGGCTCCCATAGAGTTAGGGACTGGGTGGAGTTCATTTCGCTTTGTCAGGGCTTGTACTAAAGAAAGAAAGTCCTTTCGGTTTCCAGCTAGTAATACTGGTATGATGCCAGCCAAGCTTTGATGCAGTATTAATTGAAGTTTTTCAGGTTGTTGTAAAACCAAACCAGTCGCTTCAGGCATTCCATCCGTAGTAATGCCCCTACGAGTGGTAGACAGATACGCTTCAGTTTGGCTCATACCTTCTTGAACGGGGAATTGGAACTGAACTAGTCGTTGTTTGAGTGCTTCAAATACTCCTATAACTCTGGCTGCAACGGCGTATTCTTCCCAAGCAGCCATACATAATTCAGGAGTAAGGGGGAACTTGAGAGGATGAGTTAATGTGTTGTGATTAAAAACGTTTTGATTGTATACTAATAATTCCTCCGCCTCTGTAGCAGTAGCTCCAAAGTAGGTGAGGACATCGGTACGAAATGATTGTTTAATCATAGGCGATTAGGAATTGGGGAATGGGGGAAATGAGAGAGCAGAACTATTGACCCATGCCCAATAACTAACGAGCAACGACTAAACTAGCAATTTGGTCGGTAATCTCTGCAATTGTTTGATTGATGGGATGTTCAGAGTAACGTAGGGAGAAAATACCAAGGCTTGCTAGCTGCATCATTTCTTCGGAAAGGGGTAAAATCCCAGCTACTGGGACGTTGTAGATTTTCTCAACCTGTTTTTGCAAGTCTGCAAAGTTCAAGCTTGGTAACGCTTTATTAATTACCAACAACATTTTTGGCACTCTGAGCTTCCGGGCTACATCCACTGTTACCGCAGTACCTTGAAAGTCTTGATTATCTGGACGTAAGAGAATTATGAGAACATTAGAAATACCTATGGAAAGCAAGGTTTCTTCATTCAATCCTGGATGTGTATCTATTAATAAATAGTCTAGTTTCAGGCTGCGAATAAGTTGCTGAAAACCATCGTTGAGTCGGATTACATCATACCCTTCACGGAGAATTCTGGCGATTTCACCAGCTTTAATACTAGAAGGTACTAAGTAAAGTTTACCCTTGACTGTACTTACATTTCCTGGTTCTGCAATTAGAATATTAGTCACGTCGTAGGCAGCGTCTTTAATATCACATTGTCCCCATAAATAATCATTGAGTGAGCGTTCTATTTTATTCTCGTTGAGTCCGAAAATAACGTGAATTCCTGGTGATTGGATGTCAGTATCAATAATGCCTACACGTTGTCCTTGAAGCGCCATAGTAGCTGCTATGTTGGCAATCAAATTTGATTTACCAGTACCGCCACGGAATGAATGAACTGCGATAATTTGTGCCATAGATTACCTCGTAATTAATTATTTATTCGGAATTGGGCAATTCAATTTTGGATTTTAGATTTTAGATTGAAATTTAATTCAAAATCCAAAATTTAAAATCTAAAATTCCTGCTCCCTTATTTTGCTAACTCTGGGAAGGTGAATTTTAACCAGCACCGATCGCCTCCCAAGGGTAATAAAACTCGTCCGTTGCATAGCTGCAAGTTAAACTGCATATTCTTGTCTCCATTTTGAACTTCTACAAATACAGGCAAACTTTTGGAGTCAATTTGGGAGTTGCTTGTGTGTACCCACACTCTCAGTTCTTTTTCTTGCTTGTTTGCTAACCCAAAGGTGGCATAGCGCAGGGATGAGAGTGATGGAATCTCTATTGTGGCTGCTTGGTGATGTTCCTCACCATCGGCATATCCCAGCAGCACTTGGGCGATTTTTGGGTGTCCGCCAGCTGTAATTGTAAATTCGGAACTACTTCCCAAGTGTTGATCTTCTCGTAGTTCTACAACCACACGAGAAGCGAAGGCTCCATAGTTTTTCATTACCAGAGTTGCTCCTAAAGATAGTGCAGCAACGGACAATGCAGTAAACCGCGCCACGGAATTTTCCCAAATAAATAAGCCGTGGATGAGCAGGATGCCTAAGAATAAACTGTATACACCCACGCTGAATAATGGATGGTTGAGAATCTTCAAGACTACTCCGGGTATCAGCTCGCCTTTGCGCCGACTAGAAAGCAATAATAAAACTGGGAAAATACCACCAACAAGGGAGTTGCCAAGGATGCCGGCGAAGGCAAGTATATTGGTAAAGGATTGAACACCAGCGAGGAAAAGCCATTCTGTCAGCAGGAAGACTAACAGTAAGGGGCTGATGGATAGGAAGAAGCGACGTTGGTTTAGCAAGGTTTTCCAAAACTTTCTGGTTTGACTCTGATGCTCAAAAGCCAAATTTCCAGCATCAGCTTTCAAGCCTCCTTCATAAACTAAAAGCATGAGTGAAATGACTTGTAGACAAACTCTATCGTGGTTGGCTGATTTTACCTCTAAAGCCAAGCGGGTATCCCACTTGCGTAAGTCGGGGAATTGATGGAATAGCTCTTTAATATCCCAATGTTCAGCGATGGCAATTTCTACAGAGTCAACTTTGCCGCTTAACTGAATATCTACACGAAACTTAGATTGAGTGTCTGATTGTCCCAAGTAGGTTAAACCAATATGGGGAATCTGGCTGGATTCTCCAGAGGGATGTAATATTAACATTCCTTGCTGGCGAGGTACGCTTAATACAGATTTCGGTCGGATAGGCAACCACTCTTTAGCTAAGTTGACTAGGAGACTGGAACTACGTAACCAAGCCATTCCTAAAAGTAGGGTGACTAAAACTGCCCCCAAAACTGTGACGATGGAACCGACTTCTCGTGCTAGTGGTGCTAAAACGGTGCCGGATTGTCCTGCTAGCAATTGGGGGGCGATCGCTCCATTGACTGCTAAGACCCAAATACAAAACAATATAGTCAAAAAAGCTGTGCCGGCGATGCTACCCCAAATCAAGGAGGTGGCGCTAGAGTCACGCGGAAGTATAAGTTTGCCACATTCCCCGACATACACATGGCCAAAGTAAAGCATCAAGCTGACACCGAAAATCCTCTGTAGTATCCCTGGTTGGAAATGACCATCCAGAAAGGGCAATTTTACATATAATAAATTTTCTAGTTGAATATGACCAAATGCCAGCAGGGAAAGGATCAGCAGCAAACTGACGTTGATTACTGCCAAAAATACCATTAAGGCTACGGTGAAGTTCAAAGATTTACGCGATCGCAAATACAACCCTGCACCAAAAAGCAATGCTGCCCACAATGCTGCCGGTATGGGTGTAAAGCTGGCCATCGTCACCGACAAACCAATATAACAAGCTAATGCAATCAGAAAAACCCGGATACCAACTGCAATAGAAAGTATAAATGAACCTGCATTTCCTAAATAATTCGATACTAATTGTTTAATGAAAGAATTCCCATAACGGAAGTCACCACTACGCCCTACGGCTTCTGCCATACAAGCCATCGTCAGGATGTTGATGGTACCGATAATTAGCAAAAAGGCAATGGTAACTAAGGGACCAACATCGGCCACAGCAATGGGTAAAGCTAAGAAGGCTTGGGGAAGCCCTAAAGCAACGGTGAGTAAGGAAGCTAGCCAAAAGGGTGGTAGAGATTCGAGACTTTGGGCGATCGCTGCACTCATCCAGCGCCACTGTTCAATCAGGGGCAATTTGGATGCAAAAATAGTTAAGAGTTGTTTTCTATAAAAGCGGGAATAAGCCACTTGTACGGTTTTCTCATCCAAACCCAAAGTAGTGCGGATGTGAGGCACTACTTTCTCGGTGAAAGTGTATTTTTGTCCCAAAGCATGAGCGATGGCTGCTTTCAATTTGGGGTTTTCTGGTACTAGAGATGCCCACTGACTGGCGTAGCGTTCCAAGTGCTGAATTGTGGGGTGGAGTGGTGGGGCATTTCCTAAAGCAAAGGCTTCTAAGAAAGCTAAATCCCGCTCATTGGTAGCTTGTTCCGTTAAGGAAAACTCCACCAGCGATCGCGCCACTATTTGCGCCGTCCGACTCTCGATCAAAAACAGTAGCATATTCGCTCGTCTCGCAGGTAAACCCGCCAGCACTTCCTCCCGTGATATCAGTTCGTCGTCGGATGACATGATTTATACCTCAGTTTTTAGCGATCGCTCTTTCAACGATTGGACTTTACTCTGCAATCTCTGGTAGTACTCTGTCTCAGTTTCGCTAACAGTTACCGTCTGTTCTCTGAGCTTTTGGATTTTCATTTGTAACTGCTGAAAGTGTTCATTTTCCGTAATTTCCGCAACATTGTTAGCTCTTTTGGTTTCATCAATTTCAATGCGAAGTTCTTGGACTTGCATTTTCAATTTCTGGTCTCGCATTTTGACTTTTTCAGCCATCTTCAAGAAAACACACACTAATTGACCGATGTCATCTTGGCTATCAGTTGATTTCGCCAAACTCTGACGCAGTTCCAATACATGAGAATCAAAATCATCATGTTCTATAGCTTGAGCCGCTTCTGTAAGGGCGTGAATTGGTCGAGAAATTCTTCTGGCTAAGAGTAGCGCCATGATCGCTGTGATGCCGCCTACAACTACCACATTGCTGCCGTGCAGCCAAATCAGCCGATTCAAAGGTGCAGCAAACTGTGTCTTGGGTTCGCTGATTCCCAAAACCCAGGATTGTTCTGCTAAAGGTGCAAAACCAACTATGCGGGGCATCTGCTGGGGGGGAAAGCGATAGATTGCATGACCTACAAGTTTTGCTTTTACCATCACTTTCAACTCTGCAATGTTCAAGCTCTGAATCTGCTCTAAGCCATAACGTCTATCGGCGGCAATCTGCTTTAAAATATCAGGAGGCAGAGGGATAAGGCTATGGTACAGCAGAGATTGATCGGCATGACTGATGATTACCCCCTGTTGGTCAATGAGAAATGCGTAGCTTTGAGAACCTACTTGCAATGTATTGACAATCGCTCTGATATCTGCGCCCCTAATTTTGAGTACTAAGACTCCGACGATTTCACCACTGGGCGATCGCACTGGGTGAGAGAGAAACATTCCGGGTCGTTTCGTCGTTTTCCCCACCAAAATACTTGATATGTAGGATTTACCCTGGATACTAGAACGGAAATATTCACGGAAAGCGTAATTTTGACCAACAAATGTGGGATCGGTAGCTGCAACAGCACGTCCCTCTTTATCCATGATAAAAATAGCATCAAAGTCTGGATTAGAACGGAAGACATTTTCTAAGGCTTGTTGCATATCATTACGCAAACCCGATCGTTCTCCAAAGGAGGTTGCAGCGAGAAAATTTACCACATGGCGATCGCTGCTAACTTGAACCACAATCCGCTGGATATCAATAATTAATTGGTCAAGACGACTAGCAACACTAGTAGCTAATAGTTCTAACTTGCGGTATTCTCCAGCCTCTACACTATCTAAGCTCTGTCGCAGATTGTAATAAGAAATGAAGCTCATCGGTATCAGCGCCGCCGCCACCAATGCCGCCGAAATCTTAGCAGCGATCGGCCAAGCTGGAGGGTAAAAAAGACGATGAGAATGCTTCATTTTCAAAATGCAATACCTGTTGAGGTAGAAAAATTTTTAGATAAACGTATAAATAGGAAGCAATACTGCGTAGGTTTTGGAATTTCTTGGTTGAGGCAAGCAGTTCTTGAGCAGGGTGAGAAATGGAGGCTGGCGTTGAGTTTTACCTCCCCTACTTCCTCTGCCTCCCCTACTTATCCGAGCAGTATTGAAATAGGAAGCTTCAATTCTAAAATTATTTTACTGCTTCTTATCTTTAGCAGCTTAGGAAAGTTAACTAATTACTTCAATGCACAATCTTTGTATAAGACTCACATTTTTCTAGTTTTTACTGTTCCAACTTATATAGTCAGATCCCCGACTTTGTAAAAGTTGTCGGGAATCTCGTTGTTCACGAATCATTGAGGATTGCTATAGCAGTCCTCAATCATTTATTTTTTATTTGGAACTCTCTGAAACTCTCTTCTATAAGAGATACTGGACAAACAATTTTGAATTTTGTGAGCGTCACGTCGCTTCTCTACGAGACTTAGCACGTAGCTTGTTTCCTCGCAAGGGTACGCTCCTGACGCTCTCTACGAGACGCAGCGCGAACGCCGACTCGCTAACAAAATTCAAAATTAATGATCCCCATAAATAAATTTAGTTGCTCTGTATCCTTTTCGTTTTCGGTCATTTTGAATTTTGAATTGTTAATAATTGTGTTTTCCTCCAAGCTTGGGGAGTAGTCTTGTGATGTTGGCGAAACTGGCGGAAAAAATGACCTTCATGCTGATAACCTACCGTTTCAGCAATCTGATTCACGCACAAGTTACTTTCAAGTAACAAGGTACGTGCTGCTACCATCCGACGTTCCACAATCCAATGATTTACTGTTTGTCCCGTATGACGGCGCACTAAGTCAGTTAAGTAAGCAGGACAGTAACCAACAGCAAAAGCCACATCTTGTAAACTAATTGGTTGATGATAATTTGCTTCAATGTACTCGAAGACTTGGCTCAGATGAGAGTCAGAAGGAAATATCGATTGTGAATTTAGTGATTTTGTAATTTCAGATAAAGGTGAAACTATAGTTTGCGAGAAATTTACCGCATAATACTCTTTCGTAGCTGCTTGTTTTTGCAGTCGAGTTTGATTAGATTTATCTAAGCTGAATGAAGCTTGTTTGCGTTTGCTAATATCTCGGATCAGAATACAAACATACTCTTTAGCTTCATATTCCATATATGTAGCAGAGATTTCCACAGGAAAACACTGTTCTTTTAAAGTTTTATATAAAGATTCAAAATATAAGGAACCTTGTTGTTTGATACTTTTCCAGTAATTCGGCCAAACTTCTAGCGGAAAGTCTAGTATTATATTATGTATAGTCTTAGAGACTAATTCCTCATAAGGATACCCTACCAAACTACAGGCTGCATAATTAACGTATATAATCTGTGCATCTGACGTTATCCAGAAAACTGCATCTGTTAAACGTTCCATTAAAAATCTGGTAAGCAGCAACTCTTCTTCTACTCGCAACATAGCAACTTTAGATGTTTGTAGCTCAGAAAAACTGTTTTTGAAAATCATAAGTTTTAATCGTAATAATTTCTAAGGAATGTGAGTCAGGGTAGGTAAAACAGGAATTATATAGGACTCCTATTTGATTTTTGAACAAGACTACAAGATAATACGTAGGGAAATGAAAGTCTAATAAAGGACAATGATAAGTCAGCATTTACAAACTGCCACACTTGCACTGGAAGTATCGCGCCAACAGTCAACAGAGGGAATAAAATTTCATGCGATCGCCGAACTACAAGATTTTATAGCTCTGCATCCAGATGTGCGTGAGGTCAGGAAAGCGTTGGCAGTCAAACTGGTTTATCAAGGCTATTTTTATGATGAAATTCAAACAATTCTAGATGTGTCTAGAGGCTCCATAACAGGTTGGAAGCAAGCCTACGAGGAATATGGAATTTCGGGACTGCGCTTGAACCACAAAGGGAGAAAGAGCTACCTGAATGCCGAATAGCGAGAAGAGGTGTTGAGTTGGTTGCAAACTAAGGACTGTTGGGATGGATGTTTGAGTGGTTTATTAGAGACACAACCTTTGGTTTTGACACTCTACAGATGTACGGAGCTTATTCAAAAATCAAATAGGATTCCTATACATATATAACTATGATTTAATTTTTTAAAATATCCTGAGACTGAAAAGCCCGTTTTAGCAGGATTTTATCTGAAATATTGTTCATAAATCAGATATGAGTCTTATATAGGACTCCGGTTTGATTAATGAAAATTTTGTCAGATAAAAGCTTTGTCGTTCAAAGATTTTAGTCTCAGTATACTTTCAACAATGAAATCGGATTCCTATAGAACCCATTTGACATCTTAGGAAGGGTCTGCAAGCCTCTTAATCATTAGCCTAATGAAGCAGAGGTTGAGTTTGGTATTGGCACCAGTCAAGGTTAGTTCAAAGTTCTTAACCAGAATTTTACAACGCTCCATCCAAGCATTGGAGCGCTCGATCACCCATCTGGCTACTGCCGGAACAAATCCACATTATAAGATGTCAAATGGGTTCTATACTCTTTATCATGTATCGCTTGGCAAACATACAGTTTCTTTCCATTCTGACTGCCACCAACAACAGCATTAGTAGGGATATAGTTATTGGTTTTTTCTTTTCGTAATTTACCCATGAAACACTCGCCAATGCAGGTAATGCTACAGAAGGACATGGCAGAGGGAATGAACTTCTCTGCATATCACTCCTTACGACAACTTTTAGTTTTTATGCACTGATACCAATTTAATGTGAAGCTGCATAGAAAAGAGCTTCTAGGATAAAGTTATAAGAAGAGACAGAAATTACTTGCTCAAATGTAAGTTGGTCGAATATCTCTTGGATGCGTTCGCGTAAAGCTTGTAAAGAAGAGAAAAGTTGATTTTTGAGAGGTTTCTTAAGAGCTTGCCAAAGCCTCTCGATAGGATTGAGTTCAGGAGCCGATGGTGGTTGAAATAGAGGAATAATAAACTCTTGCCAGCTAATTGCTGAACTTGTATGAGCCGGTGCTTGGTCAATCTGTAAAATTGCATAATCCGAGCCTAATTGCACAGATAGCCAGTCCAAAAACTGTTGAAAACACTCGCCATCTAGTTTTGGATATTCATAATATTGTGGTCTCCAGTTAATGGTTCAATTGCACCATAAATCCAAAAGTTTTCCCTCGGCCATATCACCTTAACAGTGGGCTTGACTCCAAAAGCTGTAATCACTTTTCCTGTAAGAGTTTTGAGTCCAACCCTAGTTTCATCCTGGCACAGGTAGCGAACACACTTGCCGGGTGCTAAATGTTCTTCTAGACAATTGAGTATGATACCGAGTTTTTTTTAAACTCAGATACCAACTTAACGCCAGTGCTTATGGCTTTGAGGGCGAGGCACTTTTAGTTTTGCCCCCAATCGATATCGAACCCAGGCATAAACCGTTGCATACTCTATATCTTGTCCATGTTCTTCTTTTAACCACTCAACTATTGCACCATAGCTACTAAAGCCTTTTCCTGTTTTTAACTCCTCTGAGAGTGCTGCGATCGCAGCATCATCGATTTTCCGTTTTGCTCCTGGTGCTTTTTTGATTTCTAATAAGCCTGATATCCCATCAGTTTTGTACTTCTGCAACCATCTCGTGACCGTTGAAGTATCTCTTGCCAAGCGTTTTCCAATATCTTGCTGCTCTTTAACCTGCCCGCTTTTTATCCACCACAGCATAATAAGCTTTTCTTTCTGGGTTCCTAAATTCGCTGTTTGTAAACGTTTTTTAAGTTCTTCTTCGCTCTCCGCGATTTCAATCTTAAAAGGGCGGCTCATGGTTCTTTTAATTTATCGAGTTTGTTTCCTCTATTATATGCAGCTTCATATTAAATTGGTATAAAATAATTAAACTTCTGCTATTACCTATATTTTGAGTAAAAATCTGAGCTTTTTAAACTATAGTTATAAGTTTTAAGTATATTTTATTCAGATGGTGTAGGAACTAGATCGTGTTTTTATTAAACTGAAGCACGTGAAATCGATTACTTGCCTTTGAAGTGTCAGCAAGTTCAGATGATTTGCAATCGCATCAGTCGAGTGTATTTTGATTTACTTGAGGAGACAATAAAAAATCTGTTGCATTCCTTGGGGAAACTGAATGCCTCTTATCTGACTGCTGTGGAAGAAAAATTATTAAGTGTTTTGGAATCTGAATACGGGGGTGAGATACTGCCCCAAGCAACTTTGGCAAATTGGCATCCAATGTCTTTGGATTGCAGTTTCAATGGAGTTAGCAACACAACGGGAAAGTGAAGAAGTTGTACAAGGGAAAAGATAAAACTTCCCGCTTCTTGACATCCAGCTATGCCAGTTGTTTAATTGAGTGCTGTAAAACCCCTCTACATGATTCATACAGCGCTTAACAGAGTTCAGTTCCCACTCTACAACTGGCTAGAAATTAACAAAACTCAATAGAATCTCAGAAGATGTAGATAATTGGCATTTCTCTAACAGCGATCGCATTGGTAGATTACGGGAAAATGAGAACTTAGAACAGGCTGGTAATGCTGTGCTAAAGCACCTGGGGGAGTTGAAGCGACCGTATTTGACGGCTGTGGAGGAGAAGCTGTTGAGTGTGATTGAAAAAGAATACGGCATCATAGATGAGATGCCATGTAATTTTCAATCAACCAAGGACTAGGAGAAAACAGTAATGCAGAGTATAAAGTTATGTTCTCATGTTGGGGCTGATGGCATTTTGCACCTTGAGATTCCTGTTGGCATAACAGACAAAGAAATGGAAGTCGTAGTGATTTATCAACAAATAGAACCATCAGCACCCCCAAAAACACCCGAAGAATTGGGATGGCCAACCGGATTTTTTGAACAAACAGCTGGATCATTAGCAGATGACCCAATTCAAAGATATCCCCAAGGTGAGTATGACACTAGGGAGCCATTAGAGTGAGATTTTTGTTAGATACCAATGCTTGTATTATTTATCTGAATCGTCCTATGTCTGCTGTGAGGCAGAGGCTAGAATCGCTATCACCAGCAGATATTGTTGTTTGTTCGATAGTAAAAGCTGAACTATTTTATGGTGCAATGCGAAGTAACAACCCTACGCGCACCCTAGCATTACAAGAAGCATTTTTAAATAATTTCGTATCTTTACCTTTTGATGATCGGGCGGCTCGGATTTTTGGCACAATTCGGGCAGAGTTAGGGACACTTGGTACACCTATTGGGCCTTACGATTTGCAGATTGCCGCGATCGCGCTGGTGAATAACTTAACGCTAGTCACGCACAACACTAGAGAATTCAGTCGCGTTAGTGGACTGGTGATTGAGGATTGGGAGTAACTAATCCCTCTTTTGTCACTCTAGAAAAACAATAATCTCAGCCAAATTCTAAGACTTGGATTTAGTCTAGGTTTGAGGCTTTATTTTCTAACAGAAACTAAAATTTATAGACAAAAAGTAGAAATTAAAGCCCCGTAACCGTTTGAGCGATTGGATTCTCCCAAAGTGACAAAAGAGGGTTAAAGGACGCAAATCATCTTAAGTTCAAAGGATTGGTTTGCGATAGTTCATCGCGAACCAATCCCCTTTTCCACATCCCGTGAAAAGTCAGGGTTATCCCTCTGCTCTACCGATGTGTAAAAAGCATCCAAATAGGGGTTTCATTTTCTCAGTCATTTTTTGCAACACAACCATAATTTCAGCCATATTTTTTCTCGAATTTTTTCATGAATGATACTAGCGCTTCGACTCCTTCACGCGGGAAAGCGTTATAAATTGAGGCCCGCAGACCACCAACTGAACGGTGACCATTCAAGCCTTCAAAGCGTGCGGCTGCCGCTTCTTCAACAAACAGTTTTTCCAGTTCCTCTGACGGCAGACGGAACGTAACGTTCACCATAGAGCGCGATTCAGCGTTGGCGTGACCGCGATAAAAGTCAGATGCATCAATTGCATTGTAAAGTAACTTTGCCTTTGCTTCATTTTCGCCTTGCATAGTCGCGAGTCCACCTTTGCCTTGGAGCCACTTACAAACTAGGCTGATTATTTATATAAATGCCGAAAGTGTTTGGCGTGTTGTAGAGCGACTTGTTTTCGACGTGAGTACGGTAGTCTAGCATCGTGTGCAGACCATCAGGAATGCGCTCAAGCAGATCGTTGCGAATGATGACAAGTACGACTCCGCTCACTCCCATGTTTTTTTGTGTTCCAGCATAGATGAGCGCATATTTCTCGATGGGTATTGGTCGGGAGAGGATATCGGATGAAGCGTCAGCAATGAGCGGCACATTACCAATAGACGGCTCTGTTTTCCACTGCGTGCCAAAAATTGTGTTGTTTATTGTGATGTGGATGTAAGCAGCCCTGTCATCGAGCTTGAGTTCATCTTGTTGTGGGATACGCGAGAAGTTGCTATCCTCGGTTGTTGCTGCAATATTAACCTTACCCACACGCTTGGCTTCTCTAACAGCCTTCTTTGACCATGAGCCAGTGACAATATAATCCGCGCTGTTGTTCTTCGCGAGCAGATTTATCGGCACCATTGAAAACTGGAAACTCGCGCCGCCCTGCAAAAAAAGAACATGGTAGTTATTCGGGATTTCCAGTAGTTCGCGCAAGCTACTTTCTGCACTTCTGATAATTTGATCAAACGTTTTAGAGCGATGGGAAAGTTCCAGAATTGACATCCCCACTCTGGGTAAAGCCATAAGATCGCACTGCGCCTCTTCCAAAACTGCCAACGGCAAGATTGCTGGACCGGAGTTGAAGTTAAAAACTCTTTCAGTCATAGTTGCTTTTCCATAGGATGATTAAGATATAGCCCTCTCCTAACAAACAAGGCAGGAAGCAGGAGGCAGAAGGCAGAAGGGAAGAGGATTTGACTTGTTTCTTCCATCCATAACGGAAGCGAGCGCGTCCGTAAACAGCTTCTGTCACTCTCCAAGAGGGCGATTGCTAGAGGGCGATTGCTAGAAGCCCGATGAGGCAATGAATACAAGCTATACTTTTAGAAAAAAATGAGTCTTGTATTTGTTATTAGAAAAGAATCGCGCGATGCCGAATAGCCTGTTGTAGACATCGCTTGCTGTACAAAAGCTCTAGAATCCAGAAATGGCAAATGTTTTCGGAGAGTGACAGAAGAACGATACAGCATATTTCAGGTTGATCGGGTGCAGTAGCAGTAGTTTGCAAACCAATTTTTTAGATGTTTAGAATTGAACAAGTCAAGTGCAGTTGCAATTAACGTATCAACCATTGTTGTTGTAGGATAAAACTGACGTAAAAAAGCTTTCAGTTGTGACTACCAATGCTCAATTCGATTAAAGTCAGGAGAGTAAGGAGACAAATTAAGAGTATTTGCACCAGATGATTGAATTATTGATAAAAGCTCTGTAATCTTAATCTTTCACCGATGATTCACAAGACTCGTAAATTGGCTAAGTATTGGATAAGTAAGGCAATAAAGCTCACTGTACCTGCGTAGCAGTTTATTTTGTCTCCTCGGAAGTCTTTTAAATCTGACTAATTGTTTCTGCAACTATTTGTCCATAGCTAGCTGTTCCTAAATAGCCGTCAATATCTACAGTGCGGGTAGTTGGATTTAAGAGTACGTGTTCTATAGAAGACTTAAAACATAATGCTGCCTCTAGCATATTTGTATTATTTTTCTGATGTCCGATCCAGTCGAATAACATTGCTGTAGAAAGCATCAATCCTGTAGGATTTGCTTTATCCTGACCGCTAATATCAGGTGCAGAACCATGAGCAGCCTGCGCTACTGCCAAATTATCTCCTTCATTTAAAGAAGCTGCAAGTCCTAAACTTCCTGAAAGTTCTGCGGCTTCATCTGATAGGATGTCGCCGAATAAATTAGTAGTCAATACTACATCAAATTTTTCAGGATTCCGAATTAGTAGGGCAGCCATCGCGTCAACAAAGACTTCATTCAATTCAATATTTTGATAAGAAGAAGCAACTCGCTTTACTTCCCTAACAAATAAACCGTCGCTTAATTTTAGGGAGTTTGCTTTATGTACAACAGTTACTTTCTTTTTTCTATTAAGTGCTAATTTAAAAGCAGTTTTAGCAATCCTTTTTGATGCACTAGCAGAAATTTTGCGGACAGCTAAAGCTAGGTCTTCTGTCGGCATAAATTCGCCTGTTCCAAATACCATATTCCTATCTGCAAGAAATCCTTCGGTATTTTCTCGAACAATGATTAAATTCATGTTTGTCGTATATTTTGATATCCCAGCCCTACTAATGCTTGGGCGTATATTTGCAAAAAGATCCAACTTCTGCCTGAATTCACGCGAAATATTTATGCCGCCCTGCGTGTAGGGTGGATACTCAGCAGTAGAAAGCGGGCCTAGAATAATGCCGTCAAAAGCTATTGCACGATCAAGTAAATCTGGAGACATGGTACTACCATGTTTTTGCAGCCTTGCTAGACCAACTTCTTCGATTTGCAGTTGCAAATTGAGCGAAAAACGTTTATCAAGTGCTTTAATACACGAAATGACTGTTGCTGTGATTTCAGGGCCTATGCCATCACCTGGTAAAATCAGCAGTTCCATAATAAGCTCCCAAGGATATTGATAACAAAATTGGTTCTAAAGTATCGTTAATCACCAATAAAATCTAATACGATTCAGTTAAAGCTAAAACTCTTTGTCAAAATCAAATTTTTTAACGAGCTGCTAAGGATGTAAAGAGCGCAAAGATAAGAAATAAATACTTAACTGAACTGTCTTGCAATCAAATCAGTATGTCCAAAAACAACCACTTATTATTCCACATTGGTCTACACAGACAAGTTAAATGGACGCTTTACTAATGCTGTTGTATTCAAATACCAAAATTGTTGCTACTGACGATCGCTCTTTGGGGGTGCGATCGCTTTTCCACGCTAGAATTTAATTTACCAGCCTCTCAACCACTGGGCTATTTCTGGTAATTGAGTTTGCTCCATATCTTGCCCAAGCTCAAACAAAAAAGGTATTTTCCTCACTCTTCAGAACTCCCGTTACATTCCAACGAGTTTTTACAGCCTCAATTTGCTCATTGCTTAAAAGCTGTGATACCCAAAGCAGCCAGGGTTCAGGTGGTGTTATTCCAGTCTGAAAGTCAAGTTTTATATTATACATCTTGTAAAAGTTATGGTGGCGATCGCACCTTAAACCCACGTAGGTGTAGCCCGTCGTAGACATCGCTTGCCTCAACTCATGGACAGGGAAATGCAGGGAATGTGACAGTGGGTGCAAAAGATGTTGTTTCCCTTACAGGTAATGCTTACATTTTCAGCACAGTGGAAGCCGGAGGTATGGGTAAGGCTGGCAATATCGAAATCAACTCACCTAAAATTACTTTAGACAACCAAAGCGAACTCAACACCGAAACTGCATCCGGTAACGGTGGTAATATCAACATCAACAGCGATTTACTCTTACTCCGTCGCAACAGTCAAATTTCCACCAGCGCGGTTTTGATGTTAGTCAAGACAAAATTGTACTCTACGGTTCATCAAACAAATATGTTTTAAGCCGTAATTCTGAAGGTTTACCAGCAGGTACAGCTATTTACTTTCAATAGTCAGGAGAGGTCAATGAGTTAATAGGGATTGTTGAAGGCCTAACAGGTTTAAATCTTGGAGGCAGTTACTTTAATTATCTGTAAGATTTTACACAGTTACTTCTTCTTCCCCCAAGAATAAGTTTAGACAACTGGACTTACTGAATTGAGATTCTCTCTAAATTTGGAATAAATCCAAACGTTTATTGTGCGTCATGGGCAATTACGCAAAAGAAATTAGGCGTTGCTGAATACAAAGGATGATTTTTGTAGCTAGCCCACTTGAAAATACAAGGAACGGGCAAAATGTCCATGCTACAAAACTAGCAAAATCGTCCCTGTATTATGTAACGCCTAATTTTTCGTCAGCCCGCGTAAGCAGACTTCACTTATATAACCGCGACTTCTATAGGAATCATATTTGATTTTTGAACGAAATTAGGTATTGTAGGGTGTGTTAGAACGCAGTTCGTAACGCACCAAACCCTTGATGATGGTGCGTTACGCTGTCGCTAACACACCCTACGTATCTTTTCAGAAATCAAATACTAGTCCTATAGTTGTTCAGTGTTCTAGTACAAGATGTAATATTATGTTTGCTTAATTGCTTATTAAACGCGAAGAACAGCAGCGATCGCAAATTCTTTACCTAGTTCTCCTGAACCTAGCAACATCAATTTTTGGAGCAACTTAATACTCATTAACTTATCCAGGTTAATCTCAATTTAATAATTCTTGGAATTATGCCTGTTTCCTTAACTACTGCACCGAGCGATTATTCCTTCAACGAGTTGGTGGTCGCTACCGCTTCGTCCACAAACTGCTGCAAGACCACTTCGCCCAAATGGAGTTCAAGCGGAATTAAGAAAATACAACCAACTCAGGTAAATTGCTTTTAATGTAAGCTTCTAATAACAGTGAATCCGATAACTCAAATGAAAATTAACAAGTCAGATAAAAAACAAGCCAAAATCCAGTCAATAACAAACCTGCTATCGGAAATAGAGTTGGTCGATTTATCAGACGAAGAACTTATGCAGGTTCATGGCGGAAATGTAGTCTGGGGGGGTAATGGTAGTGACACAGGAGGAACCATACCACCAAGAATTACGACATTTGAGACATTCGAGGCGCAAACTTCACCAACGCTATTTTAATAGGTGCAAACTTTAGCCATGCCAAAGCAGGACTGCAACGCCGCTGGGCAATTTGTTTAGTTATTGTCTCGTTTTTATTGTCGGGAGTATTAGGATTTCTTTGGGCTTTCAATGGTTATTTGTTTAACTACAATATAAAACTTAAGAAAAGTGTCAAATCTGAATTCCTGTTTTCCGGTCTAGTTTTTTAAAAGCGCTTGCATGGTGGCGGATATGATCTTCAATTAAACTGGCGATGAAATAATAACTGTGGTCATAGCCTTCTTGGTAACGCAAGTTTAGCGGCTGGTTAACATCTGTACAAACTTGCTTAAACACCTCTGGCAGTAATTGTTTAGCTAAAAATTTATCACAAGTCCCTTGATCGATAAGAATTGAACTGTGATAACCTACTTGCTTAACTAATTCACTAGCATCATAACGCTCTTTTATTACTCTCATGAGAGTATAATTACTAAGAGTTTAACTTAGCAAGGGTATTTAATTGGGTTCAAGAACGGCTACCTCCACGATCACCGTGGTAGATCAGTACTGCGATGCCTATAGAGATTTGTTTCCAGAAGTGAGGACATTTGAAAATTTTAAACATCTTCATGCTGGGATGTTATCTGATATAAAGCGTAAATCTTTACCAGAAATATCGAAAGCAGTAGGTTTACACGATGCACAACCACTGCAAAACTTTCTTACGAATTCACCTTGGTCACTAGAAGATTTACGAAACAGACGTTTAGAACTGACTCTCTTAATGTTAGAGGGACGTTCATTTAAGTTAGTAATTGATGAAACTGGAGATAAAAAGAAAGGGAAGCACACAGATTACGTTGCGAGACAATATATTGGCAACTTGGGAAAAGTTGATAATGGAATTGTCTCAGTTAATGCTTATAGTGTGTGGCAAGAGTTTGAGCGAAAATTTAGTGATGGAAAGTCAGAAAAAAGATATATACAACAGATAAATGAAAGCGAATCCACACTGATAACGTATTGGCGAATCACTACTGACCCAAATAATTTGCCAAAAAATCAGACATGGTATGTAAAAACCGATTTGAAAACTGATATGGCTGTTAAATTAGGAAATCTTTATGGATTTCGTAGTAGATTTTCTGCCAGATTTTTCTCTATATCCTCCCCAGCTTGCTTGGGTTTAAGGCTTTTTTAGTAGTTTTTTTATTCACGTTCAACATGATTTTGTTACTTAATCATGTTAACTGTAATGTCTGCCATATCTTGGTTTTTTCACAGATATATTTGATTATTTCCCAATATTTCCGACATAGCAGCGTCTGCATTATTCACAGCCTTCAAGGAGTTTCAAAAATCTCAGCAAATCACAGCATTTTTCTCTCACCAGAGACATAAAAGAGCGTTATGCTGTCATTGATGGAGTTCAAAGAAGAGGTGAAAAAAGAAACTACAGTACACAACGTGTAAAATTTAACTCTCATTCTTCTGCTTAATTTTTTGTTACATACTTATAAATTTTCACCACGACTTACTTAGTGGATTAAATTGCTGCAATTGATTATTATTCCTGCCAAGCCAATTGTAAATAAAGAACTAGCAATAGTAGACGGCGTTGCACCACTTCTACAATTTACCCTCGGTACACACCCAAGGTTTTTCTTCAAATAGACACTGATATTATTTTGTAATCATTGCGTGCAGTTGTGAATCTGGCTTCTATTACGCAATATAAAACTGCCCTAGACGTTCTTATGGAGATTAGTCATGGTATATAGATATTATTTTGATCCCGTTCCGAATACAAAGCTTAGGAACGGGATTGTTGTTTAGTGCATGGCGTAGTGTAGCTGCGCTATTGCTTGTGACAGTTGCGTAAGTCCTGTGGCTCCTGCACTGGAAGTAGTTTTGTACTTATGAAGAAAATCTTGGAGTCAAAGAAACTCTAGGAGGCAAAGGTTGGGGCTGGATTGCTACCCAGTCATGAGAAAATAATGAAATTTTACTACTAGGTGGTGGCAGTGGTAAAGTTGGTGAACCACCATTAATAGATTGAGTTTCAGTGTCTTTGAGTTCAATTTCTTGAAGATAGATATCTTCAATGACTAGTTTTTTTAAGTTTGGTATCATAAGTTTTTGATCAATTAATATTTGATGATTCTGGTGTTGTGAGCTGTTGTTCGGAGTTAATGAATTCATTCTGAACTGGTTTTCCTATTGTCTTAGGAGGTTATGGACTATCTCCTGTGATCTGTGGTTCTGGTTGTGGGTTATCATTCTGGCTCATGTTGATTTATCTCCTTTATAGCTTTAATTATTTGGTCGTTTTCAAGATTTCTTGCTTGGAGTTGGTAAATCTTGAAGTTCAGTAAACGCAGTCAGTTAATTAGGTAAGTTTTAGTTCACGATCTCTGTACTGTCATTCTCTACGATGACTTTTAGTTTTTATGCACTGAGAATAGAAAGCACCCCAAGCACTACCAATTCTGCTAAAATCACCTCTGCCCCACCGTTGATGCTCTCCCATTTTTGAGATTCAAGCGAGGAAAGTTGAGTTCTTGAGTTTTCCTCTCAGAAAATTCGCAGTATTAATTTATACAAATCACTTTTATCTTTAGAATATGAAGCGATCGCTTAGAGTTTTTTTTAGAGGAAAAGCGATGCCTACGGTGGGCTATTTGATGTCGCTTCACTCCATTGCACTTACATTCTTCAAATCAACATTATCTCTTCCTGAAAACTAATCTCAGCTTCACCCTGTCCGTGAGCCATCACTTCAGCAACAGTACGACCATCGCTGTCCTACTGGAATAATCATCAGTCGGTTATCGGCAGCAGCGACTAGCAAGAGTTCTTTTATCTTTTGCTTCATTGCTGAATGCTTGTGCTGGCACTTCACCTTGTTTCACTTCCGGGGCATCAATTACACAAAGCTCAACTGACATTTGGCTACCATCGGTTTGACGAACTGTGATGCTGTCCCCATCTGCCACTTGGATAGCGATCCATTCTTCGGTAAGCGCGATGGATGGCTGGTTAGTTTTTTGGAAAATCAAGATAGCGATGATGGTAGCTCCAGCGATGCCTGCGGCGGTAAACTACGCAGTTAAAATTATGGCAGTTCTCCACAATGGCTTCATGTTGCTAACTCTGTTGTCACAATATTAAGAAAGCACAATTCTTTTCCTCAGTTAACTTGGCAGTAAAATTGTTTTTGGACTTCCGTGTATCACTAGCTCAATAGGTATTGAACACCAACTGGTGTTACCAAGAAATGCTAATGAACAACGCTTATTAGAAGAGTCAGTCGGCAAACTGAATCTTGCCTATAATTCTTTAGATAATTAAAATCAGTTCATATAGCCTGTCTAAAAATATAGTATAAGCTTAACTAATTTAGTAGATATCTTCTAATAGGCTATAGCAATTGACTTTTTTATAGGTATTTTTGACTTATTTTTCTTTTGTGCTTACTTTTTGAAAGAGACGTGCATATCCTAAAGCTAGGATATACAAAGACTTTTCTACTTGTACACAGCCTTTAAATAAGAAAATCTGGTTACAAAACCGATATTTTGATACTGATTATAAGGTGATAGTAGATCAAAGAAAGTTGTATATTTTCACTGTAGAAATAAAGAGAAAATAAAAAATGATTGACTTCAGCCTCACTCAAAAACAGGAGATGTTGCAGTCTCTTGCGCGTGAATTTGCTCAAAACGAGATTAGTCCTATTGTTCAGATAATTGAAGAGTCTAACAATTCAGAGATGGAACCTTGGGATTTCTGCAAAAATGTGTTCTATAAGGGATCTGAATTGGGATTTATATCCTGCAATAATTAACTGCCTAGTCAACGTTTGTACTATGTCTGTAGAATTACCTTCAAATAAGTATAGCCGACTACCTAACTTTTGGAGATTTGAGTTGAGATTTTCCAAAGACTCAAACAAAAAGCGGACTCTCTTCTTTCCGGTATCAGCCCAGGTATAAAACCAAGGGTCAATAATGAAGAATGGCAGAACTGTTGCATCATTACCAGATGAAGAGGTGACAATTTCGTTATCAGTTAAACGCAAATCTCGACGAAACCACAAAAGGTGCATAGCTCAACTTACTCTCATCTACAATACATTTGTACTCTCCTAATGTACTCATTAATTCAAAGTCGCCACAATAGTAGTCGTGCATTGTTAATTTTCGTATGTTGCTAGAAATTATTTATTTTCCCCTTTCCTAACTAGAGGTAGTAATGCTAGATTTTCTGCAATACTTCAGGGTGATTTATGAACAAAGGCGAACTAGTGGATGCTGTAGCCGCAAAGACCAACATCACAAAAAAGCAAGCTGATGAAATCATCAGTGCTTTTTTGTCAGTTGTTACCGAGGCTGTAGCCAATGGGGATAAGGTAACGCTCATTGGGTTTGGGTCATTCGAGCGACGCGTAGCTTGCCGCCGTAGGCATCGCTCAGAGCGCGAAGGGCGTAATCCGAAAACCAATGAGCCAATGACTATCCCAGCTACAAGAGTGCCTGCGTTTTCTGCTGGGAAACAGTTTCGTGAAAAAGTAGCATTTTAGCACTACAGATATATTGACTTAAAGAGTTTTAATCCAATCGCTCTTGGCTTGGCAGAATTTGCGTTTGAGCGTTGCGAGAGCCATTGTTGTTAGACAGCATGGATTATCTGATGTTGAATTACAGATTTGACGACAAGGCGATCACTCTTGCTGTGTACAAGTGCGATCGCTCCTCCTCAAGTGCAACCTTCCACTGACCGATGCCGATTTAGCCTTTTGAGAACGGTCTTTCAACGGAACTGTTGGGGTCACTTGAGGGCTGTGGTATGCGGTAGTAGGGCGATCGCATCAGTTACTCGCAGATTAGGTAAAATTAATGAGTAGCTTCGGAGTTACGAGTTGAACATGAAGCGTCTAGACAAAGCTGAAGGGGAACCCCCATTTAAACGCCGCTCCACCCGTTTCTCCCGCAAGCGTGAGCAGAGTCGCGGCTCGGAGCGGCTTGAAGCGTTCAGCGATGCGGTCATTGCGATCGTGCTCACCGTGCTGTCGGTTCAATTGTTTGAGATCGATACCCACGCGCTTCAGCAGGATGGTATCGCTAAGGTGCTGCTGCACGAGTGGCCGTCGCTGGTGGCGTTCGTGCTAACGTTTCTCGTGGTTGGGCAAATTTGGATCACGCATCACAACCTCTGGCGATACATCGAGAAGGTCGATCAGGTTCTGCTCGTAATCAATCTGTCGCTGCTATTGTTCGTCGCGATCATTCCCCTCCCCGCACGGCTTCTGGCTGAGGAATTGAAGTCGACGAACGTCGTTGATCAGCAAGCTGCTGCCGCCTGTTATGCCGCGACCGCCTTAGGTCAGGCGGTACTTTTCAACCTGTGTCTATGGTGGGCGCACCGTCGGCGGCTGCTGAGCGATGCGGTCAACGAAGACCTGTATCGCGCGATCCGTAGACGCTACCTCTTCGGTCCGTCCATCTACCTGTTCGCGCTGCTGGTCGTGCTTATATCGCCGTGGATCAGCATCATCTCGTATCTGGGCGTGGTGGGATTGTACGTCTGGCCGGGCGCAGGCGATCTGCCTTCGGAGGACGCGGACACGTCGCTGTGAAAAAAAACCGAAACGGATAGATTCTTTGAATTGCAAATCATTTTACCATTTTCTCTAAATTATAAATTTTCTTTAGTTAGTGCTTTTCATTTTAGAGAAAAAGACCAAATTAAAATGCCAGAGGCAAAAAGCAATAGTATACTGTTTGGAAAATCATGTCACTCATTAAAATCTATAAAAGAGGCAGAGGATGAAGGATTAGACTATGTATTTTTTTCACCTATTTTTGCGACTCCAACTCATCCAAAAGCAAAAGGTATTGGTCTAGATATGCTCACTAAAGCTTGCACATCAACACAAATGAAAGTTTTTGCTCTTGGGGGAATTAACGAAAACAATTATCAAAAATGTCTTGATGCTGGTGCGTCTGGTGTTGCAGCAATTAGTATGTTTAAAAAATAAAATATTTTTCCTTGATGCCTTTTTCTTAGCGCTATTAACCCAAGTACCTTGTTCCTTGCCATACCCTTCAATTTCAATTATTAAAGACGATATGGGAATTCCCATATCGTTCCCAAGTGCTTGTAAATAGTCTTTTGTAGACTTTAGCCTTATATAGTCAGACAATTGAGCTAAATGATCGCATTGCTAATGGGCAAGCGATCGCTTTCACCTTTGCTTGGTGTAGCCTTATGGTTGACACCAGTATATTAATAATATTATCATGTCAACTGGCGAGCGCAGTGAAAATAAAATTAAAGTAAAAATGAATATCACAGTAGATGTAACACCCATCGCTGCGTTTAGATGGAATGAAGAAAATGCCCAAAAACTCAGGGAGCTTAGAGAGAAAGCTGGATATAGTAGACAAAAGCTATCTGATGCTGTGGGAGTTTCTGTGGCTTATATTCAGCAGCTAGAGACTCCTCACGTCTTTATTAACAAACCAAAAAAACCAACTCAGATGACTGTTAGTACAGAAATTCTAGAGAAACTTTGTGTTGCTTTAGATGGGGATATCACTTCACTTATTTGGAACATAGATTACAACAGTTAAGAGATTTATCCACTACGCTCACCAGTTAAAATTGCTTGACAACCACTGGTGAGCGTAGTAGTAGTAGTATAGTAATCATAAGAGAGGAGACGAGCGCGATGCCTCTCAGAAAACAAAGAAGCGCTCAAAATTCAACCCTTACAAATCGAGTTAACGATACGAAACCTAAAACCAGCCGCCACCGGGACTAGCAGCCGGAAGCCAAAAACTTGTATTGCTCAAGCCACCGGAGATGATTCCGATGACCAAACCAAGTCTGAAAACTGGTTGTAAAAACTTCAATCTTTCCAGAATTAAGGCGATTGCGTACTCAGTAGTATGCAATCGCCTTTTCAATCAATTCTTATCACATGGCTGTACAGAGGACACGGTAATATCCCAATATCTTCTCTACAGCTTTGTGCTGTCTGGTGTTCTGACATCACTTAATACGCTTTACCCTTGAACACTTTTATAGAACCCATTTGATATCTATACAGGAGGGCAATCGAATTTGGCTGAACTACGAGCTAAGTTACAAATTTTATAGATTGATCGTCAGGATTTTTTTCTTGCTTTTTTTGTCGCTCAACACGACTGTATTGTAGGGTAATGTATCCGTTCCCAACGGAATTGGCAGCCTAAAACTGGGGCTTTTATGATCGAGTTCGCCTAAATCAATGCTTTTCGTTATATCGCCATCTGTTGCAAGATTTGCGGTAAGTTCGCCTTTATAATCTTCAATTAAAAAGTCTCTAAAGAAAACGACTTCCCCAGCATCAGGATCTATACCAAGGATGACCGTACCGCTGAAAGTTGCGCCTTTTCGTTCTTCATCAACCGTTGCCATTGTGATTTCCGAGGGGTCTTGACCGGACATATCTGCCATAAACTTTTTTCTCTTGCGAATTCTCAACAATTGAAAATGATTTTACAAGAGCGCTATGGGCGATCGCAAAACTCTCAGGACGTATTTCTGCATCGGTCTTACAAATGTATAGCCAAGTTTCTTCTGGTTATATGCCTGATTGGAAGATTGAGTAGAGATGAGTAGGGGCCCAAAGCGATCGCATCGCAGAAACCTGATTCCCAAATGGGTTCTATAAGGCTTCGCCAAATCTAGATTGAGAGTGTTGTGCAAGCACAACAAACTGACCAATAAAAATAAGGCGATCGCTGCGTCTGGAAAACTCGCGATCGCAATTGGTGTTGGCTCACTCCCCAGAATTATTGCAGCAGCTTCAAGTGCTTGGGTGTTGTTCATGGCGCTAGCGAGATTCTTCAAAGCCATGCCCATCAACCGTAAGCATTCTTGTGCATTCTCTTTTGGGGGTTCTAGCGCTAGCGATCGCAAATCAATTGTTTTTTCTAGGGCTTGCTTTACCTGCTTGTTCAAAACTTTGGTCGCTTGCTGGGTCATGGTATTTCCCCATTCTTGAGAAGGACGTTGCTCTACGGCGTGTTCTAATTCCTGAATGCGTTGCTGGAGTTGTTGGTTTTCAGTCTCCGGTTTTCGTAACCCCTCCCTCTCACCCAACCGTTGCTGTAACTGGATATTTTCTTCTTTTTGTTGTTTAAAGAGTTGTTGCAGAGATTGGATTTGCTCTTGTACCTGGGCTTCGGCTTTGGCTGCGGCCTCTGTTTGCAAACCAATCCTCAATTCTTGGGAGAGTCGCTCTAGCTCCTGTTTATGGTGTTCTTCAATAGCAGCGATTGCCTCAGAATATTCTTTTGGGTAAGTCCGCCCACTTGATTCAGACACAATTGCGTCATTTAAACTAGCCAAATCACTATTGTTTACCAGCAGCCTCTCACCATCGCTGAAGGTGACAATCTGTTGATAGTTATTGGGCGCGTCTGCCTCAATCACTCCCGACTTCCCATATCTGGGATGTGAAAGGGAAGAAACAGTGACAGAATTACACAATTGCGTTTTGATTTTTTCTTGTTCTGTGCTACTGGTTCTAGTGGGTGACGTATTTTTTGGAACGACCTTCTGTACTGCTTTAGCAAAATCGGCGGCAGTGGGGAAGGGTTTTTCTTTGGCTGCGATCGCTACGACTTCGTTCAGCTTGTCGGGAGTTTTGACCAGTTGGTGAAAGCCTTTTTGGGTTTTAGCTTCACTTTGAAGTTAGAAGTTTTAGTTACTGGAGTGAAAATAAAAACTCAAGGATTTATTAAATAAAAGTTTCACAATCTAGCTGAGATTATTGTTTTCAAGGTAACAAAACAGGGTTTATAACCATAGCACGTTTATTAATATTGAGTACAATCACCGTTATAAAACATAATAAAAAAGTGCAATGCTGATTTACTTGGCGCACCTCCTTTTTTAACCGACAAATTTTTTAAACGACCTACTCAAGTTAGCGTGGGTTTAGAAAACGGTTACGCAGAACCTACAGATATAAAAGGCGAAAAATTCAAACTCGTCCGTATCCGCGATTGGCTATTCTGGATTTGCTTAATAGGACTTGGGGTATCACTAGTTTGGATGTTGTATTTGGTTAATGAAACCGACATAGTGCGCGATTTTACACCAAAAGCATCAGATCCAAAGGATAAGCGGTTTAGCCTTGCCCGTTGTCAGATGGCATTTTGGTTTTTCTTGGTCATCGCTTCATTTCTGTTCGTTTGGCTAATTACTGGGGCATATGACATTATTACTCCTAGTGTTCTTGGATTAATAGGTATTGCCTCTGGCACTGCACTGGCAGCAGCAGCTATAGACGTTAGTAAGCCTAAAGACATCAAGAGTCAAATCAATGATATTGCCGATAGCAATACACTGATAACCTTATGTACTATAATACCTTCGCCAAAACAAGAGTATGAAGAGAGAGGGCGTTCTGTAGTAGAGTTGTTGTCTTCCCAAACGACAACTCAAAAACTACAATTTTGCCCATGTTCGACATCCTATCACTCTTACAATGCCTGCTACCACAGATAAACGCTACAACAATGCGGCAGTTGAACCAAATAATCTTGGCTATGTTAGCAATGAACGGCCGAGTAACTATGTTAGGAATATCACGAAGATTTTATGAACCTGGGACAAACTGCTGTGACTAATGCTGCTAATCTAGCATTCTTCATGGTTAATTTATCCCACCATCTTCTCGCTGATTTTCGTCACCACAATCCCGGTTCCGGCATTATTGACCTTAAGGCTCACTACCGTGGTTTTCGATATGTTAATGAAATCTTAAAAATGCTTCCGGAAATGCCTGAGCCTATTTTATTAAATCAGATTTTTGCCAAGCTTACTTCTTTGGGACGTATTCATGCCGTTTCTACGGGCTTTAAAGCCTCGTAAATTGGCAATGGTATTGCAGTTAGCGAAAGAATTTTGTCAAAGCATGGGAGTAGTAATCCCAGAACTAATATCTCTACGTCGCGGTCAAGTATATTGGCGTTGTCACAATAGTTGATTGCCGATTCTCACAAGTTGCGTCTAGCTGGGGAATGCCTGGGCAATACCACTGGAAGCTGGAGAATCCGCGAGAGATTACGCCGATTCCTTACATTGGGCGGTTGGGGATTTTTGAAGTACCCGATGATTTGGTCATAGAGGTGGCTGCATGACTAAAGCAGTCCCAAGCCGCTACCTCCGAAGGCAAAACCAGTATTTGACTGGTGTTAATCTCAGTAGTAATCGACTTAACTAAATCAAATGCGATCGCCTGCGGTAGAATGGAAGCGAAAGCAGGTGAAAAGCATTCAAAATTTTCCTCAAAAGCCCAACACCTGCATTGATTTTTCAAGTACTTCTTTGGGGCGAAATGGTTTAGTTAGATATAGATCTGCGCCAACCTCAATTCCTTTTTGTTTATCAAATTCTTGTCCCTTAGCTGTCAATATCACAATGTAGACATCAGTCATTTGCAGGTCGTGTTTTACAATATGGCAGACTTGCAGACCATTCATTTTCGGCATCATCACATCAAGAAAAACCAGGTTTGGTTTTTCAGTTTTAATAGTTTCGAGAGCTTCTTCTCCATTTCTAGCAGTTAGAAGTTCAACACCCTCATCTTCTAATGCTTCTAAGGCTTGTTCCATCAAAATCAAGATATTGGGTTCATCGTCAACAATTAGAATTTTCTGGGTCATAAGATTGGGAGGGAGTGGGGAGTGGGGAGTGGGGCATTGGGTTAAACTAATTTTTGACCAATCCCCAGTCGCAGCGATTACTGTTCAGACAGCATAATAAAAAATACATTTTCCAACTCCTTCTCAAAGCGTAGGGTTTTCACCATGTCGGCTTCTTGAGAGAAAATAGAATCGATGATAATCATGTCAGGTTTGGCTGACCGAGCTTTATTGATGCATTCTTGGGGATCGGAGGCTGCAATCACGCTGTATCCCTGAGTTTGTAGTACATCCGATATGGTTTTTAAGGTTGAGGCATTTTTGTCCACAACCAATACCTTTTTACTGGAAGTACCTTGGGAAAGCAATGAGCCAATTTCGTTGAGGAGTTTCTCTGTGTCAATGGGCTTGGTGAGATAGCGATCAATGCCAATATGGTAGCCTCGTTCTTTGTTTTCAATAATTGACAGAATAATGATCGGAATGTCTGCGGTCTGAGGATCATTTTTGAGGACAGCTGCCACGTCGAAGCCGTTGATTTGGGGCATCATCACGTCCAGCAGAATCAGGTCGGGACGGGCTATTTTTATTTGATGAATAGCATCCACGCCGTCTTTCGCTTCCCGAACATTATAGCCTTCGGTTTCTAGTTGTTGACGAAGCAATTCCCGAATGTTGATATCATCATCTACTACCAGAATTGTTTTGCTGTTTTGATTCAGCACAGGGTTGGTGGTAATGACGTGTTCTTTAAGTTGTTTGACTAGCGCATCCAGATTCAGACTGGTACTGGTTTTGCGATCGCTAGCAGAGGTGGGAATGAGGAACGAGAATATGCTACCCTTGCCTGGTTCACTCTCCACCCAGATTCTACCACCGTGATGATCGACGATTTGTTTACAGATGGGCAGTCCTAGCCCTGTGCCTTTGGGTTTGTCGGTGAGGGTGTCGCCAACTTGGCGAAATTTCTCAAATACTTTTGGCTGGTCTTCAGGTGTAATACCAACGCCTGTGTCAATGACGCTGATGCAAACACCTTCGTTCTCTTGTTTAATGCAGCAGATGACAGAACCGGATTCGGTAAACTTAACGGCATTAGAAATCAGGTTAATCAGGACTTGTAGCAGACGATTGCGATCGCCTACTATCTGAGGCAGTCCAGGTTCAATCTCGCTCACCAATTGCAAGCCATTGGTTTCAAATAACCCAGCGGTGGAATTGGTTGCCCAATCTAGTAATTCGCTGGGATCGAAGGGTTGCATCTGCCATTCCACCTTACCTGCTTCCATCTTGGCGATATCTAAGACATCGTTAATCAAAGATGTAAGCCGTTCTGCTTCTAACACAATAATGTTGAGATTGTCACCCACCCGCTTAATCGTTTTCTGAAGTTTACGGTCTTCGGTAGGAAGTATTGGAAAAACATCAGTTTCCAGCTTTTCTTTAATGATCGACGCAAAACCGAGGACAGAAGTTAGTGGCGTCCGCAACTCGTGGGAAACCGTAGAGATGAAATCGGTTTTCATCTGATCGATCTCTTTCTCAGCTGTCACATCCCGAATCAGGATCACTGAGCCTAGCCACTTCCTCGCCTCATCCTTAGACGCTTCTTTAAAAATGGTAGTTGCTAGAGCTTGACCAACCCGACCTGCTGCTAGATCGACCTCAGCTGTGAAGATTTCTCGTGACTGCTTGTGGGTCTGCTTTACCAAATCAGCAATTTCAACTTGAGAAATTTCTTGATAGTCTTTTCCTTTAAGATCAATGTCGCCAAGCTGGAACATTTTGAGTAGCGCCGGGTTAAAGCGGGTGATCTGGCCAATGGTGTTGGTTACTAGTAACCCATCTGCTAGATTGTCAATAATCGCAGTCAGGTCAGCGAATGTTGCTTGCAGTTCTGTGTCTGTTTGTTGCCGTCCTAAGCGGGATAGGACTAATAGCCAGGAACCCACCCCAATCAACCCAGTCAGAACAACATAAAACAGCACGAGTCGCTTAAAAGAACTTTGCGATCGCGCATTTAAGGTCGCAGGGGGAACATGAGTCAAAATTTTCCAACGGTAAGACTTGGCATCCACCTTCTCTTGACTGGAATCAAAGGCGCGGGTCGCCCCCGTACTGGATTGAGCTTTTTGAACTTCCAGTAGAGGATACAGGGTTTTAAAGGTGAATAATCCTTCAGCCGTTTGGAACTGCCCCGACTCCGTTGTGGCTATCTGCTGCCAAACTTTCGGAAAGGCTTTTGCGAAGGTTTGGTTTTTGCGGTCTTCGTACATAAAGCCCCACTCATTCTCTGGCTTTGATCCCTTAAGCCAATAACCATCAGCATTGAGTAGCAGCATTTCGCCTAAAGTTGTCGAGTTTTCTTTTTGCAGATTCTGGATAAATTTCTCACCTAGATAGTTAAGCACAACGATGCCGCGTTTTTGCCCCTGAGAATCAAATACAGGAGTGCCAAAACGGATCATTGGTTTGAGCGGTTGTTCAATTTTGCCCCGCTCAATATTTAGATCCAGTGGCGAAACAAAGACCTCACCTGATTTGAGGGGTAAGGTATCCTTAAACCAGTAACGCTTTGCTTGGACTTGCAGTTTTTCGTCAGGGACAACGCTGGGCTGACCTTTATTAAAGTTGACTCTGACAATTTCTTTACCAGTTGTGTCAAGAAAGCGAATCTGGTCATAGAGTTGCTTCTGCTGAGACATGGAAAAATACTCTTTAGCGATCGCCTGCCTTAACTCCAGTGTTTCAGTTGTACTCCCAGGTCGGTTGAGCATCGACTGTAGTTCGTTTTGGGTAGCCAAAAACATCAAGTCTGACTTAATTAAATTGAAATCATTAGCAGCTATTTTGGCTTGCAGTTCAACGTTACGGCTTTCGTTGATCGAAATTGCGCCCCGTTCAGTTTTACTCTCTGCCTGATGAATGATGATCAGCACGCCCCCGACCAGGACAGACAGTGGTAAGAAAGCGATCAGGAATTGCTTGAGAATTCCTTGGTGAGCAGTTTTAAGTAATTTAGGGTTTTTTAGCATAAGAGAGTGGTGAGTGCTGAGTAATCAGTGGTAGCGCGGCGTTTATTTCAAATAGATTAAGAGATGAGCAATTAAAGTATTTCTTTCATAAGACAGTAAATAAAGATGCAAAAGATTTGGATTATCCATATCAAGATGCATTACTGAACCATCAACTGCTAAGTGGTGATGATCTATCCATCTATCTTTTGAATCTAGTAAAAAACTGAAGTAGGGGCTTTCGTCTGGATGAGATTTTGTTAATTCTTCGTAACTTTGATAAAAAGGAGGTATCCCAATTCCCATCGGCATATATAAGCCTTTAGGATATTCTTCCACAGGCAATTTAGGAAGATTTTTTATGTCGATACCACTGATGAATAATTTATTTTTTTCTCCATTCTTTGTATCTCCTAAAATTAATTCTATCTCTTGCAAATTTTGCTGAGTACCGATAGGTTTAATGGTTCTCAAAATAGCTTTTTCAAATTTACCGATTCTCCAGTATTCATTTTTCCAAGGTTTATTGGTATCGTAAAACCCTGGTGCTCTAAAAGTTGCAAATTCAATTTTATTTTCATTGCGATAAAAATCTCTCCAGCTAGTTAAATTAGTTGCTAGTGTAGTCCTAATTTTTCTACTTTGTTCCCCTGCCAAAATAATTTTTTCATCAATTGGAAAGTTGCTAATGATTTCTTTTTCATCGATCACTTTCCTAAGCAAATTAGTATTTATTACTGTGCTACTCGGATCTTGCCAGTGTTCTAATCTCCACCAATAGTCCCAATAAGAAATTTTATTGATATTCTCAAATACATTTTTATAATGCCCTAATGGCAAGGTAAACCAATTTTGATAATAAAGGGATTTATTACCATCTTCTTTAGTAAAAAGCAAAATTTCCCAAAATCCAGCATTTAAGCAATTGTTAGCCAAAGCAATCTCTACAAGATTTTGCGTTTCAAAACCATCGCCTCCGATAATTTCTATATTTTCAGAATTTGCCGGAAAGCTAACTTGTTGTCGGTTCCACTCCCGATCTGTAAAGGCAATTATTTCTAAACCTTTATCTTTTTTCACCCATTCTGGTGCTTTAGGCACTAATAGCTTTAAATCAACATTTTTTATAATTATCTTTGCTGTTTTTTTATTTGTCGGTTCGAGTATAAAATCGAAGTGAGTTTCATCTTTCTTGATAATTGTTAATTTCCGTTGGGAATATCTTTGAAAATTTTTGCCTAATGGGGCAGGATTTGCTGGATACTCGGCATTAGATAATTCTTGGATTTTAACCGTCATCTGATTATCAAAATCATATCTGGATTTAAACCAGAAAGTAGTAATTCCAAGCAAACCAAGCAATAAGATGAGAGTACCGAAGAAAGCTTTCTTCTTTGTAACTCTTAAATTAAATTTGTTTACAAAAATACTTTTATTTTTTTGTCCTAGCGAATTACTATTCATTTTTCTCATTGTTCTAAACACATCCATAAAAAAGAAATTGGATAGACCAGATCAGTTGCTCCCCATCTTTCTGAATCATCAGTTGAGAGATCCTGACCGGAACCAGATGCCCCTCTTTGGGGATTAAGTCTTTCTCATAGGGACTGTAGCGACCAGTTTTTTCTAGGTTCTTTAGCGTAGTAAACATGGTTGAGGTTTCTTTTAATAGCGTATTTGGGTAAGATTAGAACAACAGAACCAAGACAAGAAAGTGGCGTAAAGCCTTAATGAAATTGGGTGGCGTTGGAACATCTGGTAAATTAAGTTATGAAGTAGAGATGGCAACTCCTTTTTGTTGAGCATTTTTCTGAGGCTAACTGCGAACATGAAACACCTCATAAGTAGCGAGTTGTAAATTGGCTGAATTCAAGCCAACCAGGTTATTAATTTTATCTGCTACCTCTGGGGCTAAGTTTCCACAGACAGGCATGTTCTTAGTTTTTACCAGTTGCGATCGCATGGCCTCTCGTGTAGAAAAGCAGCCTAAACTGTATTGCAACCCTCTGCCTCCTGCTTACTTCACCGTGGCTATCCATACCCCTTCCCTGCGGGACACTCCGCGAACGGATAAGGAAGCTACGCCCAGCATCTCCAAAAAAGAGAGAAATTGTCATAAAAATCTAGGGATATAATAATTTACTAATTAATAAGACTAGCTTTCCCAAAAAGATGGGCTATCTAACAACAAAGTTGAGCATTAGCAAATATATTTAAATTCCGTACCAGAGGCATCTTTGCGTCTACAGAAATCGCTTACTTTTTGATGAGTTATAGAACCCATTTGATATCTTTTTTCTAGGTAGTGGTTAGTCTTTTGAGCATCAATCTGATAAAACAAAGCTTGAGCTTGGCATTGGCACAAACGAGTGTCCGGTCAAAATTTTTAACTAAACTCTTACATCGCTCCACCCAAGCGTTTGACTTCTCAATTACCCATCTAGCAGCAATAGGCACAATCCAGATTTCTCATTAGCTTCTTTTTCGGCTAACGATTGCTTGGCTGAAAGTTCTAATTGGATGAAAGCTCATGATTTGAGGATAAATCTGCTAACGCTTGGGTAAGTTTCTCAGGATGATAGCCGTGATCTATGAGGATTGTAATCTTCGGTAGCTCAATTGGTTTGGATTTAAAATGAATATTTTTGAAATTTTAATTCGGGCAGCTACCCAAAAGGATAGTATTGAAAGCAGCTACCGAATGAAAAATCAGTGCCGGATAAAAACTACTATTAAAAATCCCACTATTCGGCTTCTATTTGTAGCTTTAGCTTTTTTAATTATTAATATATGGATTTATCTAGTATGGCATTATCTGAGCCGATTAAAAAGAAGCACTAGACAAGTTTTTTCTCATCTATTTACCCTCAAACAGATGCTTGAATTTTTACGCCAAGCAGTAGACCGCAACTATGGGCTAGCCTGCGAAATTTACTTGCCATCTGGCTAATTTTGGTTGATTTTTAGGGCTTTTTTATAAGCTAATCTTATCATTTATCTCAGCCTATCAGCACTTCTACATTTTCAAAAAAACGGTATCGTAGACTACTGTTTTTTAGCGATCGCAGAACTTTTCGGTCTACTGAGAGTTTTTATTTCAGGAAATCGCCATCTTTGATGCCTTGGTAATTATCCACACAAGTGATACCACTATTTAATTCCTTAATTCCTTTACCAATAGTTACGCGATTCCATCCTAACTCTCGCTCGGAAGCGAGACTGTCCTCCTTGTCCTAATGCCGCAACTGTTTGTGCGATGAATTTACGTTTGGCTGCTCCTGTTAATTGTTGTGCCGTTTCCTTCAACAACTTTACGAGTGAATCCGTTAATTGTATAGACACCTCTAGATACCCAAAAATTGAATCATTCTTGAATTTACTACAAAACGGGGAAGGGAGATGCTGCCGCAGGCAGCATCTCCCTTCCCCTTGGAATGATTATTATTATTGTATACTGTATATTTTAATTTCTGGAAGTCCCTTAAACTTGGATAACTTACTAAACCTGAGTTCGGGTTAAGACAGAAGCTAAAAAGCGTATTTTGTAAGGGTTGAGCATAACTCTAAGTGATATAAGAAACCTTTAAAGTGCAATCATTTTGTCAACAAGACTTATAAATAAGACTAATATCAACAATATGCTTTATTGAGAAGATATTAAAACAGAGCTTCAGACCGAACAATGAGAAATCAAGGGTTTTGAGGATTTATTATCCCGAACTCAGGTTACTAACGTTGCGTAGCTTGCCGCCGAAGGGATAGCTTGCTGCCGTAAGGATCACTAGCTGTTTACGTATCTTAACAATATATGCAGAAAACCTTTTGATTAAGCAGTTAGTCCTCAACAAGTGCTGCAATTGCAGCTACTAATTTTGAGGGGTCGGCTGGTTTAGTGATATGAAGTTGAAATCCAGCGGTTAAAACCTGTTTTTGTGTAGTTTCTGCGGCGTAAGCAGTTAGAGCGATAGCGGGAATCTGTCCACCTTGATTAGCAGGCATTGCTCGTAATTTTTTGATTAAAGCGTAGCCATCAACTTCTGGCATACCCAAATCGCTCAACAGTAGGTCTGGTTTTGACTGTGCAATTAGAGCGAGTGCTTCGTTGGCGGATGCTGCGCTCATCACGATTGCTCCGTTTTCTTCCAATAGGAAGGCAAGAAACTCACGGGTATCAGCATCATCATCCACAATTAACAAGCGTACCCCTTCTAGTGGAGCATGGAGTATACAGAATGGATGGGAATCGTCAGAGATATTCTGATCTTCAATTTTGAATTCTAGACTCTGTTGAAGCATTGGTAGGCAAACTGTAAATGTCGCGCCTTGTCCATCACCAGGGCTTTGTGCCCAAACTCTACCACCATGCAACTCGACAAGTTGGCGCACAATCGCCAAACCAAGTCCTAATCCGCCATAACTTCGGCTTGTACTACTATCTGCCTGACGGAAATACTCGAATACGTGTGGCAGAAAATCAGGATTAATACCTTTACCCGTATCAATGATTCTGAGTTGTATCTGAGAATCAATCTGTTCTAAGTAGACTTCGACTTTTCCACCGGCTGGTGTGAATTTAATGGCGTTAGAGAGTAAATTCCAAACAACTTGTTGAAGACGACTACCATCACCTTTAACTTGTCCAATTTTTATATCTAGATCAAGATTAATTTGAATAGACTTTGCTTCTGCTGCCAAATGCACTGTCTCTAAGGCAGCTTCAATAATAAAAGCAAGATCAACAGTTTCTAAATTAAGTGCTAGCTTGCCTCGAAGAATGCGGGAGATATCCAACAGGTCTTCAATCAACTGAGCCTGGAGTACAGCATTGCGTTCGATTGTCTCAAGGGCACGCACAGTAGTAGCTTCGTTTAATGAGCGGTTTTTCAGTAGCTTTGCCCAACCCAAAATTGGATTAAGAGGGGAACGAAGTTCATGAGAAACAATTGCCAAAAATTCATCTTTGATGCGGTTTGCTACTTCAGCAGCTTCTTGGGCTTTCTGGCGTTCTTCCGCTACTGCTAGTGCTTGATCTCGTAAGTTTTTATATTCCTGAACTCGAAAAGTTAAATCTGTGAAATCCTCAATTGAGAAAAGGGCATAAAACCTATTTTCGTCCATTGTAGATACAGCAGTTACAGTTGTCTGCTGAATACGATATTTATTTTGAGATAGCGGTATAGGAATAACATATTTATGCAATTGAGAAGAAAAGATTGCAGGAGGACCGCCTTGAAAAATTTGCTCTAAGCGACTACTATAACGAGACTGATTTAAATGAGGAAAATATTCAAGAATTGAATTTCCTAAAATTTTACTTCGGGAAATTTTTGTCCATTCCTCCAAGCAGCAGTTCCAGAATAAAACAATGTAATCTGACTGTAGAACAAAAGCTCCTAAAGGAATTTTATCTAAAAGGCTAAATTGTTCATGAGCTTTTTCTATGATATTCATTGTTTCATCGTCAGGATTTGAGTAGAAGATTTAAATATTTTTATCTAGCTAGGTTAGGAAGTTTTATAGATTACATGACTGCAATTTCATCATCAATTGCATTTATGAGCGCATCAAATGTACCTACGTGAAAGATTAAAATAATATCCCCAACAATTTCTAACTGTTCAATTATGAATCGAGCTTGTGCTAGCAAGATTTTGGAATCGTTTTCATAAGTAGATAATAATAAGTTTTCAATTGTATCTTCTAAGTAAACAGGTAATGTATAGTTCACATGCTGCTTTAGCACATTACTAAGCGAACCCATTACCCCGTTGATGACAATGTTACCAATTTCGCTCAGAGTGCCAATTTTCACCGCATCTAGATCGGCAGAACCTGGCTCTTCACCTGTAAGCACTGCAACGAGTGATGATGCACTGTCAGTAGGAAAAATCAAGCCAGCAGCACCAGAAAAAGAACCTGTAAAGCCTAGTCTTACAGATGCCAAGCTGTCATCATGGAATCGTGTTGCTAATTCCTGATAGGCTTCAGCAGCAGTTAATACTTTCACAAATGGAATTTTCAGACCAATGTGAGAGTCTACCATCTCATTCAGTAGACTTGCGGCTCGACCAATTCCAATATTAATCAACTCTTGAAGTGCATCCAGTTGTTCTGCTGTTATATTCATCAAAACTTATTCCTTAGTATTAAGAACTTGCTGGACTGCCTTTCGCAATTCATTTTCTTTTGGTGGTTTATTAATAAAGTTAATAGCCCCAAGGCTATAACTTTGATTGCGTGCCCCTTCTTGGATATCGGCTGAGATGATAATTGTGGGAATTTTTAATTCTTCATCTTGTAAAGCTTGCAGAAATTCAAACCCATTCATGTCTGGCATGAGTAAATCCGCTAATACACAATTTGGTTTGCGCTGGTGAACTAATTCTAATCCTTCACGCCCATTAGTTGCTTCTATAATTTCGTAACCATCAACTTGCAAATACTTTCGGATCATTCTGCGAGAAAAGGCTGCATCATCAATAATCAAAACCAATGTCATTATCTCTGCCCTTTTGTGTTTTAGCTCAAGAATTGTTGATTGATATCTTGATATCAGTTAAATAAATATTAATCAAATAATCTTTATACCATAAAAAAATATTTAAATTTAGTTGCTTAAGTTAAAAAGATTTAAAATTCATCTGCTGAAAGGTTAATGGTATAAGGTGTAACTAAACTTTAGTTAAGTATTTGCAATTTCATCTAAGTCAAGCTTGGCTTTACGAAGCCAATGCAAAATTGTCGTGTGGTGAATATCTGTCGCCCGCTCGATTTCTCGCAGACTCATGCCTTTAAGATGCATCTTGAGACACAATTGCTTGACATCGTTTGAGTAGCACCAAGCTTGGTAAGATTCGAGGAACTGACGACCACATTGTTTACATTTGTAACATTGTCTGCCTTTGCGAAAACCATTCTTGAAAGTTTGAGTTGAATAGCAACAAGGACATTGCATATTTATTACTTTACCATTAAAATAACATTATCTTTTCAGCATGAAACATCTAAACATTATTTGAAAGCCGTATATTGCTGAAATTTTCAATTAAACTAACATTAAATTACCATGAACACAAAGGGTCTAATTTTTCACAGAAAAGGTAATGGAGCTAACTGAAATTAACGATGATATAGAAGCATTCCTAATTGAGAGCTATGAAAATCTGAATCAAATTGAACAAGATATTATTTGTCTCGATAAAGTATCAGAACAAGGAGAAGCTGTAGTTCGCATTTATCGATCGCTCCACACAATTAAAGGAAACTGCGGCTTTTTACCGTTTCCCAAATTGGAATCACTTGCTCATACTGGAGAAAATTTGCTCTCGTCTTTACGCGATCGCCAGCTAGCAATTACCCCCAAGATTATCAATACTTTACTGCAAATACTTGACGGCATTCGGCAGATTCTGTCCCAAATTGAAGCAACCAGACATGAGGGCGATCGCGATTATTCAGCACTGATTACGACTTTAACTCAATTGCAGTTCACTGAGCAGGCGACGATCGCATCTGCTGTTAATCCGCAAGGGTTACAGACAAATATTGATACTACGTATTTCCTTCACGAATTCCCGGAAATCTCAACCTTGACAGCATCAGAATCTTCTCAGATCCGAGTTAATGTTAACCTGCTAGATCAGGTAATGAACCTAGTGGGTGAACTCGTTTTAACCCGTAATCAGGTGATTGGATTTAGTAACAAGTTTAAGGATAGTAGCTTTACTGCTACTTGCCAACACCTTAGTCTTCTGACATCCCAGTTGCAGGAAGAGATCGTGAAAACTCGGCTGCAATCAATTAGTACTATTTGGCAAAAGTTTCCTCGCGTAACGCGCGATTTGGCGATCGCTTCTGGTAAACAAGTTAAGGTTGACATGGAGGGAATAGATACTGAGCTGGATAAAAGCATTATTGAAGCGATTAAAGACCCCTTGACTCACTTAGTACGCAACTGTATAGATCATGGCATTGAGTTACCAGCAGAGCGGACTGCTTGTGGAAAGTCATCTGTCGGGCGGCTATTTTTAAGAGCTTTTCATGAAAGTGGCAAAGTCAATATTGAAATTGGCGATGATGGTCGTGGTCTGGATTTAGAAAAACTCAAAAGGCGAGGGCAGCAACTTGGTTTAGTGAGTGCCGTAGAAGCCGCATCTATGAGTGAGTCGGAAGCGATAAACTTAATTTTCTTACCCGGCTTCTCTTCTTCAGAACAGGTGACAAACCTTTCTGGGCGTGGAGTTGGGATGGATATTGTCAAGAGTAATATTGATAAAATTAATGGCACGATTGAAATTCATAGCCAGAAAGGACAAGGAACGACATTCAAAATTAAGATTCCCCTGACCTTGGCGATTATTCCCGCATTAATTGTCACCAGTGGCAGCGATCGCTATGCTATTCCCCAAGCAAGTATCCAAGAGCTAGTACGCCTAGAAGCACAGGCAGTTAATCAGATTGAGATGTTTTACGATGTACCTGTGTATCGCTTGCGAGACACTCTTGTACCATTAGTTTATTTAAATCAAGTATTACAAATACCCAATAGTGTTTCCAAATTGGAAATGTTCAGTCTAGTAATTGTGCAAGTTGATAACTATCAATTCGGATTAGTTGTGGACACAATTGAAGACATCCAAGACATTATGGTTAAACCTTTAGGGAAACAGTTAAAGGCGCAATCTTTATTTGCCGGAGCAACTATTCTAGGGGATGGCACAGTTACATTAATTATTGATGTTGTTGGTCTGGCGAACCGTTCTGGTATAACTGCAAAACAAAAGCAGCAGTTATTGATTGAAAACGCCATAAAAGATCAAGATCAAGTTATCGCTCGTCAAACAATATTATTGTTTGAGGGGCCCGAAGGCGCTCGTATGGGCATTCCATTGACTATTGCCTTTCGGCTTGAAGAAATTCTTTGCTCTGCGGTAGAGAAAGTAGGTAATCAGGATGTCGTACAATCCTACGGGAAAATTTTGCCGTTAATTGACCTGAACAAAGTGTTTTTCCGTAGTTATGAAAATGACCTCCACGATCGGACTAAGGCAACTGTGGCAGAGACTCTCCAGATAGTGATTGTCTCACCCTCCTCAGAACTCAGTGTTGGGCTAGTGGTTGAGCGGATTCTTGACATTGTAGAAGAACCACTGACAATTACAGGTGTCTCTAGTAGACCAGGTGTGCTTTTGTGCGCTGTATTTCAGGGTCAAATTACAGAAATCCTTGACATTGAGGCTGTAATTCGCATTGCTAACCCTCATTTGCTGCAATTGATTACTAATGGCTGAACAACAAATTTGTACATTTTTTCTCAAAGGAGTTTATTTTGGTATTAACGTGCTGCACGTTCAAGAAGTGATTCGCCCACAAGCAATAACTCGTATACCTTTAGCCCCACCAGATATCTGTGGTTTAATTAATTTACGTGGACAAATTATTACTGTAATCGATTTGCAACGCCGATTAGAGATGAGCGAACAACAGACACAATCAAATATAAAACTTGTAGATGAGTCACAGGGATTTAATATTATTGTAAGTTTTGAAGATGAAGTAGTCAGTCTGCTCGTCGATAATGTTGGTGATGTCTTAGAGTTTCCACAGAACACGTTTCAACTTCCACCTACAACCTTAAAAGGTAAAATGCGTTGGATGCTAGCAGGAGCTTACCCTCTCTTAGATGAATTTCTGCTAGTTTTAGATGCCGAAAAAATTCTAAATGTTAATTTGATAAATCACGTTACCGAGTAATTGAGGAGCGCCTTGCAATGACTACGAATCGGGCTGCAAAAACAGCCAACTCTAAATCTTCCTCAGAGGATAGTGTAGCTTCGGCGACTGATAATGGTGTCAAAAAAGAGCAACTGCAAGCGTTACTTTTAGCACTTAAATCTGTAAAAAATGGTGATTTTAGCGTCCGTTTACCTGTTGAGGATAATGAACTAAGTGAAATTGTCTTGGTTTTTAATGAAGTGGTAAGTTTAAACCAAAACTTTGCCCAAGAAGTTTCTCGCTTGACAACTGAAATTGGTACAGAAGGGAAGCTCGGATCTCAAGCCGTTGTCAAAGGAGCAGACGGGAGTTGGCAAGGATTGCTTGATAACTTTAACCAAATGTCTACAAATTTAAAAGAGCAGATCAAAAGTATTAATGAAGTAACCCTTGTCGTTGCCCAAGGAAATTTAGCCAAACAAATTGAGGAAAGCAATGCTGGAGATTTTAAGCAACTCACAGATAATGCCAATCAAATGATTAGTAGCTTGAGGTCTTCAATCAGACAGATGGCAGAGGTGGCAACGGCAGTTGCCTCTTCATCAGAAGAATTGACCGCAGTTAGCACAGAAATGACTCAAAACGCCGAACAAACTTCTGAACAGGCAACCTCTGCATCTAGCTCCGCCGAACAGGTGAGCCAAAATAGCAGTACAATTTTGACTGCGGTAGAGCAGATGAATGCCAGCATTCAAGAAATTGCTAAGACCGTCATGGAAGGGGCAAAAGTCACGACTCAAGCAGTTAAAACTGCTGACCGCACCAATGAAACAATTAATAAGCTTGGTCAAAGCAGCATTGAAATTGGCAAAGTAATTAAAGTTATTACTGCGATCGCTGGGCAAACAAACTTACTGGCGCTCAATGCTACAATTGAGGCCGCAAGAGCCGGAGATGCCGGCAGAGGATTTGCTGTAGTCGCAAACGAGGTGAAAGAATTATCCAAACAAACAGCAAATGCAACTGAAGATATTAGTCAGCGCATTGAAGCAATTCAGACAGATACAAAAGCTGCGGTTCAAGCCATTACTCAAATTACTGATATTATCAATCAAATCAACGACTTTCAAAGCACGATCGCTAGTGCTATTGAAGAGCAAACAGCAACGACAAATGAAATTAGCCGCAATATTGCTGAAGCAGCCAGAGGAACATCTGATATCGCCAGAAATATCGCAGTTGTCGCATTGAATACTCAAAGTACAACGATTGGCACGAATAATACATTACAGGCAGCCACAGAATTATCGCGCATGGCAGTAGATTTGCAGAAAGTCGTCAGCCAGTTCATATATTAACGTAACCTGAGTTCGATGAACCTCTCCCTCCCAACCTCCCTTTCCGTTTCGGAGAGGGAGGAGCAACAAAAAATTAAGCTTTTTGCTCCCCTCTCCGTGTCGGAGAGGGGCTGGGGGAGAGGTCAAATAAGACTTGTCAAACTCACGCTATATTTAGTTTTTTCACTGTCCCCAGTCCCCAGCGATGTACTGAGCTTGCCGTTGGCGCAGACTCTCGCAGAGAAGTGTCCCCAATCCCCAATCCCCAATGCCCAAAATCCGAATACTAATTGTTGATGACGCGGTAGTAGTTCGGAGTCGAATTAGTAAAATTTTGTCCATCGATCCAGAACTAGAAGTGGTAGGAGTCGCTGCTAACGGTCGTATCGCCCTTGCCAAAATTCCCCAGGTTAATCCTGATATTGTGATCCTGGATATTGAAATGCCAGAAATGGATGGTTTACAAACTCTCTCCGCGATTCGACAAATCTATCCCCACCTACCAGTGATTATGTTCAGCACCTCTACACGGACTGGAGCGATCGCAACACTCGAAGCTCTCTCTTTAGGGGCTTCAGATTATGCCACAAAACCTAGTAACTTAGGAAGTGTAGAGGCGATAAATCAATATATTCAAGCGGATTTGATTCCCAAAATTAAAGTATTTGGTGCAATAACTACTACATTGACAACACCAAGCACGGTTGCTCATCCAGTTGTTTTTCCCCTTTACACCAATCCCAAGCGGGTTGACGTTGTAGCAATTGGGGTTTCTACTGGAGGGCCTAATGCCCTAACTGTCTTGCTTAGAGAGCTTCCAGCCGATTTATCAGTTCCCATTTTGATTGTGCAACACATGCCCCCCATGTTTACGAAACTATTAGCTGAACGATTATCTTCTAAATGCCAAATCCCAGTGAACGAAGCGGTTCCCGGAGTGGTATTAGAACCTGGACAAGCTTGGATTGCACCGGGAGATTTTCATTTGGTTGTGCAACGCGACAAAGGTGTAGTTCGACTTGCTACTCATCAAGCACCGAGCGAAAATTCCTGTCGTCCTTCAGTAGATGTTCTGTTTCGCTCGGTAGCAGAAGTTTATGGTGCCGGGGCGATCGCAGTCATCCTTACAGGTATGGGCCAAGATGGATTACATGGCTGTAAGTGCATCCGCGAGGCGGGTGGACAAGTGCTAGCACAAGACAAAGCTAGTAGCGTAGTGTGGGGGATGCCTAGTTTTGTGGTTAATGCTGGACTTGCCGATCAAATTGTCACCCTTGACCAGATGGCAAGTGAAATTATGCGGCGAATTCGTTACAATCAAATTCCTATTTTAGGTCTGTAATGGAACAGACTAAGAGTGTAAGCACCAATGATTTTGAGTATCTTCGTCAATTAGTTCGCGATCATTCAGCAGTTGTGTTGTCTGCTGAGAAAAGCTATCTAGCGGAGTTACATTTACAACCAATTGCAGAATCAGCAGGATTCGCTTTCATTGCTGAACTGGTGAAATATTTACGCACTCAACCCTTTAACAATCTTCACATCCAGACAATCGAGGCGTTAGTCACTAATGAAACCTCATTCTTTCGAGATCATTACCCTTTTGAAGCACTGAGACAATACATACTACCAGAGCTAATCAAAAAACGAGCCATTGAGCGATCGCTAAACATTTGGTGTGCTGCTTGCTCTAATGGACAAGAACCCTACAGCATCGCTATGCTAATTCGTGAACATTTTCCCTTACTTACCAATTGGTCTATAAGGCTAATTGCTAGTGATTTTTCCACTAAGGTATTAGCGCGCGCCCAAAAAGGGCATTATAACCAACTTGAAATTAACCGCGGACTATCTGAAAATCTCCGTGACAAGTACTTTCATCGGCTAGATAGTGACTGGCAAATAAAGTCTGAAATTCGCCAGATGGCAGAGTTTCGTCAGATCAACCTGATGCAATCTTGGTCATCCCTTCCCGAAATCGACGTGATATTTTTACGCAATGTTTTAATCTACTACGATCTAGAGACCAAGAAAGCCTTGCTAAGAAAGGTAAAACAGCAATTAAGAACAGATGGCTACCTGTTTCTCGGTAGTGCTGAGACGACTATCAACCTGGATGGCTCATTCAAGCAGGTTTCATTTCACAAGGGTATCTGCTATCAATTGCACAATGCTTAACAGATTTAGTTAACCATGTGGGCGAATTCAGCTGTACTGTCAAAACCTGGGATGGGGAGTACGCCGTTGGGTTGCAGCACCTGAAGTCCTTCAACTATCTGCCCCAGGAGTGTCAGCAGATGCAGGTGATTTGCGATCGCATCAGTCGGGTGTATTCAGACTCGCTGGAGGAGACAGTCAAAAGTCTGTTGCAGTTATTGGGGAAGGTGAATCGCCCTTATTTAACGGCTGTCGAAGAAAAATTGTTGGGTTTGATTGAGCGAGAATACAGGCTTATACATCAATCTCCACAAACTCATAGACAATAATACCCCTCTTCTGTCACTTTCCGGGTATTCTGAATAAAAGAATAAAAAAATAAAACCCTGAAAGGTAAGTAGGTCAATGGATGTAGAATTACAA
>NZ_JBALDN010000030.1:0-27348 GCF_036917375.1 Nostoc sp.
TGCGATTTCAATCTTAAAAGGGCGGCTCATGGTTATTTTAATTTATCAAGTTTGTTTTCTCTATTATATGCAGCTTCATATAAAATTGGTATAAAGGTGTAAAAGATTTAAATATACGTCTAGAACAGACTAACAAAACTAAAGAAAAAGATAGTAACTCTCAGTCCAAAAATAGTAACGACCAACCAAAGAAGGAGAGTTCATCTCAGCAAAATAATAATTATAATCAAAGCAATACTAATAATCAAGGTAACACAGAAAACTCCCTTCCAAAAAATCCCTATTCTATACCTATTGGAGCCGCTGGTATTGGAGGTTCAACTTTAGCCGTTATATCACTATGGCAGCAACTTCGTAAATTAGTTGGAGACCCTAAAAAAGCGCTGATTCAATATCTCCAATCACCTGATTATAAAAGTCAGATTTCTTTTGTGGAGAAGTTCCATGAAGACTTTAAGAAAATTGTCGAAGCTTATGCAGGTAAAAACAATAAAGTCTATGTTTTTATTGATGACCTCGATCGTTGTGAGTTTGCTAAATCTGCTGATCTGATGCAGGCTTTTAACTTGATGATATCCAACGATCCTCATATAATTTTTATTCTTGGTATGGATAGAGAGAAGGTAGCAGCAGGTCTTGCAGTTAAGTACAAGGATATTCTCCCTTATCTGCCTTTATCCTCAATTGCACCTAACACCGACAATAAAGATAGCCGAAGCTCATTCTTGAGTGGCATAGAATACGGTTATGCTTTTCTTGAGAAGTTTATCCAAATTCCCTTTCAAGTACCAAAACCAGCTCAGTCAGACTTTCAGCGTTTTTTAAATAAAATCGCCCTTCCGGTTCAGCAAAAAAAGAAACCCAGTTTTTGGAAGCCTGTTAGTAAAAATATTTCCACATTCTTCCAACAATTTAATAATAAGCAGCAGTTAAGCCGAAACCCAGAAGTACAACCTTCACAAGCGCAACCTCCACAAGCACCAACTCCACAAGCACCAACTCCAATAGAAAAGAAATTAGCTCGTCGTGAGAGAATCAAATTTAATGTAACCCAAGATTCTCAAACAGTTCGGGATATTGTGTTAATGGTCGCTTCTTGTTTAGATTATAATCCGCGTCGTTTGAAGCAGTTTATTAATTTATTTAGACTCAAAACCTATATTGCCAGTAATACTGGACTCTTTGATGAAATAGTTGATGAATCACAAGGTGCGACTATTAATCAACTTTTGACCTTAGAGCAATTGGGTAAGTTTACTGCTATTAATGTGAAATGGCCGCGGCTAATTGTTGATTTAGATGTAGACCGTAAGTTACTCACAAATTTACAAAAGAGGGCGCTTAATCATACTGCTAACTTTGACTTTAATCAGTGTAATGAAATTACAAAATATTGGGGTGGTAAACCAAAGTTATTGGAACTACTCCGCTATACGGGAGCCATTTATTCTCCTTTACCAGATCAGTACATACTCGAAGATAAATATAGCCTGGAAAAAGTAGACGTAGATAAACTCTTACAAGTGTCGCCAGGAACACAAGATGACCTCAGTTCTGAAAGAGGCATTGACTATAGTAAACTGCGCGATTTACTAGCAGCAAGAAATTGGAAAGAAGCTGATTATGAAACTTATTTAGTGATGTTGCAAGCTGTTGGAAGAGAGGAAAACGATTGGTTACGTCCAGATGAACTTTTAAACTTTCCCTGCACTGACCTCCACACAATTGACCGCTTGTGGGTAAAATATAGCAATGGACGTTTTGGCTTCAGCGTTCAGAAGAACATTTATTTAGAAGTCGGCGGCAAGCTTGGCAGGAAGTATGATCAAGAAGCCTTTGTAGAGTTTTGCGATCGCGTGGGATGGAGAGTGGAAGGAACCTGGATCTCGAAGTTTGACGTAAATTTTGACACCTCTGTCCAGTTGGGACACCTCCCTCTCTCTCCGAGAGTTTCCGACCCTGTAGCCGAGCCGACCTCGATAGTTTTCTCTCCCAAGCAATGGGTTCTCTTCTCTCGCATCGAGACTTGTAAACTGTAACATATAAAGCTTTCGCAAATTTCTAAACATTTATCACAGCCTATTTTTCCACGTATTAATCAACATTTCATCGATCCGATACCTGGCACTGTGGGCTGATAACAGTTTGCCTGAATAAATTTTTCAGCTACTTCATGCACCTCCCTACTCTCAGTTACTTTCTGATTATTCCAAGGTAAACTCATTTGCCCAGGCGACGACTTTTTACCCTTACTACAATTCGGTGAATGGTGCGATCGCTTCCCCAAGATCCCCGACTTCTTTAAGAAGTCGGGGATCTGAATCTACTAGCGAACGCCAACAAAACCAGCTTGCTCAATTGCTCTTTGCCCTTGGTCAGTTAATAAAAGATTGGCATAAGCATTTCCAATCTGCTGTTCCCGGCCTTTGTTCTGCTTAATAATCACAAACAAATTAGCAATCATCGGATAGCTGCCATTTTTGATCGCCTGAGTATTTAGCTGGTTGCGCTGATGCGGACATTGTTCAGGCGAAACCATCGGCTCCTGATAGGGGGTAATGAGCCGAGCGGAAGTCTGACCCAATGGCAAAGCCTTCACGCTACATTGAAAGACTACTGAACGGGCTGAAGCATAATACACACCACCAGGGGTTTTACTGACTTGACGTACCGCTTCTGTAGCAGAGTAGACATATTGCACATTAGAGCCAAATGCTTGCCCCTTTAAGTCGCTATTGTTAGGGAATATTACTGTATCTGCGTCCTCTGGTCGTTGCGAAAAAGCTGTAATGGGTAGATTTGGCCCGCCGACTTGATTCCAGTTTGTAATTTTCCCTAAATAAATTTGCTGCAATTGTTCAACAGTTAAACCAGGCACATTGAGTGATGGATTGACTACCACTGCTATCCCATCCATACCCACTTGACGTTGCTCAAGGGTGAAGCCTCGCTCTTTTGCCGTAGCTTGTTCTTCATCTGTGAGGGGACGGGAAGACTGAGCAAAGTCTAGTTTCCCATCAAGCAACATCCGAATGCCGGAGCTAGAACCAGGACTACCATTAACAGGGTTTACATAGCGTAATCGTAGTTCCGGGCGATCGCTCTGGATCTGAGAATCTACCAATTGCCGAATAGATGCCCAAGCGGTACTACCTCCGTAGTTGAATGAGGCAGGGGGAACATCAGCAACTGTCTGAAAAGTTGATGCATTATTAGAAACGCGACTGAAATTTTGATTAGAGGAATTAACGCTGTTACGGGACAATAAATTTGGCTTCAATAACCACCAAAGTAATCCGCCAATAACCATAAGTGTGAGGACTTTACCAATAATCAAACCTCTAAGAAAGAGAGAGATTTCGCTGTTAATTAAAGCTTTTCTTTGATTTGTATTGTCCATATTTTTAAATATTGTTTCATTGTATTTATCTTACAGTAATATCTAAGTATTTATCCTACAGTAATCATGAAATATTTAAATTCAAACTAAATCTGTAATAGCTAGTTAATAGGCAGTTTGATGATTGCTGCTAGATGATTAATCTTTTTAATGTAGTAAAATTAAATTTGCTATTTGGTGTTTTTTGGAATGGTACAATTGCTTTGACAGATTCCTTTCTTAGCTGCTGATTTAGCTACTAGGCTATTCGTATTAGTTAACAATGACCCACCAAATCTTTCTAAAAAACTCTTTAGTGGAGTAGGTTGGTTTGGAAGCGATGTCCCCGTATTAATGAATGTATAGATTAAAACTATTACTATCAAACTCGTAGTTGCACCAAGACCAATGCCCAGGAGCAAAATAAAGTTTCTATAAGTTAGCAAATACGTATCATCAGCCTTGTGGTTGATGATATCAGCAGATTGTGGAGAATATGACAACGCTACATCAGAATTAAGTGCTTGTAAAGCTTCTGTGGCAGACTGATAACGCTGGTTGTAGCGATCGCGAACCATTGTATCTAAAATATTTGCCAGAGGATCGCTTACCTCTGCCTTATCGCGCCAGATAACTTCTCCAGTACTGGGATCTTCTGGTAATTGCTCAGGCATTAAACCTGTTAAAGCTTGAATGCCAATCATCCCGACTGCATAAATATCGCTGCAAAGTTTTGGCTTTCCCTTAGCCTGTTCGCTTGGCATATAGCCAGGAGTCCCAACCGCAATTGTTAAGCCTGCTCCCAAAGCACCAATTTTCTTAATACTCCCAAAATCAATTAGCACAATCTTTTGATCGGAGTACCGCCGCATTAAGTTTTGAGGCTTAATATCTCGGTGAATAATATCGTGCTGGTGGACGAAAGCCAGTACTTCTAGGATATCTTGTAATAAATTTACGACTGTATTCTCGTTGAGACGCTGACCTGGGACAATTTCTTGAGTCAAGGCATGACCGTCAATATATTCCTGAACTAAATAGAAATCCCCGTCTTCATTAAAATGAGCAAACAGTCTTGGGATTTGATCGTGGTTGTTACCTAGCTGGTATAAAACTTCTGCTTCCCGATCGAATAGCTTTTTGGCAATGGGTAGAACAGCAGGGTTAGAATCTTTTGGATGGAAATGTTTGACCACACAATGAGGTTGTCCTGGTAAATCCAAGTCAATGGCCAAGTAAGTATCACCAGAACCGCCACTTCCTAACTGTTTGACAATCTCAAAGCGATTCCGAAGTGTTTTTCTGTTGAAAGAGGATCTATGTCTGTTACGTATAGCACCCCCTACTAAGTAAGTGTTACCAGATTCTCCGCTTCCCATCACTTTGACAGTTTCAAAGCGACTTCGGAGTGTTTTTCTGACTAGAGGCTTCTGGCTCATGTGGCGTATACTACTTCTTAATTTACTGACCATTCAGAGCTTGAGGGAGGTTATGAATAACTGCTTGCTGCTAGATTTGCTGATATTTGCGGCAGTTAGCCATCGCGCGACCTATGCTTTGTATACCTTTGGTGCTTAATTGCTTGACTGCTTTGTTTAATACCCTTACAAGTATCTTAATACAAAATTAATTTATGAAATACTTCTGTAATATTATCACTTAAGTAAATTTAGCATGAGTCCACAGTATTTAAACTGTGGACAAAGAATAATATTTATGAGTTAAGATGGCTATTGATGTTAACTATTAAGTCTGATTACTGACAAAAGCTTGAGCAGTTAAATTTAAAGGCACAAATAGCACTTAAAGCGTTCGCTACAATTTTGTTGTCAGATTTTAGTTCTTAACTAACTGCGATCGCCTTGTCAGATCGATGTGAGTTCAATGAAAAGCCTAAAAAAGATCGGGTAAGTATCGAGCAATGGTTTTTGAAGTAAATTCGGTGTAATTTTTCAATCATCCACACATTTTAGGATCTCGATCTACTCACAATTCTAGTAAATCTGTAATGCGTATTCGTTTTCACGAAATACCACAATTAATATGTGATACCAATTGTTAAAAAAGAATCCACCCTTACCCTACCCTTAGCATGGTGAGAGTGGGCGTTGGGTATCTGTCGTAAACATTTTTTGAATTGGTATGAGCTACTTAAACGAGAAAGCAAAATCAAGAATTACAATGATTGCAATCTCTCGAATAACTTCAAGTTTCCACTTTTAAGACTAGAAAAAATATTAGGACTGCATTTCATTAAATTAAATCAGCATAAATTTGCGGAATTTCTTTATTTATTGGTTTACTCAGTCCTTAGAATATCAATTTACAGTATACTAACTGGTTATTCAATACTTTCTCTCAAACATCCTACTTTTCCGACCTTTCCTACCTTTTACTTTACTCGTATTTCTATCACTTACATCTAGCAAAAGTAATAGTGGGAATGGTCTACACTTATTTTGATATATTTTTTATTTAACTTTTCTGGTTAAAGGATAAATATGCATTATATGTAAACCCTATAGAGACATAGCACTACTATAGGACTCATATTTGATTGCGTGAAAAAACTCAGTAGAACTAGGAAGCCTTCTTTCCCTTGCAAGAGTGCCTACTGCAAGAGTGCCTGTCTACGCAAATCAGTATGACTACACCACGCTGCGCGAACAGAAATCAAAGCGTATTCCTATATGTCTCTACAATCTTTTTGACTCATACAGCAGTTTTCTTTTACATGAGGTACAAAGTCACTGGTTTTGAGGTAGGAGGCAGGAGGAAGAAGAATAATTTGATTTGTGAATGCTTAGTTCTGTACCTCATTCAGTTGCAAAGTGCTGTATTTTTATTCTGTTAATTAAAAAAGCCCCCACTAGTGGGGGCTTATTAAGTTGTCAGCGTGGATTGAACAACTAGTTAATTAATACTCACAGTAGATATAGTAATCCGAACAAAATAATCCAAATTACGTCAACGAAGTGCCAGTAGATTTCGGCCGCTTCAATACCAAAATGCTTTTCGTTACTATAGTGGCCCGGAACGCGCGATCGCCACAACACAGCAACAATCGCCAAAACGCCAATGGTTACGTGTAATCCGTGGAAACCAGTCAAAACGTAAAATGCACTAGCAAATAAATTGGTAGTTAAACCAAATTCTAAATGGGTATATTCATATACTTGACCCACTAAGAAGATAGCACCCATTGCAGCCGTAATTGCTAACCAAATCTGGGCACCCCGCGCATCGTTCTTTTTAATAGCAGTATCGGCATTGTGCATGACAAAACTACTAGAAATTAGATTGATAGTGTTAACTCCAGGTAGCAATAGTTCTAACTCTGGCGTACCTGCTGGGGGCCATGCAGGTAAGGTAGCACGGAAAGCCAAATAGGCTCCGAACAACCCCATAAAAATCATCCCTTCAGCAATCAGGAAGACAATTAGCCCAAACATCCGATGGTCTGGATGTTCTTCGTGATGACCGACGGACGCTTCCGCCGCATGGTGATGATTTAGTTCGGTTTTAGCTGGGTCAATAGTTTGACTTTGCATGAATTTTTATAAGTGGGGAATTGGGCATTGGGAATTGGGCATGGGGCATGGGGCATTGGGAAGAGAATTAATTAACTAATTCCTTGTCCCCTCTGCCCTGTTTATTTTCGGTCTTCGGGATTAGCGGCAACCGCTGGGTCGGGTTCTGCTCTTAGTACTGAGTTTGGCCCACCAGATAAGACGGGATTGGGATCTGATAAAGGTACACCTTCATTAGCATTTTCCAAACCGTAGTCGTAGGGGCCTGTTGCCAGTACTGGAGTTTGATCGAAATTTTCGATCGCAGGTGGTGAGGTTGTCATCCACTCTAAGGTAAGTGCCCTCCAGGGATTATTACCAGCTTTCTCACCGTATAACCAACTCCAAATCGCATTAATGATGAAGGGGAATGTCGAAACTGCTAGTATGTAAGCGCCATAAGTGCAGATTTCGTTGAGAAAGGTAAATTTGGGGTCATACTGGGCGATACGGCGGTTCATGCCCATTAATCCCAGCTTGTGCATTGGTAAGAAGGTCATGTTTAGACCAACTATTGTTAAGGCAAAGTGAACCTTACCCCAAAATTCGTTTACCATCCGTCCCGTCATTTTCGGGAACCAGTGATAAATCGCCGCATAAATGCCGAGAACGCTACCACCAAAAAGGACGTAGTGCAAGTGTGCTACTACAAAATAGGTGTCGTGAACGTGAATATCAAAGGGCACTGCTGCCAACATCACGCCACTGATCCCGCCAATCACAAAGGTGCCGACAAAGCCGATGGCAAATAGCATGGCAGTGTTAAGCCGGATTTTTCCACCCCACATGGTTGCTAACCAGCTGAAAATTTTAATTCCTGTGGGTACGGCAATGATCATCGTGGTGATCATAAAGAACATCCGCAACCAACCGGGAATACCACTGGTAAACATGTGGTGCGCCCAAACAATTAGCCCCAAAAAGCTAATGGCAAGAGACGAATAAGCGATCGCTTTATAGCCAAAAATCGGCTTGCGGGAATGCACGGGGATAATTTCTGAAATTGCGCCAAAAAAGGGCAAAATCATGATGTAAACGGCTGGGTGGGAGTAAAACCAGAACATGTGCTGGTATACCACTGGGTCGCCACCGCCAGTTGGGTTAAAAAATGTTGTCCCGGCAATTAAATCAAAGGCAAGCAGAATCAGACCTGCTGCTAACACTGGTGTAGATACCAGAGTTAGTGCCGAGGTAGCAAACATCGCCCAGCAGAACAAGGGCATTTGATGAACTCCCATACCAGGGATACGCATCTTGAGCAATGTCACCAAGAAATTGATTGCCCCTAAAATCGATGACGTACCTAGTAAAAGGACGCTCATAATCCAAATTCCCTCACCGACTTGACCTGTTACCAAGCTCAGGGGAGGGTAGGAAGTCCAACCCGCATCCGGTGCATCGCCTACCACTAAACTAGCGATCAACAATAAACCCGCTGGGGGAATCATCCAAAAGGCAACAGCATTCAAGCGCGGAAATGCCATATCCTTTGCCCCAATCATTAAGGGGATGAGGAAGTTAGCAAAACCCGCACCAGCTGGCACGATCCACAAGAAAATCATGATCGTGGCGTGCAGCGTAAATAAGCTGTTGTAGACTTCAGGGGTGACAAAATCGACTTCTGGGGTTCGCAGTTCTGTACGAACCAAGTCAGCCATCACCCCACCGATACAGTAAAAAATGAACGTAGTGACTAGGTATTGAATCCCAATCACCTTATGGTCGGTGTTGAAACTAAAGTAGTCTTGCCATTTTCTCATCCCTGGCTCCTCAACAAGAGCAGGGGCGTTGGCAGTTTCTTGCACTTGAGCTTGGGTCATAGTCGTTAGTTATCTTTTGTCATTTGTCCTCTCTTACAAAGTTCTGATGCCTGCGGCAACCCCTTCGGGGAACGGAGGAAACCTCCGCTCAGACTTTGCGCTTTGTCAGTTGTCCTTTGTCATTTGTCATTTATTTAGACCAATACTTCGACTCCTTTCGACTCCGCTCAAGGCAAGTCGCTCAGTACAAGTGACTAATGACTAATGACTAATGGTGAACTTGATGCAGAATTTCTGGCTTAATTCCCATATCCTTGGTGTAAGGAGCGAGAAATTCATTTGGGGATAGATTCGCAGGGTTAACAGCAACGGCTTGATTTAGTGTTTCTTTACTGGCAACTAGCTGTTCTTGCACCCATTTGTCAAAGGCTTCTTGTGGCTCAACAACTACTGGCGCTCTCATTGCACCGTGGTAGGGGCCACAAAGTTCAGCACAGATCAGAGTATAATCTCCTGCTTTTTGGGGGGTGAAGCGAATCTCACTTTGCCTACCAGGAATCGCATCTTGTTTCAGGCGGAACTCTGGCACCCAGAAAGCATGAATGACATCGTTGGCGGTCATACTGATTTCCACTTCTCGCCCAATAGGAACGTGCATTTCACCTGTAGTTATACCAGTTTCAGGATAGGTGAAAATCCAGGCATATTGTAGACCAGTGACGTTGACTTGTAATTGTGCTGGTTTGCCTGCTTTATCAGGAGTTCCTCCAATTGTCGGAGCAACACTACCTACACCTGGGGCATTCCGCTTTTGCGGAATTTGGTCAGCATTACGAACTGCTGCGGTAGCTGGGTCTTGCATTGCCTCATCAGATTTTTCTTGATTGAGGTTGGGTTCGGTGCCAGGAGGAGTATCGCTTAAAGTTGCGGCGATCGCACTCCCATGTCCTGGCATTTTCATCGACTCCTGACTCATCGGTGCTTCATGGATAGCATGGGGATCAAAGCCACCGATTTCGTTGTAAACATCAAAGCTGTAAACAGAAATACCGATAACGATAATTGCTGGGATCGCCGTCCAGAGAATTTCTAGAGGTATATTACCTTCAACTGGTGGGCCGTCTTCATTGTCACCTGCACGCCGACGATATCTAAATGCAGAGTAAATTAAAATACCTTCAACGAGCAGAAATATCCCTGTCGAAACGATCATCATCGCGTTGAACAGACCATCCACCAAGACGGCTTCATCAGTGGCGGCTGCTGGCAACAGACCGTGATTTTGACCGTACCAAAGGCTGGCTAGCGTTAGCACGATGCCAATGAGTAATGTCCAGATGGAAGTTGGAATCTTCACGGCTTACTTAATTGAATTTACTATGTTATCTCGAAGCTACTCACTTACTAAGGTAGTCTAGGCTGTCAGACATGGGGGACAAAGGTCTGAAATTTTTATTAATTTTTTTGGCTATTTTAGTAATTTTGAGTATGAGTTTACTATCATACAACGCCAAAAATAGATGAAAATCAGTGAAAAAGTTTAAGGAAAAATTTAGAATGCTTAAATTAATTGTGATTAATCCATTTCTGACATCTTGAAAAATACCTAAAGCTTCAGGCAAAACCTTTCTGGAGTGATTCAAAGTATAAGTGAGTGCTAATCTATAAACCCATAGCCTATACGCTAGGGTGGAGATGGGACACTAAATAGAAAATTGAAAATTTTAAGAGATCCACCAAGAGCGGGCAGAAGGTATCGTTCATGAGCGAATTTGTCCTACAACAACAAAATGAAGCGGCACTTGGGCAGCAAAAGCCCAAGGAAATGATTCGGCGCTTGGTGTGGAAAATTTGCATAGCCACCTTAATTTTGATGGCCATAGGCAGTGCCACCCGCGTCATGAATGCTGGGCTTGCTTGCCCAGACTGGCCCTTATGCTATGGCGAACTCGTGCCAGCCAAGCAAATGAATCTCCAAGTGTTTTTGGAGTGGTTTCACAGATTGGATGCAGCTTTAATTGGTTTAAGCGCGATCGCACTTTTTGGTTTGTCCTGGTGGCATCGTCGTTTCTTACCCTCTTGGCTGCCTTGGGCATCAACATTCGCCCTGTTTTTAATTGTCTTCCAAGGCATCTTGGGTGGACTCACCGTCACCGAACTGTTGCGGTTTGATATCGTTACCGCCCATTTAGGAACTGCGCTGTTATTTTTTAGCACCCTGCTGATTATCGGCACAGCACTCACGCCCTATCAGGGAAATGGAACCGTTGGTAAGTTGCCTTGGGTCGGTTTAACTGCTGCTGTTCTGGTTTACCTGCAAAGTCTGCTAGGTGCTTTGGTAGGCTCTCGCTGGGCGCTACACCAATGCCTCGGCGGTTCTCAACTTTGTACTGTAATGTACAGCCATATTGCTGGTTTGGTGCCGCCAACAGTGGCAACCTTGGCAATGGTATTTATCTGTTGGCGGACACCAGCACTACATCCAGCCTTGCGGCGACTGGCAAATATGGCTGGTGCGTTGCTAACCTTACAAATCTTGTTGGGATTCGCCACTTTCAAATTACACCTCCAAGTAGAACCTCTCACCGTCTCTCACCAAGCTATAGGAGCTACTTTGCTGGGTACTTTGGTGGTTTTCACAGTTTTATCACTACGTGACTCAGTGAGTGCTGAGTCACGGGTGCTGAGTGCTGAGTAGGGAATGGGGCATTGGGCATTGGGCATTGGGCATAGTTATTCTTCTTGTCCCCTTGTCTTCCTCATCTTCCCTTGCTCCCCCTACCTCCCCTGCCTCTCCTGCTCTCCCTGCCTCCCCTGCTCCCCACTCTCCACTAAACGACGAAAGCCGCAACGGCGAGTATTGCGACCCATGCAGGTGCAGAAAATCTGTGTTTTCGTTTGCCTAAAAGAGCCAGCTTGAGCAGGGGCTGCATATAAGTTGTTGAAAAATAAGGAACCAGAGCCAAAATGATTGAGACTAATGTCTCTCGCCACCACGGAACATTTTTACAGGTAATTCAAAGTTACTACCAGCTAACCAAGCCTCGGATTATTCCGTTGCTTTTGATTACCACGGCTGGGAGTATGTGGATTGCTGCTAAGGGAGAAGTAGATCCATTGCTGTTGCTAGTAACTCTCACTGGTGGCACGTTGGCTGCTGCAAGCGCCCAGACGATTAACTGTGTCTATGACCGGGATATTGATTATGACATGGAGCGGACGCGCCATCGTCCGATGCCATCCGGTAAGGTGCAGCCGCGCGATGCTCTAATTTTTGCGATCGCACTGGCGACGATTTCCTTTACACTCCTGGCAGTATTTGCCAACCTGTTAGCCGCGCTGCTAGCTTTCTCTGGCATCGTCTTTTATATTTTGGTTTATACCCACTGGCTAAAACGCCATAGCACCCAGAATATCGTTATCGGTGGGGCTGCTGGGGCAATTCCAGCTTTAGTGGGTTGGGCTGCTGTCACAGGCACATTAAGCTGGTCAGCATGGTTAATTTTTGCCATCGTCTTTTTGTGGACACCACCCCATTTCTGGGCTTTAGCTCTGATGATTCGGGATGATTACGCAAAGGTGGGTATACCAATGCTACCTGTGATTGAAGGTGATACGGCAACCGTGAAGCAGATTTGGTACTACACACTGGTAACAGTATTTGCAACCGTGTTATTGTTTTATCCCTTGGGTGCAAGTGGAATTCTTTATGCTGCGATCGCCCTAATTCTGGGAGGATTATTTATCCACAAATCTTGGCGGCTGTTGCAAAATCCAGAGGATCGCGCTGTAGCTAAAGAGTTGTTTCTCTTTTCCATCTCCTACATGATGCTGTTGTGTCTGGGGATGGTAGTTGATAGTCTTCCCGTTACCCATAATCTAATTAGTGCGGTGAGTAATCATCTGCATTTTATTGGATAGGGGATGGAAAATTTAGCGATCGCGTTTGGTAAAGGGGCGCGATCGCATTTTTGGCAATTAAAAAATATACATAATAATTTGAGTTTTGCTGATTTGCGATTAAAAGTAAAATTTTAGTCATAGGTAAATCGATCAAAAAGCTAAATGAAGTTGTAAGAATCTAAATGTTGACAAATTATATTCGTACAGCATTGCACAAAGCAACCTACGAGTTACTTGAGGATGGAACTTTTTATAGTGAAATTCCAGAATGTCAAGGAGTTTGGGCAAACGCTGCAACACTAGAAGCTTGCCGGGAAGATTTGCAAGATGCTCTTGAAGGATGGATTATTTTAGGATTGCGTTTGGGTCATACTCTACCGATACTCGATGGTGTTGACCTGAATTTCACCAAAGAGGTCGCATAATGCCACCCTTTGGATCGATTAATCGGCGGGATTTGATTCGTTATCTGAAAGATGCAGGTTTTGATGGCCCTTACCCAGGTGGTAAGCATCAATACATGGTCAAAGGCGAATTAAAGCTGACAATTCCCAATCCGCATCAGGGAGACATCAGCCCAAGCCTACTAGCCCAAGCCTACTAAATAGAATATTACGTCAAGCTAATATAAGCAGAGATGAATGGGAAGCGTTATAAATTATATGCGCGATCGCTCATGAGACAATAATCTCTCGTGCGATCGCACCAGGGGCTAACTCAATTGATTTCGGCTGTAAATATAGGTTAAAGCTCTAGCTGTATAACCACCATCGGGATCATCTTCAACGAGAAATACAATTTCACTCATAGCGAATCTTTTCTTAACTACTAAATTTTACAATTTACAAGCTTTGATGTAAGGGCAGATAGTCTTTTTCTTCTTCCAACTATTCTCATACTCCATACTGCTCTGGGTAGTTGTCCAGCCGGAGCAGTTAATGTAAATGATAGAAATTCATAAGGCTTCCAATTATTTTTAATTCGCCAACCTAGACACTCTCCAAAATATTTCCAAGTTTTAAAATCTAAATCAGGTTTTCCCCCAACGCTGTCCCATATTTGCTTTTGAATACTAAAACCAAAGCGCCCATTACTGTATGTTACCCACAAGCGATCAATAGTTAAGAGGTCTTGACAGGGAAGCTTTTCAATATCTTCTACTCTGAGATAACTTTCTTTTTCTCGATAAGATATTTTCAGCATAAGCTTCCAAGTTTCTTGATCAGCTTCTCGCCATTTACCAGATGCTAGTAACTTTTGCAAAATTGTATAATCTATCCCTACTGATGAATTCAAATTCTCCTCAGAATTAATAGCTTCTATAACCTCATCAGCAGATTGATAGCGTTCCTTCACATAATCTTGAATTAATTTATCCAAAACTTGCCCTAAGTGAGTAGTAATACTTCTACCTTGTGGTAAGTACTTTCTCCAAATCCAGCAACCCCTGAGCGCATCATAAAGTTCATCAGAACCATCTGCTTTTGGTAAACATTGTGTTAATAAACGAATACAAGTTACACCAAAACTATAAAGGTCGCTTGCAGGGAAAACTTGACCATGTATTTGCTCTAATGGTGTATATCCAGGCGTTCCTACTGTTGTGCCAACACCTACAAAAGTTTTTGTAATTTGTTTAGAAACACCAAAATCAATTAATATTAACTTACCATCCAGACGGCGCATAATGTTTTCTGGCTTGATGTCTCGATGAATTACACCGCGTTCATGGATAAACTTCAGGATAGGTAATAAATCAGTTAAAAGCTGTTTTATCTTTTCTTCGCTAAAAGCTCCCTGCTGCTGCAATTCTTGTAATAAATTCTGCCCCTCAATCAATTCTTGTACCAAATAAAGCCGCTTATCCTGTTCAAAATAAGCAATCAAACGGGGAATTTGCGGGTGTTCTCCCAAGTCATACAGACGCTTCGCTTCTTGTTTAAATAACTCTGTTGCTTTCTCTAGTGCAGCCGTTCCTTCAAATTGAGGGACAAATTGCTTAATTACGCAAGGTTCGTCTATTTTATCTGCATCCCTAGCTTCATAAGTTCTGCTAAATCCACCCTCACCCAAAAGTCGTATTACTCGGAAACGGTTTCTAAATAATGGTGTAAGTGTTTGTCCACACTTAATGCAAAATTTATTGTCATCAGGGTTAAAGGGATTTACACAACTGGAATTAGAACAGTAAAGCATATTTGGGAATATATCAGCAGATAGTGTATATGTTGAGTTTTCCCAATTTATGCTTACTGGGTTTCACAAGTCTTTATATTTTTGAGCAGATTTACTTCTAGTGACGGCTACAGTCTCAAGTTACTTTTGCTAGCGTAGGGATATAAGGTTTATCGCTCCCCAGTAAGCGGTTGGAAGCAAAAGGATTAATATGGCTCATTTAAATCAGCGTCGTCCCCAAAATGTCAACGGCGATTTTTATGTAGATACTACCTGTATTGATTGTGATACCTGTCGCTGGATGGCTCCTGAAGTATTTTATGATGTAGACGATCAATCGGCTGTTTATCATCAACCATCGAATGAGGCGGAAAGATTAGCAGCGCTTGAAGCACTTTTGGCATGTCCTACTAGTTCTATTGGCACAGTTGAGAAACCAAAAGATATCAAACTTGCTCAAGAAAAGTTTCCAATATTAGTAGCAGAAAATGTTTACCACTGCGGCTATCATTCTGAAAAATCTTACGGTGCTGCTAGCTATTTAATTCAACTTCCAGAAGGTAACATTTTGGTGGATTCTCCCCGGTTTACGCCGCCTTTAATCAAGCGTTTAGAAGAACTAGGGCCAATTCGTTATATGTACCTAACTCATAAGGATGATGTGGCAGATCATCAAAAATTTGCCGAGCATTTTCAGTGCGATCGCATCCTCCACGTTGATGATATTACTGCGGGTACTCGCAATGTAGAAATACAGCTAACTGGTTCCGAACCATTTACTTTGACTCCAGATTTCTTAATTATCCCAGTTCCCGGTCATACCAAAGGACATACTGTTTTACTCTACAAAAATAAGTTTTTGTTTACTGGCGATCATCTCGCTTGGTCAGAAAGCTTGCACCAACTGACTGCATTCCACGGAGCCTGTTGGTATTCTTGGTCAGAACAGACTAAATCAATGCGTAACTTGGCTAATTACTCTTTTGAGTGGGTACTACCAGGTCATGGACGAAGGTTTCATGCCGATCGGGAAACCATGCGCCAGCAGATGCACAAGTGTATTGAGTTAATGGAATCTTTGGATTGACATTAAATAACTGACTTTTCACGTCATCTAGAAAAACCTAACCTCCTAACCCCCAACTCGTCGGCGGGAAGGGGGAAATTTCAAAGTCTCTCTCCTTTTAGGAGAGAGATTTAGACAGAGGTCAGACTGACTGTATTGCATACAAACCAGAAGCGCTATAACCTGGGTCTTAGCACCCTTTTAACCAAACACGGATTATGAAAAAGCTGATCAACAAGCCGGAGGACTTTGTGCGCGAAAGTCTAGAAGGTATGGCGGCGGCTCATTCCGATTTAATTAAACTGAACTACGATCCCGCTTTTGTCTATCGAGCCAATGCACCTATTCCGGGTAAAGTAGCAATTATTTCAGGTGGTGGCAGTGGACATGAACCAATGCACGCTGGCTTCGTGGGCAAAGGAATGCTGGATGCCGCTTGTCCTGGTGAGGTTTTCACTTCACCTACTCCTGACCAAATGCTAGAAGCAGCAAAGCTTGTAGATGGAGGTTCAGGTATCCTTTATATCGTCAAAAATTACAGTGGCGATGTGATGAACTTTGAGATGGCAACGGAATTAGCGCGTAGTGAGGGCATTCGATCGCTAAATATTTTGATTGATGACGATGTAGCAGTCAAGGATAGCCTCTATACCCAAGGACGGCGGGGTGTGGGAACAACAATACTGGCAGAAAAAATTTGTGGCGCGGCGGCTGAGGCTGGGTATGATTTGACACAAGTAGCAAATTTATGTCGCCGAGTTAATCTGAATGGGCGGAGTATGGGAATTGCTTTAACATCTTGTACAGTTCCCGCTAATGGAACGCCGACATTTGAATTGAGCGATCGCGAAATCGAATTAGGTATCGGTATCCACGGTGAGCCAGGAACAGAACGTACCGCCATTAAATCAGTAGATGAGATTACCGAAATTTTAACGCGATCGCTAATTGAGGATGCAGCATACAGCCGCACACTGCGCGAATGGGATGAAGATAAAGAAGAATGGGCAGATGTAGAGCTAACAAGTCTACCATTTGCTAAAGGCGATCGCTTATTAGCTTTTGTCAATAGTATGGGTGGAACCCCGATTTCCGAACTGTATATTGTTTACCGCAAACTCGCCCAAATCTGCGAACAGCAAGGATTGCAAATTGTGCGAAACTTAATAGGCCCTTACATCACATCTCTAGAAATGCAAGGTTGCTCCATTACCCTGCTGAAATTAGATGACGAGATGATCCGCCTATGGGATGCACCAGTAAAAACACCAAGTTGGCGCTGGGAAATTTAACTAATTATGAATTAATATGGTGACTCAAGCGCAGATATTACAATGGTTGCAGGCTTATGCGACTGATATAGAGCAGAATAAAGCATATTTAACAGAACTAGATGCTGCGATCGGAGATGCTGACCACGGGATCAATATGGATCGCGGCTTCAAAAAGGTAAGTGCTCAGTTACCAACTCTTACAGACAAGGACATCAGCAGCATTCTCAAAGCCGTGAGTATGACCTTAATTTCTTCTATTGGCGGTGCTAGTGGCCCTCTTTATGGCACCTGGTTTTTACGAGCCAGTACAGCAGTAGTTGGTAAGCAAGAATTAACAGAACAAGATGTTTTAGGACTACTCCAAGCAGGCTTAGACGGGGTGCTGCAACGTGGTAAAGCGCAACTAGGAGACAAAACAATGGTGGATGTGCTGTCTCCATCTGTAGCCGCTTTTGAGCAAGCTGTAGAAGAAAGTAAGGGAACGCTGGAAGCTATGCAACAGGCTGTAGTAGCAGCTCAAAAAGGGTTGCAGGAAACTATACCAATGCAAGCGAAAAAGGGACGGGCTAGCTACCTGGGGGAACGGAGTATCGGACATCCAGATCCAGGAGGGACTTCTGCTTATTTGATGTTGAAAAGTTTGTTAGGGGTATTGGAAACCTAAACATTACAACTTATCTAATTATCTGATTCACAACAGATGTACTCTGAATACGCCATTTACCTCGTTGTCGAATCAAATCATACCGAACCCGTAAATTCTCGTTAGAAGAGTTTTTAAACTGACCATTTTCATATAACTGCGTCTCTTCCTTCACCGTAGCTACCACTGCGGCACGATCTGCGAATAAATCAATTTTCTCTACAGATTCCACCTTTACGCTATGGTCGTACTTGCGGTAGAGGTTGTCAGACCTAGCCTGTTGAGCAATCGCCCGCCATTGAGACAAAGCCGAACCGGTTAAAATCTGCTCTAAATTATTAATCTCATGATTCGGCCCTAAAGCTTCGGCTTTAGTAGATAGCCAAGTGCGAATGATTTCCTCTGCCGCAGTATCTGTTAAAGGGCCATCTAGTCCTTGTGGTGGACTATTTGGAGGGGGAATAGATATTGGTGGTTGATTTATTTGTACAAACAACTGTGAAACAGGTGCAGGTCGTGTCGGAAAAAACAGATTTTTTAACCATCCAAAAGTTGTTGTGGCTAACACCCAGAAAACTAAAATACTCACTAAAGAAATAAATACTCTCCATACCAGCCGTGTTTTTCCTTCAAGGGTGTTAGCAAAAGTTCGCCGCCGCCGAGGACGCCGAGAATGGGGACGATTATCCGGTACACGCTCCCGGATATTAGATGTAGTAGGTTTTCTCCGCCGACGCTTTTGGTTATGAGCAGGTGTAGCACTTTTAGCTGAACCGTTCAAATTCTGATTAGTGCCTCTGCTCGTCCGTTCAGCAGCAGGAACCTCTGATTTTACACTTCCAGATGAATTCCACATCGGTGGTGAAAAGTTTAAATGTTCTGGTGTTTCTGGTAAATCTAGGTCAGGTGTTCTGCTGTGGTTAAATTGCTTGGGAGTCCTAGTTGAATTTTTAGGAAAAGGCGAATTATTTGTCTGCGGCTGAGGAAAATTTTGGGGGTTAATTACAGCCCACTCATTAGTTGTTTCTGCATCTGTTGGCAGTGCTTCTAAATAAGCTTGTACCTGTTGGTTAGCAAAGTAATCTTTTAGAAACGCTTGCTGGTTTGCTAAATCTCGAAAATGCGGAAATACTTCATGTTGCAACCACTGTTCTGCATATAGACACAGCCCTGGTAACAAATCTGGAGAGTCTTGAGATTTTTCTCGAATGAAAGCTAAAGCTTCGTATTCCTGACTAAGTTCTAAAACCCGAGTTGCTTCTTCAGTTTGTCCCAAAAGTAAAGCACATAATGACTGTTCTAAATGTACATCTTGGCGCTTGCCCAGACGCATGAGCATTTGCCTTGCTTGACGAATTAAAGCAGGTTGCCGTTGAGCAAATCCCCGCGCTATCAAGGCATAAACAGCTAAGTAAGTGGCAACAGCAGAATTGCGTTTACTTTGGGCTTCAAATAACTTGTGCTGTTCGGCGACTGTTAAGTGGTTGCGTAACTGCTGAATAAACCGCAGAAAGTCGTCTATGTTTAAACCAGAATCATCATTATTCGTGCCATCAATCCCGCCACGATCTTCTAAGAGGTTTTGCAATAATTCCAAACCTTGGCTTCGTTCGGCAGTCTTTTCTTGAGGTAGTGCCAACAACTCCAAAATTCGATATGGTCGTAATTTGTAAAGATCCGCTTGAATTTCCGCTTGGACACTGGCGAACAATCCTTCGCGTACTAATAATTCTTGACCAGTTTCTAAAGATATGGCGGCATTTTCATAGTGACCTTGTTGCCACTGTTCGCGACCTAATTCTAGACAAGCAAGGGCGACAGTGAGAACAACATCAGGATGTTCAGCACTTTCGTGTATTTCTTCGTCTGCTAAATTATTGGCTTTTCTTGCACTTGTAGCACCATTTTTATTTACCAGGTACGGACGACCTAGTTTTAGTACAAGTTCGTATTCCCCCAACTCTTGCAAAATTAATAAAGCGCCAACCAACTCGTCTTGAGTAATTTCGATACCCAAACTCTGAGTGTCACTACCCCGTTTGGTGCTTTCTGGACGATTTTCCAGTGCTACTGCGGCAGCAGCAAGGTTATCAGGGTCATAGGCGTGAGCAAGATAAAGCTGATCGTAGGTACTGCGTTGTTTTGGATCTGATAAAACCACGTAAGCTTCTTCTATGAGTTGTTTACGAGAAGAAATTGCTGCCTGAGAATACTCACGTCGCGGCAATTGTACAATGCGATCGCTGTATGCTTGTCGCAATTGTTCTTCACTTGCCGCTAACGGTAGTCCTAAAATTCGGTAGTAATCTAGCGGAATTCGCACAGCCTACTTCCCCTGCACCGTGATCAACATAATTCACCTAGAGCTTTCCAGGCCTGTAAAACCGTGCCATAAAAATGCCGTATAGAATTTACTCTACAAGTGTATATTGCAACAACTTGTTTTGTACCTTCCCGAAATTTTGAGTCACATTCTAGTACTAATTTTTTGCTTTCGCCTAGAAAGCCTCAATTGTTTGTTTTAATTCTTAGTATTTTTGTTTAACACAACTATTATCAGCCTTCGATACCACAAACCACAACTACCGCTTTTAATCACGGCATAATTGTTGTGGCTAGAAGAATCTATTGATGATTGATTTTTTTGGGACTTTCCCACTATATCGGTAACAAAAATACCACTATTGGGGATTTACCCTGATAACAAGAGAATGAAACTATATCATAATTTACCTTTAATTACAATTACCTATTTGGGTATTATAGATTTTTGCCTCCTTTTTTTTAAATTGTTAATGGATATGCAGAAAGCAGTCTATCTTGATTGCTAGTCTATGAAGGGGAATATTTAGGAGTGCTGAGTTTTGAGTGCTGAGTTTTGAGTAAGAAGTAATGAGTAAGACGTAGTACTTGTGAATCTTTTCCTAAGTAATCACTACTCGTAACTGATTTGATGCCTAATCGGTCTAATTTTACTTTTTACTCAGCATGGGTTAAACGCCCCGCTTCCGCTAACGGTACTCAGCACTGTTTTGGAGAGAGAGAAAAACCCAAAGCGGCAGATGTTGCCGTTAGAGTCAAATCCTCACGGGGCATCAGCTGAAAAGTTAAAAATCAAAAATTAAAAATTCAGCTATTCCCTAAGACCCTTTTTTGGTGCATAAATAAAGTTTGATTGTTGAGTCTTACAAACGCTAGCCTGTTAAAAGCCGAGGTGTTATCAGACCAACTTATTTAAGACCGTAACTTTAAGTTGTACAACAGGGATACTCAAAAATAATGGTTCAAGAGCGTACTTTACCCACTTTTAATCCTGCTACTACGCATATTACAAAAGAAGAAGGGTTACGGTTGTATGAGGACATGGTATTAGGGCGCTTGTTTGAAGACAAGTGCGCTGAAATGTACTACAGAGGCAAAATGTTTGGTTTTGTCCATTTGTACAACGGTCAAGAAGCCGTTTGCAGCGGTGTTGTGCAGTCGATGCGACCGGGTGAAGATTACGTTTGTAGTACTTACCGCGACCACGTTCATGCTCTGAGTGCGGGAGTACCAGCAAGAGAGGTAATGGCAGAATTATTTGGCAAAGCCACAGGTTGCAGCAAAGGGCGCGGTGGTTCCATGCACATGTTTTCTGCCGAACATCGCTTGCTAGGTGGCTATGCTTTTGTGGCTGAGGGAATTCCTGTAGCAGCTGGAGCGGCTTTCACGAGCAAATACCGCCGGGAAGTGCTGGGAGATAAAAATGCTGACCAAGTGACAGCTTGCTTTTTTGGCGACGGTGCAGCTAATAACGGTCAGTTTTTCGAGACACTAAATATGGCAGCCCTCTGGAAACTGCCAATTTTGTTTGTGGTCGAAAATAATAAGTGGGCGATTGGGATGTCTCACGAACGAGCCACTTCTCAGCCAGAGATTTATAAAAAAGCCAGCGTATTTAATATGGTGGGCGTGGAAGTCGATGGTATGGATGTACTAGCAGTCCGAGCCGTCGCTCAGGAAGCCGTCGCCCGCGCCCGCGCAGGTGAAGGCCCAACATTAATTGAGGCGCTTACCTACCGTTTCCGGGGTCACTCCTTGGCTGACCCAGATGAAATGCGGAGCAAAGCGGAGAAAGAATTTTGGTTCGCCCGTGACCCAATTAAAAAGTTGGCAGCTTATTTGGTTGAGCAAAATCTGGCAGATGAAGGAGAAATCAAAGCGATTGACCGTAAAATTCAGGATGTAATCGACGATGCGGTTAAGTTCGCCGAAAGCAGCCCTGAGCCAGACCCCAGCGAGTTATATCGTTTCGTGTTTGCAGAAGACGAATAAACAGTACTGAGTGATGAGTGGTGAGTGCTGAGTATTTTTTCTTCTACTCAGAACTCAGCACTGCGTACTCAGCACTCCACCTTACCCAGGACTAAAATTTGTGTTTAGCATTGCAGTTCAACAGCAACAATACAAGACCTATATTCTTTCGGACGAAGCCGCTGGTTCTCAATTGGAGGTCGTACCCGAACGCGGCGGTATCATCACCCGTTGGCGCATTCAAGGGCAAGAAATTTTCTACCTGGATACCGAACGCTTTACTCATCCTGAGTTGAGTGTTAGAGGTGGAAATCCAATTTTGTTTCCTATTTGTGGCAATCTACCAGATAATACTTACACTCATAACGGGCAAAAATATACTCTCAAACAACATGGTTTTGCCCGTGAATTGCCGTGGAAAGTAACAGAACAAGAAACTGGAAATAAAGCTAGTCTCACTGTTGCTCTTAATAGCAATGAGCAAACTAAGGCAGTTTATCCTTTTGATTTTCAACTAGCTTTCACCTACGAACTTCAAGGTAATACCCTAGAAGTGCGTCAGCAGTATAAAAACTTGTCATCTACACCAATGCCCTTTTCGGCTGGTTTCCATCCCTACTTTCTGTGTGGTGATAAAACTCAGTTAGAGCTGGAAATTCCTTCTAAGCAGTATCAAGATAATCAAACTAAGGAAATCCATTCTTTTGACGGCAATTTTGACTTTAGTCGTGATGAAATTGATTTTGCCTTTGGACAGCTAACGAGTAAATCGGCTACTGCGATAGACCGCAGCCGGAAGTTAAAACTCACCTTGGATTATGATGATTTCTCTACCTACCTGGTATTTTGGACAGTCAAAGGCAAAGAGTTCTACTGTCTAGAACCGTGGAGTGCGACCCGTAACTCTCTCAATACTGGTGATAACCTGACTGTGTTAGCACCAGGAGCTAGCCACACAGCATCTATAAGGTTTACTGCTAATTTTTTCTAAACCCCTTTACAAATCTACAGATGTATATGCTATGATTGCAAAGTTGCGAAATGCAGCGAAAGGGTCGCTAACTCAACGGTAGAGTACTCGGCTTTTAACCGATTAGTTCCGGGTTCGAATCCCGGGCGACCCATACAGAAGTTTATTAAATGATGTAAAGAAGCGATCGCTCCTCTTTTTAATTGTAGGAAAGAGTATTTGGGATACTGGGCTACCAAAGCTACTAGTTGTAGGGTAGCTAAATGTACAGCAATACAGAGCAACTATAGGACATAGTACAGCAGTAGAGAACAAGTATAGAACATGGTTTATAGTAACTATGGCGTAAACTTTTTCAACATAGACACGCGACACTAGTTATAATTTCCTATAAGTTGAAAAAACTCTTAAGATTTAGCGTAATGATTACGCTTCTCTCAGACCGACTAGCTGACAACCACATTAGGAGGACTATCTATGGCGCTTGTACCACTGCGGCTGCTGTTGGATCACGCAGCTGAAAACGGTTACGGCATCCCAGCTTTCAACGTTAACAATTTGGAGCAGATTCAGGCAATCCTGAAGGCTGCTGTCGAGACAGATAGCCCCGTAATTTTACAAGCTTCACGCGGCGCTCGTAATTATGCAGGAGAAAACTTCCTCCGCCACCTGATTTTGGCTGCGGTAGAAACCTATCCTCACATTCCCATTGTCATGCACCAAGATCATGGTAATGCTCCTGCTACCTGCTACTCAGCAATTAAGAACAACTTCACCAGCGTGATGATGGATGGTTCTTTAGAAGCTGATGCGAAAACTCCCGCTAGCTTCGAGTACAACGTTAATGTTACCCGCGAAGTTGTAAATGTAGCTCATGCTTTGGGTGTCAGCGTTGAAGGTGAACTCGGTTGTTTGGGTTCTCTAGAAACTGGTGCTGGCGAAGCTGAAGATGGTCACGGGTTTGAAGGTACACTCGACCACTCTCAACTGCTAACCGACCCCGATGAAGCTGTTGACTTCGTAGAAGCAACCCAAGTAGATGCTTTGGCTGTTGCCATCGGCACAAGCCACGGTGCTTACAAGTTTACCCGTAAGCCGACTGGCGAAATTTTGGCCATCAGCCGCATTGAAGAAATTCACCGCCGTCTGCCTAACACCCACTTGGTAATGCACGGTTCTTCTTCTGTGCCTGAAGATTTGCTGGCACTGATTAACCAATATGGTGGTGCAATTCCTGAAACCTACGGTGTACCTGTAGAAGAAATCCAAAAAGGGATTAAGAGTGGTGTACGTAAGGTAAATATCGACACCGACAACCGTTTGGCTATTACTGCTGCTGTACGTGAAGCTTTGGCTAAAAAACCAGAGGAGTTTGACCCCCGTCACTTCCTCAAGCCTTCCATTACATACATGCAAAAGGTTTGTGCTGAACGCTATCAGCAATTTGGCACAGCTGGCAACGCCAGCAAGATTAAGCAAATTTCTTTGGAAGATTTTGCTGCTAAGTATGCTAAAGGTGAACTTAACGTTGTTACCAAATCAGCTGCTAAAGTTTAATTTTGACAGCAAATAAATAGCGGCATAGTTTTCCTATGCTGCTAAAAAACTGAGGATTTTAATGTTGTCAGAAACCGGGTAAATACCCGGTTTTTTGTTGTATTGATAAGGGTTGGGAATAGGGAATGGGGAATGGGGAATGGGGAATGGGGAATGGGGAATGGGGAATGGGGCATTAGTCGATAATCAATAGTTCTTCTCCCCTACCTCCCCTGCCTCCCCTGCTCCCCCTGCCTCCCCTGCTCTCTACTCCCTAGAACACGCGATGCTGTAAAGAGGGCATTTGACGACGGACTTGTTCGAGCCTAGTAGGCTTGATTTCTGCGATCGCAATTCCCGGTTTTTCTCCAGCATCGGCTAAAATTACACCCCAAGGGTCGATAATGACGGCGTGACCGTGCGTTAGACGACGACCGTAGTTATTCCCCGTTTGCGCGGGAGCAATGACGTAGGCGGTATTTTCGATAGCTCTGGCTTGTAGTAGTACTTGCCAGTGGTCTTTACCTGTAAAGGCGGTAAAAGCGGCGGGAATAAAGATAACATCGGCTCCCTTATCTGCTAGATGACGATACAGTTCCGGGAAGCGGACATCATAACAAATGGAAAGCCCTAAATTACCAAGCTTTTCTGAAAAATGAACGGGTGGTAGTTGCGTACCAGCCACAACCGTGCTGGATTCCCGATAGGTGTTGCCGTCGGGGACATCAACATCAAATAAGTGTACTTTGTAGTAGCGGGAAAGTTCTTGACCGCTGGGGTCGATGAGTAGAGTGGTGTTGTAAACTTTGCCTGTATTATCTACCGGAAGTGGAAAGCTGCCGCCCAAGATGGTAATTTGAAAGCGTTGAGCCATTTTTTTGAGAAATTTTTCACTTTCAAGAGCGATCGCATCACCTTGTGCGAGTTTATCTTTTTCTTCTCCCATATAGGAAAAGTTTTCTGGCAAACCCACCAATTCAGCACCTTGACGCACGGCAAGCTCTATTAATTCTTCTGCCTGTGCCAAATTTTTCTGTAAATCGGGCACACTGGTCAATTGAATAGCGGCGGCTAAATAAGACTTCATAGATTCAACAACGAACAGTTGATTTATGGAAAAGAGATTATCAAAATATATCGCTACTTCTACATTTGTGGAACTTAATTAGAAATGCGTCAGCATTGCTTTTCTTTAACACACTGGTTTTATTACCGATCTTAATCTTCCTCTGGGTTCTAGCAAACTGAGCAAGATAAAGATTAGGTTACGATCAAACCTTGATAAAAGCTGTCTACTGTGGATATTCCTATTCTCATTCAAACATTTATTGCTGTGTTTGTCTTGGCCGATGCTGTGGGCAATATACCGATTGTTTTAGTTTTGACTAAGGGCATGATGCCAGACCAAAGAAATAAAGTTATAGATAAAGCAATTATCATTGCGATCGCAGTTCTTTTGCTATTTGCCTTTGCAGGGCAAATAATTTTAAATTACTTGGAAATCAGTATCGGCTCTTTGCGAATAGCAGGAGGAATATTGTTGCTGTTAATTGCTTTGCAAATGCTGCGGGGAGAATTAGATCGGCCAATTATTGAAGAAGGACGCGATGTCGCAATTACTCCGCTAGCTTTACCACTGTTAGCAGGGCCGGGGACTTTGACGACGGTGATGTTGCTGATGTCGAAATCACAGAGTCCGCATATTGCTGTGGCAGTGGGTATCGTAGGGGCAATGTTTATCACTTGGTTGATTTTGCGTTTAGCAAATCTGATTGACCAGTGGATTGGTGCAGAAGGTGGAGTAATTGTGACTCAACTTTTGGGTTTTCTGTTGGCGGCGCTAGCAGTAGAAATTGGTAGTACCGGAATTAGGGAGTTGTTTTTAAGCTAGAAAACTCCTAAAAATATTCTGAAAGTGTATATAAATGTAAACAAGTTTGATAGACGGCAAATTTGCGCCTCTCAAACTTGTTTATGAAAATTAACTTAAAGTTAGAACAAAATGGATAACTCAAGAGGATTTTATTGCCGATTGAGTTTCAAAGATGCTTTTCGAGAGTGGAAGCTAATGTAGTTTTAGGCACGGCGCCAACCACCATATCGACTTTTTGTCCACCCTTAAAAATCATTAATGTAGGAATGCTGCGGATGCCATACTGACTAGCAACATTAGGATTTTCATCTGTGTTGACTTTGACGACCTTTATTTGACCTTTGTACTGTTCGGAGATTTCATCGACAACAGGAGCTACCATACGGCATGGTCCGCACCAGGGTGCCCAAAAGTCAACTAAAACGGGTACTTCGCTGTCGAGTACTTCTTGCTTGAAACTAGAATCGGTAACTTGTGCGGCTGTTGACATGCCTAAAACCTTCGCCAATAATAAATATCTGAGCTTGGTGAAAATTCTACCATAGCAAAAACCTCAGCTTGGGAGTGCGAGGATGTACATTTGCAAAGAAGCTCTAGAATTTATTTATAAACATAAGGAACCGCCCGAACAGTAGTCCGGGCGGAGTGTGGTGTGAGGAGTGAACGGAAACATGCGTCTCCGCTATCTCTATTGTAAGCGACATATCGGATTTTTCCAGCAATTGTTTTAGGGGCCAGAAAAATTTATTGAAGGATTAAGGATTACGATTAAAATAAATCTTTCCCAGTCCCCAGTCCCCAGTCCCCAATTCTATTGTCGGGTAGGGCAGGGGCATTTCTGCCCCTTTCCCCCCTAAGAACCGTGCTTACAAGTTTCCAAGTACACGGCTCAAGCAAGTCATTTGCT
>NZ_JBALDN010000031.1:0-83064 GCF_036917375.1 Nostoc sp.
GATCAACTTACACTTGAGCAGGTAATTTCTGTCTCTTCTTACAACTTTATCCTGGAAGCTTTATTTTATGCAGCTTCATATTAAATTGGTATTAGGCTGAAAACAAGGGAACCAGGTGTGGCACGATTAGCTCCAAAAGTATTAAATTTGAACGAGAGCGATCTTCCGTAGCGATCGCACGCAAAAAGGACTTATTCCTGCGATCGCAATAAAATTTAGAGTTTTTAGAAGATTACTAACATTTATAAACCCGACCATTATTAATATCTCTTTCAGGTGGAAAAATATTTTCAAAAACAATAGCATTGAAAATTGTCTTATGTTCTCGATCCACCGCCACCTCTTGATGCAGCATTTGCTGCATCAATATGCACCCGTTCAACTGTTCCGATATTACCTGTATGTGCTAAGGAAACGGCAACGTTAATTACGCCAATATGCGAAAAGGCTTGGGGAAAGTTACCAAGATGCGCCCCTGTCTCAAAGTCAATTTCTTCTGCAAATAGTCCCAACGAACTGCTTCGTGCCAGCATTTGCTCAAACCAAATACTAGCCTCTGTAGCCCTTTGAGCCAAGATAAGTGCGTTGATCAGCCAGAAGGTGCAAAGAACAAAGGATGCCTCTTTACCACTCACGCCTTCTGGTGCATCTCGGTAACGGTAACACAGTCCATTCTCAACTAAATGTTCCATAGTCGCATCAATTGTTGACACCATGCGCGGGTCAGTTCCATCAATGAAGCCAACACTAGACATTAGTAAATTAGAGGCATCAAGAGTTTCATCCTCGTAGGATTGCTTGAAGGCACCAAGTTTTTCGCTCCACCCTTTTTCAAACACTTCATTGCGGATTAGTTGCCGCTCCTGTCGCCAACGAGTAGTATCACCAGTTAGCTCAAGCGCCTCAGCCATTTCAATGCCACAGTCTAATGCCACCCACAGCATCACTTTCCCGTAAACAAAATGTCGCAAACCCCCACGCACTTCCCAGATGCCGCTATCTGGTTCGTGCCAGTGTTCAGCAGCCCAATCTACTAGTGGGCAGATGTGTTCCCAAATTGCAGTTGGATCGTACTTTCCAACCTTCCAGGCGAAATGTAAAGCACTAACCACCTCACCATAGACATCAAGTTGAACTTGTCCTGCTGCACCATTGCCGATCCGAACTGGCTGCGAGTCTCGATATCCCCGCAAGTGATCTAAGGTTTGCTCAACAACCTGTCCACTTGATGTAATCGGGTAAAGGATTTTGATTCCAGTTCCTTCCATCTTCACAGTCTCGGCGATCCAATTGAAAAACTGACACTCATCATCAAGATAACCTGCTAATAGCAATGCATAAAGAGTAAATGATGAGTCCCGAATCCAGGTAAAGCGATAATCCCAGTTCCGCTCTCCACCAATTTCTTCTGGCAACGAAGTTGTCGGTGCAGCTACAATTGCTCCTGAAGGAGCATAAGTCATCAATTGTAAGGTCAGCGCACTGCGAACAACCGCGTCTCGATACGCTCCTTGATAAGTACACTTATTCGCCCAACCCCGCCATTTGGCGCAAGTTGATGCCAAGGCATCCATTGGGTCTAGATTTGGCAGTTGTGCGTCCTCCTCAGTCAAAAGCGTGAACACCGCTCTTTCTCCAGCATGGAGGATTATGTGACACATAAATGTATTGCTTGTTGTGTCCAGATGCCATTCAACAGGTCCAGTAACGGTAAATGAATCAAACCTGACTTCGTTGCCAGATTTGACTAATTTGGGAATTGTGTGCCCATAGTCAGGGCGAGGAGAGCAAGTACTCATAATTTCAACTGTTCCTTCACTAACCTCGACAATTCGGATTAGCCTGCCAGGTGCTATTCGGCTTTGCTGCTGCTCCTGGTTGCTAATATCCATAAAATCCAGCACCGAAATTCGTCCTGACTCACACCTAAAAATTGTTTCTAGTACATTGGTTTCATTTAGGTACTGATGACTACTTGACCAAGCAGTGGCTGGCTGAATACTCCAGCTTCCACCACGTTCTAGATCCAAAATCCGAGCAAACAAAGACGGTGAATCGAAGCGAGGTAAGCAAAGCCAGTCAATCGAACCACAACTACTGACAAGAGCTGCTGTATGGCAATTGCCAATCACCCCATAATCTTCTATCGGGGGAAAGGATCGGGTTGGAGGCGTTGGGTGATTATTGGAAGCAGATGTAATACTCATTACCGTCTTTAGCTGCTGATAACCTTTTACGAACATCTTATTTGGAATTAGTAATTTTTTACAGAAATTACCATTGGGTTAAAGCTAAAACTCTTTGTCACAGTTAATTTTTTGAACGTAAGCTCTCCTGCGGCTTAAGGCATGGTACCGCAAAGAACTTTAGTTAAACTTTTATTATTTCATGTCAGGTTGACAGCGTTATGACAAATTTATGACGAAAGATTGGCTATTTTAACACATTGAAACTAGTGATTTGACACTGACTTCTTTATATGCCTGACGATAGAAGATTTGAGAACAAGAGTTAAGCTACTTTTTATATATGAAAAGCAAACAAATTAGAAAAATTAACGTCAAATGAATATCCAATTCCAAAAGTTGTTAATTCCATTAATGGCAACATCAATAGATGATTCATTAATTGATTGGCAATCAGAAAATATTTTAAAAATATTAACTTTTATATTTATATTTTTGATTGCAATGGCGATAAATATTATTAGTAGTAAAGTGGAACATGCAGTTATATTCGCTTTGGTATGCACGCTCATTTCTGGAGCTTTTCTGATAATTAAATAACAACCAATTTCAATATCCGGCGTTGCTGAATCAAAATATGAATCAGTGCGTAGGCGTAGCCCGTCGTAGACATCGCTGGAATAAGACTTGTACCTCACATCGTGAGCAGCACTGAACCATACTTGAGATAATGTATGACCAGTCGAATAGAGTGTCTCAGCATTTCTTCTGACTTAGAATAACAAAAACCAAATTTCACACAGATGTAATTTTGCTTACCTCTTTGTTTACCATTTTTGCGAATGTGGGTTGATGTACACCTTGGACATTCCATAGCGATGTCTACGACGGGCTACGCCTACGCACTAATTCATATTTCTATTCTGCAACGCCTAAATATTGTGCACGTCCCAATTCTCGCTTGAGGTTTGTCTCGTAGAATTCGGGTAGCATTATCATTAAATAGAGCTTGTTGCGAATGAATGCTCTTTTTCTTTTACCACAAATTGCTACACTCTTTGCAATATAAGCATTCTAAACCATTTTGTCCCCCCGCAAGCGTTTCTACAGGCGCTGAACCCTCGTAAATTGGCTACGGTATTGATTCCATCATCTATTTTCCTTTAATCAAGCAGTATTGAGATAGTTCCACAATCGCAATCGCCATTGTTGATTGCTGATTTTTCTTGCGGTGTTTCCAGAACTGTTTCTAGTGCTTGAACCAGATTTTTGACTAAAGGAGTTTGGACTATAGCGTAATGATTACTAGGAATTGTACAGATTTTCAGATGATTGATAATATTGTTCCAACCGTAATTTGCATCTTGAATCGGACGCTGATTGTTTTCGCTAGCACATATTAATAAAGCTTTGCCAGGGTAAGTTTTTAGTTGGTAATGACGGCAAGCCCTAAAATTTGCACAGAAAACATTCCATAATCTTTGTGCTTGCTGTATTTCGATCTCACTGGGTAGAATGCCGAGTTGTTGCCCCTTTTCAAGTAAGAGGTTTAATTGTTCGAGAGGGTCTAGTTGATGGAGTTCTTCCAAGGCGATCGCTAATTCTTTGCCATAAAGTCCACTTAACTCTTCGATCAGCATAGCCATGAGCCTATCCTCACCGATGTCCTCGTGTTGATCGGCCGCTGTTGGTGGATAACTATCAATTAACACTAAGGAAGCAACTTGATGCCCACTAGCTAATAACTGCTGCGCCATCTCAAAAGCGATGATGCCGCCGCTGCACCAACCAGCCAGATAGTAAGGTTCTTGGGGCTGAACTTGCCGTATAGCCTTGATATATTCATCCGCCATCTCTTCTACACTGGTTAATGGTTGGCGATCGCTCTCAAGACCAAGTGCTTGCAATCCATATACCGGACGAGTGGGAGATAGTTGCCGAGCGATTTCCACATAGCAAAAGACGTGACCGCCGCCAGGATGAATACAGAATAGGGGAGGAAGAGAACCTTGGGGCTGAATAGGGATTAGGGGGGAACCACTAGAAACTGTGATTGAAGCTTGCAGAAGGCTAGCTAGCTGTTCAATGGTTGGCGATTGAAAAAGTGTTGCTAAAGGCAGGTTTTTTTGGAACTTTTGCCCAATTTTGGTCATGAGGCGAACTGCAAGCAGAGAATGCCCACCCAAGTCAAAGAAATTATCCTTGATACCAAGGCGATCGACATCTAGCACCTCTGACCAAATCTGGGCAAGTTGGAATTCCACAACATTACGGGGAGGAATAAACTCACCCACCTGTTTAGTAGAATGGCTTGGAGATGGTAATGCTTGTCGATTAATTTTTCCGTTGGGAGTTAAAGGCATTTCTTCTAACATGATAAAGCTCGATGGCACCATGTAATCAGGTAGTTTTTGTTTGAGAAATTGGCGCAGTTGCGATTCCTTCAAGCAAGATTTTTTTGAAACTACATAAGCCACAAGTTGCTCTAGCTCCGATGAAGTTTGCCAGACGATCGTTAAAGCTTGTTGAATTTGAGGATGGGAAACAAGAGTTGCTTCAATTTCTGCCAATTCAATCCGAAAACCCCGAATTTTTACTTGATGATCGCACCGACCTACATATTCAATATTGCCATCAGGAAGGTAGCGAGCTAGATCGCCTGTTTTGTAGAGACGCTCATCTGTTTTTTTGCTAAAAGGGTTAAGAATAAACTTCTCTTGGGTCAGTTCGGGACGATTATGATAGCCTCTGCCTACACCATCTCCACCGACATAAAGTTCGCCAATAACGCCAATTGGAACTGGTTGTAAATATTGGTTGAGAATATAAATTTGAGTATTAGCGATCGGTCGTCCAATTGGAACAGTTTTAGCTCTGCTAGTGCTTTTCATATCCTGATAATTTAAGATTACTTGCTAGAGAAGAATCAATTGATTCTTCTATAATGGCTAATCCTTTATATAAAGCCTCATAACTGATTGTCAGAGGTGGCAACAGTTTGAGTACTTCATTATGCGAACCAGCAGTTTCGAGAATCAATCCTCGCTGAAAAGCTGTTTGCCTAATTTTGGAGGCAATTCCAGTTGACTGACAAGCAATTCCTTGAATCATGCCTCGACCCCGATGCTTGCCATGAAGCGCCGGAAATAAGTCTACTATTTGTTGGAGATTTTGGGTTAATATGCTGGACTTTTGGTTAATTTCTCCTAATAATTCATTATCTTGCCAATATTCAAGAATAGCAGCCCTAGCTGTTACAAAAGCTAGATTGTTACCGCGAAAAGTACCGTTATGTTCTCCAGGTTCCCAACAATCCAATTCAGGGCGAATCAGGAGTAAAGACATTGGGGTTCCATAACCACTAATTGACTTTGATAAGCAGACTAAATCTGGCTTTAATCCAAACTGTTCAAAGCTGAAAAAAGTTCCAGTTCTTCCACATCCTACTTGAATATCATCAACAATGAGTAAAATATCTTGCTTTTGAGTTTGTTGCCAAAGCTGTTTTAGCCATGATGCACTAGCAACATTAATACCACCTTCGGCTTGAACGATTTCTAAAATGACTGCGGCAGGTTTTTCACCAAGGAAGTTTAATTGCTCGAAAAATTTATCTAATTCTTGCCCATGTTCATGATGTTGGTTATTAAACGGAATTGAGTAAGAATTTCTGAGCGGAACACCTGAAGCATTTCTATATTTTTGATTGTCAGTAACTGAAAGTGAGCCTAGTGTCATCCCGTGAAAACTATTTTTACAATGAACAATGGTTGGTCTTCCTTTAACCTTGCGTGCTAGTTTTAACGCTGCTTCAACAGCGTTTGTACCTGTTGGCCCTGGAAACATTACTTTATAGTCTAGGTTTCTCGGTTTAAGAATCAGTTTTTCAAAAGCTTCGAGAAACTGACCTTTAGCTTGGGTATACATATCTAAACTATGGGTAATACCGTCCCCTTGAATATAGTCGAGCAGATATTGTTTAAATTTAGGGTTGTTATGTCCGTAATTCAACGCTCCAGCGCCACAGAAAAAGTCAATATAGCTATTGCCTTTGTCATCAAATATCTCATGCTCTATAGCTTTCACAAAAACAGTTGGAAAGTCTCTACAATAACTCCTAACATTTGATTCAATACGTGTAAAAATATCCATATTTTATTCTTTAAACTGTGGCATATTTAGAGGTTATTTGAAAAGCGTTTGCTGTTACCTTAGAAACTTTGAGATCCTCCCTAATATCGTTAAAAAGGGGGAAGAGTCAAAGTCCCCCAATTTATCGATGGATTTCGGGGTATCTCGAACGTTTTACTACTAAGAAGAGGACTTTTAAAATATTCTCTTAACTTACATATTTTTGATTTTGAGGAAAAAGCGTTAATCTTTCTCTCCTCCCGACGAGGATATTTGTTGGATATATAAAATACTGGTTTCCAGAATAACTCCTAAGGATTTAGTCAATAAAAAAAAATTTTGCTCATCTTCCCGATCAAAAGGTATATCATCAATTTTATTGAGGATTTGAGCTACAGCGAATACCTCCTGCTGAGAATTAAATATTGGTAAACATAAAATATTTTTTGTTCTAAAACCAGTTTCCAGATCAATTTTGCGATTAAATCTAGGATCGTTGTAAGGATCGGGAATATTAACACTTCTTCCTGTTGATGCTACATATCCAGCAATTCCGGTATTAAAAGGAATTCTGATACTAATTAATTCTTGGTTTAAACCTATAGCATTTTTAGACCAAAGTTCTTGGCGTTCGCTATCTACAATAAAAAATGTTACTTGTTCTGCCTTGAGAACTTGAGCAATCTTAAGTGATATAACTTTAATAATTTTATCTATTTTATTATTAAAAGAATGGTCTTGGAAAAGATGAACTGTTTGTAACAACTGTTTGAATTCTCGATTTAACTTATTCAGAAAATCCGCAAATTCTTGATTATTTAAATTTTCAATCATGCTATTGATTTGATTACTTTCGATATCATTAATTGCTGACATGAAATTACTGATATCAAGTAATAGTTCTCCCTTGGAGACGGATAAACGACCATCCTCTAAACTAATAATGCGATCGGCAATATTAAGAATGCGATTATCGTGAGTTACTAAAACTACAGTACATCCTCGCTGTTTCGCTAATCTTTGTATGATATCAACAACATCACGCCCACTGTTTTTATCCAAGGATGCTGTTGGTTCATCTGCTAAAACTATTTTGGGTTCTGTAACTAAGGCTCTGGCGATCGCGACTCTTTGTTTTTGTCCTCCAGAAAGTTGATTTGGATTTCGATACATGTGTTGTCCCAATCCAACTTCTTCTAAAATCATTTCTGCTTTTCGGCGAACTTCTTTTTTAGAAAGCTCTTTATTTAGTGATAGAGAAATTTCCACATTTTGAACAGCGTTTAAAAAAGGAACTAGATTATGATCTTGAAAAATATAACCAAGTTGACGACGTAGTTGTAAAAGTTTGTGATTACTTGCTTTGAATATCTCTGTCCCTAAAATTTTAATGCTTCCTTGTTGAATAGAACGTAATCCTGCTATCAATGTCAGCAAGGTTGTTTTACCTGAACCTGACGGCCCAGCCAGAATAATTATTTCTCCTGATTTAACTGTCAGATTTATATCAAATAAAGTCTGCTTGCGTAATGAACCTCTACCATAATAGTGGTTAACATTATCAATTTCAATAACATAAGGAGGTTCCATTTTCCGGTTCTTTAGCTTCTAAATAATTCATTGAAACAATTCTGCTGGATCTGCATCTTTTAGTTTGAATACACTCATCAATGCTGCAAAAAAACACATAAATATTGTTAAAGATATGATTACAATTACTTTCTCAATGGTTAATATCATTGGCAATCGAGTATGAAATTGAATATATTTATATAAGCCTAAACTGACCAGCAATCCGGGGATATAACCGATGATAGACATCAAAAATGATTGTTGTAAAACTAGAGCTATTATATAAAAATTTGTATATCCAATGGCTTTAAACGTTGCATATATAGATATGTAATCCGAAATTTGCGTGAAGATAATTTGGTAGACTATTACTGCTCCAAAGATAAAACCAACTAATGATAAAATATTGAATATTATACCTATGGGAGTTGCCTTTTGCCAATACAACTTTTCAGTTTTTATGAACTCTGCTTTAGTTATTACTTTAACTTGGTAAGGTAGCTTTTGATTAATTTTATTAATAATCTCTTCTGGAGATGCTCCTGGTGTTATGCTTATCAAGCCCAAATGTACTTTTTCTATAGGTCTTTTAAAAATACTGGCATAATTCAAGTCGCTAGTAATTAATAATCCATCGGCAGAAAATACTCCTCCTCCAATCGAAAAGAAACCGCCAATTTTAATTTGATTATCCAATAATTCAGTTACAACTGAACCTGGTTTTTTAAGTGCTTTAAATTTATCTACAATTCCACCATATTCAGGACGAGAAAGGCGATCGAATAAGAAACTTTCATTATTTCTAATAACTGATGTTTGCTGATTAATTTCAGCTAGATTAAAAGTCGGTTTGTCAGGGTTAAAAGCAACAACACCTATATTTTTTTTAGTCTTTAAGTCGGGATTTTTAAATCCGGCAAAAGCCACATAAAAAGGATTGATAGAAACTATACCATTAATGGCTGATAAACTATACATAATCCGGCGAGGAAATGGATTTGTATGTATTGTCCAAAATGACTGAAAATCAGCAGAAAGAATAATTAAATCAGCTTGGAGAGTTTTATGTATAGTGACAGAATCTTCAAAAAGTGCATCTTTTAATCCTGTAGTTGTAAACATCAAGGCTACAGAAAAAGCTACACCAATAATACTGATTATTAAGCGGGACTTTTTATGAATTAACTGAAGCCAAGCTAAAGAAATTGGTGGAAACATTAAAGGTTGTTTGAAAAGTGTTTTTCTGTGAATTTAGGCACTTTTAGATCCCCCCTAACCTCCCTTAAAAAAGGGGGAATCGGAATAGAAATACCCCAATTTATCGCGGTATTTAGGGGAATCTAAAACTTTTGATACCGACAAGAGGACTTTTCAAACATCCTCTTAAGCCTATATAGGAATCCGGTTTTATTCCCGAATTTACTTGTGTAAGAATGGAACAGGGATAGACACGTAGGGAGTCTTGTTAAAAAATAAAAGGTGAATCCTATATATTAAGAATTGGTATTGATGTTAACTTCTACTTGTAAATTAATTAAATGGGTAATTTTCTCAAGATAATCTGAATTTATTTTAATTTTAACCTCGAATATCCTAGCATCCATATCTAAACTAGGATCGTTATTGAAAACTGCTTTTTTGCCGACTTGTAAGCCAATTTGTTCTACTTGACCCTGTAATTCAAATGGTAAAGATTTACTAGAGATAGTAGCAATTTGTCCTAGCTTAATTTGTCCAATATCAGTTTCATAAACTTCTGCAACCACATACATTTCTTGAGTCTGTCCAAAATCAACAATTCCATTACTACCAATACTTTCTCCTGGCCAAGTGTGAATTTTGAGAATTTGACCTGGAAAAGGTGCTTTCACATACGCTAGTTCGAGTTCTGACTGAGCTTCACCGACTTCAGCGATCGCTTGCTTCAGTTGGGAGCGAGAAACTTCTATATCTACAGGACGAACTTCCTGAAGTTGGTCAAGAATAGCTTTAGCTTGGGCAATCTTTTGAGGGAAAGTTGACAAAATTTGTTTCATTGTGGACTCTGCTTCACTAATTTCTTGTGGCAAAGTTGTTACAACTTGCTCCTGGTTGGCTTCTGTTTCTTTAAGCTGTTGCAAAGCAGTTTTGGCTTCTAAACATTTACTATCACGAGTAGCATTACTGGTAGCCCCATCTTTAAATAGATTTTCATAACGTTGACAATCAATTTCTGCTTGATTCGAGTTTGCTTTTAAACGCATAATGGCTGCTGTGTCAACATTTTTTTGTTTCAGTAATTTAATTTTTAAACGAGCAATTTTAGTTTTTTGAGTAGCAATTTGACCTTGGAACTCAGCTTTTAAGCTAGCAACTGCTGCCTCTTGAGCAGCGATTTCCCCTTTTTTGGCTGTTCCAGCTAGCACTTGGTTAAGTTGCGATCGCGCAAGTTGAACTTTTTCCTTTGCTGCCTTTAAGGCTGCTTGCTGTTTATCAAAAATATCTAGAATGGCAATGACTTGTCCTTGCTTAACTTGCTCTTGTTCTTTAACTAAAATCTGAATTACCCGACCGCTATAAAGATAGGATGGCCCAGTTAATTTGATCACTGCATTCTTTGGTTCGATTCGTCCCAGCGCTGTCACACTGCTATCAGATGTCTTTTTGGCTGAGACATTTGCTAGGGTATTCTCTCTTTCCTTTGTGGTTTGGGTATTTAATTCCTTGGAGATGAATAAAGTAACACTAGCTAAAATTAATGTAGCGATCAAAGTAATAGTTAATGTGGATTTTAAATTTATTAATTTCATTAAGACTGACTATTGGGCTACTTTAAATAAATTTCATCTTCAATAACTAATACATCCATGCCTGTTGTCATAAAGACAGCGATCGCATCTTCCACAGTATGAATAATTGGTTTTCCCATCACATTGAAACTTGTGTTCAGAATTAGTGGAATTCCTGTTAGTTGAAAAAAAGCTGATATCAGATCGTAGAACCTGGGATTCCAATCTCGCTTAACCGTTTGAAGCCGACCTGTACCATCAACGTGAACTACACCTGGAACTTTTTCTGCTGCTTGTGGATGAAAGCGTAAAGCACGCTCCATATACGGAGTTTCTTGATAATTTTCAAAATATTCAGCACCATATTCATGCAAAATAGCTGGAGCAAATGGGCGAAATTCCTCCCGATATTTCACTTCTACATTCAACCGCAATTTAATATCAGGCAACCTGGGATCGGCAAGAATCGAACGGTTTCCTAAAGCTCTAGGGCCAAATTCTGCCCTACCTTGCATCCAGCCAATAATCTTACCCTCGGTTAAAAATTGTGCCGCCTTTTGGAAGACTGTTTCGCCACATTCCAACGGAACTTTTTTGAGTCGGCTATATTGCTCTAAATTACTCAAGGTTTTCACTGATATTGTTGAACCCAGGTAAGGTGATTGGAGCTTGGCAGGTTTATTCTGGGGAGGGCGATCGCTATAGTAAGCAAGTAGAGCTGCACCAATGGCATTACCGTCATCTCCGGGCGCAGAAAAAACATAACAACTCTTAAACTCAGGCACTAATTCTAGTACCTGACCATTAAAAGCTGAATTGAGCGCACATCCACCAGATAGCACAAGACGATCGGATGGACAAATCTTATATGCGCTTTTGAGCAAATCTGTCATTAATTCTGAGAAAACAAGTTGACCTGTATAGGCAAGATCGGCAGCATCGTAGGGATTTTTCCAATGCTTTGATATGTAATGATTTAATGTTGATTCATATTCTTGAATTAACTGTTTATTCTTGTATATAAATCCCCCATCTTTTACTTCCATTAGCCCTTTGAGTGAATGATAGAAAGCCTGATTCAGCTTGCCATAGGGTGCTAGCCCCATTACTTTCCATTCTTCCCCTCTGATAGAATCGAATCCACAAGCGTTACAAAGTTTAGCAAAGAAGATTCCTAAACTGGGTATGGAAGGCTTTATCCCTGGAATCGGCTTGAGAGTGCCGCGATCGTAGTGGAATATAGCAGTAGATGAACCTTCACCATAGCCATCAGCAATAACACATAATGCTTCTTCAAAAGGGCTGCTGTAACAAGCTGCCGCAGCATGGGTCAGATGATGATCGAATGCCTTCCGAGTCACCTGCAAATGAGAATTAATTTGAGGATTTGTTTGATTTTTTAAGAATAATACAAATTCTGTATTTAAGCCAGTATTTTTGGCAGTACCAGAAATTAATAACTTTAAAAGTGGTGCAGGTAAAGGTGTTTCACTAGTTAGTAAACCCAATAAAAATTGAATAACTGGATTTTGTATTAACGAATTAAAGTAAAAAAATTCTGCTTTACGGAGAGTAGATGGCTGCCACGTACTTGCTAAGACTAGATCGGCATCTTTGTCACAATAGGTGTTAAGCAACTCACCCATCCGGATCAGATCGTCTGGAGGGCTATACCATGCCCGTTTATTTTGCAGGTATCTTTCCGCAGCTTCGGCAAATACTACCTCTCCATCAGAGTTAACAATTGCCAAACTTGGATCGTGGCAACTACACGATAACCCAATATAGTTTCTAGGCATATAAATTTGCTTATAAACTCAGTATATTCGCGGATGCTTGAAAAGTTCGGAGGCTTGTAAAAAAGTTTTCCCAACATACTCTGTGAATAGACTTTCCGACCTAACTATTACAAAAATTTACTAAGTTTATAAATAAATATAGCCAAATATTTAGAGATTTATCTAAGTATTACGTTTGAGCAAAGTTCCTACTGATGAATAGAAAAGCAGAATATAACGAGGTTTGTGAATCTTAAGTTACTAATAATACACTTGTAACAATCTATATGACAGTAGTAACTCTGTTTTTAGGATGTAGTCAAGAAGCTTTTGCAGACAAAAATATTTATCCGAAAAAACAGCCTATTTATTACCATTAACCAAACAAGGTTAATGGTAATAAATAAGCTCGCTGCTAATTTAATGGTTTAATGGTTGCCTGGTGAACAGACTCAATGGCTTTTATCTCAGATGGCTTAAGCAGTTCTGAGCGTAAATCTTCTACTTTAGTCGATCTATTACGCTACAGAGCAGACGATCGCCCTAACCAAACAGCCTACACCTTTCTCGTGGATGGGGAAGCTGAAGAAGTTAGTATTACTTATGAAGAGTTAGATATAAAAGCACGGGCGATCGCGCAAGTGCTAATTTGTCATTTTGCAGACAAGCTCAAATCCTTGGTAGATACTAGAGAGCGGGTTTTGCTGCTGTATCCACCAGGATGGGAATTTATCGCCGCATTTTTTGGGTGTTTGTATGCAGGAGTCATCGCTATCCCCGCTTATCCACCCCGGCGCAACCAACACCTAACTCGGTTAAAAGCTATTATCCAAGATGCCCAAGTATCTCTAGCCCTTACCACTACATCGATTGCAGCTAACTGGGAAAGCTACCAAGCAGAACTCAAACCATTAAATTTACACTACTTAGTTACTGATAATATCTCTAACAATCTTGCAGATGATTGGGTTCCTCCCCAAATCAAAAGTGAATCACTAGCATTTCTGCAATATACTTCTGGTTCTACAGGCTTACCAAAAGGAGTGATGGTGAGTCATGGGAATTTGCTCTACAACGAAGAAATGATTAAGAGAGCAACCCAACATACAGAAAAAAGCATAATTCTAGGTTGGTTGCCACTGTATCACGACTTGGGACTGATTGGGAACGTACTCCAGCCATTATATATAGGTGTACCTGGCATTCTCATGTCACCTGTCGCATTCTTAGAGAAACCCGTTCGTTGGCTCTTGGCAATTTCCCGTTACAAAGCAACCACTAGCGGCGCTCCTAATTTTGCTTACGATCTGTGTGTTAACAAAATTACTCCCCAACAGAGAGAAAACCTGGATTTGAGTAGTTGGGAAGTGGCTTTTAACGGTGCTGAACCCATCCGTGCAGAAACACTAGACCGATTTGGACAAACTTTTGCGCCTTATGGCTTTCGCCCTGAAGCATTTTACCCTTGCTACGGTATGGCAGAAACAACTTTATTGGTTTCTGGGGGTCTGAAAAATGCTGCTCCGCTCGTCGTTACTATTGATACGACTGAATTAGCAAAAAATACTGTAAAAATTACCAATGAGGCAGAAAAAGCCAAAAAAATTGTTAGTTGCGGTCAGAGTTGGTTAGAGGAAAAAATAGCGATCGCTAACCCGGAAACGTTAACCTTGTGCCCACCTGGAACAGTTGGAGAAATTTGGGTAGCGGGGCAAAATGTCGCTGGGGGCTATTGGGATCGACCCGAAGAAACAGCAAAAATTTTCCATGCTTACACAGCAGATACTAATGAAGGGCCATTTCTGCGGACGGGGGATTTAGGATTTTTGCAGGACGGGGAATTATTTGTCACAGGTCGGATTAAAGATATCATTATCATCCTGGGACGCAACCATTATCCTCAAGATATTGAACAGACAGTTGAGCAAAGCCATCCAGCGTTGCGACCAACTTGTGGGGCAACATTTACAGTTGAAATTAACAGTGAAGAACAGTTAGTTATTGTTCAAGAAATAGAGCGAACTTATCTTCGTAAACTCGATCAAAATGAAGTTATCGGTGCAATTCGTCAAGCCGTATCCGAGCAACACGATTTACAGGTTCATGCAGTGTTGCTGTTAAAAACAGGCAGCATTCTCAAAACTTCTAGTGGTAAGATTCAGCGCAGTGCTTGTCGGTTGGCATTTCTAAATCATAGCTTAGATGTCGTAGCAGAATGGAGAGCAAATCTTGATCAGCCAAAAACATCTTCAGCAAATTATTCAAAACATTACAGCCAAAAAGATATCGAAGCTTGGTTAATTTTAAAAGTTGCAGAACAACTAAAAATTGCTCCCGAACAAATTGATATTCAGCAACCCTTAGCTTACTACGGTCTGAGTTCATTAGTAGCTGTAAGTATTGCCAGTGAATTACAAGAATTGTTGGAGCGACAACTTTCTCCTACCTTATTGTACGATTACCCCAGCATTGAAACCCTATCTCAACATTTAGCTTTGGACTTTCAAAGCGAAACCAATCCAAAATCTAAAATCGTTCGACTGAGCGTAGCCGAAGTCCAAAATCCAAAATCGGATGATAGTAATGCCATCGCTATTATTGGTATGGGTTGCCGTTTTCCAAAAGCTGAAAACCCAGAAGCTTTTTGGCAGTTACTACATCAGGGAATTGATGCTATTTCCGAAGTTCCGCGATCGCGTTGGAATGCCAATAACTTCCAAGTCCATTGGGGTGGTTTTCTCGAACAAGTCGATCGCTTCGATCCGCAATTTTTTGGGATTTCTCCACGAGAAGCCGAGAGCATTGACCCCCAACAACGGCTACTGCTAGAAGTAACTTGGGAAGCCCTAGAAAACGCATCTCAAGCACCAGAGCGACTTGCAGGAAGTCATACAGGGGTATTCATTGGCATCAGCAATAACGATTACTCCCAGTTAATATCAAATTACGGTGCAGATGGAAATACCTATTCTGCCACTGGTAATGCTTTGAGTATTGCTGCTAACCGCATTTCCTATCTATTAGATTTGCGCGGGCCTAGCTGGGCAGTAGATACAGCTTGTTCATCATCATTAGTAGCTGTTCATCAAGCTTGCCAAAGTTTAAATCAAGGGGAATGCCAGATGGCGATCGCTGGAGGAGTAAATTTAATCTTGACTCCCCAATTAGCGATCGCATTTGCTCAGGCAAACATGATGGCAAGAGATGGTCGTTGCAAAACCTTCGATGCTCAAGCTGATGGTTATGTTCGGGGCGAAGGTTGCGGAATCGTCATTCTCAAACGCCTTAGTGATGCCTTGCGAGATGGAGACAATATCCTAGCCACGATTCGAGGTTCAGCAGTCAATCAAGATGGTCGTAGCAATGGCATAACCGCACCTAATGGACTTGCTCAACAAGCAGTCATCCAGCAAGCTTTAGCTAACGCAGGGGTTTTGCCATCAGAAATTAGCTATGTAGAAGCTCATGGCACAGGGACATCTTTGGGAGATCCCATAGAGGTTAATGCTTTAAAAGCAGCACTGATGTTAGAGCGATTGCCAGATCGGGCCTGTTGGATTGGCTCGGTGAAAACTAATATTGGACATCTAGAAGCTGCGGCGGGAATTGCTGGTCTGATCAAGGTCGTATTATGCTTGCAGCACCAGGAAATTCCACCCCATCTGCATCTTAATCAGATTAATCCCCTGATTGCCCTAGCAGAAACACCCTTATCAATTCCACTCCAGCCTCAACAATGGGTGGAAGAGAAGCAGCCACGTTTTGCCGGTGTATCTTCATTTGGCTTCGGCGGTACGAATGCCCATGTGATTTTAGCAGCAGCACCATTAAAGGAGCAGGGGAGCAGGGGAGCAGGGGAGCAGGGGAGGAGTGACAATAATATTTCCCCTCTGCCCCTCTGCCCCCCATCCCCTCTGCCCCCCATCCCCTCTGCCCCCCATCCCCTCTGCCCCCCTGCCTCTTCTGAGCGTCCCCTTCATCTATTCACCCTCTCCGCCAAAAATGAACAAGCTTTGCGGGAACTGGTAGAAAGTTATCAAGTATTTCTCTGCTCAAATTCCCAGATATCCCTGGCAGATATTTGCTTGACAGCGAACAGTGGGCGATCGCATTTCGACTATCGTTTAGCTGTTATTGCTGAATCTGTGGTGCAGTTACAAGAGAAACTAAAAACGACGGAATTCGTAAACATCAAAGTACACAGTAAAAAGTCAGCCAAAATCGCTTTTCTCTTCACAGGACAAGGCTCTCAGTATATCGGTATGGGGCGCGAACTTTACGAAACCCAGCCAACTTTCCGCCAAAACCTTGATCGCTGCGATCAAATTCTGCGCCCCTATTTAGAAAAATCCCTACTCAGCGTCCTTTATTCTTCTCCAGATGAAACTTCTTTATTAGATCAAACCGCTTATTCCCAACCTGCTTTATTTGCCTTGGAATATTCCTTAGCCCAATTATGGCGATCGTGGGGGATTATTCCAGATGTCGTTATGGGGCATAGCGTGGGTGAGTATGTCGCTGCTTGTGTAGCTGGTGTTTTCAGTTTAGAAGCTGGTTTACAGTTGATTGCTCACAGATCCCGCCTCATGCAAGCATTACCTGATGCTGGAGAGATGGTTGCAGTGTTGGCTGATGAGAAATTAGTTCGCACAGTTATTCAACCTTATTTAGAAGAGGTGGCAATTGCCGCCATTAACAGCCCGAATAATATTGTTATTTCTGGAAATACCTCAGCAATTAGAGCAATATCTACCAAACTACACACACAAGGCATTGAGACTAGAAAGTTAAATGTTTCTCATGCCTTTCACTCCCCCTTAATGTCACCGATGTTGGCGGAGTTTGCACGGGTAGCCGCAGAGGTTAACTACTCACCACCAAGCATCAACTTAATTTCCAACCTCACAGGCATTTTCGTCACTGAAGAAATCCAAACTCCTGATTATTGGGTAAATCATATCTGTCAACCCGTCAGATTTGCCCAGAGTATGAACACTCTGCATCAACAGGGTTATGAAGTGTTTGTGGAAATAGGAGCCAAGCCCATTTTACTAGGGATGGGACAAGAGTGCTTACCAGCAGGAGTGGGAGTTTGGCTGCCTAGTCTGCGTTCAGGGCGATCGAACTGGCAACAGATGCTCGCCAGTTTAGCCGAACTTTATCTTCGGGGTGTAAAAGTAGACTGGCATAGCTTTGAGAGAGACTATCCACAGCGACGGAAAGTAGCTTTGCCGACTTATCCTTTTCAACGGCAAAGGTTTTGGTTGGGGTCAGTCTCCCAGCCAGCGACCCAAAATCAGGTTATTCACCCACTCCTGGGTCGAAGACTGCGCTCTGCGTCGAAAGACATTCAATTTGAATCCCAACTGAGTGCTGCTGCTCCAAATTACCTGGGCGACCATCGCGTTTTTAGCCAGCCACTTTTCCCAGCCACCGCCTATTTAGAAATGGCCTTGGCTGCTGGTGCTACTCTGTTTCAAACCCATCAGTTGATGCTTGAGGATGTGGTTATCCTGCAAGTGTTGGTGTTGCCAGAAACAGATTTGAAAACACTGCAAACTAGCAAGAAGGCAGAGGGCAGGAGGCAGGAGGCAGAAGGAAACTTACCACAAACAGATTTTAAAACACTGCAAACCATCCTCACTCCTTTAGAAACTGACGCTTATCAGTTTCAGATTTTTAGTCTAGAGTCTGAAGAAAATCCCGAATGGCTCCTCCACGCTCAGGGGAAAATTTGCCGAGCCACTGTTAAGGTTAGTGAATACATAAATATTGAAAAATGTCAAGCAAATTGTCAGCGATCGCTTGCAGTCGATCGCTTTTATGAAAATTTTCACCAGCGAGGGATTGATTATGGTGCTAGCTTCCGAGCCATCAAAGAGTTAGGTTGCGATGGCCAGCAAGCTTTGGGCGAAATTCAATTATCAGCAGAACAATTTGTAGAAGCAACCGATTATCAAATACATCCGGTACTATTAGATGCCAGTCTGCAAGTTATTGCTGTTTTTGGGCATGGGGAATGGGGCATTGGGCATGGGAATGAGGGAGATCGGGGAGATGAGGAGAGAATTTCACCCCACCATCCCAATGCCCAATACTTCGACTTCGCTCAGTACAAGTGCCCAATGCCCAATGCCCAATCCTCAAAAACTTATCTTCCAGTCGGTATCGATCGCTTGCAGGTTTTCCATCGTCCTAGTCAGCGCCTCTGGGCAATGGGATCGCTTACTTCAGAACAAACTGGTCAAGTCACCTTGTTTAGTGCTGAAGGAGAAACCATTGCGACTGTAGAAGGTTTGCGAGTCAAAGCCTTAGCACGGCTTGATACTCCACAAGAGGATATTACAGATTGGCTCTATCAAGTGGAATGGCGAGTCAGAGCCAGATTTGGCCAATGGCGATCGCTTAAGTCCTTACTTCCTCCAACATCTATTCAACAAAAACTGCAACCTAGCATCCCTCAATTAACAGCTAGAACTAACTGGGAGGATTATGGTAACTTCCTCAACCAGCTAGAGAACCTCAGCATTGACTTTGTGCTGCAAGCCTTTGAGGAGATGGGCTGGCTATGGCATCTAGGCGATAACTTTTCTACAGAAGCGATCGCCAAACGCTTAGGAGTAGTTTCGCAGCATCGGTTACTTTTACAACGCCTGTTGCAAATGCTCGCTGAAGTTGAAGTTCTACAGTTAGTTGCAGAGCGATGGCAAGTCATCCGCATCCCGGAAAAAGTCACTCTTCAAAATGCGATCGCCACATTACGCGATCGCTTCCCTGATACTGATGCAGAACTGACACTAATGGAACGCTGTGCTTCTCAATTAAGTGCCGTACTGCGAGGTGCTACCGATCCGGTGCAATTAGTGTTTCCAGGTGGAGATACGACAGCAGCGACTCGACTTTACCAGGATTCGCCTGGGGCAAAAGTAATGAATGGTTTGGTGGCAGAGGCGATCGCGATCGCTCTAAAACAGCTACCTAGTGATCGAGGAGTGCGGCTGTTAGAAATTGGTGCAGGTACGGGAGGCACAACCCACTATATTCTGCCGCAGCTTCATCCCGGACAAACCGAGTACGTGTTTACAGATATAGGGGCATTATTTACCAGTCAAGCCCAAGAGAAGTTTCGAGATTATCCTTTTATCCGCTATCAAAACCTCGACATCGAGCAGTTGCCATCTGAGCAAGGATTTGCCTCTCATCAATATGATGTCGTCATTGCTGCCAACGTCCTACACGCGACAACATCCCTTCGCCAAACCTTAGAACATATACGGCAGTTGTTGGCCCCAGGAGGGCAGTTAGTGTTATTGGAAGGGACTCGCCGCCAGCGATGGCTAGATTTAATCTTTGGACTTTTGGAAGGGTGGTGGAAATTTCAAGATTTTAATATTCGCCCCGACTATCCTTTAATCAATGCGAAACAGTGGCAACAATTGCTTGTTGAAAGTGGTTTTTCGCAGGTAGCAGTTCTTTCTGATATGGGAACTGCTGAAGTGTTTTCACAACAAGCTTTAATTGTGGCTCAAGTTTCAGAATCTCCCATATCTCAGGTTCGTTTCAAGCATCACAATTGGCTGATTTTCGCGGATCGAGGAGGTGTAGCTGAACATTTAGCCGCGCAACTGAAAGCGCAGGGAGACATCTGTACCTTAGTCTTTCCTGGAGAAAAATATCAGGAAATTGCACCAGCCACATTTGTAATCAATTGCGATCGCCCAGAGGAATTTGTGCAACTCATCAGCAGTCAGTCACAAGATATTTACGGTATTATCCAATGTTGGAGTTTGGATGAATCTGAAACACTAGCTTCCGAAAAGGGATGCAAAACGACTTTGTTCTTAATGCAAGCGTTAGGGAAAGCTGGATTAGCACAGTGCAGATTGTGGCTTGTGACTTGTGGAGCGCAACCAGTACCCACAGGTGATTCTCAAGATTATCCAGAAGTTTTGGCAGTCAGTCAATCTTCTGTGTGGGGGATGGGGAAAGTCATTACCCTAGAGCATCCAGAATTAAAGTGTGTATGTATCGATCTCGATCCCAAAGCACCCTCAGAACTGCAAGCACAAGCATTACAGGCGGAAATTTGCTCGGAAGATGTCGAAGATCGAGTAGCATTTCGGCGGGGATTACGTCATGTCACCAGACTAGCGCGATATCAGCAGTCAACAGTCAGCAGTCAACAGTTAGGGAAAATTTTCCGACTGACAATGCAGGAGCGAGGAATCCTCGAAAACTTAAAGTGGGAACCAACAAATCGCCGTCCTCCAAAATCAGGAGAGGTAGAAATTTGCGTACAAGCCGCAGGTTTGAATTTTTTGGATGTCATTGCTGCATTAGGATTGCTCCCTGAGCAAGTAGATGGTGTGTCTCAACAGCATTTGCTGGAAACAACAGGTTTTGGTGGAGAGTGCGCGGGTGAAATTGTTGCCATTAGCGATCGCGTTACCGACTTGGCAATTGGAGATCCAGTAATAGCGATCGCTCATGGTAGTTTCAGCCGCTTTGTTACGGTTGATGCAGCTTATGTGGTTGCCAAACCAAAGAACCTTAGCTTTGAGGCTGCTGCTGCCATTCCGGTTAATTTTTTGACCGCCTACTATGCGTTCCATCATGCCGGGAAAATTGGTAAAGGCGATCGCATTCTCATCCACGCCGCCGCCGGAGGTACTGGGATGGCTGCCGTGCAAATTGCCCAACAATTAGGAGCCGAAGTATTTGCCACTGCCAGCCTTCCCAAATGGCAAGCTCTCAGAAATATGGGCGTGCAGCACATTATGAACTCCCGTAGCAGCGAGTTTGTAGAGACAGTGCAGCAAATCACCCAAGGGCAAGGCGTTAATTTGGTACTTAATTCTCTTACTTCTGGGGATGCTATTGCCCATAGCCTAACGGTAATTCATCCCCACGGTCAATTTTTGGAAATTGGCAAACGGGGAGTTTGGGACTCTCAGCAGGTGGCACAAGTCAGACCTGATGTGGCTTACAAGGTGGTCGATTTGGTAAGTGTTTGTCAGGAGCAACCAGAATTAGTCCAGTCCATGCTGCGGGAATTAGTCGAGCAATTTGAAAGCGAGTTACTCCAACCTCCCCCAATCAAAATATTTCCGATTCAGGAAGTGGTGGATGCTTTTCGTTACATGCAGCAAGCCAAGCATATTGGCAAGATTGTTGTCAGGGTTGGGGGAATGGGGAATGGGGAATGGGGAACGGGGAACAGTGAGGATTTTGCTGATTCCTTCCTTCGATCCACTATTGCTTCGGAAGCTCCGTTACCTTTAAAAGAAATTCGGGTTGATAGCACTTATCTAATTACTGGGGGATTAGGAGGTTTAGGATTACTTGTAGCCCGTTGGCTGGTAGAGCAGGGAGCGAAAAACCTAGTATTAGTGGGGCGTAGCGGTGTTCGGGATGTGAATCAGATCGAGGCGTTGGAACAAGCGGGAGCTAAAGTTGTTGTTGCTCAAGCTGATGTGTCTGATATAACTGCTATGCAGCAATTGTTCTCAGAAATTGAACAGTCACTTCCCCCGTTGCGGGGTGTGATTCATTCCGCAGGTGTGTTGGCGGATGGAGTATTGCAACAGCTTTCTTGGGAACGGTTTGAATCGGTAATGGCTCCTAAAGTGCAAGGGGCATGGAATTTACATCAGTTGACTAAGCATCAACCATTGGACTTTTTCGTGTTATTTTCTTCTGCCGCTGCTTTACTGGGTTCTCCAGGTCAAAGCAACCACGCAGCCGCCAATGCTTTTTTAGATGCCTTAGCTGCTTACCGTCGGGCAAATGCACTGCCTGGATTGAGTATTAACTGGGGCGTGGTGGCAGAAATTGGCTCTGCTGCCCAACGGCAGGTAAACGAACGAGCGCAGCAGCGAGGAATTGGCACGATCGCTCCACAAAAAGTTTTAGCAGTGTTGGAACAACTCTTGCTGAATAGCTCCCGTGCCACGGTTGGGGTAGTGCCGATACACTGGCAAAAATTTTTAGAGCAGTCGCCTGATTCACCATTTTTTGCAGATTGGCGAGAAATATCTGAATTGCAACCGCATCTTACCTCTGCATTTCGTCAACAGTTAGAAGCAGCCGCTCCTAGCGATCGCCGAGAACTATTAGTTGCTCATATCCAGCGACAGGTAGCTCAGGTACTAGGTTTCCCATCATCCGCACCGATAGGCGTAGAGCAAGGTTTTGCGGAGTTAGGAATTGATTCTCTTACTGCTGTGGAATTGCGAAATCGTCTGCAAACTAGCTTAGAGTGCGCGATCGCCTCAACTGTAATGTTTGATTATCCCACGGTGGGAGCATTAGTTGATTATCTCATGGGGGAAGTTTTGCAATTAGAAACTGCTGATATTGTTCTTGACGAAGAACTCGAAGAGACTACAATGGAGCGGTCGCTTTTGGCTAGAACCCAAGAACTTTCGGAGGCGCAATTAGAAGAGTTCATCAACCAAAAGCTAGATCGGTTGATTCAGGAGAATGCCAATGGCTAAGATTTCATCCCAGAACATTGAAAATCTGACTCCCCTGCAACGGTCTTTTTTAGTAATTGAGCAGTTGCAAGGCAAACTTGACGCGCTAGCAGCCTCTCAAAAGGAACCGATCGCGATTATCGGTATGGGTTGCCGCTTTCCGGGTGGTGCCGATACTCCTGAGCTATTCTGGCAGTTATTACGCCAAGGTATCGATGCGATCGCCGAAGTTCCGCGCGATCGCTGGGATGTGGCAGCTTACTACGACCCCAACCCAGAAGCGCCAGGGAAAATGTCTACGCGCTACGGCGGCTTTATCGAAAATTTAAAGGCATTTGACCCCCAGTTCTTCGGCATTTCCCCTCGTGAAGCCCTCACCCTCGACCCTCAGCAACGGTTACTGTTAGAAGTAAGTTGGGAAGCTTTGGAAAATGCCGGATTAAATCCTCAAAACCTAGCTAAAACTCAAACAGGGGTATTTGTAGGCATTTCTACGAATGACAATTACCAGCGTTTATTGAGCCAAGATGTTACCGAGATAGATAGCTATCTAGCTACGGGCAATGCCCACAGTGTAGCCGCCGGCAGAATATCTTACCTTTTAGGCTTGACTGGTCAGAGCCTTGCTGTCGATACGGCCTGTTCTTCCTCGTTAGTGGCGACTCATTTAGCTTACCAAAGTCTGCGACAGCGAGAGAGCAATTTAGCGATCGTTGGCGGGGTCAATTGCTTGATTTCGCCAGAATTTACCATCAACCTTTCTCAAGCGCGGATGCTCTCAGGCGATGGTCGCTGCAAGACCTTTGATGCGCGTGCTAATGGCTTTGTCCGCAGTGAGGGGTGCGGCGTAATTATCCTCAAGCGATTCTGCGATGCAGTGACAGATGGCGATAATATTTTGGCAGTGATTCGTGGTTCAGCCGTCAACCAAGATGGTCATACTAGCGGATTAACTGTCCCTAACGGCCCTTCTCAGCAAGCAGTTATCCGTCAGGCACTAAACAACGCTGGAATCAAACCAGACCAGATCGGCTACATCGAAGCACACGGAACGGGAACTTCTCTTGGCGATCCGATTGAAGTAACAGCACTAGGAGCAGTTTTTGGCGTTAGTCGCTCTCAGCAACAACCTTTGATAGTTGGCTCAGTTAAAACTAACATTGGTCATCTGGAAGCCGCCGCCGGGATTGCTGGACTGATTAAGTCGGTTCTACAACTGCAACATGAAGAAATTGCTCCGCACCTACATCTAAAACAACCCAATCCTTATATTAACTGGGCAGAATTGCCAATCCAGGTGCCAACCGAAATCGTGCCTTGGAGTAGGGCAGGCCAGCCACGCATAGCAGGTGTCAGTTCCTTTGGGTTCAGTGGTACAAATGCCCATGTCATTATCGAAGAAGCACCATTAAAGGAGCAGGGGAGCAGTGACAATGGTATTTCCCCTCTGCCCCTCCGCCCCTCTGCCCCCCATCCCCTCTGCCCCCCTGCCTCTTCTGAGCGTCCCTATCATCTCCTGACTTTATCCGCTAAAAGTGAGATAGCATTCCGGCAGCTTGTTTCTCGTTATCGCGATCGCATTACCAACAATTTTGATGATGATTTAGGCGACCTCTGTTTTACAACTAATACCGGGCGATCGCACTTTGATTATCGGCTGGCAATTGTGACTAGCGACCTGACCGACTTGGGCGAAAAATTGGCATATCTAGAGGCAGGAGGCAAGGGGCAGGTGGTCACTGAGCGTAGTCGAAGTGAGGCAGGGAGCAGGGAGCAGGGGTCTGGATTTCCCTCTAGTGAGGTCTTATCAAGGACAGCAGGAGTGCCGAAAGTGGCTTTTTTGTTCGCAGGTCAGGGGTCAGAATATGTAAACATGGGACGGCAGCTTTACGAAACCCAGCTAAAGTTTCGAGAAGTTTTACAGCAATGCGACACTATCCTGCAACCTTATCTTCACAAATCACTGTTATCTGTAATCTATCCAGAGGTAGAAGATTCGCTTTTAGATCAAACGAGCTACGCACAACCAGCACTTTTTGCCTTGGGATATGCGATCGCTCAAGTGTGGCAATCTTGGGGCATCAAACCCGATGTAGTCATGGGTCACGGTGTTGGTGAGTATGTTGCCGCTTGTGTAGCTGGGGTTTTTTCTCTAGAAGATGGTCTCAAGTTAGTTGCAACTCGCGGACGGCTGATGCCACAGTTAGCGTCCGGCAGCGTGGCAGAATTCGAGCAAGTTGCTTGCCAAGTCAGTTACGCCCAACCGCGCGTGAAGTTCATCTCTAGCATCACAGGAGCGATGTCTACGACGGGCTACGCCTACGCCACATCTGAAGTCACGACACCTGAATATTGGTGTCGCCACATTCTCTCACCTGTGAACTTTGCCGCCGGTATGGCAACTTTAGCTCAACAAGGTTATGAAGTCTTTCTAGAATGCAGTCCCAAGCCTGTGCTGTTGGATATGGAGTGTGAGTGTTTCCCACTAGAGCAGGGGACTTGGCTACCATCCTTATGTAATGAACAAGAAGATTGGCAACAGATGCTCTCCAGTTTGGGCGAATTGTATGTGCGGGGAGCAAAAGTTGATTGGCATGGATTAGAGTGCAACCACCGCCGCCGCAAAGTTGTGTTGCCCAACTATCCGTTCCAACGCCAAAACTATTGGATTGAAACCAAACCCACCAAGGCAGAGGGCAGTGGTTCGGCTCCGCTCACCAACCAGGCAGAGGGGCAGAGGAGTGGAGGGGCAGAAGGAAGTTCTGACTTTTTCCATCCGTTGCTAGGGCGAAAATTGCAGGTGGCAAGAATTAAAGAAATTGTTTTTGAATCTTTCTTAAGTTCTGAAAACCCAGCTTATTTGGGACATCATCGAGTTTTTGGGCAGGTTATATTGCCAGGTGCAGTTTATGTAGAAATGGCGATCGCTGCTGGTGCTGCTGTTTTCCAATCTGATTGTGTAGTACTAGAAAATGTGGCGATCGAACAACCCCTGATTTTGTCCAGAGAAGAAAATCAAACCCTGCAATTGATTTTGACTCCCAACGCCGGACAAAGTTACCATTTTGAAATTTGCAGCCTGAATCGAACGCCAGCAGCACAGGAATCTTCGTGGATTGTTCATGCTACAGGCACAGTCATGTACGGTGAAGCTGCATTCTTGACTGTTGACTTGGCAAATTGGTCAAATCGAGTCGAATCAGCATTAGAGGTCGTTGACGGCGAAAAATTTTACCAGCGTTCCCAACAGCAAGGAATGGAATATGGCTCTTGTTTTCAAGCCCTAAAGCAAGGATGGGTGGAAGCAGAACAGGGTTATGCTCAACTGCAATTACCAGCAAATCTGGAAACTGAGGGCTATCAAATTCATCCAGTTCTCCTTGATGCTAGTTTCCAATGGGGGAGTGCGGCTTTCACAGAGGCACTCTTAGCAGGCGATGAAACATCCCTGTATTTGCCTGTAGGTATTGAGCGTCTGTACTTTTACAGACAATCTGGGCATCAACTTTGGGTACACGCTAAAAAAGCATCCGCTAGCCAAAGTGCGACCGGTTACGCTGCGCCAGAAGCGATCGCCACCGATCTCCAGTTGGTCGATTCAAGTGGGGCGGTGGTAGTTCAAGTTGATGGACTTTCAATGTGCCGGACAACGCCCCAATCCCTACAGCGTATGCTGAAAAAAGATTTCAGCGATTGGCTCTATCAAATTCGCTGGCAAGCTAAAGTCCTGCCTAAAAATCTCATACCTGAAAAAATGGGAGATTATTGGTTGATCTTTGCAGATGGCTCTGGATTAGGAGAGCAACTGGCGCAACAGTTAGCCCAGCAAGGAAAGGACTATGCGATCGCCATACCTGGAAAAACCTATCAACAACTTGATGACAAACACTACCAAATCAATCCTTTAAAACCGACTGATTTTCATAGTCTGTTGCTAGCACTTCCCAAACCTCTGCAAGGAGTGATTCATCTTTGGTCTTTAGTAGGCGATCCAGTTGAGCAAATCGATCTGGATGGGTTGAGGCGATCGCAAGAACTGAGTTGTGCTAGTGTGTTACATCTGGTTCAATCCCTAACTGAAAATCATCAATCTGACTCTATTCAACTTTGGTTAGTTACCAAGGGATCTCAGGTAGTCGAACCATTCAAGGGAATAGGGAACGGGGAACAGGGAACTGTTAAAGTTCAAGTTCAGCAAGCACCATTATGGGGATTGGGACGAGTAATTGCCTTGGAGTATCCCGATCTACCTTGCTATCGGCTTGACCTCGATCTAATGGCAACAAGTGCAGCAGATGCAACGGCGATCGCCCAAGAAATCTTTGACTCAGATGGAGAAGACCAAATTGCCCAACACCAAGGTCAGCGTTATGTAGCGCGGTTAGTTCGTCATCGCACGGTTGAAAAATCAGAGCAAATAACGATTCGAGTAGAAGGAAGTTACCTAATTACAGGCGGATTGGGAGCCTTGGGTTTACAAGTAGCTCATTGGTTAGTGGAGCGAGGAGTCCGCCATTTAGTTCTCATCAGTCGTCAGTCACCAAGGCCAACTGTGAGAAATGCGTTCAGCTACGCTGCGCCGGAGGCGATCGCCAGGCTGGAGCAAGCTGGAGCAAAGGTAATGGTTGAACAAGCAGATGTTTCTAGCCGGGAGGAAATGACCAGGATATTTACCAAGATACAGGCACAACTACCACCTTTGCGGGGGGTAATCCACGCTGCCGGAGTTTTGGATGATGGGATTCTGCAACAGCAAAGTTGGGAAAGCTTTGTGAAAGTTATGACTCCAAAAGTTCAGGGAGCATGGCTGTTGCATGAACTCACCCAAGATATGTCTCTAGACTGGTTTGTTTGTTTCTCATCAATGGTTGCCTGGATGGGAGCAGCAGGACAGGGGAATTATGCTGCTGCTAATGCCTTTCTGGATGCCCTGAGCCAATACCGTCAGGCACTTGGTCTGCCCGGACTGAGTGTGCAGTGGGGGCCCTGGTCTGAGTCTCACGGTCGAATTACCCCCCTTAATCCCCCCTTGGAAAGGGGGGAAACCGGAAAATCTAGTTCCCTCCCCTTTACAAGCGATGCCCTGAGCTTGTCGAAGGGGGGAGGGTTAGGGTGGGGTAATTCAAGGACTGCTAATGATTCGATAACGTCTGTATACACAGTAGGATCTGAGTCAAAGGGAATGGCAAGCCGTTTGAGTCAGCAACTCCAACAACGGTTTATGGAGTCAGGATTTAGTTTCATCTCCGAACCAGAAGGGTTACAGATATTAGAACAGTTAATGGTTGGAGCTATCGCTCCGGTGGGAGTGATACCAATTAATTGGCCGCGATTTTTTCAACAAAATTCCGCAGCAACAACATCACCATTTCTAAAAGTGTTTCAGCAACAGTTTGGACAGCAAACTACGGAGCGATCGCCATTTCTCGAAGAGTGGGAAGCAACACCCATACCTGAGCGACGAGCTTTGTTAATGAGTTACGTGCGATCGCTCTTAGCTAGAGTCTTGGGTATCAGCGACCCGCAACAAATCAAACCCCAGCAACCTTTGTTCGATTTAGGAATCGACTCGTTGATGGTACTCGATTTAAGGAATCAGCTACAGATGAGTGTTGGTAAGACCCTGCGCTCAACGCTGTTGTTTGACTATCCGACATTAGATGCTTTGGTGGGATACCTGGAAGGGGAAATGTTAGAACAGCCCTCTGAAACTGAGTCAGCAGCAAGTCAGATGGATAAACTAGCAGACTTATCGGAAGACGAAGTTTTTGCATTACTGGCCAGTGAATTAGAGTAGCCAAGAGGGGTAAAAGCAAGTGGTTTCATCATCAGATGAGCGATCGCGGATAGCCAAAGAAGCACTAGTCAAGCTGCGGGAGACAAAAGCAAAACTCACAGAGCTAGAACAAGCTCAAACTGAGCCGTTAGCAATTATCGGTATGAGTTGTCGGCTTCCTGGTGGTGCTAATTCACCGGAGGAGTTTTGGCAACTCCTCAGAGCAGGAGCCGATCTGGTTTCAGAGGTACCTCTTAGTCGCTGGGATATTCAAGCCTTCTACGATCGCAACCCTGGCACACCAGGCAAAATTTACACCCGCCAGGGGGCATTTCTCAATCTACCCATCGATCGCTTTGATGCCCAGTTCTTCGGCATTTCCCCAAGAGAAGCCAATTTTTTAGATCCTCAACAAAGGCTGCTGCTAGAAGTTTGTTGGGAAAGTTTAGAGTCCGCTGGCGTACCTTCTAAGTCGCTGCTAGGAAGCAAAACGGGTGTTTTTGTCGGGCTGATGAACCTAGAGTATCCCACCATAGCTTTTCCCAACTACGAAGCTATCAATGCCCACTCAGCCTCCGGCTCGGCTCCTAGCACTGCGGCGGGACGAATCGCCTTTACCTTTGGTTTGCAAGGTCCAACTCTTACTGTAGACACCGCTTGCTCTTCATCGCTGGTAGCAGTTCATTTAGCTTGCCAAAGTTTGCGGCTTGGGGAATCTAACTTGGCGCTAGCTTGTGGCATTAACCTGATGCTAGTTCCAGAAAGCTACATTGCTGAATGTCAGGCGCATACACTTTCTCCCGACGGTCATTGCAAGACCTTTGACGCCGCAGCCGATGGTTACGGACGTGGAGAAGGATGTGGTGTGGTGGTTCTGAAACGTCTCTCGGATGCCCAACGAGATGGTGACAATATCTTAGCGCTGATTCGAGGCAGTGCTGTCAATCAAGATGGTCGCAGTGGTGGTTTGACAGTGCCTAACGGGCCTGCCCAAGAACAAGTAATTCGTCAAGCGCTGAACAATGGCAAGATCGATCCGGCTCAGATTAGCTATATCGAAGCTCATGGTACAGGCACATCTCTGGGAGATCCCATCGAAATTGTTGCTTTGGATGGAGTGTTTGGGAAAAATCACACCCTAGAAACACCCTTGATTGTTGGTTCTGCGAAGACGAATATCGGGCATACAGAATCAACTGCGGGTATTGCGGGATTAATCAAGTTAGTTTTGCAACTGCAACATGAAGAAATTGCCCCCCATCTACATTTAAAACAACTTAATCCCCACATTAACTGGTCAGAATTGCCGATTCATGTACCAACCCAACTCATGCCCTGGTCGAAGGGGAATCAGCCCCGGCTGGCAGGAATTAGTTCTTTCGGATTCAGTGGCACTAATGCTCATGTAATTGTCGAAGAAGCACCATTAAAGGAGCAGGGGAGCAGGGGAGCAGGGGAGCAGGGGAGGAGTGACAATGGTATTTCCCCTCTGCCCCTTTACCCCTCTGCCCCTCTGCCTCTCTGCCCCTCTGCCTCTCTACCCCTCTGCCCCCCTGCCTCTTCTGAGCGTCCCTATCATCTCCTCACTTTATCTGCTAAAAGTCAGCAGGCGCTAATCGATCTCAGCCAGTCTTATCAAACCTACTTGGAAAGTCATCCAGAGATATTGCTTGCAGATATTTGTTTTAGTGCCAATACAGGGCGCGATCGCTTTGACTACTGCCTTGGACTTGTTGCTGTTACAACCACCGATCTGATTCAAAAGCTGAAAAATTGGCAAGATACTGGCAAAACTAATTCTAACAATCCACCGAAAATTGCTTTTCTTTTTACAGGTCAAGGTTCACAATACACGGGCATGGGTCGGCAGCTATATACAACCGAACCTACGTTCAAAAATTGCCTTGATCGCTGTAATGAAATTCTGCGTTCTGAACTAGAAATCCCTTTATTAGAAATACTCTATCCTCAAACAGACAATTCACCTTTAAACCAAACAGCTTACACTCAACCCGCCTTATTTGCCCTAGAATACGCCCTTTATCAACTCTGGCGATCGTGGGGAATTACACCCAGCGCCGTCGTCGGTCACAGTGTTGGCGAATATGTAGCAGCTTGTGTAGCGGGAGTCTTTAGCCTAGAAGATGGACTCAAACTAATTGCTGCACGGGGTCGCCTTATGCAGCAGTTAGTGACTGAGGGCATCATGGTATCGTTACTTGCACCTGTCGAACAAGTCCAACAAGTAATTGCCCCGTATTCAAATCAGGTATCAATTGCTGCTATTAATAGCCCTGAAAGCACAGTAATTTCCGGTCAAACAGACGCAGTGCAAGCTATTGTTAGTCAACTAGAAAAACTTGGGGTAAAAAGCAAACAACTAGAGGTTTCTCACGCTTTTCACTCACCAATGATGAAACCTATGCTGCCAGAATTCGAGCTAATCGCTCGTCAAATTACTTATCATCAGCCGCAGCTAAAATTCATCTCTAATATCACAGGTACAATTGCCACTTCCGAGGTAACAACACCGGAATATTGGTGTCGCCACATTCTCGCACCTGTGAACTTTGCAGCGAGTATGCAGACATTACACCAGCAAGGTTATGAAGTATTTCTTGAATGTGGTTCGCAACCGATTTTATTAGGTATAGGTCGCCAATGCTTATCTGATGAACGCTTTACATGGTTGCCATCCTTGCGAGGAGGAGAAGAAGACTGGCAGCAAATCCTCTCCAGTTTGGCAGATTTGTATATGCGTGGAGTAGCGATCGCTTGGGCTGGATTTTATCAAAATCTTCATTATCGTAAAGTAGTTTTGCCTACTTATCCTTTCCAGAGAAAACCCTATTGGGCAGAAGTTACTCCAGGAAACAAACACAAACCTACTTCTGAGCAACAAACCCAGGTAATAGCACTGCTCAAAGCGGGGCAAACTGAGCAGTTGTCCCAACTTTTAAGCAGAACCGATCGCCAATTAAATGTTGCTCAAGTTGAAATTTTAGAGCGGCTGATTCAAGAACATCAACAGCAACAAGCGATCGCTTCAATTCAGGATTGGCTGTATGAGGTGCAATGGCAACCCAGTTCTGACCCTGTTTCTGCTCCTGAAAATTCCACACCTGGTCATTGGCTTATTCTTGCCAACTCAGGGACTTTAGCTTCTACCCTAGCTCTAGTTTTAGAGCAACAGGGACAAACCTGTTCTCTGGTAACTTCAGGAAAGGCAGAAGGTTTTACGCTTGGCGAAAGCCCGTTAATGGGAATTATTCACCTGTGGAGTTTGGATTTACCTGCGACGGAAACGCTAACCACTGCTACCTTGACAGCTAGCGTAAATACCAATTGCGGGCAACTACTGGATGTCATGCAAACTGTGGTATCCCAGCCTTGGAGTAGCACTGCTAAACTTTGGGTAATCACAGAGAACGCGATCGCTTTAGGTGAAGATTTACCAGCCATTTCTCAAGCGCCTGTGTGGGGTCAAAGTCGAGTTTTTGGGCTGGAGTATCCGCAACATTGGGGCGGGTTAATAGATTTGGATCGACAAGCTGCCATTCAGGAACAAGCTCAGGCGATCGCAATGGAGTTATTGGGAACTTCAGGAGAGGAACACATAGCCTATCGCTCAGGAACCCGGTATGTTGCTCGACTAGTTAAAAGCTACCCAGAAACTACCTCTAAATTTTCTATTAAGAGCGATCGCTCTTATCTAATTAGCGGCGGATTAGGAGGCTTAGGATTAAGTGTCGCTCAGTGGCTAGTGGAGCAAGGCGCTCGACATTTGATTTTACTCAGTCGCAGTGGCATTAATACCAGGGAAAAACAAGAAGCTGTCAAACGACTCCGGGCAGCAGGAGTAGAAATTGTTACGCCTATAGCTGATGTGAGTGACGATGAAAGTCTCAAAAATGCTTTAGGGGAGCTATTAAGAAAACTACCTACTATCAGTGGAATTATTCATGCAGCAGGTAGCGATGGTGGTATGTATCGGATTGCCGAGCTAGAGCATTCAATACTAGAGCAAACGCTAGAACCCAAAGTAGCTGGTACTTGGAATTTACACCAAATTAGTCAGGACTGGGAATTAGACTTTTTTATCAACTTCTCTTCCATCGCTGCTGTGTGGGGATCGGCAAACCAATCTCACTATGCTGCTGCTAATGAGTTTCAAAATCTATTTGCAGCTTACCGCCAGTCTCAAGGATTACCAGCCTTAACCGTGAATTGGTCTGCCGTTATCGGCGCAGGTATGGTAAATCAACCTGGGGCTGAAGCCTTAACCCAAAGATTGCAAAAAATCGGCGTAGGGAGTTTGAATTTGACTCAGGTTAAAGCCGCGATGGGGTTACTGCTGAACGCCAAAACCCGCCAAATTGTCGTCGCGCCCGTAGATTGGGAACGCTTTGGGGCAATTTATGCAGTAGGTCGAACTCGGCGATTGCTGGAACAACTTGTACCGCAAACTCAACTTGAGCAAGCAATCGAGACAGCAGCACCAACACAGCTACGCGAACAACTAGCATCAGTCCCAGCCGCAGAAGGTCTAGAGATATTGCGCCGCACCTTGCAGAAAGAAGTGGCGCGGGTATTGGGCTTACCGACAGAGGAATTACCAGCGCTTGAGCAAGGATTTTTTGAGTTGGGAATGGATTCGCTCATGGCAGTGGAATTACGCGATCGCCTCAACCAGCTTTTGGGGGTCAATTTACCCAGCACATTAAGTTTTGACTTTCCCAACATTGAACGGTTGACTCACTATCTCGCTACAGAAGTACTAGCACTGGCCCAAGCAAAAGCAAACCAACCAACTGACCCAATTAGTGATATTTATGAACCCATAGCGATCGTTGGCATGAGTTGCCGCTTCCCTGGGGGTGCTACAGATCCCGAAAGCTTCTGGCAATTGCTGGCATCGGGAACTAATGCTAGAGCAGAAATTCCCCAAAATCGCTGGAATGTTGAAACTTATTATGACCCCACTCCCGGAATCCCAGGCAAAATTTACACTCGCTACGGTAACTTTATCAACAGTATCGATCGCTTCGACCCTGCCTTTTTCGGTATTTCTCCCCGCGAAGCTGTAGCAATCGATCCACAACACCGATTGTTGCTGGAAGTCAGTTGGGAAGCTCTAGAACAAGCTGCGATCGCTCCTGATCGGCTGGCTGGCGCGTCTGTAGGAATTTTTGTCGGCAACGACGGACACGACTACGAGCAATTAATCGCCCGACATTTACAGCAAAACCCTGATAGTCCTGTTTGCACTTTCGCTGGAACTGGTAATGCTTTTTCTAGTGCAGCTGGTCGCCTTGCCTACACCTTTGGTTTCACAGGGCCAACCCTGGCTATTGATACCGCTTGCTCGTCATCGTTAGTCGCTATTCACCAAGCTTGTAACAGTTTGCACTTACGCGAATGTCAAATGGCGATCGCTGGCGGTGTCAAACTCCATCTTACTCCTGCCTCTTACATCTGGGCTTCCAGTGTGCGGATGATTTCTGGTGATGGTTTGTGCAAAACTTTTGATGCCTCAGCCGATGGTTATGCCCGTGGTGAAGGCTGCGGTATGGTAGTCTTGAAACGCCTCAGTGAAGCTCAACGCGATGGGGACAGGATTCTAGCTCTAATTCGGGGCAGTGCAGTCAACCACGATGGTTCCAGCAGTGGTTTAACTGTCCCTAACGGGCAGGCTCAACAGCAACTTATTTCTCAAGCACTTGCTTGGGCGCAACTCCAGCCTCATCAAATTAGTTACCTAGAGGCTCATGGAACTGGCACATCCTTAGGAGATCCAATCGAACTCAATGCCGCCGCCGCAATTTTCGGGCAAGAACGCACTCCAGAATCTCCGTTATTTGTTGGCTCAGTTAAGACAAACATCGGTCACTTAGAAGCAGCAGCAGGGGTTTCAGGGCTGATTAAAGTTGTTTTAGCAATGCAACATCAGCTGATTCCACCCCACTTGCACCTACAGCACCCTAATCCCAAAATTGATTGGAAAAATTTGCCCATCCAAATACCGACCAAGTTAACCCCTTGGATTGCATCCGATCGCCGCCGGGCTGGAATAAGTTCTTTTGGGTTTACCGGAACTAATGCTCATCTAGTGCTTGAAGAAGCACCACCGTTACCGGATGCAGTAGAGACGAAATGGGAACGCCCCCTGCATCTGCTAAACTTATCTGCCAAAAATGCAGCAGCATTGAAGCAATTAGCGCTTAATTACTGCGAATACTTGCGCTCAGATGGTATATCGCAACCACTCGCTGACATCTGTTTCACCGCTCACACAGGACGTTTACACTTTAGCGATCGCTTGAGTGTAGTAGGGGCAACAGTCGCCGAGATAACAACAAAACTTACTGCTTTCTGTCACCATGAAGAGTTGCCTGGACTCAGTAGCGGGATAGTTGGAAGTGAACTTCCTAAAATCGCCTTCCTATTTACAGGACAAGGTTCTCAATATGTGGGGATGGGGCAACAACTCTATCAAACCCAACCAACTTTTAGAAAAGCAATTCAGCAATGCGATGAAATTCTGCGTTCGGAACTAGAAATTCCTTTATTAGAAATACTCTATCCTCAAACAGATTCACCTTTAAACCAAACAGCTTATACCCAACCCGCCTTATTTGCCCTAGAATACGCTCTATCTCAACTTTGGCAGTCTTGGGGAATTACAGCTAGTGCCGCGATCGGTCACAGCGTCGGCGAGTATGTAGCGGCTTGTGTAGCTGGAGTCTTTAGCCTAGAAGATGGACTAAAACTGATTGCTGCCAGGGGTCGCTTCATGCAGCAGTTGCCGACTGAGGGCATGATGGTATCTTTACTCGCCCCAGTTGCACAAGTCATAGAAGCAATTGCTCCCTATTTACAACAAGTATCAATTGCTGCTATTAATAGTCCTCAAAGTACAGTAATTTCCGGTCAAACAGCCGCAGTGCAAGCCATTGTTACCGAACTGGAAAAACTGGGAGTCAAAACCAAGCAACTACAAGTTTCTCATGCCTTTCACTCACCACTGATGAAACCAATGGTGGGGCAATTTGAGCAAGTTGCACGCCAGATTACTTATCATCAGCCGCAGCTAAAATTTATCTCTAATATTACAGGCACATTTGCCACTTCTGAGGTAACAACACCTGAATATTGGTGTCACCATATTCTCGCACCCGTGAATTTTGCTGCCAGTATGCAGACATTACACCAGCAAGGCTATAAAGTGTTTGTCGAATGTGGTTCGCAACCGATTTTATTAGGTATAGGTCGCCAATGCGCATCTGATGAAGGCTGTACATGGTTGCCATCGTTGCGAATTGGACAAGAAGATTGGCAGCAAATGCTCTCTAGCTTGGGAAAATTGTATGTTTTGGGAGCAAAGGTAAATTGGGTGGGATTTGAGAGCGACTATCCCCGTCGCAAGGTGAAATTGCCTACTTATCCTTTTCAAAGACAGAGTTACTGGGTAGAAACTCCATCTCAGCCCACAACAAAGCCAAGCTACAACCTGCATCCCTTGCTTGGTGAAAGATTACAACTTGCCAGCCGTACCAAAGAGATTTTCTTTGAATCTATTATTAGTGGATCATCTCCAGCTTACCTAGCTGACCATCGGATATTTGAGCAGGTAATATTTCCAGGTGCAGCTTATTTAGAAATGGCGATCGCAGCAGCAGCTAATGTTTTCCAATCTGACTGCATTGTGTTAGAAAACGTAGCGATCGCTCAACCTTTAATTTTAGAAACACACCAGGAAAAGATTATCCAAGTAATCTTGAGTCCTTTAGAAAATCAGGGTTATGGCTTCGAGATTTGCAGCCGTGACTCTCAGAGAGAAAATAGTGAAAACCCTTGGACTGTCCATACTACAGGTACAGTTTTAGCAAACGAGACAAACACAATCCCCGCAGAATTAGATTTAGACACTTGGGCAAATCAGGAGTCAATCGAAATTAAGGCATTTTACCAGCAGTTACAACAGGAGGGCATTCATTACGGTATCGGTTTCCAGGGATTACAAAAGTTACAGCGAGGACAAAATCAAGCTTTGGGGCAGATTCAACTTCCTGCCAAATTCAATAAATATCCTAACCAAAAACCAAAAAGGTCTCAAACTCACAACGAGCGTTTGGGGGAAAATCCAAAATCCAAAATCCAAAATCCAAAATCGAATGATTATTGGCTCCATCCTGCATTATTAGATGCAGCGATGCAGGTTGTGGGTGGTCTTGTGGAAATAGATCGAGTTGGCACTTACGTTCCCGTTGCTCTTGAACGTTTGATAGTGTACCGCCGTCCCAGCTTAGAAATATGGGCAGTTGCTTCTTTGCAAGAGCAGTCAAGTTTTGCCCTCAAAGCTCAGGTTACATTGTTTGATAGCGCTCGCCAAGTTGTAGCAGTGCTGGATGGTTTGCGATTCCAAGCAGTCACATCTCAAACACTTCTAAATCAAGGTAAAGACTCTTTACAGGATTGCCTTTATGAAGTGGAATGGCGATCGCGAGCTAGGTTTGGCAAATTAGAACCTCCCTATTTTATTCCATCTCCAGAGGCGATCGCTAACCAACTCCAACCGCATCTAGAGGGTTTGATTAGTGGCGATGACATCAAGATTTACAGTACCCTTCTGCCTCAACTTGAGCAGTTAAGTTTAGAGTATATTATCCAGGCATTAAGTCAACTGGGATGGTCTTTCTCAGTCGAAGATAAATTCTCGCTCCTAGTTGCTGCTCAACGTTTGGGTGTCGTACCCCAACACCACCAACTCTTACAACACCTATTACAGATTCTCACCGCAGAGCAAATTTTAACGGCAATTTCCGGTCAGTGGCAAGTCCGCCAACCTCTACCTGCTGCTAACCCAGATATTTATCTCCAAAGTTTGCAACCATACACTACTCTTATTCAAGGCGAACTAACATTGGTGCAGCGCTGTGGAGAGAACCTGTGTGCAGTCTTGCGCGGTGCTATGGAGCCAACCGAAGTAGTTTTTCCCACCGCAGATATTGATTCAGCTACTCAGCTTTACCAAGACTCTCCCGCCGCGCAAATTTACAACACCCTAGTGCAACAGGTTGTGAAAATGGCAATAGCTGATGCACCACCCCAACGGGGAATTCGGATTTTAGAAATTGGTGCAGGTACGGGAGGAACGACCAGCTATTTATTGCCAGAACTACAGGCTAGTCAAACTCACTATTGTTTTACCGATATTGGTCAACTGTTCCTCAGTAAAGCCCAAAACCGATTTGAAAATTATAAATTTGTCGATTACAAAACTCTCGACATCGAGCAAGAGCCAACAGCCCAAGGGTTTGATGTCCATGAATACGATGTAGTCATAGCAGCCAACGTTTTACACGCCACTCAGGATATCAACCAAACCCTACAGCATGTCAAACAGTTACTAGCTCCGGGAGGGTTGCTCGTGTTGCTAGAAGGAACCGATCGCCAACGTTGGATAGATTTGATTTTCGGTTTGCTACCAGGCTGGTGGCGTTTCCAAGACCGAGAATTACGACCCGATTACCCTTTACTCAATGTTTGCCAATGGCAACAAGTCTTACAAACTAATGGGTTGAGTCCTGTTGCTGTGCTACCGCCACCAGCAGCAGGGGCAAAACAGTCGGTAATTATCGCTCAAAATATTCAGCAACCTGTAGAGAAATCAACAGTTAAGCGGGGTTGGCTGATTCTCGCAGATCGGCAGGGAGTCGGTCGCCAACTGGCTGAACATCTGCAAGCGCAAGGGGAAACTTGCTCTGTGGTATTCATCGATAATAAGGGAATGAGGAACAGGCTTGCCGTGAGCGTAGCCGAACGGGAACAGGGAACAGAGGGGAATGACCTGTTCCTTGAACAGACACTACAACTAGAACAATTTGCCTCTCTCCCAGAATACGGACAGTTAATCAAAGAGATTGCCGCCCAAACGCCTGTACTGCACGGCATCATTCATTGTTGGACACTCGATAGCCCTGAAGCTTCAGCGATTAATGCTCAAAATCTGGAAGCGATCGCTCACTTAGGATGCGGTACAGTCTTATCCCTTGTACAAGCAGCGATCGCCGCTAACCTTTCTTTGCAACCCCGACTATGGATAGTAACTTGTGGTACACAACCCGCCGATCGCTCAGAACTGAACCTATCTGGAGTGGGGCAGTCATCTTTATGGGGTATGGGGAAAGCGATCGCCCTAGAGCATCCAGAATTACGATGTACGCGCATAGATTTAGATCCCAGCGAGAGTATTGAAGAACAAGCCGCTAGTCTGTGGGTTGAAGTGTGGGCGGAAGACCAGGAAGACCAAATTGCTCTACGGCGCAACGCTCGGTATCTTCCTCGGTTAATTGCCAGTTCTCAGATTTTGGCACAGCAATCATCATTGTCCATTCCATCCAGTCCCTTTCAACTGACAATGACGAGTCGAGGTTCTTTAGATAACCTCATCCTAGCATCGACAACTCGCCGTTCTCCAAATCCAGGCGAAGTAGAAATTCAAGTCAAGGCCACTGGACTTAATTTTCTGGATATCATCGCTGCTCTAGATTTGATTCCAGAACAAGTGGATGGTGTTTCTCAGTCACATCTCAAACAGATGGTGAGTTTTGGCGGCGAATGTGCCGGGACAATCGCTGCTTTAGGAACAGGAGTTGAGGGATTTGCTATTGGCGATCCGATAATTGCCGTAGTTGAAGGTGCATTTAGCCAATATGTTACCGTCAAGGCTACCCAAGTCGTTGCCAAACCCCAACGCCTGAGCTTTGCCGAAGCTGCCTCGATTCCCAGCAACTTTTTAACTGCTTACTATGCCCTGAAGCATTTAGCAGAGGAGCAGGGGAGCAGCACTTCGGCTTCGCTCAGTGACCGGGGAGCAGGGGAGCAGGGTATCGCCCACAAGGGGCAAGGCTTTGAGCCTTATCTTTTTGGTAAACGGGTGTTAATTCATGCTGCTGCTGGCGGAACTGGGATTGCCGCAGTCCAAATTGCCCAAAAAGCCGGAGCAGAAGTTTTTGCTACCGCCAGTCCCTCCAAGTGGAAAACCCTGGCAGGAATGGGTGTGCGACATATTATGAATTCTCGTACAACCGAATTTGGCGATCGGGTGCTGCAACTAACCCAAGGACAAGGGGTAGATATTGTTCTCAACTCCTTAACTTCTGGTGATTTTGTTGCCAAGAGTCTCTCTGTTGTGAAAGAAGGTGGACACTTCATCGAAATTGCTAAGCGTGGAGTGTGGACAAGCGCCCAAGTTGCGGCTGTGCGTCCAGATATTAATTACACAACTTTCGATTTGGTACGTACTGCTCAAGAGCAACCAGATTTAATACATTCATTGCTCAAAGAAATTACTCAGAAGTTTGCCAGTGGTCATTTTCAACCCTCACCATTAACAATATTCCCCATTCAGCAGACTGTACAAGCTTTTCGCTATATGCAACAAGCCAAGCATATTGGCAAAATTGTTGTTACTCAGGAAGATGAGCCAGGAAGGGAACTCCAAAAAATAAATTATCCTAATTTTTGGACTCAACAAACCTGTTCCTCTCCCCTGCTCCCGTTCGGCTACGCTCACGGCAAGCCTGCTCCCGTTCGGCTACGCTCACGGCAAGCCTGCCCCCCAGCCTTATCCTTTTCTGGCGACGGCACTTATTTAATTACAGGTGGCTTGGGTGGGCTGGGATTATTAGTCGCTCAATGGTTAGTAGACAAAGGCGGCAAACATCTAGTATTAGTCAGTCGTAGCCCAGCTAATGAAGCGGCGCAAAAACAAATTAACGCGATCGCACAAACTGGCGTTGGGGTAACAGTCATCCAAGCTGATGTTGCCGATTATGAAGCCATGAGCCGTGTATTTAGTCATATTCACCAATCTCTGCCAACCTTAAAAGGTATTATTCACTCAGCCGGAATGCTCGATGATGCCACATTGCAGCATCAGAGTTGGGAAAAATTTTCTCGTGTGATGGCTCCCAAGGTGCAAGGAGCTTGGAATTTGCATCAATTAACGCAAGGGGATACTTTAGATTTCTTTATCTTGTTTTCCTCGGTTTCTTCATTGCTCGGTGTCCCTGGACAAGCCAATCATGCCGCAGCGAATGCGTTCCTAGATGGATTTGCCCACTATCGGCGATCGCTCGGTTTACCTGGTCAAAGTCTGCACTTGGGAACAGTGTCCAGAATCGGAGAAGCGGCAAAACAAGGGGCTGACGTGCGTGGGCAACAGCTAGGAATAAAACCGATTCAACCGCAACAGGTCTTACTAGCCCTAGAACAATTGCTGAAGCAACCAGAAGCCGTAGAAGTCGGGTTAGTTGCTATTGATTGGTCTAATAAACAGGGCTTGTCCCATTGGTTAAACTACCGTTTCTTAGCAGATTGGCAAGAGAAAACCGACTCTGCATCTGTCAAAATCGAGTCGGAATTTCTGCAACAATGGCGGACAGCATTGCCTAGCGATCGACGACGGTTGCTGTTAAACCACGTACAACAGCAAGTAGCTCATATATTGGGTATGGCTTCAGCAAATACCATTAATGAAAAGGCAGGCTTTTTTGACTTGGGAATGGACTCACTAACTGCTGTGGAGTTAAAAAACCGATTACAAGGGAGTTTAGGATACTCACTGCCAGCAACAGCGATTATGGACTATCCCACAATCGAGACTCTGGTTAATTACCTAGTGCAGCAAACTTCGGCTTACCTCGACTTCGCTCGGCACAAGTCGCTCAGTGACCATCTATTACCCGATGACCAGTCAGCTGCACCGGAAACAACGGAAATACCTCAAACCAGCGATGCAGATTTAGCTGATTTGTCCCAAGAGGAGTTGGCAGCATTACTTGCTGATGAACTATACGGAGGTGGAGTTAATGAGTCAGAGTAATCCTCAACCGGACTATGCCAAACTTCTCAAAGACGCTTTGCTCGAAATTCGGGAGCAGAAGGCCAAGCTGAACGCCCTCTTGAGTGCCAAGACTGAACCGATCGCGATTATCGGTATTGGTTGCCGCTTTCCAGGTGGCGCAAACGATCCGGAAATGTTCTGGCAACTACTCCAACAGGGTAAAGATGCGATCGCTGAAGTTCCTGGCGATCGGTGGGATATCAACGCCTACTATGACCCCGATCCCGATGCGCCAGCGAAGATGAATACACGCTATGGGGGTTTTGTCAATAACCCGCAAGAATTTGACCCCCATTTCTTTGGCATCTCTGCCCGCGAAGCCATATCCCTCGATCCGCAACAACGCCTCCTGTTGGAAGTTACTTGGGAAACCCTAGAAGCAGCCGCAGTTACCCCTGAAGCTTTGGGGAAAGTTTTAACGGGTGTTTTCATTGGCATTTGTAGCAATGACTATACCCAGAATCTCTTTAACCAAGGAGAGGAGCGGATTGATGCCTACCTAGCAACTGGAAACTCTCACAGTATTGCCTCTGGGCGATTGTCTTACCTGCTAGGATTAACTGGCCCCTGTCTATCTGTAGATACAGCCTGTTCTTCTTCCTTAGTAGCTGTGCATTTGGCTTGTACAAGTCTGCGTAATCAAGAGTGTGATGTGGCGATCGCTGGCGGAGTCCAACGACTCTTATCGCCAGTATTCAATATTAACTTTACAAAAGCACGAATGCTGTCTGCCGATGGACGCTGCAAAACCTTCGATGCTAGTGCTGATGGCTTTGTCCGCTCTGAAGGTTGCGGCGTTATTTTGCTCAAACGTTTATCTGATGCGATCGCTGCTGGAGATAATATTCTGGCCTTAATTCGCGGTTCTGCTATCAACCAGGACGGGCATACTAGTGGGCTGACAGTTCCTAATGGCCCTTCGCAACAAGCTGTAATTCGTCGTGCCCTAGCAGCAAGCGGTATCGAGCCAGCCCAAGTCAGCTATATTGAAGCTCATGGCACAGGCACATCTTTGGGCGATCCGATTGAGATGGGAGCGCTAGGAGCAGTATTTAGCAGCAGTCATTCACCCGATCGCCCTTTGATAGTTGGTTCTGTAAAAACTAATATCGGACATCTAGAAGGAGCAGCCGGAATTGCTGGACTAATAAAAGTCGTGCTACAGCTTCAGCATGACAGCATCGCTCCCCACTTACACCTCAAGCGACCTAATCCCTACATTGACTGGAGCAAACTAGCGATCGCCATACCGACAAATGGCATGGCTTGGGTTCGGGGAGAAAAGCCTCGATTGGCAGGGGTTAGCTCATTTGGCTTTAGCGGTACAAATGCTCATGTGGTGCTGGAAGAAGCACCATTAAAGGAGCAGGGGAGCAGGGGAGCAGCACTTCGGCTACGCTCAGTGACCGAGGAGCAGAGGAGTAATAAAGAATTTTTCTCCTCTGCCCCCCGTCCCCTCTGCCCTGCTGCCTCTTCTGAGCGTCCCCTGCATCTTTTTAGCCTGTCAGCGAAGAGTGAAACGGCTTTATTGCAGTTGGCTTTAGCGTATCGAACTTACCTGGAAACTACGCCGGAATTAAAGTTAGCTGATGTTTGTTTTAGTGCGAATACTGGGCGATCGCACTTTGACTATCGAATGGCGATCGTTGCAGGTTCAACGAACGAGCTAGTCGAACAGCTGAACTCTATTCAATCTGGAAACAAAGGACGAACAGCGATCGCGATTAGTTCAGGTAGGGTATGCGATCGAGAAATCGCCTTCCTATTCACAGGACAAGGTTCCCAGTATGCGGGGATGGGGCAAAAACTCTATCAAACCCAACCAACTTTTAGAAAAGCACTTCAGCAATGCGACGAAATTCTACGTTCGGAACTAGAAATTCCTTTATTAGAAATACTGTATCCTCAAACAGATTCACTTTTAAATCAAACAGCTTATACTCAACCCGCCTTATTTGCCATAGAATACGCCCTTTATCAACTTTGGCGATCTTGGGGAATTACACCTAGTGCAGTAATAGGTCATAGTGCGGGTGAGTATGTAGCCGCTTGTATTGCTGGAGTCTTTAGCCTAGAAGATGCACTGAAACTAATTGCTGCCAGGGGGCGGTTGATGCAGCAATTAGCGACTGAGGGCATGATGGTATCGTTATTTATGCCAGTCGCACAAGTCAGAGAAATAATTGCCCCATATTCAGAACAAGTATCAATTGCAGCTATTAACAGTCCTCAAAGTACAGTCATTTCCGGTCAAACAGCCACAGTACAAGCCATTGTTGCCGAATTAGAAAAACTTGGGGTAAAAAGCAAACAATTACAAGTTTCCCATGCTTTTCACTCGCCACTGATGAAACCGATGCTGCCAGAATTTGAGCAAGTCGCTCGACAAATTACTTATCATTCACCGCAGCTAAAATTCATCTCTAATATCACAGGCACAATTGCCATCGAGGAAGTAATGACATCGGAATATTGGTGTCGCCACATTCTCGCACCTGTGAACTTTGCAGCCAGTATGCAGACATTACACCAACAGGGTTATGAAGTATTTCTTGAATGTGGTTCGCAACCGATTTTATTAAGTATGGGTCGTCAGTGTTTACCTGATGATAGGGGCGTGTGGTTGCCATCGTTGCGAATTGGACAAGAAGAATGGCAACAAATACTCTCCAGCTTAGGACAATTGTATGTTTTAGGCGCAAAGATAGATTGGATGGGATTTGAGAGCGACTACCACCACCGTAAGGTGAAATTGCCAACTTATCCTTTTCAAAGGCAGCGATATTGGGTAGAAACTCCACCCCAGAAAACAAGGAAGCCAAGTTATAACCTGCATCCCTTACTTGGTGAGAGATTACAACTAGCCAGCCGTACTAAAGAGATTTTCTTTGAATCTATGATTAGTGCATCATCTCCTGCTTATTTAGCTGACCATCGGATATTTGAGCAGGTAATATTTCCAGGTGCAGCTTATTTAGAAATGGCGATCGCCGCAGCAACTAATATTTTTCAATCGGATTGTATCGTGCTGGAAAATGTAGCGATCGCCCAACCTCTAATTTTAGAAACACACCAGCAAAAGATTGTCCAAGTAGTTTTACAGCCCTTAGAAAATCAGGGTTATGGCTTCGAGATTTGCAGCCGTGATTCCTCCCTAACAAATCCCTGGACTATCCATGCTACAGGGACAATGTTTGCGGGTAAAGTCGGGGCTGTACCAAAAACTATTGATTTGACAGAATGGCTATCTCATGATAAGTATATTGACCCTGAAGCTTTTTATCAGCGATCGCAAGAACAAGGTATTTCATTTGGGCCCTGTTTCCATTCCCTACAGCAGTTACGGAGCAAAGCCGGACAAGGTTATGCCCAAATCGAACTGCCAAAAGAGACGGGTATGAATGCTACACAAGGATACCAAATCCATCCCATTCTGCTGGATGCTGGACTTCAGTTGGCTGGTGCGGCTACACTCCAAGAAGCGGATCGCTCTTTCCCCTACCTGCCAGTTGGCATTGAGCGTCTGCAAGTTTATCGACGAGCTAACCGTCAGTTATGGGGACAAGCCCAAGCTAGAAATGCGATCGCTTCAGAGAATGAAATTTTGAGTAGTGATATCCAGTTAGTCGATCCTAGTGGAGTGGTGGTAGTTGAAATAGAAGGTTTTGCCATGCGTCGCACCACTAAGCAATCTTTAGAGCGCATGATCAAGCCAGATATTAGCAACTGGTTGTATGAACTTGACTGGCAGATTAAGTCTCTTCCTGCCAAAATTACAGATGCAACAGAGAAGTTTGCAGTCGGGCATTGGCTGATTTTTGCAGACTCTGAACTTGGCGAACAACTCAGCCAGCAGTTAACCCAGCACGGAGGAAGTTGTACAGTTGTCACAGTCGGGGAAAACTATCAGCAGCTAGATGAGAGACATTTCCAGATTAATCCTCTAGCACCAGATGACTTTAATCGGTTACTACAGGCAAGTTGCGATCGACAAACAAAATTGCAAGGTGTAATTCATCTGTGGTCTTTAGAGAGTGCTTCCTCACCAGAACTGGATCTAGATGAATTAGAGAGATCGCAAATCCTTGGCTGTGCCAGTGTTTTACACCTAGTCCAAGCACTAGAGCCGCACGAAAACACGGAAAAAATTCAACTGTGGCTAGTTACAAAAGGTACTCAAGCAGTAGGCACAGAAACTATAACTCAACTACAGCAAACACCATTATGGGGATTAGGACGGGCGATCGCTGTGGAGTATCCTTACCTGAACTGTCGCCGATTAGACCTTGACCTAAATGGCTCTATTTCATTGAATCTGAATGCGATCGTGGATGAACTCTTCTCCCCAGACGGTGAAGACCAAATTGCCCACCGTCAGGGACAGCGCCATGTACTTAGATTAGTTCGCTCTCGACAACAGATGAGAAACGATCGAGTTTCTATTGCAGAGTCAGCGAGTTATCTTATTGTCGGTGGATTGGGAACATTAGGTCTACAAGTTGCCCAGTGGTTGGCAGACAAAGGCGCTCGCCACCTCATACTATCTGGTCGTCGGGAGCCATCACTAATAGCCCTAGCAGCGATCGCCAAGTTGGAACAAGCGGGAGTGCAAGTACTTGTAGAGCAAGCCGACGTTTCTAGCCAGTCCGATGTCACTGCACTCCTGAAGAAGATAGAGGCATTGCCAACATTGCGAGGAATTATCCATGCAGCTGGGATTTTGGATGATGGCATTCTCCAACAGCAAAGTTGGGAGCGGTTTACTAGGGTTATGGCTGCAAAGGTGCGAGGAGCTTGGCTTTTGCATCAGCTTACTCAAGCCTTACCCCTAGACTTTTTTGTTTGCTTCTCATCAGCAGCATCCCTTCTCGGCTCACCAGGGCAGGGCAACTATGCTGCCGCCAATGCCTTTCTTGATGGGTTGTCTCACTATCGCCGACAGCAAGGACTGGCAGGATTGAGCATTAACTGGGGGCCTTGGGAGCAAGGGGGGATGGTAGCACAATTAGAAAACCAACATCAGAGCCGAATGCAGAGTCATGGTCTAGGAACGATTTCACCAGAGCGGGGTTTACAAGCATTAGAAGCGTTATTGGTGCAGGATGTAACTCAGGTTGGGGTTATGTTTGTGAACTGGCAGCAGTTGCTAGCTCAAATAGCACCAGGAGTAAAAGTGCCAATGTTGCAGAGTTTCAAAGTTGTTGAAGCCGACCAACAGTACAAAGATGAACTACTCCAGCAGTTGCAAGCCGCTCCAATTGAAGAACGCCGGGAGTTACTCAGAGCTTACCTGCAAAGCGAGATTGCCAAAGTCTTGGGTCTGTCCAACCCTCAACAAGTAGAGCCGCAGCAAAGACTTTTTGACCTGGGGCTAGATTCGTTAACGGCGGTAGAGTTGAAAAATCGTTTGCAGACAAGCTTGGGCTATGCCATGCGTTCAACGCTGCTGTTCGATTATCCGACGCTCGCAGCACTGCTCGACTATCTGGCTGAAAACGTGATTCCGCTTCAGCCATTAGAACTATCAGAGGAGGTAGATGCTGTAGCGGCTCAGAGGCAACAGATATTAGCAGTTTCAGAAGATGAGGCAGAAGCACTGCTGCTGAAAAAGCTAGAAGACCTTAAGTTCTAATTCCTAAAATTTCCCAGTTAAGTACTTAGACAAAATTAATACACATACTCTTTCCCCATTCCTCATTCCCCATTCCCCATTCCCCATTTTTAAGATGGCTACAAATCAAGAACCAACCCTCTCTCCCACAAAACGAGCATTACTAGCACTAGAGCAACTCCAAAGCAAGCTGGATGCCCTAGAGTATGCCAAGGCTGAACCGATCGCCATCATCGGTATGGGTTGTCGATTTCCCGGCGGTGTTAAAGATCCTGAGTCTTTTTGGCAGATGCTACACAATGGCACTGATGCTATTACCAAAGTACCGCTATCGCGTTGGCGCATTGACGATTACTATGACCCCAGACCGCAAACACCTGGGAAAATTTCCGTTGCTGATGGTGGTTTTCTTGAGGACGAGATTGGCAGTTTTGACCCCCAATTCTTCGGTCTTTCCCCTCGTGAAGCCACCTACTTAGACCCCCAGCAACGTTTGTTACTCGAAGTTAGCTGGGAAACTCTCGAACAGGCTCATATTGTTCCCCAAAAATTATTTAACAGTCTGACGGGCGTTTTTGTGGGGATTGGGGCCAATGATTACGCTCGGCACTTAGAACAAGCCGGAGTGTCAGATGCCTATATAGGTACTGGCAATGCCCTCAGTGTGGCGGCAGGCCGGATTTCCTATGTGTTGGGTTTAACAGGCCCCAGTTTAGCTGTAGATACCTCCTGTTCCTCTTCATTGGTCGCTGTTCATTTAGCTTGCCAAAGTTTACGTTTGCAGGAGTGCCATCTTGCTTTGGCGGGGGGTGTAAATCTCATGCTATCTCCAGCCACCAGTGTCATTTTCTCCCAAGCGGGGATGCTTGCCCCTGACGGTCGCTGTAAAACATTTGATGCTCAGGCTAACGGTTACGTCCGGTCTGAAGGCTGTGGAATGATTGCCCTGAAGCGGCTATCTGATGCCCAGCGTGATGGCGATCGCATCCTCGCCTTAATTCGGGGTTCTGCGGTTAACCAAGATGGGCCAAGTGGGGGACTCACCGTACCTAATGGCCCCTCTCAAGAGGCGGTGATTCGTCAGGCGCTAAAAAATGGTGGCGTTGAACCTGCACAAGTGAGCTACATTGAGGCTCACGGTACAGGTACTTCTTTAGGAGATCCCATTGAAGTGGGGGCGTTAGGTGCTGTTTTTGGCTCTAGTCATTCCCAAAGCCAACCCCTGAATTTAGGCTCAGTCAAAACCAACATTGGACACGCAGAATTTGCCGCAGGTATCGCTGGATTAATCAAGATTGTCTTGCAGTTGCAACACCAAGCGATCGCCCCCCACCTACATTTCCATCAACCCAACCCACACATCAACTGGGCAGATTTACCTGTGGTGATTCCGACACAGATAAAGGACTGGTTGCGGGGCAATACGCCAAGAATAGCCGGGGTTAGTTCCTTCGGTTTCAGTGGCACAAATGCCCATGTGGTGCTGGAAGAAGCGCCATTAAAGGAGCAGGGGAGCAGGGGAGCAGCACTTCGGCTACGCTCAGTGACCGAGGAGCAGAGGAGTAATAAAGAATCTTTCTCCTTTGCCCCCCATCCCCTCTCCCCCCCTGCCTCTTCTGAGCGTCCCCTCCATCTTTTGGGCTTGTCAGCAAAGAGTGAAACGGCTTTATTGCAGTTGGCTTTAGCGTATCGAGCTTACCTGGAAAATACGCCAGAATTAGAGTTAGCTGATGTTTGTTTTAGCGCCAATACTGGGCGATCGCATTTTAAGCACCGTTTAGCTGTTGTAAGCAGTTCCTCAAACGAACTGAGGCAAAAACTAGGGCAATTGATAGCTCAAAAACAAGTTTCAGGTGTTTACTCTGGGCAAACTAGTACAACATCACCCAAAGTTGCTTTTCTATTTACTGGACAAGGATCGCAATACATCGGTATAGGTCAGCAACTATATCAAACTCAGCCGACATTCCGCCAAACCTTAGATAGGTGCGCGAACATCTTACATTCCTTGGGGAATAAAAATCTGCTAGAGATACTTTATCCATTCACAAGCACACAGGAAACGGCTGATAGCGAAGTGGCAATATTTGCTTTTGAGTTTGCCTTAGCACAAATGTGGCAATCTTGGGGTGTCAAGCCAAGTATTCTTATGGGAGATGGTGTAGGTGAATATGTTGCTGCTTGTTTGGCAGGAGTTTTCAGTTTAGAAGATGGACTGAGGCTGATTGTTGCCCGTAGTCAATTATCTGAAAAATTTGCAACCATAGCAGAGGCGATCGCCTACCATTCACCAAGATTACCCATTGTCAGTAACGTTACTGGTGAAATTGTGAATGCAGACATCGCCTGTGGGCAATATTGGGTTAATCACCTGCGCCAACCGGAAACGGTTGTTCAAAGCATACAGACACTCCACACAGAAGGTTACAAAATTTTTCTGGAAATTGGACTACAGCCAATGCTGTCGGATATGGGAGTTAGCCTTCCTGAAAGCGAAGTGCTATGGCTGGCTAGTTTACAGCCAGGGGAAGATGAATGGCAGCAATTGTTAGCAAATTTGGCACAGTTGTATGTGCGAGGGGTCGCAATTGATTGGTCAGGCTTTGAGCGCGACTATGCCCACCAAAAGGTCACTTTGCCCACCTATCCCTTTCAAAGACAACGCTATTGGATTGAACGAAACGAAATTTTTCCTCATTCCAATTCCCAGACTGAAGTAAGGCAGACAATCCAAAATCCAAAACTTGTACTGAGCGAAGTCGAAGTATCCAAAATCCAAAATCGAACGCATCCATTGCTAGGACGGCAGGTGTATTTAGCGGGTTCTCAAGAAATCCGGTTTGAATCGGAAATTAGCAGCGATCGCCCAGCCTACATTCAGTACCATCGAGTTTATGACCAGGTAATTTTACCAGCAGCCAGTTTTTTTGAGATGGCTCTCTTTGCAGGCATAGCTGTTTTCGGTACATCGGCGTTAGTTTTAGAAGATGTGTTGGTGCAGCAACCGTTAATCTTACCAGCAGGTGAAAACAAAGCACTCCAGCTAGTCGTAACACTAGAAACGGCAACTGCGGCAGCTTTTAAAATTTTTAGTTTAACAAAGGTTGGCGAAGCAGCTAAACCGATGGAAACCTTGCATGTATCGGGTAAAGTTGCTGTCGATACCCAACCCCAATCTCCTCTCCAGGTTGACATAGCAGCCATTCAAGGGCGACTGTCTACAGAACTATTGGCTGACGACTTTTACCAGCTTTTAGAATCTCTCGGCATCGACATCGATCCGCCTTTGAGAGCCTTGCAACAAATCCACTATGGAGACAGCGATGCTCTCTATTCTTACCAATTACCCCAGGAATGGATGGGCGAAAGCATTCCCTATACGATTCATCCGATTTTACTCGATGGTTGCGTTCAGGTAGGTGGTTTCAGTGCTGCGTTGTTTCAAAAGGTTGAGCGCGAAACCTATTTGCCGTTTGGAGTAGATCGATTGCGCTTTTACCGCAGTCCGAGCGATCGCTGTTTGTGCTACAGCCAAAAACTAATCCCAGAAAATGCCGAAAGGTCTCAAGCCACCAACGACAATCTAGAGGACAATCCAAAATCCAAAATCCAAAATCCAAAATCGAACGACGCAACTCTAAAAGCCAATTTGGTACTTCTAGACTCTGATGGCACGGTTTTTGCCACATTAGAAGGATTGCGATCTAGGCGAGCTACTGTCCTGGCTGTGGGCGAGAGCGATCGCCAAACCCTAGCCGATTGGCTTTATGAGGTGGAATGGCGGCTGCAAGCTAGGTTTGGGCAGCCATTAGCACCAGAATTTTTGGCAACGCCTGGAGAAATTGCTGAGAAACTCACTCCAGATTTGTTGAATCTAATTGCTCAGGTCAATCTCGAACCTTATGGGCAGTTTTTACAGCAGTTAGAAAGTCTCAGCGTCAGGTATATTTGGCAAGCTCTACAAACTTTGGGGTGGCAATTCCAGCTTGGAGATGCGATTTCAGAAGCGGCGCTCATCCAACACCTTGGAATTATACCTCAACAACAGCGGCTTTTTCATCGGCTCTTGCAAATCTTAGCAGAGGAAAATATTTTGCAAGACAGTGGCGATCGCTGGCAAGTCCGGCAATGTCCAGTTTGGGAAACGCCAGAGGAAATCAGCTATGCCGATGCAGAAGTGGAACTGACGCTGTTGACTCGATGCGGCGAGCAATTGAGTGCTGTGCTGCGGGGTGATTGCGATCCCCTACAATTAATTTTTCCCAATGGCGACTTAGCTTCAGCTACGTACCTTTATCAAGATGCCCCTGGTGCAACAGTAGCGAACACCCTCGTTGAGAAAGCGATCGCTCACGCCTTGGCAGCACTACCCAGCGAGCGAGGGGTGAGATTGATAGAAATTGGGGCTGGTACTGGGGGAACTACTAGTTACCTCTTGCCTCAACTTCATCCCCAGCAAACAGAATACGTCTTTACTGACTTGGGATCTTTATTTCTGAGTCAGGCAAAGGAGAAGTTCCGAGATTACCCCTTTGTGCGCTATCAAACCCTAGATATTGAACGCGATCCTGCATCCCAAGGATTTGCATCTCATCAATTTGATGTTGCGATCGCGGTGAATGTCCTCCATGCCACAACCAATCTGCACCAAAGTTTGCAGCACGTCCGGCAGTTACTAGCTCCAGGGGGACTGCTGCTGCTGTTAGAGGGTACTGCAAGCCAACGTTGGCTAGACCTGACTTTCGGCTTGCTGGAGGGGTGGTGGAAGTTTCAGGATCGTGACATTCGACCGGACTATCCCTTGGTCAGTCAAACTCAATGGAGTCAACTGCTCAGAGAAAATGGATTTGAGCAAGTGGCCACTTTTCCAGGCGATCGCTCTCCAGAAAATGCCTTTTCCCAGCAAAATTTGATTGTTGGGCGTGCGTCCGCAGTTGCGGTTGCTCAGTCCACCCCGAAAAGTTGGATTATACTGGGCGATCGCACTGGTATCGGTCAGCAACTAGCTCAACGCTGCCGAGATGCAGGAGACATTTGTAAGTTGGTCGTTCCCAAATCAGGATTCCAGCCATGCCAACCGGATGATGTGGCGATCGACCCCACCGACCCGAAAGCTTTTGTTGAACTCATTGCCCAAGTTGCGGCGCAGGCTCCCTTACAAGGCGTAATCCAGTGCTGGAGTTTAGAGAATGGGGAAACGCTAGCAGCAGCCTCAGAAATCGGATGCGGGACAACCCTGCATTTAGTCCAAGGTTTACTGAAAGCAGGGTTATCTACACTGCCCCGTCTGTGGATTGTCACTCAAGGAACTCAACCAGTACCGGGGAATGCTCCTTTGATGTCATCTATTGCCCAATCTGCTGTTTGGGGTTTGGGTAAGGTGATTACTCTAGAACATCCAGAATTAGAATGCACCTGCATCGATCTCGATCCCAATGCGGATGTAGAAGTCCAAACAACAGCACTTTGGGCAGAAATTTGCGATCGCACCGCAGAAAATGGGGTGGCGTTTCGAGAAGGCAAGCGTTATGTGGCACGGTTAGCCCGTAGCCAATTTGCTCCCAATCAAAGGGTACAGGGAACGGGGAACAGGCTTGCCGTGAGCGTAGCCGAACGGGAACAGGGAACTGTTCTTTCTTTCTCAGACGAGGGAACTTACTTAATTACTGGGGGGCTGGGAGGCTTAGGATTGCTAGTGGCACGCTGGATGGTAGAGCGGGGAGCTAAACACTTAGTTCTGTTGAGCCGCAGTAGCCCTCAAGCAGAAGCTCAAGCTCAGGTTGCAGCATTAGTAGATGCAGGGGCTACCGTGACGATTGCCACAGCCGATGTGATTAACTTTGAAGCCATATCCAATGTCATTGCCGATATCGATCGCTTTCTCTTTCCGCTCAAAGGGATAATTCATGCCGTTGGCGTTCTGGATGACGGGGTACTGTTGCAGCAAAGTTGGCAACGATTTATGCCTGTCATGGCTCCCAAGGTGCAAGGAGCCTGGAATTTACATCAGTTGACCCAAGCTCACCAACTTGACTTCTTTGTGCTGTTTTCATCCATAGCTGCTTTGTTTGGCTCTCCTGGTCAAGGCAATCATGCGGCAGCGAATGCTTTTTTGGATGCCTTGGTACATTATCGCCGCACCTTGGGGCTGCCTGGCTTGAGCATCAACTGGGGTGCTGTCTCCCAAGTCGGAGCTGCGGCAAAACAACAAGCCGATATTCGCGGACAAAATCTGGGATTGGGGGCGATCGCTCCAGAGCAAGTGCTGGAAATTCTGGAACACTTGATGTCAACAGCCGCAGTAAATGTTGGGGCTGCGCCGTTGCAATGGTCTCCAGAACTGCGACGGTGGTTGTCTCAGCCCTTTTATCAGGATTGGCAAGGGGCTGCTGAACTTAGCACTCGCCCTGTTGAGGGTGACTTCCTCCAGAAATTGGCTGCGGTTGCGAACAGTCAACGGCGAGAACTACTGGTGAATCATGTCCAAACCCAAGTTGCTCAGGTGCTAGGTCTAGAGTCGGGGCAGGCGATCGCTCTTGGGCAAGGCTTTTTTGAACTGGGTATGGATTCTCTGACCTCTGTGGAACTGAGAAATCGCTTGCAGACGAGTTTGGGAGTATCCATCCCCTCAACGGCTGCCTTTGACTATCCCACTGTGGGCGAGTTGGTGGATTATCTTGCCAACTTAGTCATAAATGAAAGGGAACAGGGAATAGGGAACAGGAGAGATGGGGAGATAGAGAAGTCTGGGGAGAGAGGAGGGCAGGGAAAGATTTCCTCTCCATCTTCTTCATCCTCCCCTGCCTCCCCTGCCTCCCCTGCCCCTCTGCCCCCCTGCCCCCCTGCCCCCCTGCCCTCTCCCTCAAATGAGCCAATCGCTATTATTGGCATGGGTTGCCGATTTCCCGGTGGTGCGGATAGTCCCGATGCCTTTTGGGAGCTTTTATGCCAAGAGGTTGATGCCATTACCGAAGTACCGAGCGATCGCTGGCATCTGGATGAGTATTATGACCCTAACCCCGACACTCCAGGGAAAATGTACGCCCGTTATGGGGGATTTGTCGGCAATTTAAAGGAATTCGATCCCCACTTTTTTGGGATTTCTCCCAGAGAAGCGATCGCCCTCGATCCTCAACAGCGATTACTTTTAGAAGTCAGTTGGGAAGCACTGGAAAATGCCACTGTGAATCCTCAACAGTTAGCAAAAACTAAAACTGGCGTATTTCTTGGCATTTGTAATGATGACTATACCCGTCGTCTTGGCAAACTCGATTTGGCAGAAATGGATGCCTACATCAGTACGGGTAACGCTCATAGTATCGCATCGGGTCGTCTTGCTTATATTTTGGGGTTGACAGGCCCTTGCTTATCTGTTGATACAGCCTGTTCTTCCTCCTTAGTGACTGTACATTTGGCTTGTAAAAGTCTGCGCGATCGCGAGAGCAATCTGGCAATAGCCGGGGGAGTGAACCGTATTTTTTCGCCTGAAGTCTCCATTAGCTTCTCCAAGGCGCGAATGCTTTCTGTGGACGGTCGCTGTAAAACTTTTGACGCTGCTGCCAACGGCTTTGTTCGCTCTGAAGGGTGCGGTATGGTGATACTCAAGCGATTGAGCGATGCAGTTGCCGATGGCGATCGGATTTTGGCTGTGATTCGTGGTTCTGCGATTAATCAGGATGGGCGCACTAGCGGGTTAACGGTTCCTAGCGGGCCATCCCAGCAAGGAGTCATCCGTCAAGCTTTGGAGAATGCCCAATTAACATCAGCTGATATTAGCTATATCGAAGCTCATGGTACTGGTACAACATTAGGCGATCCCATCGAAATAGGAGCTTTGGGCGCTGTGTTTGCAGCTAGTCATGCCCAAACGCAACCTTTAGTTGTGGGTTCTGTGAAAACGAACCTGGGGCATCTGGAAGCGGCGGCGGGAATTGCTGGTTTAATCAAAGTAGTCTTGCAGTTACAACATCAGCAAATTGCGCCTCACCTGCATCTGCGGCAACTGAATCCATATATAGATTGGGAATCATTACCCATCAAGATTCCTATACAACTGATGCCTTGGCAACCTGCGACTGACAGTCGCATCGCTGGGGTAAGTTCCTTTGGCTTTAGCGGCACTAATGCCCATGTGGTGTTGGAAGAAGCCCCATTAGAGGAGCAGGGGAGCAGGGGAGCAGAGGAGCAGAGGAGTAATAAAGAATCTTTCTCCTCTGCCCCCCATCCCCTCTGCCCCCCTGCCTCTTCTGGGCGCCCCATTCATCTATTTACCTTATCTGCCCAAAGCGAACGCGCATTGCAGGATTTATCTCAGCAATATCAAGATTACTTATTGCGTCACCCACAACTTGCAGTATCAGATATTTGCTTTAGTGTCAATACCGGACGTGGACAATTTGACCATCGCGTGGCGATCGCTGTCACCTCGACCACTGAATTAGGGGAAAAATTGGCTCATATTGGTGTTGAAGGGAACAGGAAACAGGGAATAGGGAATAGGGAAGAGCTTGGAGGGATTTTCCGAGGCTACCTGCCCAACCAGCGCCGGAATCCCAAAATCGCATTTTTGTTTACAGGTCAAGGTTCTCAGTATGTAAGTATGGGAAAGACCTTATATCAAACTGAACCTAAGTTTCGCCAAGCACTACAGGAATGTGAGGCGATTTTACGCACTGAGTTAGAAATTCCCTTGTTGGAGATTTTATACCCAACAACAGAGAAAGAAAAGGCGACAGGATTACTGCAACAAACAGCTTATACGCAACCTGCCCTGTTTGCTCTAGAATATGCTTTAGCTCAACTCTGGCAATCCTGGGGAATTCAGCCAGATGTAGTTTTGGGGCATAGTGTTGGGGAGTATGTAGCCGCTTGTATTGCGGGAGTTTTTAGTTTAAAAGAGGGACTGAAATTAATTGCCGCACGGGGACGACTGATGCAAGCTGTACCTGGTGGCAAAATGGTGGCAGTTTTTGCTTCCGAGTCTCAGATTCGACCGTTTTTAGATCCATACAGCGATCGCGTCGCTATTGCGGCGGTGAACAGCCCACAAAATGTGGTAATTTCTGGTGAGACAGAGGCCATCAAAGCGATCGCGCAAACCCTAGAAGCCAACGGCATAGTCTGCAAACCTCTGCTCGTGTCCCACGCTTTCCACTCGCCGTTGATGGCACCGATGCAAGCAGCGTTTGCCCAAGTAGCAAATCGAGTGAATTATCAACCGCCTCAGCTAACTTTGATTTCTAACGTTAGCGGACGAGTAGAAAATGAAGTGTTAGCTACTGCCCAACATTGGGTTAATCATATCCAACAGCCAGTTCGGTTTCTGGAAAGTCTCCAGACCTTAGTACAACAAGGAGTTACCCATTGCCTGGAGATTGGCCCAAGCCCAATTTTAATTGGTATGGGGCGGCAAAGCTTACCGGAAAGTGCGATCGCTTGGCTGCCTTCCTTACGGTTTAGTCAACCAGATTTACCCCAGATGTTCCAGAGTTTAGCCCAGCTTTATACTCAAGGTGTAAAAGTTGATTGGCAGGAGTTTGAGCGCCCCTATCCCAGAAAGAAAGTAGTTTTGCCCACATACCCATTCCAACGAGAACCTTATTGGGTAGATGAAAGCAAAGTCAGCACCGCCTTACAACAGAAAACACCAGAGTCCAAATCCAGCCAATCCCCACTTCATCATCCTCTGTTGGGTCAAAGATTGCGGTTAGCAAGTTCCACTCAAATCGTTTGTTTTGAATCCCAACTCAGTGCCAAAAATCCTAGCTATCTGAACCATCATCGCGTTTTCGGCAGGATTGTACTGCCAGGCGTGGCTTATGCGGAAATCATTTTTGCGGCTGGTGTGAATGTTCTCAAATGCGACCATTTAATTATTGAGGATGTCACCATTCATCAGGCTTTGATTTTGCAAGAAGATGAAGTGCGGACAGTTCAGACAATTCTTAGAGCAGAAACAGCCAATGTTTACCGTTTTGAAATTCTCAGCACTCGCTTGGATACTGCCGAGTCAGACGATCTTCAAAGCGAAATTGTCTGGCATCTCCATACTTCTGGCAAGTTATCGAAACCCGAACAGACAAAGCCGCCTGAAGTTATCGACATAGCACTTTTACAGCAGCAGTATACCAATCCAGGCAACAGCATTGAGAGTAATTATCAACGACTTGATGCGATCGGGTTCAACTATGGCTCAGACTTCCATGCTGTACAAGCATTTTGGTTAGATGCTGACCAAAACGCCTCTCTTTCTTCTTTACAATTACCGCCCCAACTGGCAGATGAAGCAAACCAATATATTATCCATCCAGTGCTAATGGATGCCAGCGCCCATACTATTAATGCTGTACTTTCCTACAATATTGGTGAAGATGATATCTATCTACCGATTGGATTTAAGCGGGCAGAACTTTACCGCCGTCCAGCGAATCCTCAACGTTTGTGGAGCTACACGCAACTGGATAAAGTAGCTGGGATGAATCAGCAAGTAATTACCCAAAACGGTTACTCGCTGGACGAAGATGGCACTGTTATCGTGCGGGTAGAGGGTTCGTCTGGTAAACGAACGAACCGCCGGACACTGCTCCGCATCCTGCAAGAGCAAGGTAAAACAGAAATTCAAGATTGGCTGTATCAATTAGAGTGGCAACCTTGGCGAGATTTGCCGCCACAACTGCACCTAGCAAATCAAACTGCTGAAAGTCACTGGTTAATCTTGGCTGATGCCACTGGTCTTGGTCAACAATTGGCAAGTGAGTTACAACAGCAAGGTCACACTTGCACAATTGTTTTTGCTGGAGATAGTTATCAGCATTTAGGAACTAATATTTATGCTGTTAATCCCTTGGTTTTAGAAGATTTTCAGCGTTTACATCAAGAAGCGATCGCTCCAAATTACCCCGAATATATTGTGCATCTTTGGAGTTTAGATTCCTTGGGTTTAGATGCACTAGCCCAAACTGCAACTCAGGGCTGTACTAGTCTGTTATTGTTAGTGCGATGCCTGACGGCAAGGCTAATGCCAACGCTCCTCCAGTCAACTCAATCTACATTGCCACGCCTTTGGATTGCCACTAGGGGAACCCAAGCTGTAAAAGAAATCGCACTTCCACAGCTTCCTCTGTGGGGATTTGCTCGTGTGGTTGGGCTAGAACATCCTCAAATTTGGGGTGGTTTAATCGACCTCGATACTCATGCTCTCACCCCAGAACTCGAAGCCCAACAACTCCTGAGTCAACTGGTTGATTCTCAAGGGGAAGACCATTTAGCCTTGCGAAGTGGACAGGTTTGGCGATCGCGTTTAGTCAAACAACCCATGACGCGAACCCAACGCCTATCCTTTCAGGCAGAGAATAGTTACCTCATTTCCGGTGGTCTGGGAGCTTTGGGACTATCAGTCGCAGAGTGGATGGCTGAATCAGGCGCAAAGCATTTGGTATTAACAGGACGGCACGCGCCCTCTGCTCAAGCCCAAGAGGCGATCGCTCGTTTGCAGCAAGCTGGTTTAGAGGTGCGAATCGCAACCGTTGATGTAGCAGATGCCCCAGCTATGAGGAAATTAATCGCCGAAATTCAAACCAGTCCACATCCTTTGCGGGGCGTAGTTCATGCGGCAGGCATCATTGACATCCAACCCATTGAATCAATGCAGCCCAGTCAATTAGATGCTGTTTTTCACCCGAAGGTGATGGGCGGTTGGGTACTGCATGAGTTAACCAAGGAAATACCCCTGGAATTTTTTGTCAGTTTCTCCTCAATCGCCGCAGTTTGGGGTTCTAAAGGACAAGCCCACTATGCCGCCGCCAATCATTTCCTCGATGGACTTGCCCATTATCGGCACAGCCAGGGATTACCTGCTCTGAGTATCAATTGGGGGCCTTGGAGCCGTTATGGTATGGCTGCTTCCGAAGAGGGTCAAGCTTGGCTGGCTCAAAACGGTGTCAGAGCATTATCACCAGAAATGGCGATCGCTGCTCTAGATTACCTGATGGGAACAACTAATGTGCAAACCGTCGTTGCAGATATGGAATGGCAGCGGTTTAAGCAACTCTATGAAGCGAAAGGACGGGGATTGCTGTTCAAGGACATTGAAACTCAGGCACAACCCCAACCGCAAACTTCAGAGCGGCGAACCGAGATTTGGCAACGCTTAAGCGAAGTCGAGTTAGCGAGCGATCGCCAAGAAATTTTAATAGCTTACTTCCAGCAAGAATTAGCACAGGTGTTGCAATTAAATTTATCGACTCAAATAACTACTGTTAACATTCAGCAGCCGCTAGATACGATCGGTCTTGATTCTCTGATGATGTTAGAGTTACGCAACCAAGTGCAAAGAGATTTAGAGGTTGATATTCCAATAGTCAAGTTAATGGAGGGAATTACGCTTTCAGAATTAAGTACGCTCGTCAATGAACATCTGTCAGAGAATTTCCAAAATTCAATTAATCAAGAAACAATCAATTTAGAGGAGAAAAATGAAGATTGGATTGAGTTAGAAATATAGTTCTGCAAAGAGCAATATTTTTTTATTTCACGCAGAGGCGCCCAGACGCAGACATTAATTCATATCTCGTAGTTTTTCTTTAATCTTATCTCCAATGGAATTAATAAATTTTTTACAAAATCTCTCAATCAAAGGTGTCCAATTTTCAATTCAAGAAGATGGGCAATTGCGGCTTGGTGGTTCAAAAGAAATCTTAAATGCAAGCACTATTAACAGTCTTAAACAACGAAAGAGTGAAATTTTAAAATTACTTGAGAGTTGCCCAGATATTTTTAACGTTCATCCCCTTTCTTATGGTCAGAAAGGCTTATGGTTTTTGTGGCAATTAAATCCTGACAGTGCAGCCTATCACATGGCTTTTGCTTGTCGAATTTATTCTCTTTTGCAGATTGATAGCTGGCAGCAAGCTTGTCAAATATTATGCGATCGCCATCCAAATTTAAGAAGTACTTTCCCTCAACGAGAATCAGGGCCAGTTCAGTGGGTGCATCAAACCTTCAAGGCTGACTTTCAATGGATTGATGCTTCAAGTTGGCAAGAATCAGAGTTGCACGACAACGTAATTGAACACCATAAAACACCTTTTAATCTCGAAAAAGACTCCTCCCTGCGCGTTCGAGTCTTCACCCAAAACGAAGAAAAACATATTTTATTAGTGACAATTCACCACATTGCAGGTGATGGATGGTCAATTGAGCTTGTGGTGAACGAACTGTTATCCTTGTACGCTGCTATCAGCACTGGACAAACACCGAGTTTGCCGCCACTGGATCGCACTTATCAAGACTACGTACAGTGGCAGCAAAACTTATTAACAAGTCCACAAGGGGAAAAACTCCGTGCCTACTGGCAACAGCAACTTGCTGGACAACTGCCTATACTGCAATTACCAACAGACCGTCCTCGCCCTAGTTTTCAAACCTACAACGGTGCAACTCAGTTTTGCCAACTGCCAAATTCCTTAGTTGTTAAACTCAAGACTCTAGCGACAACCGAACGCACAACCCTTTATGTGTTGCTGCTGACGGCTTTTCAAATTTTGCTATATCGCTACACTGGTCAGGATGATATCTTAATTGGGTCGCCGTTAGCCGCAGGTCGCAGCCAGTCGCAGTTTACAGCCGTTATTGGTAATTTTATCGATCAAGTGGTGTTACGAGGGAAGTTGGCAGGCAATCCCAGCTGTAGAGAACTTGTTGCTCAAAACCGCCGCACTGTTTTAGAAATGTTTGCCAATCAGGGTTATCCTTTCCCTCTGCTGGTAGAAGAACTGCAAGTTCAACCCAATCCTAGCTATCACCCTATATTTCAAGTGGCTTTTATCTTGCAGAACTTTCGGCAATCGCCAGTTATGGAAGCGCTATTGTCACCAAAAGCCGTTCAAGAACCAATTACCTGGCACAACTTACAATTAGCACCCTTGGAAATGCCTCAGCAAGAAGGTCAATTCGATCTCACGCTGGAAGCTGTAGAAACAAGCGAAGCGGTTTATACGGTGTTCAAGTACAATGCTGACCTCTTCAATGCAGATAGAATTGAGCGAATGATGGGGCATTTGCAGACATTACTTGAGGGAATTGTTACTAATCCTGACAGTCCGAGCGCGACACTACCACTCCTCACTAACATAGAACAGCAACAATTATTGGTGGATTGGAATCAGACAAGTATTGACTATCCACAACATTTATGCATTCATCAATGGTTTGAACAACAGGTTGAGCAGACACCAGAGGCGATCGCTGTGATATTTGGCAACCAAACCTTAACCTATCGAGCCTTAAACGAAAAGTCAAATCAATTAGCTCATTACTTGCAAAGTCTTGGCGTTCAACCAGAGACATTAGTGGGAATTTGTGTTGAGCGATCGCTAGAAATGGCGATCGGTCTACTGGGCATTCTGAAAGCGGGAGGAGCTTACGTACCCCTAGATCCAACCTATCCTCAAGAGCGATTGGCATATATGCTCTCGGATGCCAATATATCGGTTTTACTCACTCAACAACGATTATTAGCAATTTTGCCAGTTATTTCAGCGCAAATTATTACTCTAGACGCAGATATCAGACAATTATCAAGAAAGGCAGAGGGCAGGAGGCAGAAGGCAGAAGGGAATTCTGATTCCTGTCTTCTGCCCGTAACCTCTTCAGCGCCAAAACTGGAAAATCCGCAAACAGAGGTCAAATCTCATCACCTAGCTTACGTTATTTATACTTCTGGCTCTACAGGTCAACCAAAAGGGGTGATGGTCGAACATCGCCAAGTGGCAAATTTCTTCATTGGTATGGACGAACGGATTGGGGTAAATGGTGGCGTATGGCTGGCCCTAACGACGATTTCCTTTGATATTTCGATTCTGGAAATATTCTGGACTCTCGCTCGTGGCTTTCAGGTGATTTTGCAGGACGATCCGAAAAATATATCTCCGGCAAAAATATCTTCTCTAACAAAACCCAATACCAAGCCGTTGGAATTTAGCTTGTTCTACTTTGCCAGCGATAATCAGAAGGTGACAGCAAAGGAACAGTACAAACTACTTATTGAAGGAGCAAAGTTTGCCGATCGCAATGGATTTACTGCGGTTTGGATACCAGAACGTCATTTTCATGCCTTTGGAGGTATTTATCCTAACCCTGCTGTTGCTGCTGCGGCGATCGCCACAATTACGGAAAAAGTTCAGATTCGGGCTGGTAGCGTCGTTTTGCCTTTGCATTCAGAACTTCGCATTGCTGAAGAATGGGCATTAGTTGATAATTTATCCAATGGACGGGTAGGTATTTCTTTTGCTAGCGGCTGGCAACCCAATGATTTTGTGTTAGCTCCCGATCGCTACGCTGAACGCAAAACGATTATGGCACAAGGAATCGCCACAGTACGGCAACTCTGGCGAGGAGAAGCGATCGCGCTTCCAGATGGCACAGGTCAGACAATAGATGTCCAAACCTTTCCGCGACCCGTGCAACCCGAACTTCCTGTTTGGGTAACTGCGGCGGGTAATCCAGAAACTTTCCGTTTGGCGGGAGAACTAGGTGCAAATGTTCTCACCCATCTATTGGGGCAGAGTCTTGAAGATTTGACAGAGAAAATCAAACTTTATCGCCAAGTCTGGCAAGAGCAAGGCTATGGGGGTACGGGTCATATTACTCTGATGCTACACACCTTCATTGGTGAAGATTTAGAAACCGTGCGCGAGCAAGTCCGTCGCCCTTTGTGCAACTATCTCAATAGCTCGATGGATTTAGTACTTAAAATGTGGGACGGGACGGATTTAGCTGCTCAAGTTAAATCCTGGGATGAGGGCGATCGCGAAGCTTTACTCTCATTTGCATTTAACCGTTACTTTGAAACTAGTGGATTGCTAGGAACCACAGAAAAATGCCTTAGTCTGATTGAGCGTTTACAGACAATTGGAGTCGATGAAGTAGCGTGTTTGATTGATTTTGGCATGGATATTGATTCTACTCTGTCTAGTCTCAATTACCTCAAAGAAGTGAAAGAGCGTAGCAATTTAGGGGCAAGTAACCACGATCCAGAGTATTCCGTACTAGCTCAATTGCAGAAATATCCAGTATCTCATCTGCAATGCACTCCCTCCTGGCTACGAATGCTGATGACAACCCATAGTTTACAACCACTCAGGTCGCTGCAAGCCTTAATGGTTGGGGGAGAGAGTTTGTCCCCATCCTTAGCGCAGCAACTTCAAGAAGCAATACCAGGGAAAATTTACAATATGTATGGCCCCACCGAAGCTACGATTTGGTCAACTACCCATGCCATTGATGTTGTCGATCGCAAAATCCCTATCGGTCAGGCGATCGCTAATACCCAAATTTACATTCTCGATCGCTATCTTCAGCCTGTTCCTGTTGGCGTACCTGGGGAATTGCATATTGGTGGTGTTGGACTTGCACGCGGCTATCTTAATCGAACTGATATCGCCCAAGCTAAGTTTATTTCCAATCCCTTTAGCGCCGATCCTGAAGCGCGGATCTACAAAACTGGCGATCTAGCGCAGTATTTACCTGATGGCAGCATCGAGTTTTTGGGACGCATTGACAATCAAGTTAAAATTCGTGGCTTCCGCATCGAACTTGGTGAAATCGAAATGATGCTCAACCAGCATCCTCAGATCCGTGAGAGTTGTGCGATCGTTCGTGAAGAAATGACAGCTGCTTCAGAGCAAGAGCGATTGGTAGCTTACTTTATTCCCCATCGGCAACCGAATAGCGATCGCCAAAAACTGCTCAAACTTCCTAACGGGATGACAATCAAGCATTTGAGCGCTCACCAAACTAATGCGCTTTACGCCGAAATCTTTGAAAATCAAATCTATCTGAAGCACGGCATCACCCTTAATGATGGTGATTGTGTTTTTGATGTGGGTGCAAATATTGGTTTATTTACATTATTTGTGCAGCAGAGTTTTTCCGATACCACAGTTTATGCTTTTGAACCGATTCCGCCCACATTTAATATTTTGCAAACCAACTTGAGTCAATATAGCCCTCAAGTAAAACTATTTGAATATGGTCTTTCTCATCAACAAGAAACGGTTAAATTTACCTTCTACCCAGAAATGTCAGGAATATCTGGGCGTTTTGCCGAGCCAGAAAAAGATAAACGAGCGGCAAAAGCAATGATTGTCCACCAGGTCGAAAATGGCGTAGTAGGACGGCAAGGAATGCGCTCTCAAGAAGGAATCGACGAATTTTTAGCAGAACGATATCGTAGTGAAGCCTATTTGTGTCAGTTAAAAACCCTTTCCACAATTATTCGTGAGTATAAAATAGAGCAAATTGATTTGCTTAAAATCGATGTTGAGAAAAGCGAGTATCTTGTTCTTGGAGGTATTGAAGAACAGGATTGGCTCAAAATTAAACAACTGGCGATCGAGGTTGATGGCTTGGAGAATCTGCAAAAAATTACTACTCTTTTAGAACAAAAGAATTATCAAGTTTCTGTGGATGAATACATTATTTCTAAAGGCGAACAACCCGATAGTAATATTGAGGTTTATATGCTCTACGCTATTCATCCCAACAGATCGATACGCAAATCTTGTGAAACTAAATCTGAGAGAAAACAGCATTTAGAGCAACTTTCTGGCGAGAAGTTCTTATCAGTGTCAACTCTAGAACTGCGCCAGTTTCTCAAAGCGAAGCTACCAGAGTACATGATTCCCAATGATTTTGTGCAACTTTCGGCCTTTCCCTTAACGCCTAATGGCAAAATCGACCGCCAAGCGCTACCACTTCCTGATTCTCAAAACCAACGCGCTCAAGAGTTTGTCGCCCCACAGACAGATACAGAACAAGCGATCGCTGATATTTTTGCCGTAGTTTTAGGTGTTAAGGCTGTAGGCATTACTGATAACTTTTTTGAACTTGGGGGACACTCTTTTCTAGCCACCCAAGCCATTGCTCAGATTCAAGATACATTCAACATTGAAATTCCCTTAAGGGCGTTGTTTGAAGCAAATAATGTTGCTGATTTGGCGATTATAGTTGAAGAAATCTTATTAAAAGAAATTGAAGAATTAACCGAAGAAGAGGCTGAAGCATTAGTTAAAAGGGAACAGGGAACAGGGAACGGGGAACAGGAAAAAAATATGTCCGAATAATTGGGCTTGGAGCAACTAAATTTATTTATGAAAAAAATAAATATAGTTCTTTAATAGACCTCTTGCAAAAGAGCTTTTTGCAAGAGGGGGAAAAGGGTAAAGGTTAAAGGTTAAAGGGACAATACAGAACCTTTTCCCCTTCCCCTTTCCCCTTTTCCCGACTTATGCAATAAGTCTAATACTTGTATTTGATTTTTGAAAAAACTCAGTACACTTTTATTCCTTTTTACCTATTCCCTGTTCCCCATTCCCTATTCTCAAATTAGTATGGAAATTCCAGCACAACCTTTCTCAAATCGAAAATCACAACTCTCTGCGGCAAAACGAGCCTTGCTGGAAAAGCGTCTGCGGGGAGAGTCAGTTAGTCTGGCGAAAACGCTAACTATTCCAAAGCGATCGCCTGAAGCTACCCTATTGCTTTCTTTTGCTCAGGAGCGATTGTGGTTTTTCAATTTACTAGAACCAGCTAATCCAGCCTACAACAGTTCCTTTAGTCTCAAACTATCGGGACACCTAGATATTGCCGCACTTGAACAAAGCGTTAATAGCGTCATTGAACGCCACGAAATCTTGCGGACTAACTTCACCACAGACAACAGTGAACCCCGACAAGTTATTCATGCCCATCGACCGATTACCCTATCCTACATTGACCTGCGCGATCGCTCGGCATCGCAGCAAACTGCTGAAGTTAACCGTTTAGCTGCTGAACATTCCCAACATCCCTTCGATTTTGCCCAAGAACCTCTGCTGCGAGTCATGATTCTCCAGCTAGGAACGATAGATTATATTATTTTGACGACAATACATCACATCATTAATGATGGTTGGTCAATTGGGGTTTTTATTCAGGAACTATTTACCTTTTATCAAGCCTACAGACAAGGAATAGAGCCAATTTTGCCAGAGTTACCGATCCAGTATGCAGACTATGCTCTCTGGCAACGGCAATATTTACAGGGGGATGTTCTCGAAAAACAACTTAATTACTGGAAACAGCAACTTGCTGGCATACCGTCTCTGTTACAATTGCCGAGCGTTAGCGAAGCTCGCCGTAGGCATCGCCCGCGTCCACCAGTCCAAACTAACCAAGGACAAACCCAAGCCTTTAGCCTGAACTCAACATTAACCCAACAACTGCGACAGTTAAGCCAAAATGCTGGCACAACTCTCTTCATGACGCTGCTAGCAGCATTTGCGGTATTGCTCTACCGCTACAATGGGCAAGAAGATATTGCCATCGGTTCCCCCATTGCTAATCGCGATCGCACTGAAACTCGGCATCTCCTCGGTTGCTTAGTGAACACAATAGTTCTGCGAACTCACTTAGAAAATAATCCAAGTTTTACCCAGCTTTTAGCACAAGTCCGAGAAACTACGTTACAAGCTTATGCCCATCAACAAATTCCTTTTGAAAAAGTTGTGGAAGCACTACAGCCTGAGCGTAACTTGAGTCATGCTCCTCTATTTCAGGTGATGTTCGTTCTCCAAAATGCTTCCATCGCTCCCTTAAAATTACCTGGGTTAACTCTGACACCTTTACAGCCTCAAGTCAGCACCGCCCTATTCGATCTGACCTTAACCTTTGAAGAAACTGCTACAACTCTAGTTGGTTCCTGGGAATACAGCACCGATTTATTTGCAGCAGACACCATTACTCGGATGACAGGACATTTCCAAACCTTACTGGAAGCAATTGTAGTCAACCCTGCTTGCGGTATTGGTGAATTGCCTTTACTGACACCATCTGAATTACACCTGATGCTGGTTGAGTGGAATAATACGGCTACTCCGTACCCAAAGGATTACTGTTTTCACCAACTCTTTGAGCAACAAGTTCAGCGAACCCCGGAAGCGATTGCTGTCGTCTTTGACGATCGGCATTTAACTTACCAAGAACTCGATCGCCAAGCTAATCAACTCGCCCATTACTTACAAAAAATTGGTGTTGGTGCAGAAGTTTTAGTAGGATTATGCGTTGAGCGATCGCTCGATATGGTAGTTGCAATCCTGGGAATTTTTAAAGCGGGTGGTGTTTATGTTCCCCTTGAGCCAACTTATCCCCAAGAACGACTGGCTTACATATTGGCAGATGCCTCAGTAGCAGTATTGCTCACTCAAAGTAAATTAGCCGAGCTATTGCCGAGACACCAAACTCAGATTGTTTATCTTGATGGCGATCGCCTGTTGTCTCAGCAGCCTCAGACACCTCCGATTTGCCAGAGTCAGCCTCATAATCTAGCCTACGCGATCTATACTTCCGGCTCAACAGGACAACCCAAAGGTGTCCTCATTGAACACTTAGGGTTACTCAATCATCTCTATGCCATGATTGCTAACCTTGACCTCAAAGAAACCGATGCGATCGCCCAGACAGCCTCGATTAGCTTCGATATCTCTATTTGGCAAATCCTGACTTTACTGCTGATTGGTGGTAGAGTACACGTTTTTAAGTATGAAATTGTGCGCGAACCAGTCCAACTGCTGGAACAGATTGAGCGTCAAGCAATCTCTGTCCTCCAAATAGTTCCCTCACTCTTAAAAATGTTGCTTGAAGAGGTTGAGCGATCTCAGCCTCAGATCCCACACCTCTGTAAACTGCGTTGGTTATTAGTAACTGGCGAAGCATTTCCGACTAATCTCCAAGATTTGTGGTTCGACTATTATCCTGATATTCCCATGATGAATGCTTATGGTCCTGCTGAATGCGCTGATGACGTAACTCTTTATCCCATTTTTCAGGGGGCGACAGGGGAGCTAAAGAGCTTGCTGTATAAGTGACATAACTTTCAAACCTTGGCGATAAAACCTCTGCTTATTGCGAATAGAACCCATGAGTTCTTCAACCCATATTTGACACTCATGAAAAGCAGTTATCCAATTTTGTCCGTATAAACCTATCCAAAAATTACTGTGCCGTTTTTTATAGGCTATTTATAAAGTAAATCTAAAGGTGAGTAGGAAGGGATTACTGCAAGGATTAAGATGCCTCATATACAGTTTATTTACATAGTTGTTCAGGGCTTCGGCTCCATTCATCGAGACTCTCCTGACTGACTCATAATTCTCCAGACCAGACAAGATAACCGATCGTCTCATTTATAATAGGGCGTGTGAGGACTGCTGTCTAGTGACGGGAGCAATGCGATTTTGTCAGGTTGGGATAAACAAGGTGCAATGCCAACTCTTGGAGAGGTTTGTCTGCAACACGCTCTTGCTAGCTTGCTTCCAGGTTCGCGGAACCTCTGCCAACTTACGAGGGTTCAACACCCCTAGAAATGGGATGAATACGTCCTAAAGAAGTAAGCTTGGCAAAAATCTGGGTTAATAAAATAGGCTCAGGCATTTCCGGAAGCATTTTTAACATTTCGCGAACATATCGAAAACCACGATATAGCAATCCGGAATCATTCGTGAGAAAATACATAAAAAAGTGTAAGTAGTTTTAATGACTAGGGCTAGGTGCGGGAATGTGAATGCGATCGCTAGAAAAGTTTATTGAAAATAGCATAGATTTGCGTGAGTCATTTGTTATGGGGGGACGTAAACGGTTATGTTTGGGGCAAAACCAGCGAACGAGTATCAGTTCCTGTAGGCAATGCGCATTGTAAAGAAACATATTTCGGTGCATTGGACTATCAAACAAAGGAATTTTTCATTTACAAGGCAAAAAAAGCTAATTCTGAAACTACAATTGGTTTTTTAGAAAATCTTCAATCATTACGCCCCCAAGCTAAAATTTTAATTATTTGGGACGGAGCTAGTTACCACCGTTCAGGGCAAATTAAAGAGTATTTAGACTCGCTCAATGCAGAATTAGAAAAAGAACAATGGTTGATAACTTGTGAGCGCTTTGCCCCGAATGCTCCACAACAAAATCCTGTAGAAGACATCTGGTTACAAGGAAAAAGATTGATTCGAGAATTTTATTTTTTTGTCAATCTTTCTCTGTGGTCAAGGGGTTATTTGAATTAGCAATTGATTGTCAAAAATTTGACTTTCCTAAACTGCATGAATATGGTGTTTTCTCATGAATCATTTAGGATTGCTATACTTTGCCGTTACTAGCCCTGTAAGATTCGTACCAACTCGTAAAGCGAAGCAAATCGCCTTGAACGACAAACTCAATAATTGGCGCATAAGTGTTTTTTCCTTATCCTTACTATCGCGCTCGCAACAATGGACAGTATCAACAACTCTACCCTGTGTTTGAGTCAGGATAGCACGCTCGTGTGTAATTTTCTTGTTGGCGTAAAAACCTATCCCAATAAAAACTACTCCAATGATCACACCAAGAATTCCGCTAAATTTATCTTCAAATGTAACTTTGCGAAGTTTTACATTTATGGTTTTGACAATCCCAAAAATAAATTTCATCACAGCATCTGACATTGCCTGATGGCATTACGATTGCTGAGTATTTATTTAACGGTAACTCGCTTGTCAACTATGTGAATTAATGAATTTTGAATCAGTAAATTTAGAGCAAGCGATTGCAAATTTGACTATTATTATTAATTTTTGTCTCTAAAAGTTAAAGAGAATCTCAAAATGGGAATTATCTATATACATAGAAAAAGATTTGTAAAGCAAAATAAGATTTATGTTGGCAATAACTGGTTATCGTATAAACGAGCTAATTTATTCCAGTTCCAATACCCTAGTACATCGTGGTCTTAGGGAATTAGATCAAAAACCAGTCATTATTAAACTATTGCGGCACAACTATCCCAGCTTCAGCGAATTGGTGCAGTTTCACAATCAGTATGCGATCGCGAAAAATCTCGACATCCCAGGCATTGTCCAACCGCTGAGTCTAGAACCATACCAAAATGGCTATGCTTTAGTAATGAAAGACATCGGTGGCATCTCTCTACGTGATTACATCCAGGCTGCCCCTTTAAGTGTTGAACAATTTTGGCCAATTGCCCTGCAAATTGTAGATATCCTCCACCAGCTATATCAGCAACGGATTATTCACAAAGACATTAAACCAGCCAACATTCTGATTCAACCAGAAACGGGGGAGATTAAGCTGATTGACTTTAGCATTGCCTCCTTGTTACCCCGTGAAACCCAAGAGATTCAAAATCCCAATGTTCTAGAAGGCACACTTGCCTATATCTCACCGGAACAAACCGGGCGGATGAACCGGGGAATTGACTATCGCAGCGATTTCTATTCTTTGGGAGTTACTTTTTTTGAACTGCTCGCGGGACAGTTACCATTTCCAGTAGACGAGCCAATAGAAATGGTTCATGCCCATATAGCGAAACAACCACCCTCTATCTGCGATCTCAACCCCGATCTGCCCATCATGCTCGGTGAAATCATTCGCAAACTGATGGCTAAAAATGCGGAAGAGCGCTATCAAAGCGCTCTCGGTCTCAAGCACGATCTGCTGCGATGCCAGGAAAAATATCATGTTGCGGGCAAACTCGCCTGGTTTGATTTAGGCCAACGGGATATTAGCGATCGCTTTTTGATTCCCGAAAAACTCTACGGACGAGAACAAGAAGTTCAAACCTTACTTGATGCTTTTGGCCGAGTTGCCAACGGAGCCTCCGAACTGATGCTGGTAGCAGGTTTTTCCGGTATTGGCAAAACTGCCGTCGTCAATGAAGTGCATAAGCCGATTGTACGTTGGCATGGCTATTTCATCAAAGGTAAATACGACCAGTTCAACCGCAATCTGCCGTTTAGTGCCTTTATACAAGCCTTCCGCGACCTGATGGGTCAACTTCTAAGCAGTGATGACGCACAGTTAGCTGATTGGAAAGCGAAAATCTTGGCGGCAGTGGGTGACAATGGGCAGGTACTTATCGAGGTGATTCCTGAACTCGAACAGGTCATCGGCCAACAACCCCCAGTACCAGAACTCTCCGGTAGTGCTGCTCAGAATCGTTTCAATCTGCTGTTCCAAAAGTTCATCACGGTGTTCACCACAAGGGAGCATCCACTAGTCATCTTTTTAGATGACTTGCAATGGGCTGATTCGGCTTCGCTAAACTTGCTGAAGCTACTGCTGACAGAACGCGATCGCGGTTATCTGTTCGTCATCGGAGCCTATCGGGATAACGAAGTATTTCCGACTCATCCGTTGATGCTGATGCTCGATGAGGTCAAAAAAGCCCAAACCCAAATCCATACCCTCACCCTACAACCCTTAAGCCAAGCCCATATTAATCAGTTAATAGCAGATACGCTCAGTTGCTCAACTGAAATGCCTCAACCGCTTTCGGAGTTGGTCTATCAAAAAACTAAGGGGAATCCCTTCTTCCTCACCCAATTTCTCAAAGCACTGCATGAGGACGGCTATATTTGGTTTGACTTCCAGACAGGACATTGGCAATGTGACTTGGCAACGGTGAAGTTACTTGCGCTCACGGATGATGTGGTCGAGTTCATGGCACTTCAGTTGCAAAAATTGCCGACCGCCAGCCAGACTGCTTTGAAACTGGCGGCTTGCATTGGCGCTCAGTTTGATTTGTCTACCCTAGCAATTGTCAATCAGCGATCGCCCGAAGATACCGCGCTCGACCTCTGGAAAGCCTTGCAAGAAGGCGTGATTGTGCCCATCAGCGATGTCTATAAGTTCTACCAACCCTCAGAACTTCACGTGGCACAAGTCCAGCAACCATTATCGTTTAACTGTTCTTATCGCTTTCTCCACGATCGCGTCCAGCAAGCTGCTTATTCCCTTATCCCTGACGAGCAAAAACAGACGACTCATTACCAAATCGGACAACTGCTGCTACAACAAGTTTCTCCAGCCGCTAGAGAAGAGCGCATTTTTGAAATCGTCAATCAGTTGAACTATGGCACCACGCTGATTGGACAACAACACCAACGGGACGAACTCGCCCAACTCAACCTCACCGCTTGCCGCAAAGCCAGAGGCTCAACCGCCTATCAAGCCGCCCGTGAATATGCCACAGTAGGGCTGCAACTGTTGGGAGGGGACGCTTGGCAACGGCAGTACGAAATGACACTAACTCTGCACGACTTAGCTGCCGAGGTCGCTTTTTTGGCTGGTGCTTTTGAACAGATGGAAGAGTGGATTGAAGCAGCGATCCATCATGCAAAAACGCCTCTAGAACGAGTGCCAGTCTATCAAGTGAGAATTCAGGCATTGGTCGCCCGCAATCAATTTTTAGATGCGATCGCGATCGGTCAATCAGTCTTCCGGATGTTGGGCGTAAACTTGCCAGACGAACCAACCCTAGATGATATTCGCCTCCTGAAGCAGGAAATTGATGCTTTAATTGAGGGTCGCTCTATTGAGTCATTCATTCATCTGCCGAAAATGACCGATCCGCAGCAATTAGCAATTATGCAAAATGCAGCGCGGCTGACACCAGTTTGTTATATGTCCGGCACAAAGCTTTATTTCCTAGTCGTGGCACTCCAGGTCAAATTATCGATTCAATTTGGCAACAGTCCAGTTTCGGCGTTTTGCTACGTTGGTTACGCCTTCCAACTGAGGATGTTGTGGGGCGACATGTCAAAAGTGCCTCAGTTTGGGCAATTAGGATACCAACTCGCCTTAGAACCCGATGCCAAAAACATCCGAGCCGCAACTGCCATGTTAATGGGGGCTTATGTGGGTTCTTGGACAATCCATCTGCAAGACACGCTGCCCATTCTACTGGACGGATATCAAGCCGGGTTGGAAACTGGCAATCTAGAATTTATGGGCTACGATGCCCAGTTGTACTGCTTTAATGCGTATTGGTACGGTCAACCGCTGGCTGAACTCGAACCCCAAATTCGTGCCTATTACCAGCAATTATCCGACCTCCACCAAGTCACGGCAGCAAACTGTGTATTGGCTTACTGGCAAGCGGCGCAAATTCTCTTAGGTCAGTCAGAACAAGAAATTCCCTTACGCCAGGATGCCTACGAACAGAAAGTTCTGGATGAGGCCAAAGTCGATTTTTACCGACTATCCTTCTTTTACCTTTATCGCTTCACCTTAAATTACTGGCTGCAAGACTTTGCCAAAGCCCAACGCGATGCCGCTCAAACGCGACAGTATTTAGCTGGCGGTATGGGAAGTATCGTTGAACCAATCTTTTATTTCTATGATTCTCTGACCGTACTGGCTAATCCTGGTGACTCAATTTCCCCGTCAGAACCGGGATGGCAGCGAATGGAAGAAAATCAAGCTAAGTTAAAAGATTGGGCAGATTATGGCCCCATGAATTACTTGCACAAATATCATTTAGTTGAAGCGGAAAAATATCGCGTTCTCGATCGCAAAACCGAAGCTATAGAATTTTACGACCTGGCGATCGCGGGTGCCAAAGCCAATGGCTATTCTCAGGAAGCAGCCCTTGGCAATGAACTGGCGGCAAAATTCTATCTGGATTGGAACAAAGAGCGAATCGCCCAAACTTACTTGATTGACGCCTACTATGGCTATGCTCGCTGGGGGGCGAAAGCCAAACTCGCTGACTTGGAAACTCGCTATCCCCAACTGCTAGCTCCCATCTTCCAAGGGGCGCAGACAACACTTTCTATTGACGAAACCTTATTTTCCACTGCAACTGTCACCTCGACTAGTACTTCCTCCACGAGTCTTTCTGATTCTCTGGATCTGGTTGCCATCCTCAAAGCGTCCCAAACTCTTTCGGGTGAAATCGAGCTTGAGCCGTTAATTGGTACTCTCTTGCTGACGGTAATGCAAACCTCTGGTGCGACGCAGTGCGCTTTGATGTTGAGTGAGGGGCAAAATCTCACAGTTCAGGCGAGGGCAGAACTTACGGCATCGCGCCAAATCGAAACGCAGATTCTGCATCCAACCCAGTCGCTTGTCGATAGTGGTATAGTACCGATCGCTCTGGTAACAAAAGTCAAACGCAGCTTGCAGCCTGCTGTGATTAGTAATGCCGCGCAAGAGCCGCTATTGCTCGGCGATGCGTATATCCAAAACCAACAGCCCAAGAGTCTGCTGTGCAGCCCGATTCTGCAACAGGGCAAGTTGCTGGGCATAGTCTATCTAGAAAATAACCTGGCAACGGGAGCCTTTACCCGCGATCGCGTTGAGGTGCTGAATCTGCTGTGCGCCCAAGCTGCGATTTCGCTGGAGAATGCTCGTCTCTATCAGCAAGCCCAAGCATATACTCAACAGATCCAAGAATCTCAGCTTCAGATTGTGCAAAGCGAAAAAATGGCGACTTTAGGTAACTTGGTGGCAGGGGTGGCTCACGAAATTAATAATCCAGTCGGCTTCCTCAACGGTAGTATTAACAATGCCAAAGATTATGTACTAGACCTGTGTGAGTATTTAGATATCTATCACCAGCACCAGCCACCTATAGGTGCGGTGGCCGAATTAGCCCAAGAACTTGACCTAGAGTTTATGTTGGAGGATTTACCTAAATTAATTGACTCGATGAAAGGCGCAACCGATCGCATTAAAGGCATCAGTACCAGCCTGCGTACCTTCTCTCGTGCCGATACGGAACACAAAGTTAAAGCCAGCTTGCACGAAGGGTTAGATAGTACGCTGTTGATTCTCAAGTATCGGCTCAAAGCCAATGAAAATCGGCCTGCCATTGGAGTTATTCGCGACTACGGTGACATTCCTGAAATTGATTGCTTCCCCGGTCAGCTTAACCAGGTGTTTATGAACATTCTGGCTAATGCGATTGATATGTTCGATGAAATAGCACAGCAAACAACCTTTGAGGAGTTAGAAAATCATCCCCAACAAATCGCGATTCGCACTGCATTATTATCCGAACAAAATGCAGTTGAAATTCGTATTTCTGACAACGGTAAAGGGATGAATGAAGAAGTTCAATCTAAGATTTTTGAGCGTTTATTTACCACTAAAGAGGTTGGCAAAGGAACGGGGTTAGGCTTGGCGATCGCCCGTCAGATTGTCGTCGAGAAACATGATGGTCGGCTGGAAGTTCAGTCCCAATTAGGACAAGGCTCTGAGTTTTCCATCTCACTCCCGGTTCGGGGTTAAATCAACCATCGCTGCAACACAGTTGTTGTACTGTCAGGGTAAGAGCATCTCAATCAGGCTTGACACAAGGAATCAGAAGAATCTAAAGTATTGTCAATGAAAAAACTGAGAACCTGAATCATATAATTGTTATTCATAGCAGTGCGTTTCATTTTTTGACGGAGACTACGTTTGTAACCTGAGTTCGGGTTAAGCCAGAAGCTAAAAAGCGTATTTTGTAAGGGTTGAGCATAACTCTAAGTGATATAAGAAACCTTTAAAGTGCAATCATTTTGTCAACAAGACTTATAAATAAGACTAATATCAACAATATGCTTTATTGAGAAGATATTAAAACAGAGCTTCAGACCGAACAATGAGAAATCAAGGGTTTTGAGGATTTATTATCCCGAACTCAGGTTAGCCATAGCTTTCGGTGCAGTAGTTGTCGAATTGCTGTTGACAGATAGCGTGTTAGAAACAGATGGTGCGCGAGATTTTTACCCAACGGACAACAGAAAGTCTTTTACGGTGATGATTGTTGGAAATAAAATTATCATTGGGAAAAATCGGTAATTCAATATCAAGCGATCGCAATCGCACTCTGGCCCAATAGCTGCTAAAGATTGCACTCAGAATTTATCGGGGGAACCTCATGAACAACCAACCGAATCACAAAAACCTCAGCCCACAAGAAACGCCATGTCTTATCTGCGGCTCACAAAATTTTGTTTGGGGTCGTACCGTTGGAGAATCAGTAAGTCAGTGGGTGTATTTCCGTGCTGATAGGGCTGGGTGGGGAGAAGGTGAAAAGCTACGGGCGCGTAAATGCCTTGATTGTAGCAATGTTCAGCTATTTACGTATGAATAGCTACCAAGAGCTATGTAGTCAAATCCAATCGTTGATACTCTCGATTTGTACCACAACTACGGTATTGACTCAAGAGCGATCGCAATTTCCTTTAATAAAAACTAGTAGTCTGCCAACCCAAAAATGCTAAGTGAGGACTGGGGAAAGGGGAAAGGGAAAAGGGTAAGGGATTTAAACCCTTTCCCCCTTCCCCCTTCCCCTTTACCCCGCCAAGTTCACTTGGCGAACTACTAGTTTTCAAGTGTTTCAGTCCCCGTGAGGGGATTTGGTTCTTGGAAACGCGTGTTTTCTGCTGGCAAGCAGTTTTTTAAGAGTTTCGCGTTGTGCAGTGAATAATTTTATCAGTTCTTCAATTCGCTCTCCCAGCAAATCTGTTAGCAACTGAATTGATTTACTCGTTTCCTGCTCTACCCAATCCAAACGAGTTTGTCCTAGCCCAAAGAAAAGTAGTTTTATGCCCTGTGCCACAGTAAGGAGCCAACCCAATACTTGTCGGTTAAGGGGAAAAGGGGAAGGGGAAAAGGAAAAGAAAAAACCTTTAACCTTTACCCTTTAACCTTTTCCCCAAATCCAATTCCGACTTAAAAATGCTTAACCGAGCAGTATTGGGAGCCAACCGTACTAAAGCATAAAACAACTCACTAAATTTTTTTTTGGTTAAAACTGCTTTTGTTAAACATCCCCAATCTCTCATGCTCAATGTTTACCATAAGAAAAAAGGTTAGCGGGAATCCCTCATGAATTTGTTGACTTATGTGATGCATCTAGTAGGTTCTGGTGCTTTTGCCTACTACAGTGCTGCTCAGATCCGTGACTCTAAAACTCGCCCTAATCTCTTGGCTGGGTTTGAGTTAGCAGAATCTGGTTCTGTGCCTTTTTTGACAGCACTGAGTAAGCGTGCCGCCGCAGAGGGCGACACATGGTTAGCCCAAAAGCTTAAACAACACGCGTCAGATGAAACTAGGCACGGCCAAATTTTCGCTCACAGCTTAAAACAACTCAATAAACAAGTTATAGATTGGAAGAGTCAACCCCAAACCACATCTACAGATAAATCACAACAGCAGCGTAGTCCATTTTTTGCCGCCTTCTTTGAAGGTTACACCCCAGAACAACTAAAACCTGCTGTGATTGATTGGAATGTCTTCATGGGTAGTACTTACATTCTAGAGTTAGATGCTAGCAAAGACTTTCCCAGGATGGCGAATGCATTACCCGATGATGAACCTGTTTCTCGTAACTTAAAACTGGGCATTTTGAGTGTCGCCAAAGATGAAACTACTCATGCTGCTTATCTTTATGAAGCAATGACACGGCGAATGTCTCTTACCAAAGTACAAGAGCTGATAGATGAGTGGCGTACTCGCAAAGTCAACGCGACTTTTGCATTTGCTAGTAATCTGTTACAAGGCAAATCACCAAATCGTTCTCTAGTACAAGATAGTATGCCTTCACAAAAAGATTCTCAACTAATTGGAACGTAAATTCGGGTCTTGTCCACTTTTGGTGATCCTATTCGGGGATATTAATTTAGGCGATCGCAAAAATAAAAAATGGAATAATAACTATTATTTAGATTGAGGGATAGCACAAAGTAGAAGACACGAGCGATACCTACGGTAAGCTGCGCTAACGCAAAAATACATTCACTCTCACCTGCCCGCGCTTTATATAGCCAGTAAGAACCGACGCTCAAGTAAATCTATCCCGGCGCGGCCGTACGACAACTTGGAAGATAGTTGTCGTACTCCCAGATAATATAGAAAGCCTCAAAGATAAACGTGCTATTGGAAATAACTCAAAAGCTACGGATGAGTACGTTCAATTATTAATGGAAACAATTGAAAAACCACCAACACAGTTAGAATATGAGTTTGGGAGATGGACAGCAGCAAGACTAGCAACTTACCTGGGAGAAAAAACAGGAATAAAGTTAAGTGGAGAACAAGTCAAGAGGATACTACTTAAAAAAAGTACGTTTACCTGTGGGCTAAGTATATCTTAGAAGATAAGCAAGACCCAACTAAAAGAGCAGCATTTAAAGAGAAGTTAGAAGGATATCTAGAAATGTCTAAGTTAGAATCAGCAAAGCTTCAAGTCTAGTTTTGGGATGAATCAGGTTTCAGTTTAAGAGTAATTTGACGGAAAAATTGGAGCCAAAAAGGTCAAAGGAAAAAAGTTACAGGACAACGTAGCAGTGGCAAAGTCAATCTCATGGGAGCAGTGATATTTCATGACCGTAAAAGAATGTGTTTTTTTGTAGATAAAGGAAACAGTGACATTTGTTATCAACAATTCCAACAATTATATGAACAGATAAATCAAGAATGGGTAGAGCAGGGTAATGCATCGGAATAATTTACTGAAAAAGGATCAAAAATAATCATTGTTTTAGATAATGCTAGCTCTCATAAAAAGAAAATAATCTTAGCTGAAATTGAAACAAATTTACCAAATATTCAACTGTATTTTCTACCGCCCTATAGTCCCGATTATAATCTCGTCGAGTTAGTATGGCACTCAGCTAAGGAATATATTGCTCATAGATTATTCCAATCAGTTGAGCAATTAAAGAATCTATTATAGCGCTTGCTAAATCAAGGCGAATTAATTATTAAATGGTATCGTCGAGTGAAAAACAAAGGTAATGCTGTTAAGCAACTTAAATGTGGAACAGCTTACCACAAAACTTTTTTGCAATAGGTCTAATAGGTAACAGTTAACTTCAGAGCTTAATTTACAAAAGTAAAGTTAAACTTTCAAATCTATTAACTCCTTTTCAGCCTGAAGCCAATGTTCTACAGACTTGCCATTTGGATAGCCCATTTGTTGCCAAATTTCATAAGCTTTTAAACGGATTTTATTTTCATCTGGGTGATTACTGACAAAATGTTCACAGGAATTAGTAATAAAACTATAGGGAGCTTCTCCAAAAAAATCCTGACGACCCAGAATTTCATTTGTAAAACGGAAACAATTTTGTTTGATTGGGCAATTTTGTCCGGGACACATTGTAATATCGTAAGGCATATATATTTTTACTCTTGAAAGCAACTTATTTATAATTTAATTGGACAGATATTGTCTAGATTTAACTAGATTGTTTGAGAAGAAAGTTATACCAATTCAAAAATTAAAATTAAGAAAGCCAAGAGTGATTGCTTATGATTAAAGCAAGTATTGCGATCGCTCTCTCCATTCAAGCGAGGATAAGTTAAGGATGAGTAGTTTGCCAATCGCGCTCAAGCCTAAAAACCAGCTATTCAATCAAGATAAGGGTATATGTCGGTTTAATTTTAAATAATTATGTCCAGTCTTTTATAGCATTATAGTTAAAGGTTATTTTATTTGAATATGGAACGCCTCTTTCAACAAGGAAATAGAGCCATCGGCAATAAACCTCACACCAATTGCTAAGATGAAAAAACCAAAAACTCGATTTAATGCTCCCACACCATTTTTTCCTAACTTACTAATAAGTGCTTCTCCTAATGACAGGCACAGATAAAGGCTTATACCTATTAAAACAATTCCCGCTAAAGACTCAAGATAGTCTACCCAATGCTTAAAGCTAATCGATAAACTCGTTACTACCCCAATTGCTCCAGGCCCACTTATTAATGGCACTGCCATTGGTGTAAAAGAAATATCTTCTTTATCTATAGCCTCATCATTTTCTGATGGAGTTAGTCGTTGACGGACTGTAACCATTTCCCACGCTGTATGAGCAACAAGTAATCCCCCTGCCAACCGTAGCACATTTAATGAGATTCCAAAAAATTCTAGAATCCACCTGCCAGTTAGTAAAAACACAGCTAAAACTAAGACTACATTTATGGCAGTTTGTATCGCCTGCTGATGACGCCCAGATGATGTTTCCATCGCTGTTAAGCTGTAAAAAACCGGAACTGCACCGATTGGATTGGCGATTGGGAAAAGAGCCACAAAGGTTGCTAATGTATTTGGAATTAACGACATTATCAATATTTGGATATCTAGATTTCCTAGAAGCAGAGTTTAGCAGACAGTGAGGGTGCGGTTGTACCCACTTTACTGCTTTCACGAAAAACTCCAAGAACCATCGATGCGATGCCACCGGTTCATGGCGCTTGAGCCATCGCACCCCACCCCGTTCAAGCGAGGAAACTTAAAAGCGATCGCCCCCAATCCCCCGATACCCCATCCCCCCATGCTTACAAAGGTAGGTATTTTGTATTTGGTCATTTTTTGACTATTTCAGCCGATGCTTAAATTCTGAAACGACCAAACCACGTTAAATATCAGCACTCATCACCAGCACCTCTGCTCTACGTGCTGGTGTAAGGGGTAAATCAAAAAATAGGTTTAGCAGGTTGGGTTCCAAAAGTATCATTAAGAGCGTGCCGACTTGTTGATTATCCTCTAGAACTGGAGTGAGATAAACCTGTTAAGGGGTTTAGGCGATCGCACTCCTGTAATTACTATCACCCATATTCAACAATTGCAATCAACAGTTCAGTTTAGTAGAGTGTCACCCCACTGTTGTAAGCGTTCACGAAACTGGTGTAGTCGTACTCGACTTGAGTTGCATAGTCTAGAGCAAAGTTAACAATCTCATCTTTGAATACAGCCTTGTTAGAGCTGGTGATATCAGTCACTTGCTTGTCAACGCTTTCTGAAACAATGCTAGCATCGTAATCTTGATCGGAGATAGCATGGTTTTTAGCAACGACCTTACCTGCATATCCCATCGCATCCATGAATTTTGATTTAGTGGTTAGTAAGGTATAGTCAAAGTCCACCTGGTAAGGGGATTTTTCATGCAGCATAAAGGGGATACCACTGACTGTAGTGTAGCCAACCAAGGGGTCAGTATTAGAGAGCATCGCTTTGGTGGCGATTGTCACCCTCGCCCCTTGATGGTTTCCATAGACTGAACTTGGTAGTAAACCTGGAACTGCGATCGCTACGGCACTAGAAGCTTCCTGCTTCATCTCCAAAATCCGGTCATCATCGGTTGCTGAAGTTGGACCCTCAATCAGCAAGTAATACCGATACTTACCAAGACTACCAGTACCGGAACCTAATTTGAGGCGAATATCTTTTAGAGTGTAGTAACTATTGCTGTAACGCTTACTGCTAGGAACTGAAGTAATGTAGCTGCTCATCGCCCCAGTAATATCTGAGTAGGTACTGCTGGATACAGGCTGGAGTTCAGAGGTTGTCTGAAAAACTCGATTGCTACTACTATTTAGCAGCGTGTACTTATTTAGCAAACTAGAGCGGCTCTTGGCTGCTGCCTGTTGAATTAAATCCTTGACTACACCGTTGGTATTGCTCTCTTGCAAACGGTATGAAAGCTCGTCGTTAGTCCCCTTAAAGTCGCTCATCTTGTTGAGGTAAGCATCCAGGAAATTTCGGACAATATCTTGAGCATCACTGGAGCTTAGGCCGTTCTCTTTGGCTGCTAGGAGAATTGAGACTGCCATACGTCGTAAATCCCAAACGTAAGGACCGAGATAGCCTTCATCAAAGTCAGTGGTATCAAAAACGTTGTTATCGTTGCTGTCTCTCATTCCCCCAAGATTTTGCAGATGCATATCTCCTTCTAACCAAATGGCATCAGTAGAGGAATTCACAAATGCTGAACTCGGTAATGTTTGCATATCGCGGTAGAAGATGTGAGCCGTTCCCCGATAAAAAGCAAAGGGGCTAGCTGCCATCTTTTGCATCTTCGTTGCCAATTCTTGAGGCAACTGTGATGCAAAGGGATGGTTGTATTGGTAAATTTCATTTTCCACCCAAGTTGAACGGGGAGTTGCAGCAACAGATGTAGATGCAAACCCCAAATTTAAAATAAAGAGGGTGACGATTGCAGATATGTGTTTGAGCATGAAAGTCTCTTAGGCGGTAAAGAAATTAACTCTTGCTGAACTCTTGTGTAGACACAACCATCCAACAACAATTCTTTTACCACCTTGAGTCATAACTTATAAAGTGATTTAAAGCACAATGTAACAACTATTCATAGCCAGCAAAAAAGATTGCTCTCAAGTATTTTACGCTGCCCCCAATCAAGCGTTCGCGTGAGCGCGTCTCGTAGAGAGGAAAATAGAGCGTTGGCGAAGCCCGCCGTAGGCATCGCTAACGCCTTCACTTTCATTTTTTCCTCTAAGAAATTTTCGGGTATCTATTCACACAAAATACATTTATCCTCAAGCGATTCCTACGCTTCACTTCATTGCATTTACATTCTTCAGATCAACATTACCTAACCCAGAAGATAAACCTCGTCTACGTTGAAACCCGTAGTTTTTCCTCGTCAGGGTCAAGATGATTTTTCACCCACAAGCGATCGCCAATTACAATTTCTAGCAGGGGTCAAGGGATTTAGTAATTTTGTCTATCTTTGCTCAACGTTCAATATTCATCCGCCATTTTCTCAAACTTGCATCTGTAAATGTTCTTTCAAATCTAATGGTTCCGTTGGCAGGACTAATAGATGTAATGTTTTTAGGACATTTAACGGAGATTCGTCATTTAGCAGGTGTTGCACTGGCAACAATTTTATTCAATTATATTTATTGGACATTCGGATTTTTACGCATGGGTACAACTGGAATGGTTGCACAGGCTATAGGGCGTAAAGATAACCAATCGGCACAGCATATTTCATTGATGTCATATAGTACAACACCTTCTTAATTCTCTACACTCTTTCATCCAGGAATACTAGGGATTTACGCTTTTATTAGTGCCACTCACCTCTGCCCAAAAGCTTGCCACCATGCAAAGTTTGTGTCGTGAAGTACTAGCTGTTACGCAGTACAACTATCCCTCTTCTGTCACTTTCCGGAATAAGTAAGTAGTAAATAAGTTAAATTATCCAGAAGCATAACCAGGTTTAAATTGATTCATTGCAGCAAT
>NZ_JBALDN010000032.1:0-11167 GCF_036917375.1 Nostoc sp.
TGGTTCTTCTCTCACCTTCTGTCAAAAGGGGGCCTGTGTTCAATCAGACCTCCTCTTTTTTCTTTGATTTCGACGATTTAGTCTAAACTCCAGTTAAAAGCATCGGGGTTGGAGTCAGATTTCTTTTCGCGCTGGTCAGGTTATTACACCAAAGCTCTCAATTCTCAGCAGGAATTAGGAGTAACAAACCAAACATTTTCAGTATTACCCACGCTGTTATCTGCTCTTTCTTCGATGTTTTTGTTGGTTGTCGGTGGTTTGCGGGTAATGGATGGACATCTCAGCATTGGGATGCTCATTGCTTTTCAAGGTTTAATGTTAGGTTTCCAGCAACCTGTTAACAATCTCGTCAACTTTGGTACTACTCTCCAGGAATTAGAGGGGAATTTGATTCGGCTGGATGATGTGCTGGATAATCCTGTAGAAGGAGTGGGGAGTGGGGAGTGGGGAGTGGGGGAAGCAGAAAAGCAGACGAGCAGAGGAGCAGGGGGAGTAAATTCTCCCTCATCCTCCTATCTTCTTCCCAAACTACAGGGATATGTGGATTTGCAGAATATCACTTTTGGTTATAGCCGGCTGGAAGCGCCATTGATTGAAAACTTTAATCTCTCAATTAAGCCGGGACAGCGAGTAGCTTTGGTAGGTGGAAGTGGTTCTGGGAAGTCTACTATTGCAAAACTGGTGAGCGGACTTTATGAATCTTGGGCGGGTGAAGTTTGCTTTGATGGTAAACCGAGAAAGGAGATTTCCCAACAACTACTAACCAACTCTGTGGCAATGGTGGAGCAGGAAATTTTGCTGTTTGGTGGTACCGTTCGGGACAATTTGACCCTCTGGGATACTACTGTACCAGATAAGAACCTCATGCGGGCTTGTCAAGATGCCGCGATCGCTGATGTAATTCTTTCTATGTCTGGAGGATTTGATGCTGAACTCATAGAAGGTGCTGCTAATTTAAGTGGTGGTCAACGACAACGCTTAGAAATCGCTCGTGCTTTGGTGAATAACCCTTCCATACTTGTCATGGATGAAGCCACCAGCGCCCTAGATGCAGAAACAGAACAAATCATTGACCAAAATCTCCGTCGCCGAGGATGCACCTGCATAATTGTCGCTCACCGATTAAGCACTATCCGCGATTGCGATCTAATTATTGTTCTAGAACGCGGAAAGGTTGTACAACTTGGCACTCACAAAGAATTATGGCAAGTTGACGGTGTATATTCGCGGTTAATTCGCACTGAAGGGTAAGCGGTGGAAGCATGAGAAAGATGAGGAAAAGAGTTAGAACTTAAAGTTTCAAGCTCAAAGGCTCAAGTTTCAGCCTCAGAACTTCAAACTCTCTCATCTCCCTACATTTTTCCCAGTTTTTTCTGGAATTTTTAATTTTTATTAATTTTTAATTGATTTCTCCTTATTCCAAAATGCTAATACACGGTCAGGTTTACATAATTAATGGTAATGAACCGATTCTACTGAATGACCCTTCTAGAGTTTGGGTGGTTCAGTCTGGCACTATGGCTTTGTTTGCTGTCACACTCAAAGATGGCGTTATCGAAGGAACTCGCCGTTATCTATGCAGTATTAATCAAGGTGAAGCACTTTTCGGAACTGCTAATCAACAGTATCAGATTTTAGCAGTTCCAATTGGAGAGATAGAATTACTACAAGTTCATCAAGAATGTTTTCGGGAGTTAGTAGCCAATGCAGATGCAATTGCTCTAACTTGGATAGAAACATGGCTGTTGCAACTCGGTGGTGTATTCTCCCAAGTTACTATGCCAAAAATTCAGGTGAAGGCTAAGAAAGAAGTGCGATTTTCCTTAAATAATGCTCAGACTTTCCAGCCAGAAGCAGGTGTAATCTGTTGGGTACAACTTCACCAAGGAACTGTCCGCTTTCTGGGGTTTGAGGAACTCACCTTAACGCCAACCACTGCAACTTTTCCCCTGACTGATAAAATGTGGTTGGAAGCCGTGGAGGGAGTTCAACTTACAACTAACACTACCAGCGAATTTCCAAATCCAGATACACTGCTGGCTGGGTTATCTCAGTTGCATACTCAACTCTTGCAATGCATCAATATTATAGATGAGCAAGAAGCACAAACAGAAATAATCCGGTTGCGCGATCGCCAACGCCTAAATCGTCAAGTCACGGCGGAAGCTTTAGGCGAACTAGCATCAACCCTGAATCCCCAAGATGGGGACTTTTTCTTAGAAGGTACTCCTTTATTGGTGGCCGCTGGTGCTGTAGGTAGAGCGATGGGGATAAAAATTCGTCCCCCGTCTCGTTCTGAAAACCTCAAGCGGCTCAAAGAGCCTTTAGAAGCAATTGCTCGATCTTCACGCATTCGGATGCGGCGGGTGCTGTTGCGAGATAACTGGTGGGAAAAGGATTCTGGTCCAATAATCGCCTACACCCAAGATAACCGCCCAGTCGCACTACTGCCGATGTCTGCAACTCGTTATGAAATTTTTGACCCGGTTGAACGTATCCGTGTCAGAGTGGATGAACAGATAGCTGCAACCCTGGCTCCCGTTGCTTATATCTTTTATCGCTCTTTGCCGGATAAAGCACTCCAAGCTATTGATATATTCAAGTTCACACTTCAAGGACATAGCCAAAGTCTGTTGGCAATTGTATTTAGCGGCATTGCGGTGACGCTGCTAGGGATGATTACACCTTATGCCATGTCCATTATTATAGATAATGCAATTCCCGATAGCGATCGCGGTTTATTACTGCAAATCGGCTTAGGTTTGCTGGTTGCAGCTTTGGGTACAGCTTTATTTCAGCTAGCACAGGGGTTTGCTCTGTTGCGGATGGAATCGGCTGGGGATGCTTCCACCCAAGCGGGGGTATGGGATCGATTGCTCAACTTGCCAGTGTCTTTTTTCCGACAATACACAACTGGGGATTTACTCTCTCGCATCACATCGGTAAGTACAATTCGCCGCAAACTCAGTGGGACAACTCTGATTAATTTGATTACGAGTTTGTTTGCACTGTTTTATTTGGGACAGTTATTTTATTACAACTACAAATTAGCTTTCATCGCCGTTGGAGTTGCGGTAGTTGCGATCGCTTTTACCACCCTCTCTGGTATGCTGCTGTTAACCAAGGTGCGTCCACTGCTGGAAATCCGGGGTAATATTTTTGGGCAGACAGTACAGCTAATCAATGGTATTTCTAAACTGCATATTGCTGGCGCACAAGAACGCGCCTTTGCCGCTTGGAGTAAAAATTACACTCGCCAAATTAAGCTGGAACTGAGTACACAACGCATAGAAGATGCCGTTGTCCTGTTCAATACAGTTATGCCCATACTGACTTCTGGAATATTGTTCTGGTTTACGAGCAAACTGCTGGAAGCTCCGCAAACTTCAGGAACAGTTGAATTATCTCTTGGCACCTTCCTAGCTTTCAACACAGCTTTTGGTAACTTTACTAGAGGTACTACAAACCTCAGCAATACAGTTACAGAAATTTTGCAAGTCATCCCCCAATGGCAACGCACACAGCCAATTTTGGCAACTATCCCAGAGGTGGATATGTGCAAAGCTGATCCCGGTAGACTCATAGGGAAAATTACTGTAGACCATGTTACCTTTTGTTATCGCAGTGATGGCGCACTAACATTAGATGATGTGAGTATCTCTGCCGAACCAGGAGAATTTATTGCTCTAGTAGGTGCTTCTGGTAGTGGGAAATCGACTTTACTACGATTATTACTGGGATTTGATACTCCAATTGCAGGTGGTATTTACTACGATGGTCAAGATTTATCTGGATTAGATATGGATGCAGTACGCCGACAATTGGGCGTGGTTTTACAAAATGGTCAGCTAAATTCCGCTTCCATTTTCGAGAATATCGCAGGTGGCGCACTGATGACCTTAGATGAAGCTTGGGAAGCAGCGCGGATGTCTGGATTTGCTGATGATATCACCACCATGCCTATGCAAATGCATACTGTGGTCAGCGAAGGGGGTAGTAATCTTTCTGGAGGACAACGCCAAAGATTGTTGATTGCTCGTGCTTTGGCATTAAAACCACGGGTTTTATTTTTTGATGAAGCTACCAGTGCCCTTGATAACAAAACTCAGGCTATTGTGAGTGAAAGTTTAGATAAATTACAAGTTACCAGAATTGCGAGCGCTCATCGACTTAGTACCATCCGTAATGCTCACCGGATCTATGTACTCCAAGCAGGTAGAGTTGTCCAACAGGGAACTTTTCATGAGCTAGCTGCTGTTGAAGGTCTATTTTCCCAGTTAATGGCTCGGCAAATGGGCTAGTTACTTGAGATTTATGAAAGCTGCGGATACATGATTTGTCCTACACCACCACCAACCAATCGCACACCACAGACCTACACTCGTCTGCAAAGTTAACCCAAACCTGCCACTGCCCCAAGTATGCGTTCCAGTAAGGCTCTCCATCAGCAACGCCGACAGCCTCCCCGATTGTGGAGACTAGCTGTTGGTAGAACTGACCAGCGCTGTCGAGTCCAAGGCGCATTTTCAGCTTCAGCCCCTTCCAGCCTTGGACAGTCGAACTTTCCACTGGCGTGAGTGTTTGAGGAATATCTTGGGGAGTGGTGTCAATGACTGGTGTAGTTGTACTTATATTATTATTAGTGACTGACACCGACTCACTAAGAAACACTTCATCCCGATTGAACCACTGGCGAAAAATCGAATCACGCTGATCATCAGGGGCAACAAACTGATAAACGCATTCCCGGTTTTCACGCTTACCCAAGCGACCGACATAATCCAACTTCAAATCAATCTTCGCAAGTAGTTTCTGTGCGATCGCTATGGGAGTAAATTTTTCCGAAATGGTGACGTTTAAACAAGTTTTGATGAGATACCGATTCTTCATCGCCGCCTTCTTCAACTCCTGCATTGCCTCGTCAGAAGAGCGTAACCGTTCCCCAGACGTAAGCAACTGCAACAAGTTCAGTCTCTCCAATAATAAGACAGCAGTCAATAGCTGCCCCTTGTTAAAATCCGGCTTCCAGATAGCATTATTCCCGGCTTCGGCTTGCGCCTTAGCCCGTTTAGCATCACGGTTGGTCAAAAACTCTCGCCCCAGCGTCAAATAATAGTGCATCCGCAGTTGGGGATACCACCCATCGTCATCCTTCTCAACCAAATCAGGCGTAACTTCAACTTCATAACGACGGGACAATTCCGCCTTGCGCTGCTGATGTCGTTCGGTCTTGGTTTTCGCTCTTGTGTCTTGCAGCTTTTTGAGTTCGGCATCAGAGATGGTTGGAGAATCCGCGATCGCCTGACATTCAGCAGTATACAATTCCTGACTAGCCGCTTTAACCGACTCGATTACAGCCCCACTCTCATCGTCATCAACATCATCGGCATCAATAATGATATATCCATCTTCGACCAAACCCGCAAGCACAGACTCTCGATAACGCCGCATCTCAACGTTGATTACAGAACCACGTTTCCCCCAAGTCTGCAAAGACTCCGGTTGAAAATTCTGATCAATATAGCTCAAATCCGCATTATCCGCCGCCGACAACAGCGCAATGTTTGCTTGTGTTGCGACGTGCTGACTTCTGAGCAATCCTCCTATTGTTGTGGAACCATTGCCCACAACCGACATCCCCCACTCTCTGACCCAAATGTTACGGTCAACAGTTTCCCTAACCCTTGCCAACATCTGCCGCACAGAGTTAACAGGTTGCACTCCCTGAAATATCCCCCAAACATCATCAAAATGTCCTCGAATGTCGATGGATACCCCAGTTTCTAAACTTGGGGAGGCGATAACTAAATCGTACTGGGTAAGAATTTCGTTCAAGTGAGCGATACAACCGAAAGCCGCATGAGATGGATCAGCAACGGATTCGCTATCAATTCGCAGAATCCGTAATTTTTAATTTTTAATTGGAGCGAAGCGACATGACCATTGGTATTTGGGTTCTCGGAGATCAACTTTGGTCACAGCAGTCAGCACTGCAAAGTTGCTTGCAACAAAAGCAACAGACTCCTGTGATTTTTATCGAATCTCTTGCCCATGCAGGGCAACTTCCTTATCACTTGCAAAAACTGGTATTGGTCTGGTCAGCCATGCGTCACTTTGCTGCCGAATTGCGATCGCTCGGCTTCCCAGTAACATACGCTCAAAGCCAAGATTTCAATACACCTTTACTCCAATGGATTGAGCAATACCAAATTACCGAACTGCGGGTGATGACTCCAACAGATCGCCCTTTTGCTGTGTTGATTCAAAAGCTAGAACTTCCAATTCAAGTCACTTTTACACCCAATAATCGCTTCATCTGGAGTGACCAAGAGTTTCAACAATGGGCCAGTGGTCGCAAACGTTTAATCATGGAAGACTTTTATCGTCAGGGACGGCGGCACTTCAACATTCTCATGGAGGGCAACCAACCTGTTGGTGGTCGATGGAACTTTGACAAGCAAAATCGCAAACCACCAAAAGGCAAACTGACTTTACCCGAAGCTTTATGGTTTGAACCAGACTCAATTACACAAGATGTGATTAACTTCATTAAGCAATCTGAGGCATTCCAGGACAATCAAAGTTACTGGCTCCTTGAACCATTTCGCTGGGGTGTAACGCGACAGCAAGCACTACAAGTAATGAAGTTTTTTATCGAAACACGTTTGTCTTCATTCGGGCCATACCAGGACGCGATGGTAACTGGCGAACAGACAATGTGGCACGCGATGCTTTCTCCCTATCTCAATATTGGATTGCTTCATCCCTTAGAAGTTGTTCAGGCGGCACAGCTTGCATATTTAGACAACAGCAGCGACTGGGAGCTAAACAGCATTGAAGGCTTTATCCGTCAGGTGCTTGGCTGGCGAGAGTATATGCACGGTGTTTATGTTTACTTAGATGATGACTATTCAGAACGTAACTGGTTTAACCACACTCATCCTCTGCCTGCTTTTTATTGGACTGGCGATACACAGATGAATTGTCTGCACCAAATTCTAACTCAGGTTAAACAAATAGGTTATGCTCATCATATTCAACGGTTGATGGTGTTGAACAACTTTGCAATGATAGCAGGTATCTCCCCCCAAGAACTTGAAGACTGGTTTCATGCTGCTTTTATTGATGGCTACGATTGGGTAATGCAAACCAATGTCATTGGTATGGGGCAGTTTGCGGATGGTGGAATGATTGCATCTAAGCCCTATGCTGCTTCTGCCAACTACATCAACAACATGAGCGACTATTGTAAAAATTGTGCTTATAATCATCGCCAGCGCAGTACGGATAATGCTTGTCCTTTCAACTTTTTTTATTGGGACTTTCTGGCTCGTCATTATGACTTGCTCAAAAATCAGCCACGCATGACTCAAATCTTGCGTAACTTAGAGCGAATCTCTTTTGATGAGCTTCAAATAATCGGCAATTGCTTTCGTCCAAGAAAATCCTCTAGTTCAAGGGGTGGCTCGTATTCAGAGGCTTGGTCAATAAACCAGAAACCAGTTACATACACCCATACAGGCCAGTCACGAGGTCTTGGGATGACGTGTGAACTAAATCCATACAATACGGGGATTCGTGATACATTTGCCGGAGTCTTCTGTCTGAAGCGTCTGCCCAAATATGGCAAGGGTGGCAATTTCAATGTTTCTGTTCTGAAGTGATTGAGCAGTGGACGATATCTTTGCCAGTGCAAAAACTCTACTAGTAAGTAGGTGGCATAGTTGATTAATTTCTTTAGCGGGTTTTTAGTTATTTGAGCAAATCTCAAAAACCCAAACATCCCTGTAGGAGTCAACGGTAGAACTGATGCAAAAAAGCAAGGTACGCCTAATTTCTCTGCGATATGATATCCAAAGGTAGCTAACGGCGTGTAGATAATTACCTCACTTCCCTGACACGCACTCCAAGCTGATTCCAACTGTTGAAGTAAAAGCTTATCTCCTTCTTCTTTTTTCAACTTTTCTCCCGCAATCAATCGCTGCCCTTGTTTCGATTGCAAAAACTCTTGCATATTGCCGGCGATCGCCGCAAACTTTAAATCGAACTTCCTCACAAATGGCTCAAAGTTCTCATGCGTTGCAACCGTTACTTCATGCCCAGCACGTTTCAAGCCAATAGCCAAAGCGCAGTATGGTTGCAAATCTCCTCTTGAACCTACTGTTAGGATCGTAATCTTCAGTTTCCGGTTTGGTGCTATAGGTAGACTTTGGCTCAAATGCTTTTTCAAAAATGAAAACTCCAGTATCTAAAAATTGTACTAATTTACTGTGCCTATCTATCAACACACTACAATTAAGACAAAGAACTTCATCAACCTCAAACAACTGACATTTGTCGGTTTCATGATTAATGCTCTAGTTGAACAATTCGTTGAAAAAAGTAACCACTTCCTCTTGCTGTGAGTATATATTCTGGATCTTCCGGGTCATCTTCTAACTTCGAGCGCAAACGTGAGATATGCACATCCACCACACGAGTATCTGCATGTTGTTCTGCACTATAACCCCACACTTGCTGTAATATTTCTCCACGGGTAAAAGATTTGCCCGGATAGCTCATCAATAATTCTAGTAAACTGTACTCTACACCCGTTAATGGAATCCGCTCACCTGCTTTGTAGACTTGTCGCTTATTGGTATCAATTTTGAGATTGTCTACAACCATTACTCCCAAATTAGAAATAGCAGCAGTAGTTGTTCTATCGTTTCTTCGTCGCAGCAACGAGCGAATTCTTGACTCTAATTCCTTGGGAGAGAAAGGTTTCGCCATATAGTCATCAGCACCTAGCTCTAATCCAGTGATCCGATCTGCTACATCTGCCAAAGCTGTGAGCATGATAATTGGTACGTCTGATTGTTTCCGTAATTCTTGACAGACACCGTAACCATCCAGCTTTGGCATCATCACATCCAGAACGATTAAGTCGGGAGTTTCTTTACGAAAGGCTGATAAAGCTTCTTCACCATCACTAGCTGTAACTACACTGTAGCCAATCATTTCTAGACGCGTCTGTAAAATTCGGCGAATGCTGGCTTCGTCATCTACTACTAAGATTGTGGCTTTATCACCTGATAAGTTTCTCAACGCTGTTCCTAATGAGCGAGAACTCTTAACCCTTCATTATCTGCTTATTAGGAGTCAAAAGCGCAAAACAGTCTTTAAGTACAGTCATGAGGAAAGAAGCGATGCCTGCGGCGAGCTACGCTAGCCCTTTCAAGGTGTGTTATTTTGCAGCTTTTTCTGGTTTAGAATCTTAAAAGTTGAGACATGGGGCTTGTTCTTGAGGTAAGTTCGTTTTGGTTGAGCTTTCTTCGGATCTCGCGGATGACGGCGAAAAGTTCTCAGTTTAACAAGGCCTGCCAGATGTTTGAGAGTTTGTGATAATTCTGTGAAGGTCATGTTCTGAAAAACACACCACTCATCAGGGGGAATCGCAATCATCATCCCTCTGTAAGTACCCTTGATTTCATCGGCTAAATAGTAGCTGGAAATTTCGGCTTCTATCTTCTCAGTTCCATGAACACTTCTGAGGGCTGCCTGAATAGTAGACAACACGTTATAGGCGACTAAAGCGATGCAAAAGGTAAACAAAGCAGCTTTTGGATAGCCTAGTGTATTAATCTCGCAGCAGAGATTCTCCGTCAGGACTTGAAACAAGGTTTCGAGCTTCCAACGTTTGCGGTACATTCCAGCTATCAACAATGAAGAAGCGACATCAGATGGCAGATTTGTGAGAATAAAAATTTTCCTGTCTCCATCACGATTAGGCTGCTTCAAGCAGACCTTAACGCGGCGTGCCTTTAACAGTTGACCATCATCGGCACTTAAAATGATGTTCTGCTCAGACACGATACCGGTATCGCTTTGACCTACCAAACGAAAATCATCACTCGCCTGCCAAGGCAGACTTTGATGTTGCCGGATAATAAAGTAGCCTTGGCCTGCGGCAACACCAAATAAGAACTTGAGTGTACAAAAATTCCGGTCTGCGATCCAAACATCATCTTCTTCAACACTCAGTAGCACTTCGTCAAACAAAGAACGTTCTTGGGCATGACCATCTTCACAGGGAAATACGTCCACTGCCAACATCAAACTTGGATCAAGCACAACCAAAGATTGCCCTGGCAATGGGGCACTACTAATATCACGTAGCACTTTCAGACGGTGTTCGCTGCTAGCGATCGCATTCCCATCAATAATTTTTACTCGATAACCTGGTAGCAAATCAGGCATTGTGGCATTGAGGTGTCGAATCGTAGCTTCCATTTGACCAGCAACCTCTCTGACTAGCTCCCCACTGGTACTTGGTTCGATACCATTGATTTTGTTGTAGACCGAGGTAACTGAAACACTGATTTTTTCCACTGATGCTTGGTGTGCTGCGTGTACTGATGGATGGACTCCGCAGACCACAAGGCGAATCTTATTAACTACTGTGGAGAATAATAGCTCACGAGTGTACTGGTTTTTGGCACTACGTTCAAATAATTCATCAAGGATTTGAGGACATAATGCTTTCTCTAAAAGTCCACGAACCATCACCGATACTGGACTCTCTTTTACAAAACGCTCAAACACCTGCCCTAGCAACATTTTTTTCTCCACCCAATAGATTTGCACCTGTTTTTACCAAACTACAAATCTGCCCATCACACAACACCTTGAAAGGGCTAGTCCTAGAGTATATAAAAGTATATCTCTTTTATACATACAAATTTTCTTCGAGCAAAAGTAAATATTTATACCTACGATTATTTCTCTAGGTAACAGTGGTAATGAAAGTGCTTCTTGCTGGATGAAAGCGGCGGGTTTGGTTAATACCTCATCAATTACTGAATAGATATTCAATCGTTCGATTGAACATCTATTCCAGTTTCAACTCCAACTGACTCTATCAGGTTTTCTGACGGAGTAAACTCATCAATTAGCGTAATTATCACTGCTGCCGCAGGCACTGCAAGTAGCACACCAATAAATCCAAATAGCTTACCCATGACCAAAAATGTTACAATCACCATCACTGGATGAATATTAACTTGCTGACCCATCACCAAAGGCTGAACAATATGGGCATCTATTTGATTCATTACAAAGAAAAGTATCAACACAAATACTAACTTTAGCGGTGAAATACTCAATGCTACTAATGCTGGTAAAAAAG
>NZ_JBALDN010000033.1:0-30168 GCF_036917375.1 Nostoc sp.
GATATCCTTCGGCATCGGTGCAATAATCATGCTTTTAAGTAAAACCTTGTCCAGTCAGGATATTTAACTCATTACGTGCGACATCGAATCGCACTCCCCATACCTAATTCTATTTCCCCATACCTAATTGTTGAGCTTTTTGGTAAACTTTGCCTTCGGTTAATAAAGAAGGTGCAATCACAACTTCCACCTGCTGCATTTCTTTAATATTTTTCGCTCCCAAAGTGCCCATACTGGTCTTTAAGGCTCCTAAAAGATTGTGAGTACCATCATCTAGTCCTGCTGGGCCAATGAGTATTTGCTCTAAGCTACCAGTCGTAGCAACGCGAATGCGGGTGCCACGGGGCAAAACTGGGCTAGGAGTCGCCATACCCCAATGATAACCTCGTCCTGGGGCTTCTGCGGCTCTGGCAAAGGGGGAGCCAATCATCACACCATCAGCACCACAGGCGATGCATTTACAAATGTCGCCACCAGTGATTAAACCGCCATCAGCAATAATCGGGATATAGTTGCCAGTTTCGTTATAGTAATCATCTCGTGCTGCGGCACAATCTGCGATCGCAGTTGCCTGTGGCACACCCACACCCAATACCCCACGAGAAGTACAAGCAGCACCAGGCCCAATTCCCACTAATACCCCAGCTGCCCCAGCTTTCAACAAATTCAACGTGACTTCGTAAGTTACGCAATTCCCCAACACCACGGGGATGGGCATGGAACGACAAAATTCTGCTAAATCGAGTGGTACTAAAGACTCTGGTGACAGATGAGCAGTAGAAACTACCGTAGCTTGGACAAAAAATAAATCTGCCCCAGCTTTTGCCACTGCCTCACCGTATTTACTTGCACCGGCTGGAGTCGCACTCACCGCCGCAATGCCACCTTGTTGTTTAATTTCCTGAATACGTTGTTCAATTAATTCCGGTTTTATTGGTTCGGCATAGAGTTCTTGCATGAGGGCAACAAATTCATCTTTCCCCACAGAGGTAATCCGATCTAATATTGGCTCTGGGTCGGCATAGCGAGTTTGAATACCCTCTAAATTGAGGACACCTAATGCTCCTAACTGTGACAAACGTACAGCCATACGAACATCTACTACACCATCCATAGCACTAGCAATTATCGGGATTTCTCGCTCAATATTGCCAATACGCCACTTAGTATCTGCCAAACTGGGGTCTAGTGTTCTATTACCAGGGGCTAGAGCAATTTCATCTATTCCGTAAGCTCTGCGAGCTGTTTTTCCCCGCCCAAGTTGAATTTCCACGCTTTAACTTTACTCAAATCTGTTTAAGCTAGGGTATCAAATTGTGGGGAAATTTGGGGCGTTTTTTTCCCGAACCATACAAGTGACTAGTGACGGTTGTCATTAGTCGTTTGGATTTTGACTGATTAAAAATCCAAAATTAGTTTGATAAAAGAAAGGCAGGAGGCAGTGGTTCGGCTTCGCGGCAATTGAGCGTAGTCGAAACTCACCAACCAGGCAGGAGGCAGAAGGAAGAAAAGGTACAAACCTCGCCCCTAGTGGGCGAAAAAGTAGGAATATTCTTTTCGAGATGCACAGCACGAGAAAAGATACGTCCGTAGCACTTACCTCTTCCCTTCATGGGAGAGGTGTCCCTTCTGCCTCCTGCCTTTGGCGGCTTGATTTAGCGTCTATTTTTAGCGGCATCCACACCAGTGTAACCAGTTGCTAACCAAATTATCGCTCTAGCTCCATCACGAATAGATTTCTCGATAGATTCAGGGGGTTTTTCGGAAGGAACTGGTACTGGTTTTAAATAAATACCCCGACTGCCCAAAATAATTTCGCCGATGACACAAGCCCGGCGCATGTGGAAGTCGGAAGTAATCAAATAAACGCTCTTAATACCGCGAGCTTGCAAATCATCTACCAAAGTAGTAAAATTAGTTACTGTATCTACTGCTTCATAATCCAAGTGTAAACGTTGAGGATCGACACCAGCTTTGGTAAACACTCTTTGGGTGAATGTACGTGGACTGCCGCCTGTAATCCAAATCGGTATATTTGGATGCTCGCGAACGAATTTTGCCGTAAACTTTTCTCGCTCTAAATGTCTCGTTGAACCACCTAACACTAAAACTGCTTGCGGCTGCACAAATTGGTTTTGTACTTCTTTGTATCCCCACCACATAAATATTGGTAGGACAAAAGCCATAAAACGAAAAGATTTATTTGTAAAGAGTAGCTTATTCAAGGCTCAATAACTTAATTTACTTAGTACACAATTTTCTCTGGCCATAAGAAAAAACAATTGATAGTAGAGTAGCAAACTTCCCAAGAATCTGCTCAAATTCTGACCAAATATAAATTTGGTTGGTTTTCGTGTAACAGCGCGATTAAGCGTGCCTGGATTTTTTCCTCTAATTGATGGATTATCCTAACCGATATCGGACGATTCATCAAAGGGTTTTAACCACTTTATATAGTAGTTCTCAATTGCACAGAATCAGCAGCCAGTCGCGTGGACGGATATCCCGACTTTGGCGAACTGACGTACCACTCTTAGGCGCACAGCAATGCTCTTACCATATTAATTGCTGTATATATGAATTGTCTAAAGATAACGGGACTGGTGCGACTTGAACGCACGACCTGACGCTTAGGAGGCGTCCGCTCTATCCAACTGAGCTACAACCCCAACTGCGAAGCATATATAATTATAGCAGTAGTTTTAGGGAGACTGCCAAAAATTATCCCAAGGGCCGCCGCCTACTTCTAAACCACAAAGAAAACTTTCGGCTTTTAGAATTATTTTAGATTTTCTTCCATTTAGTTCTCGTAACTCTAAATTTAGTTTTCCTTGCATGGTGTCTCGGCAACAGTATCTTAAACCTTCTGCTGTCGGCGCACGTAGAGGTGTACCAGGTAAATCTGTGGTTCCTGTTAATTCAATTTCATAACTAGAGTTGCTAGCTTTCATTTGCCATCTACCCCAAGGCTGAATTTCCCACTCAACTTGGGAATTCCAGGGAACAAATTCATAAAACTTGCCTTGATAGTGCAGTCCAATCATCGCTACAGATTCCATCCACCACAGCACACCCCGCCGTCCACCGCCAGCAGTTAATGCTAAGTCAGGTTCGCCCTCAAAGCAATTACAGTTTATCCAAAACCATCTTTGAGGAAAAGCACCACCCCAATTTTTCTCACCGTAGGCTGGGGCATTAGTGAATTCGTAAATTTTGCCATTCCAGTCAATCTTCCCACTGGCTAAACCGTGAGCCATCAAAATTTGCCATCCAGGTTCAAAAATCTGCAAGAATGACAGCCAGCCTGCGGTTGATTGCTGAATGCCATTTTGATTGCCCCAACCATATACTGGTTGAATTTCATACTGCCAACGGCAATAATTATTAGTAGCGCGATCGCGAATTATTCCTTGATTCAAGGTGGCTGTGGCTTGATATCCTTCTTGAACGTGATACTCAAACTCTGCTGGCAGGAGATATAGGGGAGAAACTTGCAAATTATTTTTACCCCAATGACCTAAACCTAAAACATCCCGACTACCCCAAAATTTGTTGACATCAGGAAAAGTACGGCAGAGGTACTCATCATCCGGGCCGAGGATTTGGGCTGCACCGCCACTGTGAGGTTTACCGCCGATGGGATCTTCAATGGAGTACATAAAAGCGAATGTTTGCCCAATTTCCGGCAACGTGACGCGGTAATACCAGCCTTCAAAGAAGCGACGGCTACTGCCATCCCAGTGATAACCAGAATGGGGTGTTTGGGTTGATTGGAGAGGATTTTTGGGAATAGTTAACATAGGTTTAGATAGTTGCCGATTTTTTCAGTATGCGCGATGTCTAAAGACAAGCCGAAACGTCTACGCTTCGATATCAATGATGCTTATGAAATTCTTGGGCTAAAACCCGGTGCGTCTCAAGCACAGGTGAAGCGAACTTACCGTAAACTGGTGAAAATTTGGCATCCCGATCGCTTTGTCGATCAAAGGCAAAAACAGGAAGCTGAAGAAAAAATCAAATCAATCAACGCAGCTTACAACAGGCTCAAATCTGAAATTCCATCTGAGCCTCCTATTCCTGAAAATCCATCTTCATCTTCGCCTAAAACTCCCCCAAAAATATCTGTCAATCGTTGGGATGCAGAAACTTTCTACACTTTAGGAGTAGAAAATGCTACTCAAGGAAGATATGAGGATGCGATCGCAGATTTTACCCATGCAATTCGTCTCAATCCTCATTATGTTGACGCATATAAATATCGTGGGCTAGTTTGCTCACAACTAGGATATGAATATAGAGCCGCTTCAGATTTAAATAAAGCTGCACAAATAGAAGAAGAGTTAAGAAATCCGGGGAGTACGCGTAGATCGCGATCGCCTAGATATGTATCAAAACCTAAACCTCTGGTAGAAAGATTTTGTCAGAGGATAAAAAGTTTCCTGCGGCTAAATCGGCGTTGAAGATAAGCAGCGAATATAGTTGAAGACACTAGAGATGGAGTTAGATAATACTTGTACTTGGGAATACTAAGTGTAGTAAGAATTGCTGCCCATTTCTTAGTATTCATCGTATGAGCGATCGCTTCGATATAAATCATATTTACGATATCCTTGGGTTAAAACCAGGTGCATCTGCTGATCAGGTCAAGCAAGCTTACCGCCAGATGGCTAGGACTTGGCATCCAGATTGTTTTATTGAACCGCAGCAAAAGCTAGAAGCGGAAGAAAAAATCAAAGAAATCAATCAAGCTTATGCAAGGTTAAAGTCTTATCAGCCAAACCAGACAAATCAATCTGCTTTTACTACCAAAATTGATTTAACTCCATCCAATGCTGAAAGTTTTTATAACCTGGCTATGGAGAAAGCTCAAAAAGGAAAATATATTGAAGCAATTGAAGACTTTACCCAAGCTATTCGTCTCAACCCTAACTACTTTGAAGCCTACAAATACCGAGGGCTTGCTTGCTCGAAACTAGGATATGAAAATAGAGCCAAGTCAGATTTTAAAAATGCCAGAGAACTGGAACTGAAACAGAAAAAATCACCACCCAAACCGACATCACCACCGCCACCAAAGCCACCAACACCTGAGTCACAGTCTCAACCTTTACCGTGGAAATGTATACACACGCTGACTCATCTGAACTGGGTTTTTACAACTGCAATCAGTCCAGATGGGCAAACTTTGGCTAGTGGAAGTAGTGACAATACTATCAAGATTTGGCATATCGACACAGGTAAATTACTACATACTCTCACTAGTCATACAAAATGGGTAAGATGCCTAGCCTTTAGTCCAGATAGCCAAACTCTAGTTAGTGGCAGTGATGATAGCAGCATAATGATTTGGCAAGTATCTACAGGTAAATTACTCAAGACCCTGAAAGTACATTCAACCCCAGTTTTTTCTGTAATCGTTAGTCCAGATGGTCAGACTATCCTGAGTGGCGGTACAGACACTACTATCAAGGTTTCCCATATAGACATGGGGCAATTACTGCAAGTCCTCAAAAGTCATTCTTCCTTCATTTATTCCCTTACCACTTGCCCAAAACACCAAATTTTTGTAAGTGGCGGTGCGGATAATACCATTAAGCTATGGAATTTGAAGAGTAACAAACTGCTGCAAACTCTCACCGGGCATTCAGGTTGGGTGACTTGTGTTGCCATTAGCCCTGATGGACAAATTTTAGCTAGTACCAGTTATGACCAGACTATCAAGTTATGGAATATCAATACAGGTAAGCTAATTAACACACTTGCTGGACATCACAGCTATGTTTGGTCTGTTGCTTTTAGCCCCGATGGTCAGAATCTTGCCAGTGCTAGCGCGGACTACACCATAAAGTTATGGCACATTAGCACTGGACAACAACTCTACACGCTGGACAACCATTCGGATTGGGTTAACTCTGTTGCTTTCAGTCCTAATGGCAAAACTTTGGTTAGTGGTAGTCGAGATATGACCATCAAGCTTTGGCGATGCGATATCTAACAATAAATTAAACATTTAGAGAATTGAAGCAAATTGATAGATTTTTCGATCGAGTCATTAACTGACAGTTTAATAACATCCATCTTTGGGATACTCTTTCTCTTGATTAAGTATTAACTCTCTAAAGATTAAGTATTAACTCCCTGGAGATAGAGCCACTTGTTTGAGAGCAGAAGTTATTCTGATATTACCAACAGTTGAGTAGCAAATAAAACTCAATATTTATCAGCAACATATATTTTCAGTTCATTAAAACTTTTTGTTTTTAGAAAGCTTTAGTTTGTCAATTTCCTAATTTGAGGAGTGAAATCAATGTCTATGCCCAATGAACGCGAAATCAAAAACAGTGAAGTTAGGCAAGAATCTTACACTGATATTAATGGCAATACTCAGACCAATTTGACACAAACCACTGAAACCGTTAAGAACAACACAGCTAATCCCAACTCTTACACCAATGGTTACGTACATGGTCGAAATGTTGAGCGTACCTACCAGCAAGCAGATTTAGCCCAGCGTGATGAAAACAATGCTAGTGGTGGTTTGTTGTTGGGTATTATCATTACTTCCCTGCTTGGTTTGGTTATAGGTGGGGTTTGGTACTTCAACCAGCAGAATAACGCAGCAGTTAACAATGCTGTGCCAGTCGTGGTTCCTGTACCGAGTAAGAGTAATCCAACTCCCAGTCCATCTCCTCAACCACAAACAATAATCAAAGAAACAACTAAGGAAGTCCCTGTTCCTGTTACTGTTCCTGTTCCTGTTCCCCAACAGCAAGTTACACCTCCGTCTGCACCTCGTCAACCGGATATTAACATTACTATTCCACCCCAGCAGCCTGCGGCAGAAAAAGCACCTTCTGTAACCCAGCCAGCCCCTAAAGCGACACAAAGTCCAGCGACGAGTTCAACTACTAATACTCCGGCTTCGCAGAACGATAGTTCTACTAATACTGTTGCTCCTGGTGCAAAAAGTGACACCTCTAAAAGTACTACACCTCAAGGAGTAGACCAGTCAAACAGTACATCTAATAGCGATTCTTCTACCGCAGGCGGTTCTGGTCAATAACGGGTTCTGAAATTTCAGTCCACTTGGTAATGTTGGCGTGAATGCGAATATTACCAAGTAGGACAAATTTTAAGCAATATTTCTGAATTGTTGCGATAAGTTAATGGTATTCAAGTTTAGTAAAGGTGTCTTGTAGCTAAACAAACACAATGCTAGATTAAGACCAAGGTACAAACAGGTTAAAAGTTAACAAAAACTTTCAAGTTAGAGCCTGTGCCTCCTGCTCTAATCTTATCGCGATCTCTATGATTGGTTGTGGCATCCGTTGAATGTGTTTTTGCCTTAAGTTCAATGAGTTGTTTTGGAGGTTTTAGAACGCACAGCCAGAAAATGCCTGCCTAGTTGGAATGTAAGGATGTGCAATTTTGAGTAAAGCGATCGCGAATACTGTCCACCTTATTTTGAGTTAGTTATTTCTGAATTCTCCAATCTTCAAGAAACCGCCGCAAGCTATTGAGATTTATCGATCGTAGCTTCAGGCGGTTTCTGCTTTGAGTGTTATGCATTTTTGTCCTTTGTCATTTATTTAGACCAATGACTAATGACTAATTAAAGTAATTACAGTCACTTCAGGCGGACAAAATAAGCGTCCTGGTTTATAAGTTCCTAAACCACGATTGACATATAGTTGATTTTCTTCCACCTTGTGAAACCCTTGTGCCCACTCCCAATATCGGACTACTTTTGAGCAGTCTCCTAAGAAAAATGTTACCCAACGCCGTAATTTTTTGGGAATTTGTTTGAGTAGCTTTTTGTAATAGAGTACTAGAGGGCCAATGCCCGGAATGACGATGTGACCACCGTGGGTATGACCAGATAGTTGCAAATCTACGCGCCATTGTTGCAATATCTTGGCTGTATCTGGGTTATGGGATAAAACGATGCGCGGTGTAAGAGAGTCTAGTTGATTCATCACTGGTGCGGGGTAAAATTCCCGTGACCAATAATCAGCTAGTCCTACTAATGGTAATTCTTTTCCTAATGGATAGGCGATTTCATTCCAAAGTACGTGAACCCCAATGCTAGTTAATGCCTGTGTAACTTCTGTTTTGGAGTGGCTGTAATAGATATCGTGGTTCCCAAGTACGGCGTAGATACCACAACGACTTTGCAGATGTTTGAGTCGAAGCACCAATTGATGGATTGGTGTAGGATCGTCAGTTACGTAGTCACCAGTTAATAGAATTAAATCTGGTTCAGCTTCATTAGTAAGTGCGATCGCTTTTTCTAACATATCTTCCGACAGTCGCAAACCATCATAGTGAAAATCTGACAACTGTACTAATGTTGTACCTTGTAAAGATGCAGGAAGTTCCGCAATCTTAACCGTTATTTTATCTACTCTTAAATGTCCCGTAAACAACCAATGCATAAGTTAACCGATACTCCTCATACCAGCGTTTACAGCTTACCAAAAATAAAAATGTAACTTGATAAAATGCAATAATTTATGTCATCTACTTCAGATACAATTAATTTATTGATTTAAATTTTGGTGATGAAACTAGCAGGTTATGCCTGAGTTTGCAGGCACTCATTAGCCAGAGTACCTGCTGAAATTGCATTCTTTTTTGTTAAGTTTGGAATTACCTACTCACCTTGTAGGGTGATTATAGTAACTTCTGGGCGGCAAAATAAGCGTCCTGGGAGGTAAGTTCCCAAACCACGATTGATATATAGCTGATTTTTACCTAGCCGATGCAAACCCTGCGCCCATTCCCAATGGTTGACTACAGAAATATTTACTTCTAAAAATGGGAATCGACGCCGCACTTTTCTGGGTATTTTTTTTACAAGCTTTTCGTAAAACAATGCCGCAGGGCCAATTCTGGGAATCACGATTTGACCACCGTGAGTATGACCAGATAATTGTAAATCGACTCGCCATGTTTGTAATATCTCCGCAGTATCTGGGTTGTGGGATAAAACAATGCAAGGTGTGTCAGGGTTTAACTGGTTCATAACTGTTGCGGGGTGGAATTCCCGTGACCAATAATCAGCCAGTCCAACGAGTGGTAATTCTTTTCCTAGTGGATAGGCAATTTCGTTCCAAAGTACATGAATTCCAATGCTAGTAAGGGCTTCTGTAACTTCTGCTTTTGCGTGTTTATATATATCGTGATTGCCAAGGATAGCATAGATACCACTACGACTTTGCAAATGTTTGAGTCGAAGTACTAGTTGGTGAATTGGTGTCGGATCGTCAGTTACGTAGTCACCAGTTAATAAAATTAAATCTGGTTTAGCTTCGTTAGTAACTGCGATCGCTTTTTCTAACATCTCTTCCGACAGCCGCAAACCATCGTAGTGAAAATCTGACAACTGCACCAGCTTTTTACCTTGTAACGATGCAGGCAATCCTGCAATGTTAACCGTCAATGCTTCTGTACTCAACGGCCCAGATAACAACCAATGCATAAAATGTTCAATAAAGCTCAATCATAGCGTTTACAGCTTAACTGAACATTGTTGGTTTGGGTGTAGTGACCAGTGCAACTTGTTGAAAATTTTATGAAACCTCTAGATTTTAGGGTATTTATACTCATCTAAGTTGAATATAACTTTGCCATGAACTGTTTTTAAAGTGGAGTAGATTTTCTCCAGTACTAACATCCCTAAAACTGTTTATTGAGGTAGTATGACGAATATTTAATATCAAGACAACTTTGCCGCATCAAGAAGCGCTAGGGTATATTCAGCAGATTTAACTATATTTCATCATATCGTTCTTGTGGAGGATGTAGTCAATGCAACTTACACCAATTGAAGAAAAGATGTGGGAAGAATCTCCTTCTACACACCCAGTCACAATGTCTGATATCGAAATCAACGAAAAGTATGAGTCTGGAGAGCAAAGAATACTTACCGAAATTAACCGTGAAAAGCTGCCTAGCTTTGTCGAAGCACTAAAGAAGCCTGGGTATATGGATGTGCAACCTTTCTACCAAAGAAGGCTGCGTTGGGATGAAAAGAAGCAATCCAGATTAATAGAGTCGTTTTTGATCAATATTCCTGTTCCTCCAATAGTTCTTTACGAAAAAGAATTTAGCTTATATGAAGTAATGGATGGTCAACAAAGAATTACTGCCCTTCGGAATTTTTATGACAACCGTTTAAAATTAACAGGTCTTGAACTTTGGCCAGAACTTAATGGACGAACTTATGCTACTCTTCCTGCAAAAATTAAAGCAGGGATTGATCGTCGCTCCATATCATCTATAGTTTTGATTACAGAGTCAGCATCTAATCCTGAAGAAGCGCTGCTTCTGAAACAGCTTGCATTTGAGCGTCTGAATACTGGAGGTGTTGAGTTAAGTCGCCAAGAAGTACGTAACTGTTTGTATTATGGGAAATTCAATCAATTGTTACTTGAATTGACAACTAATCCTATATTTACAGAAGCGTGGGGAATTCCTATAAATAAACCTGAAAAACTGGTTAAAAACAACCTATTCAAAAAGATGGAAGATGCCGAATTAGTGCTTCGATTTTTTGCATTACGCCATGTAGGAGATTTTCGTAGAGGAATGCAGGGTTTTCTTGACCTATACATGATAAAAAGTATGAAATTCTCAGATGAAGATATTGAAATACTCAAAAATATCTTTATTCAAACAATAAATTTAGCTTACGAAATATATGCAGAAAATTTATTCAAGCCTTTAGATATAGAGTCTGATGCTTGGAAAGATAAGGCATATAAAGCCTATTATGATGCTGTTATGGTTGGAACTAGTAGACATTTGGCAAATGCAGATATTTTAATTGAGCGTAAGTCTAAGATAATTGAAGAGACAAAGAAACTGCTGAGAGAAGATACATCAAAATTATTTACAGGTGCTGAAAGAAACAAAATTGATGTCGAGAATAGAATTAAATTGTTTGACAATATGTTGTCCAAAATCATCGCAGGGTAAAAAGCGATGTTTGAGGATCTTTTGATAACAGTCAAAGTAAATATTTCTGCTATACGTGCAATTATCAAAACCAATGATAGGCTAAGACAAATTTCCTTTGGTGCGTCTGCTTTAATAAAAAAAGAATGGAACGAGGATACAGAATTAATCCTTGGCACACTCATGCAGGATATTCCCAAGGTAATAGAGTGGCGAGTTTACGATCATTGTGCTGTAGTAACGCGCTTGTACGCAATTTATGAGCGTTTTGTTGAAGACTTAGTTAGTGACTGGTTAGTACTTCTACCAGGATTATTTTCACGTTATTCAGAGCTAGAAGAGACAATACGAAATACTTACCAGATAGGGGTGGGAAGATTATTGCTTGATCTGAGGAAAAACAGATATAAACACCTATCTATTGAGGAAGTTATTCGCGGATTATTTCATGGAGCTACGGGTGAAACAGAATATGAGCTATTGCCAGATGCATTTCTCTTCCATGAACAGAACCTACGTAAAGAAGCCTTAGAAAAAATGTTGACAGAAGCAGGTATACCAAATTCATGGGGCTGGGTAGAAAAACATAGAGCCGTAAAGTATTTTGTACAGGAGATCAGAGGAAATGAAAACACAGCAGAAGGAGAACTCAATGAATCAATTAGCTATCGTAACGACGCAGCTCACGGATTTCCCGATGATGTTCTAGCTTCTAATGCACTGTTAGAATTATGTGACTTTGTGGAGACTTTATGTCAAGCACTTACTGAGTTGGTTACTTACAAAGTTATTGAACGCAAAAAATCAATAGGTCAAGTCAAAGAGGTTGGTAGAATTACTGAATGGTTTAAGAAGCATGAAGCTGGAATAGCAAAGGTTGAAGAAACGACTTTATTGGTCGGAAACAGCCTTTTCCTAGTTAGTGAGGGTTCATGTTGCTGCTATTTAGCCACTATTAAGAGTATTAAAATGAATGACATATCAGTTAATGAAACAAAAACAACTACGGGGATGGAAGTTGGTTTGAAATTTGATGTGGATGCTAAAAAAGGATTGCGTTTGTATCAATTACAAGTTTGAAATATGCTGAACTTAATACTTTTTCCTTTAACGAAATTATTTGATTGCAAAAAAATCAAAAAAATAACGCCTACCTGTAATCATGGTGGCGCTATTTTTTTAATTTAATTCACAGTTAAAAATAGTTAAATGAATTTGCTAAATCTTTGTCATTGATTTACCGCAATTTTTTATACAGCGCTGCGGTTGGTTAATAAATTCCACAGGAAAACTGCGACGATTGCACCAAGAACTGCTACCGCAATACCTGGAATGCTGAGACTAGGAGCTGCTAGAGATAAAGTTCCCGTACTGAAAAATACACCTAAACTACCGCCAACAAAAGCACCGATGATTCCTAACAATATTGTTCCTAGAATTCCACCACCTTGATGACCAGGGTAGATAGCTTTTGCGATCGCACCAGCAATTAGACCTAAAACAATCCAAGCAAGAATATTCATTGTTGTTAAGTTGGTAAACGTTTTTGACTTACAAATACATATTAACGATCTTCATTTCTAACTTAATCTACCATCAGAATTAATTATGAATATCCATTAGGAATAGTTTAATTGCTACTAGATTTTTTAATATATTGCGGCTACCATCCTACTTAGGATAAGTCGGCTATGGATAAGTGTGACTAGCCGCTCTCTTAGGATTTGCTAATGTCCTAAGCTGTCGGCTCCCTGCTATATGACCCATTTAAGATAGATAGTCAATTAAAAAAAAGCTCCTAGTAGGTCTTTAACTAGGGGCTTATATAAACTATTGCTTGGTAATTGCAGTATATGCATTTTTAATTAGCTCTCTCCTCTACTAGAAGAATTAAGCTGAGTTTTTAGGGACTGTCTCTAAAGTAATGTAAAGTAAGCAAAATCAGGCGATTGAGACGATCGCCTATCCTTTTGCAAGCTTATGTCTTGTTTTTAATTTTTAATTGCTTATCCCGCGATCGCTGCCAATGACTTGATGGCTGATAAATGGGAACAGTCTTCGGTAAGACCAATGCATACTTAGAAAAATCAGACTTACTAAGGTTAGCAGCATAACGCCCAGAATCGTTGTATATGCCTTAGTGCGCCACCAAAAGCCATTTACACCTAGTCGCACAAGCTTCCATAAATTAGCTATATCGGCGCTTTCAGAATCGTGAATGGTGATTGGTAAGGACGCTGCTGTGTTTTGTCGTGCAATTGTCATTTTAATTACTCCTTTAAACCCAAATGCTAAGACAATAATTTTAAAATACGGTAACACTATAGGTTTTATGTTATTTATAAGTAATATCTCATAGCTTGATGCAATAAGCAAGTTTTAAGGGCATTGGGGATAGGGCAAAACAGTTGTGCTAACATTACTCAGCACTCTTGAAGGACATTGGGCATTAGTATTAAAAATTAGGTATTTACTAGATTGAAAACTATTCTCTAGTCTCAATCCCTACTCCCAGTCCCCAATCTCTAGTCAAAATGCCTAATCAAATTTGGTTATCACAGTTGGAAAAACACCGAGCGATCGCAGTTATCCGCGCCCCTCAAATGGAACTGGGACAACAAATGGCAATGGCTGTAGCATCTGGGGGAATGCAGTTAATTGAGATTACCTGGAATAGCGATCGCGCTGGGGAATTAATCAGTCAACTACGTTCGGAATTACCAGCCTGTATTATTGGCACTGGTACGCTATTTAATGTGCAGCAGTTACAAGATGCGATCGCGTCTGGGGCGCAATTCCTCTTCACACCCCACGTTGATTCGGCAATGATTCAAGCAGCACAAGAAAAAAATGTGCCGATCGTACCAGGAGCGCTGACTCCCACAGAAATTGTTACCGCTTGGAGTCAAGGCGCTAGTTGTGTAAAAGTGTTTCCCGTGCAGGCAGTGGGAGGGGCTGATTATATCAAAAGTTTGCAAGGGCCTCTGGGTAAGATTCCCTTAATTCCTACTGGCGGCGTGACTCTCAAAAATGCCAAAGAATTTTTGCAAGCCGGAGCGATCGCTGTTGGTTTGAGCGGGGAATTATTTCCCCAAAAGCTTGTCATAGAGGGAAATTGGTCAGCGATCGCAACTCAGGCAAAAAACCTAATGCAACAGTTAGGTTAACTTAGAATCAAATCATCAAAATTCACGTCTATTAAAGTAATAGATAGGGAAATAAAGGTGGAACCCGATCGGTTTCTCATGACCCCATGATTTGAGTGTGAGTGTATCTAAAATGAAAAGACAAATTTCTCCTGACTGGGTGCGTCGCCTACAAATAATCCTCACTGGTACAGTACTGTCCCTAAGTGTTTTTACTACTACTGGAACCAGTGAAGTTTGGGCAAATACTAAAGATCAAGTGATTGCACAAAAAATCCAGACATTACAACAATCAAATCAGCGCTGGATTCAAATCGATCTTTCCAAGCAAAGATTAATAGCTTGGGAAGGTGACAAAGTTGTTTATGGAAGTGCTATTTCCTCTGGCAAAAAAGCCACTCCTACTCTTGTCGGTACTTTTAAGGTTCAATCCAAGTTTAAAACTACGCGGATGCAGGGAGAAAACTACAATGTTCCCAATGTTCCTTATGCGATGTTTTACCAAGGTAATTACGCTATTCACGGAGCTTATTGGCATAAGAGATTTGGCACTCCAGTGAGCCACGGCTGTGTGAATATTGCACCTAAACATGCTAAATGGCTATTCGAGTGGGCATCGGTAGGGACACCAATAGTCATTCATAAATAGTAGGTGAAGCAGCCAAAAGGCAATTTAGGTAAAATTATAAATAACAACAAATCAAGACAATTAAGTGATTCCCAGCAATATTTTATGCTGGGAATCTTCGGAGTCGCAATTACTGAATTTGAAATAAAATCTAGAAAAGGGCATTTAACTATTTGCCTAAAAAATAAGCGGAAATCCTGACAATTCCTCTATGAAATTACAAATGCAAATATAAATTTGGGGAAAATTTGTATTTAAGCATTAAAATGACAGATTTTTGTAAAGATTGTCCTTTGTAATTAGTCATTGGTCATTAGTCACTAGTTAGGACTCATCATTTAATTATGGACAAATGACAAATGTACAAATTGGATACGGATTAACTTAGGACTTGTTTTGAGAAGCTTTAGCGGATGAATTGCGTAAATCCTCGACAGGAAGTTAGAAGTCACTTTGGAAATTTGTAGTTTTCCAGAAAATTACTTCACTTCATGATTTTTGCGTAGTTTAGAAGATGAGGCATAATGCAAACTTGGATTCGCCGTGGTGGAATTCGTTCTTCAGGAACTTTTTGTACTGGCGTGGCACTGATGGTGATGACTTTATTCTCTTGGTCATCACCGTTAACAGGTACACCAAACTCGACTACAGCAACAGCCACGTCAGTCGATGAAAACAGCATCACTGTAAATAACATTAGCCAACCTCGCTGGATTGAAATTGACTTGTCAGAACAACGTTTACGTGCATGGGAAGGTAATAAACTTGTTCATTCATACCGCATTTCGGGAGGTAAGCGATCGACCCCCACACCCATAGGTAGATTTCGGATTAATTCTAAGTATCGTACTCACCGGATGCGAGGCAGAGGCTACAATATTCCTGACGTTCCTTACACAATGTATTTCTACAGAGGCTATGCCATCCACGGTGCTTACTGGCATAACCGTTTTGGCACTCCAGTCAGCCACGGTTGCGTAAATTTACCTGTTAAGCAAGCTGGCAATCTTTACAGATGGGCTTCAACAGGAACTTTAGTATTGGTGCATAAATGATGGTGAATTGATCCTTGCTGCAATTCTTACCTTGATGTATGGACAGATGCGTTACACTGCGTCAGCGCACCTGTTCATCTATACTGCTAAACTAAAAACACGTTTTTCAGGGATTTAGGAGCTATGAGCGCCACAACTACTCAACCTCTCACCCTGAACGAATTTCTGAAGCTCCCAGAAACAAAGCCTGTAAGCGAATATATTAACGGTGAGATTATTCCTAAGCCAATGCCGAAAGGGAGACACAGCCGCTTACAAGTGGAATGAGAAAAAGCGTAGGCATAGCCCGTCGTAGACATCGCTTAATTCTGAAACAAACTAGTATCAACGTGAAAAAAGTTGCCTAAGACCTTAGCCATCTCCTGAGTAATTTCTTGTTTTCCACTCATAACTTCAGAAACAACCTCTCTTGAACCAAGAATTGCTATTAACTCAGCTTCGTTAACATTTTGAGCATCGATTAGATGCAGGAACATTGAGTGTGCTGTTGATTCTCCTATTGGATAATGCTCATCTTCATATTTTTCTATCAGAGCGATCAACAGGTCTAATAATGCCGACTCTTCCAAAGTTCGGTTAACTCGATGGGACAGTTCCTGAGCTAGTGTAATAGCTTGCTCGTTTTCTTCATCTGTTTTAATAACCTTGGGTTGATATTGAGCAAGCAAACTAGCATAAGTTTTACGGTTAAAAGTAAGGGTCATTTTTCCATTTATCCTTATCGTATTCTGCGTGATTCAATTTAAGATAAATTATTTGGTCACTATAAACCAAATCAACTATCAGACGATATTTGTTGCCTTTGATATTAAAAACAGTAAAATTCCCAACAGCTTCTGTTTGAGGATAAACTGCTTGCACCTGGGCAAGATTATTCCATGTAGATTTATTGGCAGCCTTGTACCAGTTTTTAAGTGCATCACAGGAATCAGCATAATTTTGGCAAAATTCGCGCAGCTTTTTCCGACTAATGATGTGCATTATATTTAACTCAACTGTGCCACAAGTTGATTTTCTAAAAGTGTGTCATTTGTTAACAAGTCTTCAACGGTGATTCGTAAAAAGCGTTGTTCATCAACTTGAAAGAGGATTTTGATGCGATCGCTTCCAGGATATCCGGTTGGTGTCAGTTGGGCAATTGTCTTCGCACCTTCTCGATCGTTGAGGGGTTTGACGCTGGTTTCACTATTGTCCAGACGGCGAGTAATTAAGCGATCGCCATCAAAATAAACTTCAGTACTACCCGTATCTGCTCCCAATTCTCCCATAATTAATTCAATGCTGGGCTGATTTTCCACAGAAGCGCCTAAGACTAATTCCACTGGTTGACTCATCGGGTATGCTTGTCCAGCTTTAATTAAAGAATGCCATTTGTGACGCTGATTGCGGCGATCCCAGTAGCGGATGCCATAACTATGGTAGAGAAAGTCTTTGATTTGTATCCCTTGTGCTAACTGTAATGCACCTTGAGCGATCGCTTCAAAGGGACGTTCGCAACGGATTTTTTCTGGCTCAAAATACTGTTTGATCCATGTCTGCACTGCTGGTAATTGCACTGTGCCACCAACTAACAAAACTGCATTAATATCTGGAAGTTCTATCCCTTGCCGTCTTGCTTGCTGCAACAGTGTTGTCATCGACTCATCCAATAACTCAAAAAAGGCGTGTTCTTTGAGGATATCTTCAAAAGTGTCGCGGTTTAGTTCCAGTTCATAACTTTCAAATGTCTCATCGTCAAAATAAACTTCACTAGCTTGGTTTTGAGTTGATAGCTGAATTTTTACCCGTTCTGCCAATCGTGTTGTCAAAGGACTTACAGCCAATTCTTGAGTTTTGGCAAAGTAATCTACTAACCAGTTATCAATATCAGTACCGCCCAGATTTTGCCCTGCTTTCGCCAGAACACGGGCAGTTTTGACTTTTTGTTTTGAATCTTCAGCCAGAGATTTATTACCCCATTTGAGGAGAAATCCCAAGGGCTTTGTGCTTGCCTGCACGCTTTGATCCAACCGAACAAGGGACAAATCCAAAGTTCCACCGCCGAAGTCAATCACCAAAAGATTTTCTTGATCTGCCAAACCATAACCCAAGGCGGCGGCTGTGGGTTCATCCAGCATTCGTACTTGTTCGACAGGGAGGCTTTGACATACTGTCCCCAACCAATGACGATAGGCTTCAAAACTGTCTACAGGTACGGTTAACACCAGAGAATCTAACCCACCTTCTAGGGGTGCTAGTTCTTCAATTACTTGAGTAAGGAACCATTGCCCTACTTGTTCAAAGGTGACAATTTGCCCATCTAGTTCGGGTAAGAAACCTTGAATATCTGCACCAATACCGCGTTTGAAGCTGCGGAAAAATCGCGTTTCGCCTTTGAGGTCAAAACCGCGATCGCGTACTTGTTGCCCAACTAAGACTTTATTTTGGGCTGCGTCTTCAACATAAACCAAGCTGGGAATCAGTGGCGGATTGAGACTTTGTTTAATTGACAAGCCTGGTAGAGTCAGGGTTTCTGGCTGCTGGGTTACAGGGTTCCAACGAGCAATGACTGTGTTGCTAGTACCAAAATCGATTGCGATCGCCATATTTTATATTTATTCTCTCGCACGAAGATGCCAAAGCTGCTTTATCTGTGATTATTCTCTATAAGCTACCAAGAAAGCAAATGCACCCATAGGCTTATACCATTTTGGATTTTAGACTTTCCTGCGGAACGCTACGCGAACGGCTACGCTCAGTCGAACGATTTTAGATTTTGGATTGTGAAACATCCATTGAATAAGTGTTTCAGTTTCCCATCTGTCGCAATCATTAGACTTCTTGCATAAGTCGGGTAAAGGGTAAGGGTTAAAGGGAAAAGGGATAAAATTAACATTCCCCTTTAAGCTTTCCCCCTTTCCCGACCTCTTGCAAAAAGCACTTTTGCAAGAGGTCTATTTTTCAAATTGGTATTACTTCTTTGCATCCCAACCCAGATATCGATTCAGTCTGTTGCAGGGAAGTGTTAGCTGCAACGGATAGTACAGTTAGACAACGATCCTGGGTTTTGACGTGTTCAGGAGTTGCAACTAGCTCATTGTTTTTCAGCCGATCGTGCCAGTAGTCAAACAGTGCCTTGCTGTCGTCCATTATTGTGCGATCGCTTTCAGCGACGGGAGATTCGTGGAGAACTAAAGCTTTTAGAAGTGCAAGTTCGATTTTTTCCTGAAGAACTAAAGCTTTTAGAAGTGCAAGTTCGATTTTTTCCTGAAGTTATGGAATTTATTCAGGAGTGGGAGAAGCGACATACTAAGCAAGATATCAAACTAGAACCAAAGGGGAAAAATGGTAAACCTGCTTACGTAGATTATATTGTTAAACTTCCTGAGCGATCGCTGGAGGAGTTTTGTCGCTGGGTGTACCGCTTCATGGACAATGCTCAGTTCATCTCTCCTGAATATCTAGCTGAACAACACCAGAAATTTGCTCGTGCATTAATAGATCGGTATTCTTCCAAAGCCATATAAATTAAGATAATTGACCCACATGACTTTAATGCTGGGCGACAGTCAAAGTGGAGGCATTGGCTAATTAGTACAGAAACCTAATCTAACCCGGAGTTCCGGGTTAGTAGTAGTTCATACTCAATCTTCATTCCGTAACTGCCAGACTGCACCGAAAGCTGCTCCAGCCCCAGCTAACAATCCAGTACTCATTCCTTGGATAGTTTTTTGGAATGGATCTTGAGTTAGGCACTCACTTGTAACCTTACTGTCTTCCAAGCAAAGACTACTTTCTGCCCAACCAGCAGTACCTCCTAAAATTACACCAGTGATACTACAGGAAATAATTAGCAGTAAAAGACGTTGTGTTTTTCTAGCCATAGATGGATGTTTTACTCAATTTTGTACTTTAGACTTTAAATTGGCTTGGTATGTAAATACACTTGCTTTAGATAAAAAACTTTAGATTTTTCCATACTTGAGCCACTGTTTAATCGGGCTGCTTCAGCAAAATTCCAAATCTAAAATTCTGTCAAAGGTTGGAAATTGTAGTTGACTCTCAACTACTTTACACATCCGAGCAGCAAATGTCAGCTGGTTTATGGCTGGCAAGGCAAACTCATGCGCTTCGCCATACTGGTCTGTCTTTAAAATTATGGGTAAACAATTTTGTAGTAAGGACTTTGGTCTTTATTTTCTCAGCACTAAAATCCTGACTACAAAGCCTCAAAGCTAGTTTCACAAATTCAGTAAATTGCAAAGTTTTGCCTAATACGCTTGGGTGAAGTGCTATTGGTGTAGGTAATTGGTCTTTCAAGACGCGAGAAATCGCGTCTCTACAATCTGCGTTTTGGGTTTATCTGAACTGTATTGAGTTTTTGACTACTGATTGATGCTCAAAAAAATATCTACTCAGTCTTCAAGTTGAAGGGTAAAGGGGCGTAGACCCCTTGTGGATCGTTCATCTTTTGCAGAATCTCTACTTGCTGTTGTAATTTCTGAAATTCAGCGGTGGGGGATTGGATTATTTGAGTTGCGTCCCCTTAATTCCGAAAGCAGTCCGCGCTTCTTGTGTTGCCCGCCCAAAAAAGTTTTCTCCTGATTATGACCTTGGCAAGGCCAACTCATCCGCCTCGCTGTTCAAATTAGCCTATTTAGGCAAAACTCCAATAAAACAAAAAATCTGTGTATTTAGATACTTTTTAGAGATTTTTTTCATAAATGTCATGTTATTGTAACTTAAGCAAAGCCTTGCTCAGTCAATTCAAGGAGTCATGAGTATCGAGTGGTTGATTCATGATCGATAGTAAAAAAGTTCGGTTGAAGTGGCAAAATTATTGGTTTAAAACCTTTGGTAGATGGCGCTCGTGTCCGCTAACCTGTCCAATAGAAAGACCTCATCATCGGCATGTTTTTTGGAGTTGGATCGGTAGTTTTTTAGCCATCACAGCAACGTCCTACCTTGCTGTCAAAACTAATTCTCCTTTGCTGATGGCTCCTTTTGGTGCTACAAGTGTCTTGATCTTTGGTGTCCCTGACAGCCCTTTGGCTCAACCTCGTAATGTCATTGGGGGTAATCTTTTAGCTGCTATAGTGAGTCTGATAATTCTGCATTTTTTCGGTTCCTCTCCCTTGGCAATGGGAATGGCTGTTTCTAGTGCGATCGCAATTATGCAGTTTACCGGAACCGTACACCCACCTTCAGGTGCTGTTGCATTAGTCGTTATGATGACGAAACCGGACTGGCAATTTTTGCTAACACCTGCCTTTGAGGGATCGATGATTCTAGTACTATGTGCTGTGATCTTTAATAATTTAGCAGCAGAAAGGACGTATCCAAAGCACTGGTTATAACATTAATCTCTAGAGCAAAATTAATCGTATTAAGTACAAAATGTAGGGGCAATTCATGGTATTAGTGTCAACTTAAGCCGAAAACTATATCGGACAGGCGTTTTGCAAATTCCTCACGCCCTCATCCCCTAACCCCTTCTCCCAAGGGAGAAGGGGTATTGAATGTCTAGCTGCCCTCTCACGGATGGGAGAGAGGGGTTGGGAGTGAGGGCAAAACGTTGTCACCAAGCGGGTTTAGTGTTAAGTTGACACCTGTGATTCATGAGTTACCCCTACAAAAAATTACTCAATCTTCAAGTTAAAAGGCAAACGGGCGTAAACTCCTTGCGGATCGTTCATCTTTTGCAGAATCTCTACTTCCTGTTGCAATTTTTGGAATTCAGCGGTGAGGGGATTGGCTGATTTGAGTTGCGTACCCTCAATCCCGAAAGCAGTCCGCGCCTCTTCTGTTGCACGCCCAAAAAAGCGTTCTCCAAAGCTGCTAGTGCGAGGATATTCTTGCACTTCCCAGTCGTCTCCTAGTTTCGCTTGCTTTACCGTGTATGCGATCGCACTATCCAAACCGCCAATTTCATCCACCAAACCAATTTCTTTGGCCGCCTCACCCGACCAAACCCTTCCTTGGGCAATTTCTGCTACTTTTTGTTCTGGGAGTTTCCGACCTTGAGAAACTTTATTCAGAAACATATTATAAATGCGGTTAACACTGCGCTGATAAATTTCTAACTCTTGAGGCGATTTTGGACGCGAAACTGTTTGACTATCAGCATAACGTCCGGTTTTCACTGAATCCCAAGTAATACCATTATTATTGGCCAGTTTTTCCCCATTGAATAGCAACCCAAACACCCCTATGGAACCTGTAATCGTATTTGGTTCTGCAAAAATGCGATTAGAGTCGCTAGCAATCCAATAACCACCAGAGGCGGCGACATCACCCATTGATACCACAACTGGTTTTACTTCACGAGTTAATTTCACTTCTCGCTGCATGACTTCGGCTGCGGTAGCGCTACCACCAGGACTATTAATTCGTAATACAACAGCCTTCACATCTTTATCTTGTCGCAGCTTATTGAAGATTTTCGCAAAGCGATCGCCTCCTACTTGCCCATCTTCTCCTTTACCATCGACAATCTCGCCCTCAGCATAAACAACGGCAATTTGATTTTTGGAGTTACGTTCTACACCCAAAGATTTACCAGAAACTTGTGCGTAGCTATTCAGGCTAATTTGTCGGAATGTTTTGTCTTCTTTATCGCTATTTGTCAACTTTTTCAGGTCAGCGACAACTTCATCGGGGTATTGTACTAGATCGACTAACCCGCTACTTTTGGCTTGTGTGGCTTCTAGTAAGGACTGATTATCTGCGATCGCTTGTAACTTATTGGGTTCAATTTTCCGACTTGCGCCTATAGCAGTGCGCCACTCTCCCCAAACATCATCCAACAATTTCTGAGTTTGTTCGCGGTTTTCTGGACTCAACTTGTTGAGAATAAATGGTTCAACGGCTCCCTTAAATTTCCCAACTCGCACGACTTGAACGCCAATGCCATACTTCTGCAATGCTCCCGCTAAAAACATTGGTTGTGAACTCAAACCGTTGACTTCCATCATTCCCAGAGGATTAAGTACAATGGAATCTGCCACTGAACTAACGTAATATTCCTTTTCGCTCCAATCACTACCATAGGCGACAATCTTTTTCCCAGCAGCACGAAACTCTTCCAGTGCTTTCCGAATTTCTTTAAGTGAGGCATAGCCGACATTACCAGTTTGGCTTGTGTTCGTTGCATCCAGATAGATGCCGACAATTCGCGGATCGCGCCGTGCCTTTTCCAAAGTTTCCACAACTTTGCGGAGTGCCATTCTATCGTCATCTACACCTGATATTGTGTTTTGAAACAGTTCGCCTGAACTAGGTTCGCTATCAGTAATTTTCATTGACAAGTCAAAAACCAACACTGACTTATCTTTCACGTTTGGCCCAGTATCTTTAGACGAGCTAGCAGCTAATATCAGCAAGAACAGTCCAGTGGTTCCTAGACCACCAAAAATAATTAGTCCTAATAATGTGCCAATTAAACTAGCAAAAGTTTGTTTGATAAAATTACGCATTAGTTATTTGTTATTGGGTATTGGGAATTGGGAATTGGGGATGGGGAAGAATGACTGATAATCTACTTAATTTATTCTATGCGCTGTAAACTGCCAGAGTGCTTTAACTGATACAAGGTAGCGTTGCCAGTGCAGAATAAAACTGTGGTGATTTCGGCGATTAATACTTCAGTGAGTTCCGCGACTGCTGTCTCTGATGTTGCTGCTGCTTGCAAGAAAGGCATTGCTAAACCAGCTATGTCTGCTCCCAAGGCGATCGCAGCTGCAACATCCAATCCATGACGCAAACCTCCTGAAGCAATTAAGGGCACATTTGGAGCGATCGCTCTAATAGTTGTAATGCACTCTGCCGTTGGTAAACCCCAATCAGCAAATGTCCTCCCTAAACGACGCTGCAATGGATTTTCTGCCCGTTCGCTTTCTACTTTTGCCCAAGAAGTACCGCCCGCACCCGCGACATCAATTGCTGCTACCCCGGCGGCGATGAGTTTGTTGGCGATCGCTGCTGAAATACCGTTACCAACTTCCTTCGCAATCACTGGCACTGGTAATTTTGAGCATAATATAGAAATCTTGTCAAGCAAACCCCGAAAATTTGTATCACCTTTGGGTTGAATGCACTCTTGTAAAGGGTTAATGTGTAAAATCAAGGCATCAGCTTCTAGGATGTCCACTACGCGCAAACATTCATCTAAGCCGTATTTATAGTTAAGTTGCACAGCCCCCAAGTTCGCCATTAGCAGAACGTCAGGCGCATACTTGCGGACAGCAAAAGTATCAGCCACTTGGGGTTTTTCTACCGCCACTCGCTGGGAACCGACACCCATTGCAATTTTGTAGTGTTGTGCGACTTGGGCCAAACGTTGGTTAATGATTGCGGCTTGTTCTGTTCCGCCAGTCATGGAAGAAATTAACAAGGGTGCGTCAAGGTGTTTCCCCAGGAAAGTTGTACTGATATCAATATCGTCGTGGTTGAGTTCGGGTAAGCAAGAATGGGTGAAACGATAACGTTCCAATCCATTGGTGATTCGATCGCACTGAACATCTTCTTCTAAGCAGATGCGAATGTGATCGGCTTTGCGATTCTGAGTTTGCGCAGAGATATTGGTAGGGGCGTTCACTAGTAGGTATGGCTAAAAGTATTGGCTTGCGATCGCTATTGTTACATTGTCTGCAACTGTATTTGTATAACAAAAATATTTATTTTTGCTATCTTTCGGGTACGTTACGCTATTGATAACAGAACCATTCCCCCATTTGGTGAGTTAATTAATATGGTTTTACAAACAGAAAAGCGCTACACCCCAGAAGAATATTTGGAATTAGAAGAGAAGGCTGAATATAAAAATGAATACAGGGATGGAGAAATTATCCCAATAATAGGAGAGACAACTAATCACAATAAAATTGCCGGAAATTTTTGTCGGAAATTCCCTTTAACAGTGCAAGGACAAGATTATGACATATATATAAGCGATATTAAAGTATGGATAGCACTGTATCGCCTCTATACTTATCCTGATATTATAGTCATCAAAGGTAAGCCTATTTATGAGGGAACAGGTACAACAACTATTACTAATCCTTTATTAATTGTTGAAGTCTTATCAAATTCAACTAAAAATTATGATAAAACAGATAAGTTTAAATATTATCGTTCCATTCCTGGTTTTCAGGAATATATTATGATTGACCAGTATAGTTTTGCTGTGGAACAATTTGCCAAGCAAGCAGAAGGTCAATGGATTTTTAAGGAATATAAAGGTGAAGATGCGGTTTTAGTCTTAGATTCTATCAATTTTCAAATTGCCTTGCGTGATATTTACGAGCGAGTTGATTTTGAGTTGATTGAGGAATAAAACTGCGAGAACATGGGCATCATTCACCGTGAATGATGCCTATTTGTTGCTCATTAGGCCGTCTGTGTAGCAGCCGCTTTCGAGTCTGCGGTGGATTTTAACCGCGTAATGGTGGCTTTACGAATGCGATCGCTACCAAAGCGATAGGGTTACTCGTCAGCTTATAACGTTCTTGGTCGGCGATCGCCGACAACCTTTGCAACACCACAGGCAGCTTCAATCAGTCCGCTGCACCAGGGGTGGCGTTGTCCTCCTGCTTTTGCATTTGATACTCCTTCGTTTCAAATAAAAAGTCGCACAGTGTTTTAGCCGAATTAACTGCTAATCTTGCGTGATGCTCCAATGGTTTATACGAAATGACATGAGAATCGCTCATCGTATTGCGTAGAGTAGCCAAACCAGAAACTATGCTTGTTAACCCAGAGAGGATTTGCCTCAGACATTCTGCAAGACTTTCTTGCCCTGGAGAAAGATTAAGATGTTTTTGAACCCTTTTATAAAGTTTCGGGAGGTTTCCATCAGACTCCGGTGGATTATGATCAAATTCTTTTTCAATTGCAGACAAAACTGCCTCAACAAGAGATCGTGCGTTAGTAATTGCTCCATCAAAATCGCCTTCAGCAAGTTTCTTGTCACATTTTTTGATTTGCTCATCGATAAAAATGTGTGTTATCTCAACCGAATTTTGATAAGGATGTGACAACTCGATTGGAGAACGACCTAATTTATAAACTTCCCATTTCTTTCCCGCAGGACGTAATTCATAATTATCAAATTCGAGAAATTGGTTGAGATGTTCAATTGCAACGTTAATATCGAGTTCCTTTCCAAGAAAATGACGAGGATCAAGAGCCGAAACCAGGATGTCTTTCATGGTTGGCGTATCATTGAATTCACGTAACTTCTCTTCGGCATAATACCAACGTGAAGGAAAACCATTACCGTATGTATCCTCCGAACCAAATTGATTAAAAAATGAAACCAGTTGTGTACCAGTTCGATAAGGTGAACGCCTTCCATCACCTGTAATAACAGAGCCAAGAGCTGATATTGTTTGTTCCGATAATTTCACACTTCAACCAACCTTTATTACCCGACTAACAATTCTAAAGTACTTCCTCCACCAAAGACTAAGCCACCTAACTATTTAGTATACAGAAAGTTTTCATACAATCTTTTTCATGATAAGCGCCATTTTAAAGACATGGAAAGCGCAGAAATTGAAGCATTGATGCGATCACCAGTCACTTAGTTTCGGGTAAGCATACACGCAAGCTCCCAAGTAAAGCATTTGATCGCGCTATTCATTATAGTGCGTAATTTATTGTTAGATAACAAGGAAACAGGCAGCAATCGCATCCTGTTTGCTGATGAGCTAACTACTAAGGTGATCGCCAAACATAGGCATCATTCACCGTGAATGATGCCTACTTGTTGCTCATTACGCCGTCTGTGTAGCAGCCGCTTTTGAGTCTGCGGTGGATTTTAACCGGGTAATGGTGGCTTTGCGAATGCGATCGCTCTTGCGTACTCCGCCTATCATCTCGTATTCCCGGCTGTCTTTGCCATACTTCAATACCACACCACTGACTAAGCGTTCTGAAGTTTCGCGAATGGCCTTTTCAAGGGTTTCTATTTGTTCCTTTGCTGAGTCAAGGGCAGTTAGCATCATATTATACTCGTCGATCTGGTTGCGGAGTTGCCCGGTTAACTCGGTTAAATGGTTTAGGCTGATCGAATCACCAAAGTCAAGGGTGGAATTAATCGATTTAAATCCGATTACTCTCTGTTCGGTTTTTTCTAGCACGGTAGAGCTTCTTTTTTGGCGTGGCATCAATGCAGACTTTTTACTAAACTTTCTCTTTCTAAAGTGTCTTAATGGGACAATATAGTGGTTCAGTAAAACTTGCAGAATAAGGTATTTTTTATAATAAGATTGACTTGCTAACTAAATAATTACACGCAGTAAGCTTGTGTTTTGGACGAATGGGCTTGTCTTCTGAACAAATGGGCTTGTCTTCTGGACGAATGGGCTTGTCTTCAGGACAAATGGGCTTGTCTTCTGGACGAATGGGCTTGTCTTCTGGACGAATGGGCTTGTCTTCTGGACAAATGGGCTTGTGTTCTGGACAAATGGGCTTGTCTTCTGGACAAAGGTGAGTTTGATTAACCTCTCCCTTCCTTGAACTAAAGTTCAAGTCTGTCCCTCTCCGAGTCGGAGAGGAACGGTTTTGCGTAGTAAAACCAGGGAGAAATCTTTATTATTAGACTAATTACATATAGCTACAGCCCTTCTCTGCAAGCAAAGAGGGGCTTGTGATATTATTTATCCTCAGAATGGTGATGTGTGGGTAACAGGCTTTTTTTCTGTTTTTCTTTTAAACTGCTGGCTTGTTTCAGGACTGGGATACACTGGTTGATCATCCAGATTAAAACCTCAATTGGTGAGTCTCCTTGCTGAATGCGGTTTTTGGCATTTACGCCAATTAGCATTGTTTGTATTAATAACAACATTGTAATGATTTGACGATAAAACTTTTGACGAGTGCTTTGAGTTTGCTTGCCTTGAGTTTTCATTTACTTGCCTCACCTAGATTACAAATCGAGGTTAAGGTTGGGATTAATTGACAAGTAAATTTCCCAAGCGTTGATTAAAAGCCGTTTAAAATCTACATAGGGTGCTTGGGAAAGATGTCTGGCTTGGGAAAGCACAGAACTTTTTGGAAAATTTTTTTCTTTTCGATGATGGTACTTACATGGAGCGGAAGGGTCGGAATCTTAGCTACGATGCTGGTAGAAAACAAGCAGAAATATTGCTGCGTGCTTTACTGTCATTTGTGGAAAATTCGGAAGAATCAAAAGACTGTAAAGCCGATTGGCAAGCAGGTACTGAGTTATGGGTAACGCATTCTACACTAGAAGGACTGGCAGAACTGACGAAGAGTTATAACAACAGCTTAGAGCCAGAAGCAATTAGGAATGCGCTCAACTGTCTGATAAGTCTGAAAATTATTGAGGATAAACGCGGACAAACCAACGCCAAAACTAGAACAAACTCAAAAGTTTGGCTTTTCGCGCTCAAGTTTCCCAGCATCAATAAAAAAGAAAACCTCAATTGGTTGTTTAAGCAAGGCGGGGAATGGGATAAATGCCGAGAAGCTCAAAAAAACAACTCTGCTAAAGTTCCCAAGACTCCGAAAGAAAAATCTCAGGGTATTGATTGGCAAGAAATCTGCGGCGCTATGCTGGAAAAGCACAAGTGTCTCACCACAAATGAGTTGCTGTTTGCTGATGATGAGATGAAATTTGAGCTAGAGGAAATTCATGTCCCTTTAGCATTGGTGGAACGTAAAAAACCGCAGAAGTACAGCGAGGATATTTCCGCAGAGCAAGGTTCGCAACTTTACGAACCGAGTTATGAAGAGAAACAGCGATTTGAACATGAGGCTTTTTTAGAGAAAATTATCCGTGATGGTGTTGGTAAAACTCAAGGACACCGCATCGCATTAATTGGGGAACCGGGTGCGGGAAAAACTACTCAGTTGCAAACTATAGCTTTTTGGATATTAAACAACAATCTGGGTTTACCAGTTTGGATTTCTTTGGCAGACTTGCAAGGGAAAAAGGTAGAAGATTATCTGTTGCAAGATTGGCTGAAGAATGCTTTAGAAGTGGTGCGTGTAAAAGAGGAACAGGAAAATGCTTTCGCAGATTTATTCAAGAATAATTCTGTGTGGTTGTTGTTGGATGCAGCAGATGAAATGTCTTCACCCCAACCATTAACTGAGATTTCCCAGCAGTTGACGGGATGGGTGAAAAATGCGCGGGTTGTGCTGACTTGTCGGGTAAATGTTTGGGAAGCAAACGCCAACGCTTTAGAAAATTTTGAGACGTATCGGTTACTCAATTTTGAATATCCGCAACAAGTGCAAGAATTTATTGGGCGTTGGTTTCACAAGAAGAATGCAGACAAAGGGAAAAGATTATGGCAGGAATTAGATAAACCTGAACGTCAGCGCATCCAAGATTTAGTTAAAAATCCTTTGCGGTTAGCGCTGTTGTGTAGCACTTGGCAAGATTCCGATAAAGGTTTACCGGAAACTAAAGCCGGACTTTATCAGCAGTTTGTGGAAGAGGTTTACAAGTGGAAAGAAAACCGCTTCCCTACCACCGAACAGCAGCAAGATGAATTAAACGCTGCGTTGGGATGTTTGGCAAAACGGGCAATCGATCAAGAAACGTCACGCTTTCGGCTACGACATAAGTTTGTGCGTGAGGAATTAGGTGATGCAAAACAGCAAAATTCTTTATTTTCGTTAGCGTTAAAGTTGGGATGGCTAAATGAAGTTGGATTGGCTGCGGAATCAGCAACGAAAGAGAAAGTTTACGCTTTTTACCACACCACATTTGAGGAATATTTTGCAGCGTTGGCGATTAAGAATTGGGACGAGTTTCTGAATCATGTTCCCAACAACCCTGCGCTAGGCGTTTATCGCATTTTTGCCCCACAGTGGAAAGAGGTGATTTTGCTGTGGTTAGGACGTGAAAATGTGGGGAGGGAAGAGAAGGAAGAGTTTATTCAGGCGTTGGTGGAATTTGATGATAGTTGCGGATTTTACCAGTTTCGTGCTTATTTTCTTGCTGCTGCGGGGGTTGATGAGTGGAAAGATTCTTGCAACGCAGATACTATTGTGGCGGAAATCGTTAAATGGAGCTTTGGCGAGTTTAAGGTTGAGCAAAACAAGTGTGTAAAATTTCTGACGCCAATAGCAGAGGGAGCAAGGACAGCATTGCCTCAGACAAATCGCATAAAAGCGATCGCTGCTTTAGTGGAGTTAATTGGCAATCTACAACTGGATGATTCTACCCGATGGCAAGCAGCATCTAGCTTAGGGGAAATTGACCCAGGCAACCCAAAAGCGATTGATGCTTTGGTAGACTTAATCAGCAATCCACAACTGGTTGCTTATACCCCAATACGGTTCAGTTAAGGCTGAAAGACTGATTAGTGATATGAAATTTAGGAGCTTCAACTCGTTGTCCAGTACCTCTATGTTTTGGCTTTTT
>NZ_JBALDN010000034.1:0-79990 GCF_036917375.1 Nostoc sp.
ACTAGCATTATTGTATTAAATATTTAGCTAATACGTAATAAGTGATTAACGATCGCTTGTTTTTGACCAGACCTCACAAAATCGCATTGCTCCCTTCTCGGTTTGGCAGGGCAACAGTTGATGGATGCTGTAACTGTTTTGTTGGCATTTGAAGCGGGAATCAATTACTTTTTCTTTTACAATTTGGAATCTGAAAACTTTTTGGGTGGCTTAAAATCTCTATTGGTAACAAAGCGTGAGCAAGTCTTGGTGGCAACGGGAAGTGAAAATCGGGATATACAATCTTTACGCCTTTACCTCGACTCTGTGCGCCATTGTTTAAATATCGATCGGGTGGATGTATTTTTTATTGAATATGTTTCGCCTGTTGACGACATGGCCCAGATTCAGGTGTTGCTTGATGAACTTCGCTCGTGGAAGGATTCTGGACTTGTGCGTTATATGGGAGTTACCACACACAACCGAGCTATTGCTTTAGAAATGATAGAGCGTCATCAGTGTGATGTGTTGATGCACCGCTACAATATGGCACATCGCAAAGCTGAAAATGACGTTCTGCCCAGCGCTTTTGAGGCAGGCGTTCCGGTAGTAGCGTTTACCTGTACTCGTTGGGAAACCTTACTCAAAGGTCATCCTCATTGGGAAGATAAACCACCACTAGCAGCAGACTGTTATCGCTATGCGCTAAGTAATTCAGCAGTACATTTGGCACTTACTGCCCCAAAAACTAGGCAGCAATTACAAGAAAACCTTTCTGTCTTACACTCACCCCAACTTTCCAAGCAAGAAGTAGCCCATTGGCAGGAGTATGGTAACTTGATTTACGGTCATGGGCAAGACGCATTTGATACTCAATGGGTTTAACTGGTAATGAACCAGACACAACCACAGCAACAAGAAAAAAGCGTGACCATCTATGACCGAGCAATTTTAGATGTTAGATTTTGGATTAAAATAAAAATCTGAAATCTGAAAGGTGAGAAAATCCCAGATAGCCGTTGTTTGGATATGAGATCCAAACCGATCTGCGATATCCATGACGAGTTCAAAGGCGTAGACAGAATCGAGTCCAAAACTGGCAAAAGCTTGGCTGGGATATTAAATTTTTCTGCAATCCAATCAATCAACCAATCTTGAATGGCGATTGAGCTATAAGAAGCGATCGCATAAATGGGAGTTGCCCAATCGATTTGAGAGTATATTGCCAACTCTAGCGGTTCGTTCGTCATCAATGGGTCGTTCTGCAATTTCGGGAATCAGAAATTTAGGTGCAGAAAATAATACCAATTCGCAATGGGCTTCGCCCCGCTACGCTAACGCAATTCGCAATTAAGAAACTTAGATGCAGCAAGACTTTCCTGATTTACATCTGTTGCCTCATTTTGGAGAATTGGTATAAGAGTTTGAGAAATAAAATCTGGGAATTTCATACTCATATTCAGCAAGCCTGAGTTTTTGATTGAATTAGGTCGAGTTTAAAACTTAGTTCGGTATACAGTAGAACCGAAAAAATGCAACCTTATTTCAAAACTTTAACCATTGTGTTTGTGGTTGTGTTTTGTAATTCTTAAACTAGAGACAAAATTAGGATGGCAATTGGCAGAAATCACTCATTAATCACACTTGTCCTTAATTTTTACACACTAGCAAAATCTAGTTAAGCACACTTTTCCCACTATTAATTCAGCTACTAGGGAGAAAACACTAACCGCAAAATTAAGTAACATATCCAACGACAAATTCAAAGGAAAGACACATGAATTTGCAAAATAAAGTTGTTATTATCACTGGAGCTAGTGGTGGGATCGGCGAGGCAGTGGCCAAGGAGTTAGACGCAGCAGGTATGAGTCTAATACTCACAGCGCGATCGCAAGATAAACTCGAACGGCTGGCCTCTAAACTACAAAACGCCAAAGTAGTTCCTGGTGAGATTACAAATTCTGAATTGCCACAGAAATTGATAGATTTTGCTATCCAAACTTTTGGTCAACTTGACGTAGTTTTCAACAACGCAGGCGTGATGACTGTAGGCCCAATTGAAAGTGTTGATATCGAAGCAATTTGCCAGATGGTTCGAGTCAATGTTGAATCTGCTTATAGAATAGCTTACACAGCATTGAGACACTTTAAGCAATCCGGCAGTGGATTTTTAATCAATACTTCAAGTATTGCTGGGCTAAAAACAACCCCACAATTAGGCGCTTACTGCGGTACTAAATTTGCCATTGAGGCCTTTACGGATTCCCTGCGTGTAGAACTTGCAGGAACTGACATTCGTGTATCAAGCATTGCTCCAGGTACTGTAGATACTGGCTTATATGAGAAGTGGGATGAGGAGCAAAAGAGTTTTGTCTATTCCGGAGGTGTACTGCAATCAGCAGACATTGCTCGTTGTGTTCGTTTCATCTTAGAACAGCCAGGTAACGTTCTGATTCCCAGGCTCTTGGTAGTTCCAGCTGCTGAACCAGTATAAAGCTATGTGAGTAAGTTTTAATTTACACTCTCGAAAAATATACAAAGGATACAATCATGAGTACAGAAAAAAGAGTTGCAGTGATTACAGGAAGCTACAAAGGTCTTGGTTTTGAGATTGCTAAAAAATTGGCAAAGTTTGACAATATTCAAGTAATTATAACTGGTCGCGATAAAGCAAAAGGATTGGAAGCCAAAGAAAAATTAGCTTCACAAGGTCAGGAAGTAGACTATCTACCTCTTGATGTCACTGATGATAAAAGTGTTGAAGACTTTGCAGCTGCATTACGCAAACAGTATGGGCGAGTAGACATATTAGTCAATAATGCAGGAGTAAACCCTGCAAAAGAACCGGAGGAAAGCAGTCTTCTTACTGCCAAATTGGATACAGTTATCTCGACATTTACAGTCAATACGGTTGGTCCTTTGCGTGTGTCTCAAGCACTAATTCCCCTAATGAAAGAGCGTAATTATGGGCGCATTGTTAATGTATCTACTGAAATGGCAACCTTGAATTTTATCAGTAATGATTTTTATCCTCTGGCTCCCTCATATCGCCTGTCAAAAATTGCTTTAAATGGACTGGCTTCTCTATTAGCAAAGGAATTGAAGGGCACTAATATTTTAGTCAATAACTATTCTCCTGGATGGATGAAAACTGATATTGGAGGAGCAGATGCGCCCTTGACCGCAGAAGAAGGCGCAGAAACAGCTGTTTATTTAGCTACACTGCCAGATGGTGGTTCTCAAGGTGGCTTTTTTGCAGAGATGAGAAAGTTTGGCGGGCCATTTCCTTTGCCTTGGTAACAATTATTATCAGGATAATATGAGTTAATGGAGATAATATCAAGTCTGAATGAACACTTATAATTGAGACTAATGTCAAAAGTGTTGATGATAAGCAATCAACCAGACATGATACCAAATTTTAGAATTGCTCTAGCATCCTTACGTTTGGATATATGTAAACAAAGCCTGCCAAAAGTAGGCTTTGTTTACATTATGAATATTTCACAAAAAACTTGATAAAAATTTATTCGATCGCCAAAATCTGAATGTATCTAAACGATCGGTTTACAACCCCCTAGACAAAATATTAGTTAATAATTCAAATAGTTTAGAAATCGCTCTTATTTATGATGTGATTTGCGTAGACAGGGGGCAACAAGTAACGGGAAATAAAGCTTATTAGTCGTACTGAGCTTTTTCAGAAATAAAATATGATTCCTATATTTATTTATCTAGTCGAATAGGGCTAATTTAAAATTAAATTTAAAAATATAAAATGTATAACTTACAAAATAATAATTGTTCGAAAAATGAACCCTCAGTTATACAATGATTAAAGATTCAATTACTTCAAAAACATCTGCACAAAATTTATATACTCTAACCTGGGATAAATCTTCATCAGAAATAAACTCTTTAGAGTGGGAATCACAAATTGCAAGTTTGGTTGGCTTGGAAGAAGAATCTCCTATCATTGAAGTCCCGGCTTTAATAGATTCTACTGCTTTAGATCAGTCAGTTTCGCAACCACAAGAATTTGAGACTAAACAACTTCTCTCATTTAACCCGTTTGCCAAGTTAGGCTTCGTGGGGACTACTACCTTAGCTATAGTTTTGTTCGTGGCTGGGTTTTTATCCCAGCTGAAAAACACCAGCAGTGAAAAGCCAAAAAATAATATTGTTGTCTCACAAGTGCGATCGCAACTAACTACTGCATCCAGTTATCAAGGGCTAAAAGAAGAAATAGAAATTCTAAAAACGAAATTAGCCCTGACTGAACAAACAGAATCGATCAAAGCTACACAACAAAACCTTGAAAGTAAAAAATTAAAGCCTCGTCAGCTTGTAGTAACTTTAAATGTAGAACCGTCAGGTGATAAAAATAAACAGCCAATTCAACCGCAAAGAACACCAACACCTATAGTTTCTCGGTATAGGATAGCCACAGTTAAACGAGTAACTCAACCTTTACAGTTGTCATCTGTAAAGCCAGACACGCAATCAGTGGTTAATTTTACTCCACCACCCGCACCAAACCCAATCACAACATGGACAAGGTTAGCAAAAATAGGTAGCTATGGTCAGGTAAATTTTACTAGTAAACCAAATAGTAGAATTAATAATTATGCAAATAAACAAAATATACAGGTGGCGCGACAGATACCAAATTCTAATGCTAACCGAATCCAATCACGGACAACTTATATGGTGAGCCAAGTACAATCACCAAACTCAAAATTGGTAGCAGTGGGAACTACAGCTAAAGCTGTATTAGCAACAGCTGTATTTGGGGAAACTACTAAAGCAAAAAGTAACAAAAATCAAGACGGAAACAAAAACGTATTTGTTGTGCGTTTAAAACAACCATTAAAATCTGTCGATGGTGCGATCGCTTTACCTGCTAACACCGAGTTATTAACTGAAGTTAGTTCTATTTCCCAACAGGGTTTACTAAAGCTGGATGTAGTAAAAGTCATTGTGCAAAATAATCGCACCCTCACAGAAAAAAGCTTACCGCAAAATGCTATGACTATTCGCGCTCCCCAAGGTAAACCTTTAATAGCAAACCAATTTCCTAATCAAGGATCATCCATTACTGGGATGGATGTAGGATTATTTTTCTTAGGTGCTGCTGGTAAAGCAGGAGAGTTATATAATCGTACTGATTCCCAAATTACTATAACCAGCAACAGCACAGAATATACCAGTAATAACTCTAGAGGCAACATCTTAGCAGGTTTGGTAGAAGGCGGCATAAACACTATAGTTCCCAAAATTTCCCAGCGAAATCAACAGGCTATCTCTCAAATAAGGATGCAAGGTACTAATATTTGGTTTTTGCACGCAGGCAAAGATATTGAAATATATATCAATCAAGCTATGCGGTTTTAGATTTTAGTATCAGAATTTTTGTCTTATACAGCGACAACTCAAAAGCTCCTTTCAGATATTAACTGTTTAATCAATAGACTTGTCTTGAAATTGAAGAATTCAGCAGTCAGAATCAAGACACTCTCTACTAGACGCTACGCATAGCTTGCTTCATAGACTTGTCTTGAAATTGAAGAATTCAGCAGTCAGAATCAAGACACTCTCTACTAGACGCTACGCATAGCTTGCTTCTCCGTAGCCCGGATTTCTCACAAAGATTTATTTAAACACTAACCCAAAACGTTTATGCCACTTAGACTTGAGATAAAATACCCCGTTCAGATACTGTTGTAATTCGTGCAGTATCTAAAACAGTCCAAATCTAAGCTCAATAAAGGTTTGGGTAATAGCGATGCCTACGGCGGCAAGCTACGCACCGCTTGTGAGAAATGAAGGGGTAGGAGTACAGGAGTACGCGGACACGGTTTAGCTGCGCTATCTGCCAGTCGTACAAAATTACTTCTGAATTCTGTTTTAATAAGGCAGGTATAGTATTTAGGCGATGCAAGTAGAAATCAATAAATTTGAGATTCAAGCACAGTCTGCTTATTACCCAGAAAGCATGGCAACAATCTCTTTACGCCCATTTTTTTTGGCAATATCTAAAGGAGTGTTTCCGTTCTTACCTTTGATATCTAAGCGAGCACCTGCGTTTACCAAGAGCCTGACTCCTTCAATATTGTCCTGCCAAACTGCATCGTGTAGTGCAGTATATCCGTTATAAGGGCCTTGGGCATCTATATTAATCCCATATTCAATCAGAATTTTCATAACCTCTGGATGTCTCAAATAGGCAGAGGCGTGAAGTGCAGTGGCCTTCATATTGGAGTCAACCGCGTGAATATCAGCACCAGCGTCAAGGAGTAGTTTTACCATTTCTGATTGACCGTTAGCAGAACTGATGATCAGGAGGCTATTTCCACTGCTGTCTGTTTGGTCAACGTTTACGCCAGTTTCTATGAATTTTTTAGCATCTTTAAGGTTGTTATTAATTACCGCAGCAATTAAATTAGGATTCATATTTGTAGGATTAAAAACTTAAAGGGTGTTTTGCTGGTTAAGAGTTGACTGTTGACTGCTAATTGCTCTTAAGCTTTGATTAGTTAGGGACTCCATCTAACGATCGATAGACTTATTGCAGAACTTGAGGAAAGAAGCGAGATTAAAGATTATAGGGAAATTCAGTCTCTTTAACCGTTTTTTATTCTCCTGTTCCTAACTTTTGTAAAAGTAATTTTGCCAGAGGTCTAATAAGCCAATATAACATTGATGAATTCAAATATTAAATTCAAAATCTCAAAATTTTAACCTGTTTCATTTGCGTCTTTGCAAAAAAACTAAATTTATACTCGAAAATCAGCTATTTTGCTACAAAAATGCACAAAAACATATAGATTAGTTTTGTTCAAATTCAAAAGCATAAATCATTTTTGGATAATGATAATGTTTAATTACAAATCTCCCAAACTTAAATAAAAGTCAAAAATGATTTCAACACGATTCGCAAGTTGAAACTAAGGTTATGTGTATCAAACCATTGTCTATTTTTGCAACCGAACCATTTTCGCTTTTTAACATAAGTACTTCATTAGCAACAGTACTCTTATTAAAAATCGCAGCAATCTCTTGGATACAGGCTTGCAACCGTTGAGCTTCTGCAAAAGTTACAGTTGTGGGTTCTTGGTTGATTAATTCACTTGAGCTTGCCTCTTGCGGGACTCTTTGCCAACATGGGATGCTCTTACTCCGATGCGACCTTCGCCATGTTTGCGGGGTTGTCTTGTGGAGCCGGAGGAATTGGCGACCGAAATGGCGTCTATCTAGATAACCCACAGCTTCAGCAATCTGCTCTACCGATTGGTCTGTTTCTATAAGCAGACGGCGTGCCTCTACCATACGACGCTCAACAATCCAACAGAGTACGGTTTTTCCAGTCTCTCGCCGTACAAGGTCGGTGAGGTAGGCAGGGGATCGACTGACCGCCTCAGCCACCTCTCTAAGACTAATTGAATTATGATAATTTGTCTCAATAAATCGAAAAACCTGGCTTAACAAAGGTTGGGACTGAAACAAGAACTTTTCAAAACTTGTCAGTATCGCCGTATTAATAGCGATGTTAACATTATGAGAGTCGATGCCATTTAATAAATAATTGTAGTCCATCACTTTAGCCTCATTCATTGTATTAAATACACTTGGATGTTATCTCAACTTATCTGAACTACAGGCGAATCTAAATATTTTTCATTTCATATAAAGTCTCAGTTAACCCCAGAAAATAATTCACTGAATTTTATAAGTTTTATTCATTCATTCATTCATTCATTCATTCATTTATAAATTTACACTGATAACTAATTTAGTCAACGCCTGATCCAATACAGCAATTCATCAGAGGCATAAACGTCACGATAAAAACTAAGTTGCTCGCATTTTAAGTAGCACGCACCTCGATGTCCACGTCGAAGCAAAGTTTCGTTTCCCTTGGCGATGACTTCGTTCGTTTCATCATCGAAACAATTCCATTCAGAATAGATAACTTCACTATTGAACATAATAATTGGCCAAGCTATTGTTACGCTTGGTTGAGCAAGAATTGCCCACCTGCTTACTTCTCTATCTGTCGCTGCGGTTCTGCCATAAAAAGGTCCATCAGCACAGAAATATACAAGATTATTGGCATACTCATCTGCTAAAATATCTCCTCGTCCTTGTCGTAGCGCTTCACAGTGGGTTGGCCACCAATGTTTATTTTCCTGTTCTACTTGCTCTAAACTGTATTCTAGAGTTATTTCAGGTAAAGTATCATTACGTAGAGAAAGATATGTCTCTGAATCTCTAAGTAGTTTTATTGCTAGTTCATTAGAAACTAGCTCCGGCTTGGAGTAATCTACTAACAGATCGTTGTAGTAGTTGGTTCGCTTCGTCATTTCAAGCCTCTACAATCTTTTAGCAGCTAGCAAAATTAGAGGAGAAAGCCCCATGTATCAATCGGGGGATATAACTGAGTAAGTTAGTGGTAAAAGATATTGAGAGTGAGTATTTTTCCCAATATCTTTGCGTATAATTATCTATTTCAACATTTGTTTTAGCTAGTTAAGATAGAAAACTTAAGCGGAAAAGTTTGTGTTTTTCAAGTTAATTTTAGGCAAAGCTCCAACTGAAGAGGTTTTTAGCCAACGCTAAATGGAAATAACAGGTTTTGCTAACTTTGCTAAAATTTGCATCTTGTACCATTCTTAAGCAGTCGGTTATTTCAGTAAGCACACAGTTTTTGTACATCAACCAAAATAGGTCATTTCAGGCATTTATCAATCATCCTTCGATAAATAGCGTAGGCGTAGCCCGCCCTTCGGCTCCTTTCGACTTCTCTACGAGACGCTACGCGAACGCTCAAGGCAAGTCGCTCAGTGGCCACCGCAGGGCAGGCATCGCCTAAAAAGTGTCAAAAATCAAGGTTAAATGGCTAAAACTTCTACCATTATTTGGGTTTCCTGTCAATGCATAAGTCCTAGCACAGTCTTACCAAATTTAATTCGCTAAGAACTTATGCAAAGCTGCACTAAGATGTTATCTTTTGCCAAAGCAGTTTTTACAGATGTAGGTTTTTGTACGTTTTTGAAAAATAAAATCGCGCTATTGCTCGCGTATCAAGCTTTTTAGGCGAAATAGTACATTTGTCTGTGCAACTTTAAATTTGAAGGGGAGAATGTCACAGGAAAAAAAGAACTTATCTTTATCTTAAGTTTCTTATCTTGAGTTGCAAAAGTTTTGTAAAGTTAGCAAACTTAACTGCAACAGGCATCAGTCAACCAACCACATAAATGAAGGTGCGTAAGATGAGTATTAGCAATGCTGCGAAACTTTAGATTCGTATACATTGCCTCTGGATAAACTCCTTCGGTTGCAGATTGAGTCTGCTACCGAACGGTTTTGACTACCAGCAAGGCACTTTGGCAGGATACGAGATGCAGGAGTATTTACTTCTAATTCTCTCGCCACTAAGTGGAATACCTCTATGACGGAGGTTTGCAATAGGGAAGACAGATGACAATGCTCATGCTTTGCTTCTTTAACCAGCACTGCAACTAAAGGGCAGTTTGGACTTTGTTTGACACTATCCGATCGAAATAACCGTTGCTTCTAATTAAATGTGCAGGATGGTAATAAAACACATCCTGTATGCAATTGATTTAGTCATAACATAAAAGCTTCCTGTTAGTTTCCCTAAGCCTTATACACGAATGAAGCCGTTTGTCAATCAGGTTTCTGTCAATACATAAGTCCTAAGGATATGGGATTTTCTCGCCATCTAAGTCATCTTTAACTACCCCTTTTGTTGCGATGTCCAGCGAAACTCACAATTGGACATTGCGTTTATCAAAGAAAGTCGGCAAATTTCCATATCTTGGTAGCTAAGGCGGCGCTCAAGATGCTGGAAGACATAAAAATGCAATATGCATTTGGTATTTCGATAGGTGCGATGGCGTAACCGCCCACCGTAGGCGATCGCATTCCTCTAGCATTCCAATACCACAAGCTGTAAGACAGTTCAATTTACTTAAATGTAAGTTAGGAAACGAACTATGCGTAATGACTTGTTAATTAATACTGAATCAGCGTGTTTAGTGCCTGACGAAACAGCGATCGAGACTGCTAACTACACTCAAAGGCATCGAGCCAGTTCTGCAAAAGGTGGCGATCGCTCCGCCTTAAATATAATTGATGCACAGAGGTTAGCTCAAACTCAGAAGCTTTTAGATAGAGCGATCGCAGATGCTTGGTACACAGTCAAGAGCGATCGCAGACCACCAAAACTGACCCGTACACGCTGGGTATGGCGACTTACAGGGCTTTACCATCTGTGCCACTCCACCACTCGACTGATGGAGGAAGCTGCTCAAAGCTTTGCTTTTGCAAACCGTAAGAGTTTAGCACAATGGGCTACAGAAAAAGCGAGAGAGGAAGCGGGTCACGACCAACTTGCCTTGCTCGATATCCGGTCGATGGGATATAAAGCCGAGGCTGTTGTGGAAGCACTTGTTCCTCCCGCTGCAAAGGCTTTGATGGATCACTTTACCAGAAGCGTGCGGGACTCAGATCCAATCGGTTGCGTGGGGTATTCCTATACCGGGGAACGCCTAGCGATATGCAGAGGAGTGGAGTATATCCAGATGGTAGAGGCATTGCTACCACCGGATACCAATGCTACCCGCTGCCTGCGGGTACATAGTGCCGTTGGCAGTGATGTGAAGCATGTAGAGGACACGATTGAGATGATTGCAGAGCTTAGTGATGATGAGCGTGTTCGCGTTGCGAGAGCCTGTTACAAAGCAGCGTTGTTGCGCTTTAGCCCACCTAAGGAAAACTACATATCAGATGAGGAAATTGAGAATGTTTTAAAACCACTAGTGCTCGCTTAATTCCCGAACAACCAAAGACAACTCGTCTAAAACACCTTTAACAATATAACTCAAATAGCTACAAGGAGAAGAGAATGAAAACTACAACCGCTACAGTTATCGATCGGCAATCAATAGAAACTACACCAGCTACAGTTATCGATCGGCAATTTTTGAGTCCCGATTATTGCAGCCTCATTAAGAACAGCTTAGAGGTTTTGGATAACATGGAGATCGATTTGGAAAGCATTATGGTTAAGGAATTCGCGCGAGGATTGCCAAGCGATATTGACGGCAGCGATGTTTAATTGTTGCTTACCTGTGTATTTTAATAAATCAGGTTTGAGCTAACACATGATGTCCCTGATTGTCTAGTCACTATCAAGTGAGTGTTTAAAGAAGCTTTGAGGCTGGTTTAACCTAACTACTGTGACAAATAGACAGTCAGGGATTAACGCTTATTACCTGATATTTCAGTCATATTTTGTGGTGAGTTTCTCTAGGGAGTGTAGTCTCTTCAGGTTTGGTATAACTAATCTTTGTAAGTCTTTGGCTTTGTCCTGTTTATTATTACATCTTTTACTTTGTACAAAGCTTATAAAGCTTTCCAACTTGTGGTTAATAGTTAGAGATATCTGGAATAATTTAACTGTTAGATAAGCTATTTTCGGAAGTAACTGCTCCAAGAAGTTTCAACACAGAAATCGTTGCGCCAGTTATACCTGTAACCTCTTGAATATTTGTTCCCTCATACAATTTCTTAGGTTTCAAAATCTTTAAGCACTCACTCGCACTCACATTCCAAAGTCGAATTGTATCGTCAGTGCTGCTACTAGCCAAAGTTTGATTATCTGGGCTAAAAGCTACTGACCAGACGAAAGCCGAATGTCCGCACAATATTTTTTTGCACTCACCAGTACTGAGATCCCACAACTTTATTGTATGATCGGGACTGCTACTAGCTAGGGTTTGACCATCTTCACTAAAGGCGACTGTTTTAACGATAGAATTATTCTCACCAACCTTAAAAATCTTGAAACAAGTACTATTTTTGACACTCCACAACCGGATTGTTCCGTCATAACCACCGCTTGCCAGCAGTTCACCATCTGGACTAAAAGCAATTGACCAAACCCAATTTTTATGTCCTTTTAGGGTTTCTTTGCACTCACCAGTACTAACATCCCAGAACTTTATTGTGTGATCCCATCCACCACTCGCCACTGTCCTCCCATCTGGACTGAAGGCGACTGATGAAACCGCAGCATGATGTCCCAGGAACGTTTGCAAGGCTTGACCTGTATTTACATCCCATAGCTTCACAGTTTGATCGTCACTACCGCTTACCAACATTTGCCCACCTGGACTGAAGGCGACTGACGTAACCGCAGCACGATGTCCCAGGAAGGTTTGCAAGGCTTGACCCGTATTCACATTCCATAGCTTCATGGTTCGATCGTCACTGCCGCTTATCAACATTTGCCCATCTCGACTGAAGGCAACCGATCGAACTGCACCACAATGCCTCAGGAAAGTTTGCAAGGCTTTACCCGTATTGATATCCCATAGTCTCACTGCGCGGTCTTGACTGCCACTTGCCAGCGTTCTTCTATCTGAACTAAAGGCAACTGACCAGGAATGGCTAGTATACCCAACGAAAGTTTTAAGACATTGACCAGTGCTAACGTTCCATACTTTTATGGTTTGGTCATCACTGCTACTGGCAAGAAGATCGCTTTGCAAATTAAAGGCAACAGAAAGCACCCAACCAGAATGTCCTTCAAGAGTTCTCAGACATTCACCAGTGCTAATGTTCCATAGCCTCACTGTCTGGTCGAGACTACCACTAGCGATGAAATTGCCTTGAGGACTAATTGCAGATGACCAAACTGGGGCACGATGCCCATGTAGACTTTTGATACATTCACCAGTGTTTAAGTCCCACAATTTCACTGTGTGGTCATCGCTACTACTCACTAGTATTTGGCCGTCTGGACTGAAAGTGATTGACCGTACCCCATCATCATGTCCATGAAAAATTCTTTTGCATTCATCACTGTTAATATCCCACAACCTAACTGTGTTGTCATCACTACCGCTCGCTAGGGTCTTTCCGTCTGGACTAAAGGCTACTGATATTACCCAATTTGTATGCCCCGAAAAAGTTCTCAGGCATTCACCAGTCCTAACATCCCATAGCTTTATTGTGCGATCGTTACTGGCACTGACTAACGTGTTACCATCTGGACTAAAGGCTACTGACCAAATCTCATTACTATGTTTTTGAAAGGTTTGCAGACATCGCCCTCTGCCAATATCCCACAGGCGCACGGTATAGTCACTGCTCCCACTAGCAAGGATACTACCATCTGGACTAAAGGCTAGTGAAGGAATCCAGTTAGTATGTCCCTTACAAGTTAGAAAGTGCTTCCAATCCGAAACTTGGTAAAAGTGGATCTCGCCACCAGTATCACCCATTGCCAAAAGTTTTCCATCGGGGCTAAAGGCTACCGATGAAACTCCACCAAAAGTTTCAGCAAAAACAGACCGATCGAAATTGGCGTTTTGAAAATTGACATCGTGCAATTTCACATTTCGTAGGTCTGCTTGCCAAACACTCAGAAAAGAAAAATCATAACCGCTGAGGTCAGTTCCTAAATAACAAAGCAGATTGAGAACATTCCCAGCTGTATAACTATGTTCTAAGGGTGATGTTCTTCGTGACTTTGCTATAATTTCAGTCAGCTGATTTTCTAGGTTTCTTTTGCTTCTTAAGACAGCGACTAAGCCATCTATAACTGGCTTCAGGATGACGCGAATTTGAGTTTCCCTCACGTAGTCTTTTGCCGTCGCTTTCATCAAGGCATGACACCTGAACAAATCAAGATTCTGAGTTTTAATCTCCTGACAAACTATTTCTATCAATCGCTGAGTTACATACTCCATGACTACAGGTTGTAGTGTGAAGAGTGTTGTGTTTTTCTCAACTAGCGATCGCCTTGCCAGAGATTCCAGAGCCTCCAGTAAGTTTTGTGGTGGAATTGGTGATACAATATCCTCTCGTATTTCTGATAATGAAACTGGCTCGCGATTGATTGCTAGCCAGTACATAATATCCTTCTCTAAATTTGCCAAGCGCGAAAACTGCTGGTCTAGCAGATCGCGAATGCTGCCAAAAACAGCTGTGTAATGTTGCAGAAATTCAGCGACATTACCATCAAAAACATCTTGGATTGTTGTCGCTACTATCTTCAAAGCTAAGGCATTGCCTGCATAACGCTCGACTACTGCTGGTAATTCTGACTCTGAGCCAGAAAAACCTTTGGCTTCAAAGATTTTTTGCCCTGCTACAACCTCTAAACCACTGAGTTGCAATGAACGAACAGGTAGTGCTTGTCCTTCGTGTGATGCCACATCTTGAGGTTTTTCGCGAGAAGTCAGCAGCAAGGTACTTTGATGCATGACTTGTCCCAAGCGTTCGATCAGTAAGCCATAATCTTCATAGCCTTCTCGATAGCATCCAGCACAAGCGCCTGCTTGCAAAATAGTCTCAACATTATCTAATACGATTAAACAGCGCTGTTTCTGCAAATATTCAATTAGTTGTGATATTCTGCCATCTACACTTTTTGCTAAGTCTGTTTCTAATACTTGCTCGTGAGATAAAAATTGAATTAAATTTGCCAGCAGGTCAAAAAGTGGGGGAGCATTGTAGAGCGATCGCCAAATAATGTACTCAAACCATCCTTGAACCTTTTGTGATAACTTGGCAGCAAGGGAGGTTTTACCGATTCCTCCCATTCCTAACAGCGCCACTACTCGACAGCGTTCTTGGATTAGCCATTGCTCTAGTAGAGTCAGTTCATCTGTACGTCCATAGAAAACAGATACATCTACCATCTCTCCCCAATCAACACGCTTGGGGTTCTTCAAGTCTTCCTGCCCTTTTAAATTAGAATCTGGGCTTGTATAATCGCTTACATCCAATTCTAAATTAAACATCATAAACAAACGCACAAGTGTCCGTTTGTCAACCCCGGTTTCGCGAGTTACTACCTTTCTAAAGGTTACAGGAGTGATCCCAGCTTGTTCGCTTAATTCTTCTAAGGTACATTTGGAGCCATTATTTTCCCTAAATTCCCACTCAAGTTTGGCATTCTGAAGCTTTTGCCAGCCTTCACGAGTCAGTATAAGCCCACGATTACGTTTGGGTTTCTCCGGTTTCATAATTTCTTAGGAAGAATTGTATTTGGAGTAATAGGTTTCTATCGGTGGCGTGTAGAAAAGGGAATTATTAGTAAATTAGAGTTGTTATAACAAACCTAAATAATTGGGCAAGCCTACTGATAGCATAGATTTCAGAAATCTGATTTCAGATAGCTAAAACCGAAAGAGTAGAACAGCTTAATTATTTAGACGTTATTAATCGACAAATCTATTATTAGCCAACTAAGAGTTCATTTGTAAATTGATACCCAATAAACCATAATTTTCTTGATAAATATCCTCTGAATTAAGTTAAAAATTATTTACTTTAATAGAAGAATAGAAGCAAATTTTAATTTGCTTTTGATAACTTTAGTTAATTTTGATTACTAAGTAGTTTACTATATAACGGTACTTGAAAACTCATTAAAAGTCAATTACAATAGCTAGAAAAATGCTGCTAATTTAAAAATTCAATTTCCGGCAAACGAGAAAATAATTTTGGAGGAATATTGTGAGAAATGCAGCGAACAAAAAGCGATGTAACTTGAGAGATGGTACGCTCACTTAAAAAATATTTAGAGGGTAGCTAAAGTTGTTGGTAACTTTGGAAACTCATACTTAGAAGGTAAGCTATCGTATATCTAACTTTCCAGAACAAAGTCCAAGTCCCTAAAATAGGCAAAAATAGGCAGTTAAATCTCCAATTTATGCAAGCAAGTTAAATACGCAATAGGTTATGAGTTTTCAAATATCTGTAATTTTTTATATGCAACAAATAAATTCAAAAGCCGTGTCTTAGCCCCAGGCTCAACACAAAGTGAAGCGAAGTCAACCCAAGGAGAAAGTCAATTTTGAATTGCTCCTAAAACTTTCAGAGAAGCAATAGTTGCTTGAGTTAAACCTGTAACACCAGTAATGTTCATTCCCTCATAAGGTCTTTCGTTTCTTAAAGTTTTTAGGCATTCTCCTGTCAAAACATCCCATAATTTAACAGTTTCATCTTCGCTGCCACTTACCAGAGTTCGACCATCCGGACTAAAGGCAACCGATCTTATCCAGTGGGTATGACCATGCAAAGTTTTGATACATTGACCGGAATGGACATCCCACAACTTTACGGTTTGATCTACGCTCCCGCTAGCCAAAAGTTTACCTTCAGGACTAAAAGCAACTGATAATACCCAGCTTGTGTGTCCTAACAAAATTTTGAGACATTCACCTGTGCTAACATCCCAAAGCTTCACAGTTTTATCTTTACTGCTACTCGCTAAGGTCTTACCTTCAGGACTGAAAGCAACTGACAATACCCAACTTGTATGTCCCGACAAAATTTTGAAACATTCACTTGTGCTAATATCCCAGAGTTTCACTGTTTGGTCATCACTGCCACTGGCCAGAATTTTACCTTCAGGACTGAAAGCAACCGACCATACCCCATGACTATGTTCCAAAATCTTCAAAACTTGACCAGTATTGACATCCCAAAGCCTTACAGTTTTGTCATCACTGCCACTGGCCAGAATTTTACCTCCAGGAGCAAAGGCAACTGACTTTATCCACCCAGTATGTCCCTGTAAGATGTTGCAGCATTGGCAGGTTCTGCTATCCCACAATCTCACAAGTCGATCGTAACTGCCACTTGCCAAGATATTACCTTGAGGACTAAAGGCAACGGTTCGGACTCGATTAGGGTGTCCCTGCAAAGTTTTGTAGCACTTCCCATCCCCGACATCCCAGAGTTTTACGGTTTGGTCATTACTGCTACTAATTATGGTCTGACCACTAGGAGCAAAGGCAACAGACCACACCCCATTATTGTATCCCTGCAAGTTTCTTAAGGCTTGACCAGTGCTAACATCCCAAAACCTCACAGTTTGGTCATCACTACCACTGACCAAGGTTTGACCATCTGGACTGAAAACAACAGACCAGACAAAACTTGTGTGTCCCTGTAAAGTTTTGAGGCACTCTCCTGTGCGGAAATTCCATAGCTTTACAGTTTGGTCATCACTGCCGCTAGCCAGAATATTACCATTAGGAGCAAAGGCGACTGACCTAACTCTGTCACTATGTCCTTGGAAAGTTCTCAGGCACGTCCCATCGAAGATACTCCAGAGTTTCACAGTTTGGTCATCACCACCACTAACCAAGGTTTGACCATCCAGATTGAAAGCAACAGAGGAAACCGAACTGGTGTGTCCCTGCAAAGTTTTGAGGCATTCCCCTGTGCGGAAATTCCAGAGCTTCACGGTTTTATCGCTGCTAGCACTGGCGAGAATTTTACCTTGAGGATTAAAAACTACAGATAATACTGAATCAGTATGTTCCCATAAAGTTTTGTAACACTTACTATCCGGAATACTCCACAAACGCACTGCTCGATCGTCGCTGCCAGAAGCTAGAATTTCACCTTGAGGACTGAAGGCAACAGATTGTACCCGCTCAGGATGTCCTGTTAAAGTTTTCAAGCATTTACCTGTGTTAACATCCCACAATTTCAGATTGTGGTCAGTACCTCCACTGCAAAGAGTACTACCATTCGGACTGAAGGCGATCGCTCGAACCCAATCAATATGTCCTAAACAGGTCAAAAGTTGTTCGCCCTGAGCAAAGTCTCGCCACAAGCAAATCTTGCCATTTGCGTCACTCGCCGCTAAAATCTTTCCGTCGGGACTGAATGCTACTGCGGAAATTTTACTGAAATTTTTAGTAAAAACCGATTTAGATAAATTAGCGTTTTGGAAATTGACTTGAGGTAAACTTATACCCCGCATATCTACTTGCCAAACGCTTAGGTTAGAAAAATCATAACCTCTTAAATCTGTCTTTAACTGACGCAGTAAGTTGAGAATATTTCCGCTTGTATACCCAGGTTCCAGTGGAGATTCTCCTTGCAGCTTGACTAAGATTTCGTTTAAATGATTTTCTAGTCTTGTTTGGGTTTTAAAAATAGTGATAAGTTCATCTATAACGGGCTTAATAATTAAGCGTATTTGAGTTTCTCTAGTGTAGTCTTTGGACTGAGCTTTACTTAAAGCATAATACTTAAGAAGCACAATCTCTTGAGTTGTGATTTCTTGATAAGTCTGATCGATTAATTTACTAGTCACATACTCCATTACTACAGAGTGTAATGCGAAGAGTAAAGCACTTTTTCCATTTAGCGTTGGCTGAAATTTATCGATGAGACTTCGCCCGATCAAAGATTCTAGAGCTTCTAATAACTTGTGTGGTATTACTAATGAAGTTAAATCTTCTTGCAAATTGCAGAGTGAAATTGGCTCGCGATTAATTGCCAGCCAGTACATAACCACACGTTCTAAATTAGATAAACGCTCAAATTGTTGTTCTAAAACAGCACAGATATCGCCAAAAATAGCTGTCTTTTGCTTCAAAAACTCAGAAAGATCGCCATTGAAGACATCTTGAATAGTCGTTGCAACTATCTTCAAAGCCAATGGATTACCAGAATAAAGCTCAATCAGTGCTTTCTGTTGTGACTCTGCTCCAGAAAGACCTTTGAGGTAAAAAATTTTTTTTCCTTCTTCTTCTTTCAGACCCCTCACTTGTAATGAGCGAACAGCCAGTGTTTCTCCTGCGAGTGATGCTATATCTTTGGGTTTTTCACGTGAAGTCAGCAGCAAGGTACTTTGATGCATAACTTGTCCCAAGCGTTCGATTAGTAAGCCATAATCTTCATAGCCTTCTCGATAACATCCAGCATAAGCGCCTGTCTGCAAAATAGTCTCAACATTATCTAATACGATTAAACAGCGCTGTTTCTGCAAATATTCAATTAGTTGTGATATTCTGCTATCTACACTTTTTGCTAAGTTAGTTTCTAATACTTGCTGGTTAGATAAAAATTGAATTAAATTTGCCAGCAGGTCAAAAAGTGGGGGAGCATTATAGAGCGATCGCCAAATAATGTACTCAAACCATCCTTGAACCTTTTGTGATAACTTGGCAGCTAGAGAGGTTTTACCAATTCCTCCCATTCCTAGCAGCGCCACTACTCGACAGCGTTCCTGGATTAGCCATTGCTCTAGTAGAGTCAGTTCATCTGTGCGTCCATAGAAAACAGATACATCCACCATCTCTCCCCAATCAACACGTTTGGGGAATTTCGAGGCTTGAAGTCTCTCCAAATCAGTATTTAGCTTAAAATAATCTTGGCGATTTAGCTCTAAGTTAAACGCCATGAATAAATAAACTAGCGTTCGTTTGTCAACCCCTTCTTGGTTGGTAAGTATCTTTGCAACTGTATTTGAAGTTAATCCAGCGCGTTCACTTATTTCTTCCAAGGTGTACTTAGAGCCGGATTTTTCTCGAAGTTCCCCTTCAAGTTTCGCCTTTTGAAGCTTTTGCCAGCCTTCACGAGTGAGGATAACGCCACGATTTCGTTTTGGCTTGTGCCCATTCATAAATTATGAATACCTATTTGTTACAGCAAAAGTTCATGACCAGCCTTTTAAAGAGCCGATCTCTATTGTCACTTTTAGCTTAAAGCCTAGTCATACATGGAATCAGGACTAACATCTAAAAAATGGGAGGCAATGCTAATTTGCCAAACATGTCCCTTTGTGAATGGGCACTTATAAAGGGCGATCGCATACACTACTCACTGAGGAGTGAGTAAAGAAATAACTTAATAAAGGTTTATCACAGATAGTTTAAGCATTTATTATGTAAGTTCCAAAATAAGTTTTAAGTTTCAGCCATCATCTCTCACTTTCTTGAAGGCCTAACTCTAACGAAAATGGTAGGCAGCCAGGATTGGCAGCTACCCACTTCTTAGGTAAGACTAAAATTATACTTAAGCGCTGATGCCATCTCCCATATTTGATGCTTTTGTAGAAGCCAGCCCCGTCAGTATAATCGTGCGAGTCCTGATGGAAAAATTTTTTGGTTTACTTACTTTAGACGTATTTACTAAACAAGAATATGAACAGCAAATCTTAATAACTTTTAATAGAAAATAATCCGCAAGAAATAGATTTAACCTCAAAGCCACATGTTACATTTAACCTATTGTTAACCTATTGCTTGATTGAGCTATTGGGTAATCGAGGAAATGACTAAAAGTATCATTAATCACGAGAAATTAAGTCTGTCGAGTAAAATATCATCTGACTTAATCTCTACACAACAAATTAATAAAGTTAAACATAATACAACTAAAGCGATGGCAGAGCAGGGCAAACGCATCTAAATATTGACAAAGTAGTAAGTAGAGATGTGTATATTAGTATTCATGTACTACATAGAAAAGATAAAGACAGCGATCGCGTGGTATGGATGTAAGCAATGCAACGCCTGATGGTAAAGTCATTGTAAAAGCAGCAATATTGCCCCATAAAGCGTGAAACTCAAGCCCAAAATCACAATTGCTGACCATTTTGCACAGATGTCAGACCCACGAATAGATCGCACGAAGCGACACAATTTAATTGATATTTTGACTATCGCCATTTGTGCAGTGATATGTGGAGCGGATAGTTGGGTAGCGATAGAACTGTATGGCTGTACGAAGTATGAGTGGTTAAAAACGTTTTTGGATTTACCAAATGGGATACCATCACACGATACATTTGCACAAATAGATCCGCAGCAATTTCAAACATGTTTCTTAAATTGGATGAAATCAATACAGAAAACAACTGAAGGAGAAGTTGTTGCAATTGATGGTAAAACTTTACGTGGTTCTTATGATAAAAGTACTGACTCTTGTGCAATTCAAATGGTGAGTGCTTGGGCAACAACAAATAAATTAGTTTTAGGACAAGTAAAGGTAGACGGAGAATCGAATGAAATCACGGCAATTCCAGAATTATTAAAGTTATTAGAACTATCTGGATGTATCGTGACGATTGATGCAATCGGATGCCAAAAAGAAATTGTGAAGTTGATTACACAACAGAATGCAGATTACGTGATTACCCTAAAAAAGAATCAAGGTAATCTGTACGATCAAGTAGAAAAGCTATTGAAATCAGAGATAAAGACGGGTTTTCAAGAGTTTCAACATAGCACATATAAAAGAGAAGAATATGGGCATGGTCGTCATGAAATCCGCCACGTTGAATATTTTACATAAAAGTTTTATTCTCTAGATAAACATAATTTTATGTATTCAATAATTCAATTATTTTAGTATTAATGATTAATCATTCAGGTGAAATAAGCTAATTCAGATTTTGAAGAAAAGTTGATTTATTTGATTTATCTTTTATTCAATTTTTAGAATTATTTATGTCATGTTGAAATCTTCCTTAGTTTTTATTAGTAAATAAGATGCGTTTGCCCTGATTATTTGCCGCAATGGAATTATACAGCAGTGCCGCAGACCCCATAATTTATGGATCTTATTTTATCCTCATTCCTTAACGGCTGAGCTGCGCCAATACCAGCCAAAGTATCTGGTACAAAAAAGTTTTGGGATGCAAACCCAGCCATCTAGGATCGCAAAGTTTCTATCGACGATGTAGTGTCATTTGAATGCCATAGCGAGGTGTAAATGACTTCTGAGGACATGGTTCGAGTTGTTGGCCAGGTACTAATCGTGCTTGCCAGTGCTGTGCCAGAGTTGCTAAGATCAGTGCGTCTTTTGTCGGCGCGAAGTCTCGACCAGCGCACTGTCGAGGACCAGCGCTAAAGGGAAAATAGGAAAACTCTGGGCGAGCTGCTTGTGCCTCTTGAGTCCAGCGCAAAGGGTCAAAGTGATCGGGATTGGGAAAGTAGCGGCGATCGCGATGCAGCAAACGCTGGCTAAACAGCAAAATTGAGCCAGCTGGCACCAGATAATCACCAAATGATACATCATCCCGAACAAAACGTCCGACGATCCATACAGAAGGATACAGTCGTCGTACCTCTTTGAGTAGCATCTCTGTGTAGGGTAGGTTCGGCAAATCTTCAAAAGTTGGCGTACGTCCTGCTAACACGCTTGTAAGCTCGGCGTGTAACCGTGCCTCAACCTCAGGGTCTTGTGAGAGTAGATACCACGCCCAAGACAAGGTTGTCGCTGTCACTTCATGCATGGAAAACATTATTTTTAGTGCTTGGTCAGCGATCTGCTCATCACTAGTAAGTTGCCCATTCTCCTGTTGTTTTAACAACCAAAAAAACAGAGACCTCGAATCAGGTGGGGCAGCACGGTGAGCCTGTATCAAGCTTAACATCAAGTTCAGCATATAAGAACGGGCTGCCTCCGCTTCTGGTGTCAGAGACACGGGTGTAGAGGGTACCAAGTCATTTAACAATGCAGCGATCGGGTCAAAGCCATAGCCAACATCCATTGTGACAATTGCATCAGCAACTTTTCCAGCTTCTGCTTCCACATCTGCTTGAAACAGCGTCTTAAAAACAATCTCCAACGTAATACGCATCACTTCCTTGTAAATATCCACCCTCAGCAGGTCATGTTCCTGGTGGATAGCATCCCAACGACCATCTGCATGTAGAGCAGCATCGACCATTATTGGAGCATAAGTTGTACCTAATTGACCTTCAAACAGAGGTAAGATCCCGCTTATCTGGTGTAAGTAAGTTCCTTCTGAAGTTGTATCTTTGCGTTTAGCAAAGTAGCTAGACTTGTTAACGAATACGTCGCGGATAAAGTCAGGATGATTAAGTAAGTAAATGTCTTGAGTTCCAAAAGGTAGACGTACAATATCGCCGTAGGTCTGTACGAGATTAGCCACGAAAGAGACAGGATCGTAATTGCGTAACCCTTGCAAGGTATTATCAAAGGTCGCTTCCGTAGGACTTGGCACAGTTGTATATGTGGTTGGCATAGAATTATCCTAAAATTCTTAATTACATAGTCAAGCTAGTGGATTTAATCTCACCGAAGTCTTCCCACGGGGAGAGACTTCGGCTTAGGTTTTACCTTCAAACTTTATCAGCCAGAGCAATTACTCTTGACTCTTTTTCGAGTTGGGAATCTAGTCCCAGAGGCAAGGAAGAAGGAGACAGCTCATTACTGAAACGTTGTAACCTCGAATCCGATCCTTGGGAAATCATATCTGCTGCTTTTTCACCAATCATCAAACATGCAGCGTTCGTGTTCCCACTTACAACCGCAGGCATGATGGAAGCATCCGCCACTCGTAGCCCCTCAATTCCGTACACTCGCAATTGCGGATCTACTACCGCCATAGCATCACGTCCCATTTTGCAGGTGCATGAGGGATGCCACTCGGTTCTGCACAATTGACGGATGCTCTCACGTAATTGTTGTTTTGTTTTGACCTGCGATCCGGGTGATAATTCTTTAATGCCCATTTTCTCGAAGGGAGGCGTACTCATTATTTCACGGCTGAGTTCAATTCCCCTCATCAGCGTTTCCATATCAATGTCAAACTGCATGTAGTTTGTTCTAACAACTGCCAGATCCATTGGATTTTTAGAACGCAGGGTAACACTGCCCTTACTATGCGGCCGTAGAAGGGTTGGTACGCAGTTAAAATGTGTGCCCCCAATAAAAAGCTCTTGTTGGCCAAACATAAAGGGACTGAACTCGAATTGTAAATCAGGTGCGGTATCCTCCATCCCACTACGGCTATGAGTAAATAAACCAACTTCGGTGATTACAGGTGGTACAGGCTGTTCCTGTTTGCATTCATATCCGATATCGAGCAGTACATGATCTTGCAAGTTTTCTCCAACCCCTGGCAAATCTACTACAACAGCAATATCATGTGCCTTTAAGTGGTCAGCAGGACCAATCCCTGCTAACATCAATAACTTGGGTGAGACAAATGGCCCAGCACTCAAGATAACTTCACGCTCTACCACAACTGTATGCACAATGCCTTCTTGGAGATACTCGACTCCGACAACGCGTGTCCCTTCCAACAAAAGACGAGTTACATAGGCCTTTGTCTGGAGCGTTAAGTTCGGACGGTTTAAAGCCGGTTCCAAGTATGCAACAGAAGCACTGCATCGTTTGCCATCTTTAGTGTGGGCATATTGATACATGCCTACACCACCCACTTGTTCTGCACCGTTGAAATCCCAGGGTGGAGATTTAAATCCTAGTTCAACTGCTCCTTCTATGAAGGCCTGGGAAATAGGCGATGGGTTTGTATAATCAACAATGCGAATTGGACCGCCAACTCCATGATATTCAGATGCACCGCCCGCGTAGTCTTCCATTTTTTTGAAGTATGGTAAGACCTGACGATAGCTCCAGCCCTCGCAGCCAAGATAGTTCCAGTAATCATAATCGTGTCGGCTACCCCGTACATGAATCATGCCATTGATGGAACTGCCACCGCCTACAACCTTACCCTGTGAAATGGGCAACTTGCGTCTACCAATATACTTTTCCTCCTCAGTAACATACTGCCAATCAGCTTCCGTGTTCCACGCCTCTGTAAAAAAAGAGCGCAAGTCCGAATTACGGAAAGCAGGTTTGCGATCTGTGTCTCCTGCTTCCAGCAGCAGAACGTTAATAGCTGGATTTTCACTCAGACGGCTAGCAATAACACAGCCTGTTGTACCAGCCCCAACGATAATATAGTCAAACGTTTGATTGCTCATACTTTTCAACTCAAATTAAATGATTTGTTTGTTTAACTTTGAAGACTTCTCGGTTTTGGTAGCAAGCGAACAAAAATGTATACTAAGTCCATGAAGTATACAGGGAAAGCATTTTAGTACTTAACAAACTTTGTCGAGTTTCAACTCTTTTAAACTAACGGAGTCAAGATAATATACATTTCTGATCGATCGCTACTTGGACTTCTATTGAAAAACTGGTTTCAAGCGCAGGAATGCTAGTCACATCGATTACGCTAAACCCTAAGTATTATCTGACCTGGAGAGCTATCTTCCCCCGCACATGACCGCTTTGGCTCAAATCATGAGCCTGACGCACTTCAGAAAGGGGCAAAACTTTGTCAACTAAGGGTTTGAGCTTTCCAGTATCAATCAGAGTGGCGATCGCTCTCAATTGCTCTGCACTAGGTCGGACTCCAATTCCTTTTCCGTTGACGCCATAATTAGCACCGTCTTCGTCAGATGGGAAAGGTGGGACGGTGGAGACTAAAGTACCACCTTTTTTGATAACTTGCCAAGAGCGTTCTCGTGTTTCACCACCGATCAAGTCCAACACAAGATCCACATCTTCGATCGCATCTTCAAAGCGTGTTGTCTTGTAGTCAATCACTTTATCAGCACCAAGATCGCTGACAAACTTGTGGTTGTTCGCTGAGGCGGTACCAATAACGCGAGATCCTTTAGTCTTTGCTAGTTGGACAGCCATCGAGCCAACTCCACCGGCTGCTCCGTGGATGAGAACAGTTTGTGCCGGAGTTAAACTACCTACCTCGAACAACGACTGCCAAGCAGTCAGCGCGGCTACTGGTACTGAAGCTGCCTCAATGAAGTCTAAGGATCTGGGCTTTGCTGCCACATCAGACTCGCGTACCACTGCATATTCTGCATACATACCGATCTCTGCTTGGGGCATGCCATAAATAGCATCGCCAACTTTAAAGTCTGTAACGCCTGTCCCGACAGACTCGACAATGCCGGCTAGGTCGCATCCCAAAGTTATCGGCATGGGAAAGTCCATTATGGAGCGCATATATCCGGCACGGACTTTCCAATCTAACGGATTGACAGTTGTAGCATACACACGAATCAGCATCTCACCTGCATTGGGTCTAGGAAGCGGTACATCTTCATAAAGAAGTACGTCCGACTCCCCATAAGAATGTATGCGGACTGCCTTCATTGTTGTTACCATGATTTGTATCCTTATTTGATCGAGGTCTTCAAAGAACTTAATTGTGCGGATTTAATTACCTATTTTTCCGCTAACTATAAAGCCATCTGTACTAAGTACTGATGCACCTATATGGAATCTCATTAATAAAAGATGAAATTCTTTTCAGAACTGGGTGTAGGGGTGTAGAGAAAATCTAGCCTATGTTGATTCGCTCGTGTCTTGATTTCAAAACTACTTCTTTGCCTGACCCCTTTAACTCAAAAGTCGGTCATGTTCGGGTTTGCGCTTATCTTAGTACCATTCATATCTGTGTGGTTAAAGTACTTTTCCTTGAACCATCTCAATAAGTTCACCGTCAATGCCTCGGCAATAAGCAAGTCGGACGCTAAGAGTTGCTTGGCCGCTTGGGTCGCCACTGAGAACGAAATCAGCAGGCTCCCCGTTCCAAGTCTTGTCATTAAACACGAAACTGTAGGGTTGTGCACCAGCCTTTATGGCACGCTCATAATAAAAGTCGGTGTTGTCGGCTCGCAGCGCTATATGATTCCATACATCATATCCCACTCGCTCGCTAGCGGGTGTACCTCCTGCAACGATTTCTACATAGTTACCATCGCCCATATCCATAAGTTGAACGCGCCTGACCACATCGAAAAATTGCCCTGTCGGAAGAATTGTTTGGGCTGAGTTCCAGCCATACCTCTTACGCGCACCAAAACCTTGCTCATAAAAGCGGATTGTTGCGTCGATATCGTAGGAAAGTAGGGCAGAATGATGCAGCCCCGGACCTTGTATCCGATGTATTTTCTTTTTTTTCCATGTCCCTAAATATTCTCCTGATTCTTGCGGGTCTTGCGACAATGCGGGCTTGGAGCTTAATGTAGATAACCCTACAGTGCTTGCAACTAAACTTGTTAAAAACGAGCTCCCAATCAGCAATTGCCGACGCGTGAATGGATTCTTTGGGCTTCTTTGCATTGTTTTATCTGTGTCTTTCATGTAAGTTAATTTTTATTCCTAAACTATCGTGTAGAAAAGAGCGAAAAAAAGAAGAAGTTCCAAGAATCAAGGAGCAAGGGATAGAAAAGTCCCTCTACCTTTTTGTCCCAATTTCTCCCTTAAACGACCAACTCTTAGGCTTAATAAGCCTGCCATTTCTTTCATAACCTAGACCTGGCTCGCGTTTAAGTCAATCACACTAAGTATTAATGCACCTGTGTAGTTAAAGCAGGTTGCCTTGAAGCAGCTCAATTAGCTCGCCGTCAATGCCTCGACAATAGGCAAGGCGGACATTAATCATTGGTTCCCCGTAGAAACTACCAGTCACCTCAAAGTCAGCAGGCCGCCCATCCCAAATCTGGTCTTTGTACACAAAATTGTAAGGTTTTGCTCCAGCGTTTATGGCACGTTCGTAATAACGGTCTACACTGTCGCAACGCAAGGCTATGTGATTCCATACATCATATCCAACTCGGTCGCTGGCAGGTTTACCTCCTGAAATAAGTTCTACATAATTACCGTCGCCCATATCCATAAGTTGAAGGCGTCCAATGACGTTGAAAACTTCGCCTGTTGGAAGAATTGTTTTTGCAGAGTTCCAATCATACCTTTTACGAGCACCAAAACCTTGTTCATAAAAGCGGATTGTTGCTTCGATATCGTAAGAAAGCAGTGCAAAGTGATGCAATCCTGGACCTTCTATTCGATGTATTTTCTTTTTTTTCCACCCCTTTAAATATTCTCCTGATTCTTGCGGGTCTTTCGACAATGCGGGTTTACTACCAAAGTTGAGTAAGGTTGTGCTGCTTGCAACTAAACCTGTTAAAAACGAACTCCCAATCAGCAAATGCCTACGCGTGAGAGATTTATTTTTAATTATTTCCATTGTTTTATCGATATATTCCATGTAAGTTAATTTTTACTTTTAGATTGATGTTTATAATTGAGTATAAACAGTATTAAAAAAAATGCAATGGTTTATATTTTGGAGTAAGGTTATTTTTTTTGTCTTTTAATGCCTCGATATTTACATCAAATGATATTTGCTATTTTCAACGTAATATTTTCTAGAGTAAAGCTATCTAAATTAATATTAGCCAATACTAAACGAAACAATCAGTATTTACCATTTAACTTATTTTCTAATGTTGATTAAAAATAGAATGCTTTTGTTGATATGATATGACCGCCTTGGATGTCAAAAACAATAGACCTCTTGGCATTTGTGCTTTTTGCACTCTTGGGGAAAAGGGTAAAGGTTAAAGGGAAAAGGGACAATACAGAACCTTTTCCCCTTCCCCTTTCCCCTTATCCCCAGAGGGGACCCCACCTTCCCCTTTTTCCGACTTATGCAAGAAGTCTAATTATTTTTTTCGTGCCCAGGTTAGACCAAATCTAACAATTTATCTTGTTCTAATCAACTTCAGAAGGAGGTGTAATCGTTGCCCAACGCTCAACAATTTTACCGTTAGCTAATCTCCAAAGTACAAAACCTGCGAACTGGATTTTTTTGCCCGTGGAAGAATCTATTCCACGCCAGACGTTACGCACCATTACTTTGTCACCCTCAGCAATAATGTCCTCAACAGTGACGTGTAAATCTGGATATTTCACGTATGCTTCTTCAATCATATCTTTAGCAGGTTCAAAACCAACCGATTCTCCATAAGGCTCATTATGATCTAAATAATCTGGTGCAAAGTTTTGGTAAGCAATAGCAGAGTTCTTCCGATTAACGAACTCCTCAAAATGATTTCGGATAAATGCTTTGTTGTGTTCTAAAGTTTCCTCAGTAGTCATAGAAATATTTCCTCAATCAAAAGATAATTTTGGATCGGACTCTTTAGTTTTGTGAAAAATCCAGTAGTTTTCAAGAATGCCTTCGGTATTTTATTTACCATTCAGGGGGTTTTTGTGGACTAGGATGAACAATCAGAGGTTCTTAAATTCTTAAGTAACTTTCAAAATAAGCCGAAACTTCATGAAGTAATAAAGCTTTTGGTAGCATATTAGTCGGCTTTAACCAACAATTGTGACAAACTAATACCTTTTTTATGGAGTACAAATCTTGACTTTAGGCATACTACTTTCGTTTTCTTTTGTGAAAAGGCGCACCAAAGACCAAAGCTATTCCTAAACCAAGAATAGTAGCGGATTCGGGAACGTAAGTTACAACTTCCCTAGAGCCGAAATTTCCTTCAAAATTATCAATAATATAGCGCCCAAAATCACTGCTAAAGTTCAATGTCCCATAAGCCGCTACTCCGGAGAAGTTAAGCTGTATTTTTCCTTCTGGAAAGTCGCTAGTTCCCAGAAGACCCAACTCTTGGTTAAAAGCCAACAAGTTGCCATTTGAATCAAAAAGGTTGAAAGCTGCAAAGGTATTTGAATCTTCAAAGCTATCCAGAGCAAAACCAAAGCTGAGGAAATCTTTAGCACCTTTCAAAAAATCAACTTTTAAATCAGGATTGAGTAATGATGTTCCTTCCAGTCCTGGTTCATTGATAAAAACTTGATTAAATCCAGGTCCACTAATGTTAAATCCAAGCGGATTAGTTGTAGTAAAAATGACATCATCGATTTTGTCACTATCACTGTCAAAACCAAAAGATGTTTGACCAGATGCTAGGTCATCGAACGTAATTAGGCTAGCTTTTGCTGGTTGAACAATAAATAAAGAAACTGTGCTAAAAAATGCTGTAATGCAAAGACTTTTTAATAAATACATCTATACCTCTCAAGAATTAATACGAAGGGTTGAATCCATTCAAAATTGAACTGTTTGTCTATTTTGCCTCATCAATCTTTAGAAGAAAAAGTTTCCAAACATTATTCTCAGAAATTGCCGTTTTCAGTCCAAAAAAATATCTTAATCTAAGTGTAAATTATTGCTATTTAACAACTTAAATAGGGAGAAAAATGGTGCATATAAATGCACCATTCAACCGATCAAAGTTGGTGTGGTGTACTACGATTACTCGACCAATCCAAAATTGCTTGATAGAGTAGACTGGGCGAACGTAGGGTACTGGAGGAGAAATTACTTCTCCAGCCTCCCCACCTTGCCACAATGCGAAGTTGCCTTGGCAGACCACTAAGCAGTGTAAATATTTGACTGGCTAGTTTTGTCCCCACTCGGTCTTGACTGAGCAGAAACCAAGATAGCTCCAAACAAATCAGTGCCAACCCTGCTAAGGTAACTGTTAGTTTCAGTAAAAATGGTTGTTCAATACTGCTAAATTGACTGCTCTGCTGTGAATGTATGGGATTATACGCTACTAAAGTTGAAATGGTGACAATTACAAGCAATAAACTCAAGCCGATGAGTTGACTGCGAATCTTTTTTCTTTGTAATCTTTGCATATTGGTAGTTCAGTTTTTTGTAGAGACACAATTAGAGGCTGGCTTTGGGCTGGAAGGAACGCAGGCGTAAGGCATTAGTGACAACAGAAACCGAGCTAAAAGCCATCGCGGCACCGGCGATAATTGGGTTAAGTAACCAGCCATAAAAGGGAAAGAGAACCCCAGCGGCAATGGGAATTCCGGTGAGATTGTAAATTAAAGCAAAGAAGAGATTTTGACGGATGTTACGAATGGTGGCACGACTTAGCTGAATTGCAGTGATGATTCCTTGCAAATCTCCAGAAATTAAAGTGATATCACTGGCTGCGATCGCTACATCTGTTCCTGTTCCAATTGCCATACCCACATCTGCCTGAGCCAATGCTGGAGCGTCATTGATCCCATCACCCACCATTGCCACAATTTTAGATTTTGGATTGGGAATTTTTTCTATCTTTCCTTGCAAGGATTTAATAATGGCGACTTTTTCCTCTGGTCGGACTTCTGCAAATACTTTCCTGATACCGACTTTTTGAGCGATCGCTTGTGCAGAAGAGTGATTATCGCCGGTTAGCATTACAACTTCTAAACCTAACCGACTTAGCATTGAAACAGCTGCTGCTGAAGAGGGTTTAAGACTATCTGACATTGCCATTAAGCCTTGAATTTCCCCGTCAACTGCAATCCAAACCACAGTTTTACCTGCTGCTTCCAAAGCAGCTTTGTTTTCGGTCAAGACACGAGTTTTAATTCCCAATTCCTCAAACCATCGTTGCGTTCCAATCTGTACCAAGCAATCTAAAACGACACCTTGAACGCCTCTACCCGCCAACGCCTGAAAATTCTTAACTTCTAATAGACTTACATTCTGAGATTGAGCATACTTGACTATAGCGATCGCCAAAGGATGCTCAGAATTCTTTTCTACAGAAGTTGCTAATTGCAAGAGTTTTAGCTCATTGCTATTTTTTGTACCGTTGACAGTTACAAAGTTTGTGACAGTAGGCTTTCCTTCAGTCAAAGTTCCAGTTTTATCCAGCACAATGGTCTGAATTTTGTGTGCTAATTCTAAACTTTGGGCACCCTTAATTAAAATGCCATTTTCAGCACCTTTGCCCGTTCCCACCATCACAGACATCGGAGTAGCTAAACCCAAAGCACAGGGACAAGCAATAATCAGTACCTCCACTGCGGTGATTGTTGCCAAACTCAGGTTGCCCGTAACATTAAACCAGATTACGAAAGTGGCGATCGCGATCGCAATAACTGCTGGCACAAACCATCCCGTTACTCGATCTGCCAAACGCTGAATTGATGTCTTGCTTCCTTGAGCTTGTTGCACCAACTTGACAATTTGAGACAAAACCGTATCGCGTCCTATTCGTATCGCTCGGAATTTTAAAGCACCTGTCCCATTAATTGTGGCTCCAATTACTTCATCTCCAGATTGCTTAAAGACTGGTTGACTTTCGCCTGTCACCATTGCTTCATCTACAGTGGAAGAGCCGTCAATCACTTCTCCATCTACAGGAATTTTTTCGCCAGGACGCACTAACACGATATCGCCGATCTGAACTTCCTGAATTGGAATACTAGTTTTCTTGCCATTGCGGATGACACGGGCATTTTTTGGTTGCAAACTAATGAGTTTAGTAATAGCTTCTTTAGTTTGACTCTTAGCGTGATTTTCTAACAGCCGACCTAGCAAAATTAACGTGATGACAATTGTTGCGGCTTCATAGTACAAATCAGGCATTAAGCCACCAGAGCTAAAGAAAACAGTAACAAACACCGAATAAAAATAAGCGGCACTAATGCCCAAAGCAACTAGTGTGTCCATAGTCGCTGTATGACATTTGAAGGCTTTCCAGCTGTTCTGATAAAAAGATAGACCACACCAGAACTGTACTGGAGTGGCCAGCACTAACTGTACCCAAGGATTGTAGAACCACGATGGAATCAAGGGCAGGCTTAACCCTGTCATCGCTGGTAGTGACCCTACTACAATTAAAGTACTGAAAGTACTTCCAAGTACAACTTTGCGCGTGAGGTCGCGTAACTTTGCCAGACGGGCTACTTTATCAGCACGATCTTCTACCGTATGCATTTCTGCATCAGATTGGGAATAGGATGAGTACCCGGCAGTATCGACAGCAGCCTGGATTTTTTCTATAGCGGTTTGCTTTTGGTCGTACTGAATAGTAGCTAATTCCGCACCAAAGTTAACGTTGCAGCTAATCACCCCAGAAACGGAGCGAATTGCTTCTTCAACGCCGCAGGCACAGGCAGCACAACTCATACCTCTGAGTTTTAGCGTGAGAGTATCCATATGAAAGAAATTGCTTGAATGTAGGGATATGAATGATTAGGCAGATAGATAGCCAATTGCTGCTAGCGCATCCTTAATTGCTGTTTCTGATACTTGAGTTTCTACACTGACCAGCTTTGTTTTTGCATTGGTCTGAACTGAGGCGTTGTTATCGATGGCTTTAATTGCTTTGGTAACTCTGTTTGCACAGGCAGAACAAGCCATATTTGTGATTTTGAATTTGAGTGTCATAAGTAGTTAAACAAAATTCAATTCATTGGTCTAGATAGTCAATAGAAAAACAGGCTGTGTGATTAATCTTGTAGAGGTATTGATACCTTGCTTGATGATTAATATAGAATATTTAAATCAGATTGAAAATCGTTGGCTTTGAGTTTGTAAAAATACTTTACTAATGGATAGTTTGAGCGAAAATAAAAATAGGTTTAACTTTTGCCAAAACAGTTTAAGATAAGCTCGTTCTATGAAGTTTATGAGACATAAATTCAAAGCTATCCATACTGTGAATAAGGTAGAAGGCAGGAAGCAGAAAGAGGACAAAAAGTGTGTAATGCAGTGAGGACACATCATATTCATTTACTCTGTCAAATGCATTAAGTATTTTCAGAATCGATAATGTAAGTTTAGGAAGTAACAAACATAGTAACAATGGTCAATTTTTATAAGCAAGGTTGTATTTTTTAGTTAATAGTTTATTTTCTTATATAAAAGAAGATTCTGTTATCAGAATTAGCACATCCAAGCATTTAATTATATTCTGAAAATCTTAATATTTTTACGTTGCACTTACCCTAGTCCAAAATGTAAAAATTATACTTTTCGGTACTTTTAAAACCTCCTTTTATAGCTAAAGAATACAAAATTATTACTAAAAAATTACTTTATAAATTTGTATTTTATGCCTTGTAATCTTAAAGCTTGGCTCAAAAAGTAATTTTTTAGAAAAATAAGCTCGTCCGCAGAGTACCCGTGACAATCGTACCGTTGCTTTCCTGATTTCCGGGATTAGTGATTACCTGTATTACAGGTGAGATCCGAATGTTGTCGTTAAGTGGTAAATTGTAGAATGCTTCAAAATTCGTCTGTGTAGCGTTACCTACTGTACTCTCAATAAACGGCTGAGCTGCGGCAATACCTGCTAAAGCACCTGGCACCAAAAAATCTCTGAAGGAAAACCCAGCCATCCAGTAGTTGGGGTTAATGTCACCAAAACTAGTATTATCGTAGCTCCCATATCCGTAACGACCAAAAATTCCTAGTTGCTGGGAGAGAGCTAGTTCAAAGTTGACTCCGAAGACATCAAACCGATTACCGAATACACTGCCGCCACTGTACTGGAGGCGTACACCAAAGGTATTAGAGGGTGAATAATCCAGTTCAACTGTGGTTTGATTAGGATTTCCGAACAAGCCATTATTACTATTGCCAGTTGGATACAATAGCCTCACAAGGGGCGATCCGCCAGCAGTAGGGCTGCTGTTGGGATTATCTGCGCCTGGAGCTATATACTCTGCACGCACTGTAAATGGCCCTGAATCTGGGTTCCACTCAATTACTGCTCCTGCTCCTAAATCTTCAAAAGGGAAAAGGATGTAATTATTGGTTAATCCCAGAGTCAAGAAATCTAAAAAGCTGAGGTTGGCATAGCTATTCTGATCAAGATAGTCTGTAGGAGATAACACTGGGCCCAAAGTTGCTGTAAAATCCTTAAATGGCGTAAAGGTGTATTGTAGCCGAGCTATTTGAAGTCTTTCGTTGATAGCTGAACGTAAAGAAAAGTCTACAGCACTACCAAAGCTTGGTTCTAGAAATCCGGCAGCGTTATCTTCACCGCCAGGACTGCCTGTCTCTAAACGAACTAACAGCCTATCTGTTCCGCTAAAGGTAGTATTTAGATTTAAGGAAGCTCGAAAGATGACGGTGGTATTTGGATTTTGATTCGCAATTTCTCTACCTGTAGGATCGATGATGCGATCGCCACTGAAGCTTCCTCCAGTAACAGCAGCTACAACTAGCCCTGTAAGCTTGGTGGTTGTGGAAAACTGATTGGCTTCTACTTTTGCTGTATCAGCTTCCAGATTGTCTACACGGCTTTGCAAAGTTGCCAGTTCGATCGCAAACTCTTTTTGCAGTTGTTGTAATGTAAACAAGTCTTCGCGGGTTACTTGTGTTTCTAGTCCAGATGCCATCAACTTTTCTACTCGCTCAAGTACTGCTTTGATTCCAGCAGCAAACTCATAACGGGTCATAGTTGAATGGCCTCGGTAAGTCCAATCAGGATAGCCTGCAATTACTCCATAGCGCTCAATCAAAGATTGGAGTGCTTGGAAAGCCCAATCAGTAAGCTGCACATCCGCAAGTTGGCTCACAGAGGTAACTTGGGCTTTAGAAGAAATTGCCCAGGCACTTTCTTCTTTAGGAACGGCTTGAGCCGCAGTCTGAGTCATCAGGGTAAGTATTCCTGAACTAGGTTCTAATGGTTCAATGATGCTGGTTTGTACTTCCAAAACGATAGGGTTTACAACTGGCTCAGAATTGTTAGTAGATTGTGATGTTTCAGCCAGCACAGAAGCGCTTTGTAAAGTCAGACAAAGGATGCTTACACCTTGAGCAAGGGATAAATAACTATTTCTCATTGCTTGTAGATTTAGATGTGCTAGCTTCTAACGAATCAAAATAGTTGGTTTTTTTTACCTAAAAATCAGGAAATTGTTTTACGATCAAAATTATGAAAGCGGAGTCATTTTTAGGAGAAGCGTTTTTCCTAGAAAACAAAAACCTACCTGGATGAAATTTAACCTAAGCATGAAAGAATTTATCAAATATACAACATAACTGCAATGGTTAAAATTTTGGTTAAAGGTTGGATTTTTTGGATTTACTTGTTTTTATCCATACATCATTCTCTGTTGTCAAAGTTTAAGAATTAGTGAGGAGGTTGAACAATCCTATTTGGATAATGATATAGCGTTCAATTTTGGTTGAGAAATTTTAAAAATTTTAGTAAGTAATAAGACTAATTATCTTCAAAAAATAACTAATATCAAAAAATATAACCAAATAATACAAACTTTATACAAAAAATTAACCTTTGCATCTATGTTTTATGCTTCTTAATCTTAAGATGTTAGAGCAAGAATTTATGCGTAGAAATAGTCATGAGGATTTTAACTCCGTTAGTTTTTGCACTTGAGATAGTTTTAGATAGACTCGTAATCGTCTGTCGATCTTTTCTATTAATTCTTTGACTCCTATTTCTTAAAATAGAGGTTTATTATGCTTTTCGCAGAACTAGCAGGATTTTAATACATCCTACTTCTATCTATTTTTCGAAGTTGATTATTTTTGAATATTAAAATTTTAGTAATTTTAAATTAATCCTTACAGTATAAAAGCTATTTTCAAGATTTATCGAGCTGTAATTACCAAAATAATACAACCTAAGAGCGAAAAATTAACCATTGTAATTTCATTTTATGTTTTTTAAATCTATATAAAATTCATTCACTAAAAAAAGTAAACTTTCTACAAAACATTCACCATTGTATTTATATTTTCATCTCTCTAAACTCTTGGCTAAAGACTTAAAAATAAGTCGCGTACATTCCAAATTAAGAATCTAGTGACCCTAAGAATATCGAACCAATATGATACCTAGATCCCTTGGTGGGAAAAAAATCGCAATTCTTTTAGAAAGTGAGTTTATCCCTGAAGAAATTGAAGCATATCAAAAGCGCTTCTCAGAACTTCAAGCAACGGTACATCTGATGTCTAGGCTTTGGAATCAGCCAAGCGTTCGTTTTTTCAGTGATGAAGATACAGGCAATACACCTCGAACTATAGATGTAAACATTGATTTTCAAAACGTAGATATTAACGACTATGCAGCTGTGATTATGACCGCTAATTATACTAGCGTCCGTCTGCGTTACTTTGAGCCACCAGTCGGTCAGCCAATTAGTGCTGAACAAGTTCGCACTTCACCGGCTGTACAGTTTTATGCCAAAGCAATGGCAAATCCCAGGATTATTAAAGGCGCACTTTGCCACGGTCTTTGGATACTGACACCAATGCCTGAATTACTCAAAGATCGACAAGTTATCTGCCATGAGGTTGTCCTTGCAGATATCATCAATGCTGGCGCAGTTTACACAACATCACCTACAGGTGTTGTGGTGGATGGCGACCTTGTTACTGGTCGTTCAAAACATGAGGTTGAACCATTCATTGATGCAATTACCGAACAAATTCAACAGTTATCTGTTGCCACTAATCGTTTCTCAAGTAGAAGGCCTACCACCTCTGTTTCAAGACTGAGAGTTGCAAGCTGATTATTTGAAAACAAATTCATCACTAGGAGACAATCTTGTGAAAAAAATTCTCATAATTTTATCGGAATATGGTTATTGGGGTGAAGAACTGGTAGGGCCCCTAGAAACTTTCGATGCTGCGGGTTATCAGGTTGACTTTGCAACTCCAACAGGAAAAAGGCCAGTAGCCCTTCCTCCCAGTATGGACCCTACTTATATCGACCCACCTTTAGGTCGGACTGTAGTTTCTCAAGAGATGGCGGAAAAAGTCAAGCAGTTGGAAGATCCTAAAAACCCCCGACTGGACAATCCAATCATCCTGTCACAATGGTTGCCCGATCGCCCTTACTGGAGTGCTGAAAAATTCCTTCGGGAAATGGAAGCATACAACAACGCACTTGACGAAGTGCAGAAGGATTTAGAACAATACGATGCTCTACTGATAGTCGGTGGTAGTGGTCCTATTGTTGATTTAGTCAATAACCATCGGGTTCACGACCTAATTCTGAGTTTCTATAGAAAGGGTAAAGCGATCGCAGCAGAATGCTACGGTGTAACTTGTTTCGCCTTTGCTCGTGACTTAGCAGACCGCAAGAGCATTATTTGGGGTAAGCACGTTACAGGTCATTGCAAGGAATATGATTACAAGGATGGCACTGGATTTGTTGGCGCAGACATTAACATGGGGCCACCTCCCTATCCTCTAGAGTATATTCTCCAAGATGCCACAGGCCCAGATGGAGCATATCACGGTAATTTTGGGAAAGAAATCTCCGTAATTGTTGATTATCCCTTTATCACAGGTCGCTCTACCGCAGACTCTTATACAACTGGTCAGAAGTTAGTGGAAGTTCTCGATAAAGGACTGAGGCGGTACGGATGGTAAGCTTGACCAAACAGAGCAACGAGAAGCCTTTGAAGGCTAACAGAAATGGTCGCTTTGCAATCATCGAACAACTTCTGGCAGATGGTATAAACTATATGTTTGGCAACCCTGGCACTGTTGAGCAGGGGTTTCTAGATGCGTTAAAAGACTATTATCCAGAATTTGAATATATCTTTGCATTACAAGAAACGATCGCAGTCGGTGCAGGCGATGGCTATGCCCGCGCCACGAAAAAGCCTACTATTGTGCAACTCCATAGCGGAGTCGGTTTGGGCAATGGCATCGGGATGATTTATCAGGCCATGCGCGGTCATGCACCATTAGTAGTGCTAGCTGGCGAAGCTGGTATCTGCTACGATGCGATGGATGCCCAAATGGCAGCAGATTTGGTCAGCATGGCCAAACCTGTAACAAAATGGTCAACTAGGGTAGTCGATCCTTCTTCTTTGTTACGCGTGCTGCGCCGAGCTATCAAAATAGCCGCTACACCGCCTATGGGGCCGGTGTTCGTCTCTCTCCCGATGGATATCCTTGATGCTCCTAATTATGAAGAAGTTGTTCCGACTTCTTTTCCTGTGACACGAGTTGCACCCGAACCCGACCAGCTGGCAACAGCAGCAACTTTATTAGCTGCCGCCAAACATCCCCTAATTATTATGGGCGATGGTGTCGCTTTTTCCGATGCCCAGGCTGAGTTGACAGATGTAGCCGAACTCATCGGCGCACAAGTTTGGGGAGCAGATTCATCGGAAGCGAACATGAGTGCCACACATCCTCTATTCGGGGGGTTGTTAGGTCACATGTTTGGGGATGATAGCCGTCGGATTACATCACAAGCAGACGTGATATTGATTACTGGAACTTACGTTTTTCCAGAGGTATTTCCGGCGCTGTCTGGGGTTTTTGCTCCATCAGCAAAAATAATCCACATTGATTTGAATACCTACGAAATAGCGAAGAACTTTCCGGTGGATCTGGGGCTGCTTGGCGATCCGAAAACTAGTCTGAGCAAATTAAGCACCGTTCTAGAGTCAACTCTGACATCCGAACAGAAGCAAGAGGCTTCTCTTAGGGCTAGCCGGATAGCTGAGGACAAGAAGCGGGAATCGGCGGCTCGACTTGAAGCTGACAAGGTGGTTCGGGATTCAGTACCTCTGCACATGACTCGTTTTGCAGAAGAATTAGCTGCCCATTTGCCAGCAGATGCAATTATTTTCGATGAAGCCATTACCAATTCTCCCGAACTTTGTCGGTATATACCACCAACAAAACTAGGACAATATTTCCAAACACGAGGTGGTTCGCTAGGTGTTGGAATTCCCGGAGCGATCGGTATTAAGCTGGCTAATCCAGATAAAACTGTATTTGCGTTCACGGGTGATGGCGGCAGTATGTATACTATCCAAGCCCTCTGGACTGCTGCCCACCACAATATAGATGCCAAATTTGTCATCTGTAATAATCACAGCTATCAAATCTTGAAGCTCAATATTTTGCACTATTGGGGCGAACAAGAAATACCAGAACACGACTACCCAGCTTCTTTTAACTTGTGCAACCCAAGTATCGATTTCGCTGAATTAGCAAAATCTTTAGGGGTTCAAGCTGTTCGGGTAGAAAATCCAGATCAGATTGCTCCAGCTATCCAAAAAGCATTGGAACACAATGGCCCATTTTTGATTGATTTGGTACTAACAAATGAAATTGTCGGTACAAAGATTGGCGTTAAGTGTGGTCAATAACCAACTGAAATTTTTACTTATCAGCAAGGAGAAAAATCATGACAGTAACTAACGTAGCACCTTTAACAACTTCGGAAATTAAGCAACTGGCAACAGATTGGTATTTAAAATTAGATGTTCACGCTCCGCTAGAAGAATATATTCCTTTTCTAGCCGAAGAAGGTCTAGAAATGCGCTTTCCTGAAGCTACAGTTTATGGTTTTGAAGGATTTAAAGGTTGGTACGAGCGCGTTATCGGCATTTTCTTTGATGAAGTCCATACATTAAAGCAAGTCAACGTTAAGCCTTCAGGAGACGAGGCAAGTGTTCAAGTCATCGTCAAATGGGAAGCTAGCGTGTGGAATCCACCAGCAGCCACAAGTCAACGCATTGTTTTAGATGCTTATCAAACTTGGATAGTCAAGCGATCGCTTCAAACTGGTAAGCCAGTGATTGCAACCTACATTGTTGATTCACTTAGTTACTATGAAGGGTCTGCTCAACTTTAAGATTGCAGACATCCACAAGAAAATGAAGTTTTGGAGCGCACATGACAATAAAATGCGTAGTTAATGGCGCTTCATACTTATAATTCCATCACAATTACAGGAGATATCAAAATGACAGTTTCAACAATTTCGCCCGGTCGGCAATTTTTTGACAAACATATCGAAACTATTTCTGCCGGAAAAATCGATGAAATGGTGGATAGGGATTATGCAGAAGATGCTGTGTTAATCACCTTCTTTAATGGTTTTGAGAACACACCTGCACCAATCACAATTAATGGACGTGAAAATATCAAAACATTCTTTCACGACTACCTAAAAACAATTGAATATATAGATATCAAATCCCTAGATTTCACAGAAGCAGAAAACGCTATTTTTTTCCAAGCAAAATTCAACTGCAAACTTGGGCAAGTATCAGTTGGCGATGCCTGGACTATCCGGAATGGACAAATTGCTTATCACTTTGGTTTTTGGGTTTAAGGTTCTTTTTTAACGCAAAGTTACGCCAAGTAAATGCAAAGGTAAGCAGAGTATTAGAAATTTAGTTTACTAGAAATTAATGAAATCCTGTACTTAGTGTAACTCGCGTTTACTCCTATCACATAACTTCGTTCACTCTGAATACACCACATAGAGGATTAGTATGAGTACACCAATAGAACAATTGATTGTTTCTCCCATCAGCAAGCTCTATAAAGAACATATCGGTTTCATTAAAGCTAAGAATGTTGATGGTTTACTCAATCAGTATGCCGATGATGCTCTGCTCATTAGCACCTTAACTGAAGACCGCCAACCCCTTTATGTACAAGGTCGTCAAGCACTCAAAGAATTCTTTGAAAGTCGTATTTTTGGTTTAGAAGATTTTGAAATCAGGCTTAACCAGTGGGCTGAAACTGAAAATACGTTGATGATGGTAGAGGAGCTAAAAACCACAAGTAAGACCGGTGAAGTCGGTAGTGTGGAGTTCTACGATAACTGGTTTTTGCAAAATGGAAAAATTGCTATCCACTTTGCTGGCGTAATTCAGTATCCAGATAAAACTTATGTAAATGCAGGAACAGTTAAAACAGAAGTACCTACATCTCCATTAGGCAAGTTCTATAAAGAGCATATCGGTTTCATTAAAGCGAAAAATGTTGATGGTTTACTCAACCAATATGCTGAAGATGTCCTGCTTATTAGCACTTTAACTGAAAACCGTAAACCGATTTACGTGCGTGGTCGTCAAGCACTCAAAGAGTTCTTTGAAAGTCGCATCTTCAGTCTAGAAGATTTGGAGGTCAAGCTTGACCAGTGGGCTGAAACCGAGAACACGCTGATGATAGTCGAAAGCTTAAAAACCAAAAGTGTGAATGGCGATGTTGGTGAAGTGAGTTTCTATGATAACTGGGTACTGCGCGATCGCAAAATCGCTGTTCACTTTGCTGGTGTAATTCAATACCCCGATGGATCATACGCGTAACTAAGTTCACTTTTTTGTGTCAGTAAGGACTGAAGTAATGACTTTGTTAAAAGTTTCACAAATGGCAATCAGTTGCAAAGATCCGATTGCAACTGAAAAATTCTACACAAAATATTTCGGCTTTAAGCGAGCAAGGGTTGCACCAATTGGCAATAATGAGCAAATTGTCTTTCTGAAATTGGGTGATATGTACCTTGAACTCTTCCAAGCCAAGGGAGAAACCCCTGTTCCTTTAGCCAGCCAAGATGGGCCTACCTATCCAGCTTGGCGTCATTTTGGGTTCCAGGTTGATGATGTTGATGCTAAACTCGCTGAAATCGGCAAAGATGCAAAAGTAACCCTTGGGCCACTTAACTTTGATAGCTTTATTCCTGGGTGGCGCACGGTTTGGGTATCCGATCCAGATGGTAATATTGTTGAAATTAGCCAAGGATACGTCGATCAGGATAATCCACCACCATTGCAACTTAATTGAGGTAATTTCAATTTAACTATATACAGCATTCCTCGATAGGAGATGAACAAGTTGAGAATAACAATTTTTCTCAAGTAGCTAATCTTTGTTCAAAACCTTAACGGAATTGCTGTATAAAGCTTAATTGTCGATTGCCAGAAAGAAACTTATGAATACTTTTGCAAATTGGAAAACTCTAAATTGGTCTGAATATGGTGCAGAGTTGTTAGGAACTGCTTTCAATCTCTTAGTTGGATTCAGCATAATCACCTTCAATTTTGGCAAAGGTTTGCCTATGGAGCATCTTATCCCGGCAGTGAGTCCTCGTTTATTAATTAATGGTCTCATTTTTGCTGGAAGTGGTGCATTATTTAGCATTTCCCCTTTAGGTAAACTGAGTGGTTCGCACCTAAACCCCTGCTTATCATTAGCATTCTGGATGCAAGGCAAAATGCATAAACAGGACTTAATTGGATATATTTTTGGTCAATTTCTGGGCGCAATCCTTGGCACATGTTTAGCATTAGCTTTGTGGGGAAATTACCTGATTAGCGTCAATTATTGTATTACTTCACCTGGAATCGGCTATCCCTTGTGGTATGTATTTCTAGCTGAAGTTTTGATGACATTTATGTTAGTGTTGTCTATCTTTATTTTCTTGAGTCATCATCAGTTATTGCGCTGGACACCTTTAATGGTGTGGCTTCTAGTAGCAACTATGGTTTGGTTGGGAGCGCCAATTTCTGGCACTAGTTTGAATACAGCACGCAGTATGGGACCTGCTTTCTTAGCATGGTATTGGCAAAATCAATGGCTTTATTGTATTGCATCTCCACTAGGTGCATTAACTGCTGTGGGAGTTTTTCAACTGATATCTATGGGTGAACGCGAAGTTTTGACAGGCAAACTTTTTCATGTTCCCAATTATCGTTGTATTTTTAAAAATGTTAAAGTTGCACATCTGCAAAAGCATCAATAGATTTCAATAAAAATCCAGAATTCTGACTCCTTTTTTATGAAACCTGAAAATATCAAAAAACTCTAGAAGGAGAAAGCTAATGAAGAAACTAGAAGGTAAGGTAGCTTTAGTAACAGGTAGTAGTGGAGGAATTGGCCAAGCTATTGCTGTACATCTTGCTGAACAAGGTGCAGATGTTGTGATTGACTACCGCTCTCATCCCGAAGGCGCTGAAGAAACTCTGTCTAAAGTAGAAGCTGCTGGCAGCAAAGGCTTAACTATTAAGGCTGACTTGAGTGTAATTAGTGACATCCGTCAACTTATAGACCAGGGTATTCAATACTTTGGCAAGTTAGATATTTTAGTAAACAACGCTGGCATTGACGGTCGAAATGCTGATTTCTGGGACATCACCGAAGCTGACTATGATGCAGTGATTAATCTCAACCTCAAAGGGACATTTTTCGCCACTCAAGCGATAGTGCAACACTTCATCGAAACCAAGCGAACTGGCAAAATCATCAATATTAGCTCTACCCATGAGGAAATAGCATTCCCCCACTTCACTGCCTACTGTGCCAGCAAGGGCGGTGTCAAGATGATGATGCGTAACCTAGCAGTTGAGCTTGGGCCTTTAGGAATTACAATTAACAACGTGGCTCCTGGAGCAATTGAGACACCAATCAACAGTAAGTTGTTAAATGACCCTGAAAAATTAGCAGCCTTATTAAAAAATATTCCCTTGGGTCGCTTAGGCAAGCCAGAAGATATCGCACCCATCGTTGCTTTCTTAGCCTCAGCCGATGCTGATTACATCACAGGCGGAACTTTCTATGTAGATGGAGGATTGAGCCGGAACTATCATGAGCAATAGGTAGTTTGTCTTAGCTCCACCCTTCTTTCTAGAATTCTTGCAATCTGAGTACAGAACGTACTCAGATTGCAAATATCAACTTTATCCTTCTTTCAAGAAACAAGGCAGAAGGAAAGAGGATTTAACTTGTTTTTTCCATCCATAACGGAAGCCACCGCGTCCGTAAACAGCTTTTGTCGCTTTGGTAGAATCCAATCGCTCAAACGGTTATGGGACTAAAATTTATATTTTTGTGTATAAATTTTAGTTTCTGTTAGAAAATAAAGCCTCAAACCTGGATTAAATGAAAGTCTTAGAATTTGGCTGAGATTATTGTTTTTTGAGAGTGACAAAAGAAGGATAACTAAGTCGGCACAACAAAAGCAAACAGTGCTAAAAATTTTTAATCCAAAATCCAAAAGTGTTCGACTGAGCGCTCACGCCGAAGTCCTAAATCCAAAATCGCTATGACTCAAGAAGAAGCAAGATTAATAGCAGATCGCGATCGCACAGCCTACTGGAAACGATGGGGTTCCTACCTGAGCGAACGCCAGTGGGGAACAGTGCGGGAAGACTATAGCCCTGATGGTACTGCCTGGGAATTCTTCCCTCACGATCATGCGCGCTCCCGTGCTTATCGCTGGGGAGAAGATGGAATTGGGGGAATTTCTGATAATCATCAGCGACTATGTTTTGCGATCGCTCTCTGGAATGGTGAAGATGCAATTCTCAAAGAGAGGCTTTTCGGCCTCACCGGGAATGAGGGAAATCACGGGGAAGATGTTAAAGAATACTACTTCTACCTAGATAACACCCCGACTCATTCCTACATGAAATATCTTTATAAATATCCCCAAGCTGCTTTTCCTTACAGTCAACTGGTAGAAGAAAATCGCCGCAGAGGTCGCCAAAAATCAGAATTTGAATTAATCGACACAGGTATATTTGACCAAGACCGCTATTTTGATGTCTTCGTTGAGTATGCTAAGGCTTCACCCGACGATATTTTAATTGAAATTAGTGTGATTAACCGAGGCCCAGAAGCAAAAACGCTGCATTTGTTACCAACGCTTTGGTTTCGCAACACCTGGTCTTGGACTGGTAATCAAGAAGAAAAACCGTGGTTAAAAATTAGCCAATCTAACTCTGACCTCAGCACCATCGAAGCTTATCACCCTTCTTTAGCAACTCGATGGCTGTATTGTAATGAAACTCCAGAACTACTATTTACAGAAAATGAGACTAATAATCAAAGATTGTTTGGGGTCAGCAATGCTTCGCCATACGTTAAAGATGGCATAAATAACTATGTAGTAAATGGGCAAAAAACGGCTGTCAATCCGAATCGAATTGGTACTAAGTTTGCGGCTCGTTACGAATTACACGTCGGTGCGGGCGAAACCAAAACAGTGCGATTGCGGTTAAGTGACGTGCAAAATTTAACTGCACCATTCGGGACTGAGTTTGATACTGTTTGGCAACAGCGCCAGCGTGAGGCGGATGAATTTTATCAGCGAATCTGCCCGTTACCGATGTTAGAAGACAGGCGTAATGTGCAGCGGCAAGCATTTGCTGGGATGCTATGGAGTAAACAATTTTACTACTATGTAGCCGACCAATGGCTAAAAGGCGATCCGGCAGGCCCCCGCCCGCCAGCATCACGCCTCAATGGCAGAAACCATGAATGGTTTCATTTATTTAACGATGATGTAATCTCCATGCCCGATAAATGGGAATACCCTTGGTTTGCGGCTTGGGATTTAGCTTTTCATGTAATTCCGCTCGCCATGATTGACCCGGATTTTGCCAAGCTGCAACTGAGCCGCTTGACGCGAGAGTGGTATATGCATCCTAACGGTCAATTACCTGCTTATGAATGGGCTTTTGGTGATGTGAATCCACCAGTTCATGCTTGGGCAGCATGGCAAGTTTATCAGATTGAGCAAAAAATCTATGGTCGTGCAGATAAAAAATTTCTGGAGAGCGTCTTTCAAAAATTACTGCTGAACTTTACTTGGTGGGTTAACCGGAAAGATTTTGAGGGCAAAAATATCTTTCAGGGTGGCTTTCTGGGTATGGATAATATTGGTGTCTTCGATCGCAGCGTTCAACTACCAACTGGTGGATATCTGCAACAAGCAGATGGTACAAGTTGGATGGCGATGTATTCTCTGAATATGCTGACGATTGCCCTAGAGTTAGCCAAAGAAAATTCTACCTACGAAGACATCGCCAGCAAGTTCTTTGAGCATTTCTTATACATTGCTGATGCCATGAACGGCGTTGGTGATGCCGAAATCGCGCTATGGGATGAAAATGATGGCTTTTACTACGATGCTCTACATTTACCTGATAGTCATCAATTCCCGATGAAAGTGCGATCGCTGGTGGGGCTAATTCCATTATGCGCCGTGAGCATTCTAGAACCAGAGACTTTAGAGAAGCTCCCAGGTTTTAGAGAGCGGACGCAATGGTTTTTGAATAATCGCCACGATCTGACTCGAAATATTGCTTGTATGCAGAAACAAGGAATTGGTGAGCGCCGACTGCTAGCGATCGCTTATCCAGATAAACTCCGTCGCATCCTAGAAAAAATGTTAGATGCAACAGAATTTTTCAGCCCTTATGGTATTCGCTCTGTTTCTAAAGTTCATGCATCTCATCCTTACGCTTTGACCGTAGATGGTCGGGAGTATCGAGTGGATTACGAACCTGCTGAATCTAGTACAGGGATGTTTGGCGGTAATTCCAACTGGCGCGGGCCAATTTGGTTTCCGATTAATTATCTACTGCTAGAATCGCTACAAAAATTCTATCGCTACTTCGGCGACGATTTCAAAGTAGAGTGTCCTACCGGATCGGGTCAGATGATGACGCTCAAAGAAGTATCAATTGAATTAGCTCAAAGGCTGATCCAAATTTTTCTAACAGATGATTCTGGTAGACGACCTTTTTATGGTGGAACGGAAAAATTCCAAACTGACCCGAATTGGAGCGACCTGATTTTATTCAATGAATACTTTCATGGAGATAATGGCGCTGGTATTGGTGCTAGTCATCAAACTGGTTGGACAGGTTTAATCGCCAAATTAATCCAGCAATGTGCAGAACAAGCGTTGTCAGATTAATTTCCTAATTTTAGGAAATCACTAATTTTCAAAATCTGTGAACTTTCCTAATTCATCAATATTGTATACCAACCCAAAGTGAGCTTTTACAGATTAATTCATGATAAACTAGTCGGAGAAACGAATTAACACAACACTGATGTGTTTAGGTAGTAATAAGCATCCTCAAAAGTGATATTTTTGATTCTGGTTTTAATACTGCCATAGGCTCACAGATTACATCAAATTCCTTCTCGTTCTTCTTCTACGTTGTATATAAAATAAAGGATGCGTTAGCCTGAACTAACGCATCCTCTATTTTAAGTATTTTTAATAGTTGCAAGTTTTCTTATATAAGACTAGTATTTGATTTTTGAAAAACCTGAGTTCAACTATGAAGCTTTCTTTCCTCTTGCCTATTATCTACCTTTCACACTTGCGCTATACTTTGCGCACCAAGCAAATCAGTATGCCTACGCCAAGCTACGCGAACAGAAATCAAATTAAATTCCTATACTAATTTGAAAAAAAAATTGACAGATGGATTCCCATAGCCGAGGCATAGAAAGTAATTTCCAAACTAAAATTTCAACTTGTATTACTTATTTATTCGTTATCAAAATAATACAAACATCACCCAAAAATTCAACCCTTGTAACTATATTAAACAATTATTACAATCATATTATAGAACTGGCTAAACTAGGCAATTCAATTAGCGACATGAATAGATTTAAGCTTTTTAAATGTTTGTAAAACTTTCAGTTAGAATTTTTTTAAATTACTAACTAGATATATGAGTAGAACTGATACAAGACAGGTTTTTATCAGGTCAGTGTTGTAGTCAAAGAATAATTGCTATAAGGACAGAGTGAAAAAATGACTTTAACTACAGATAAACATCAGGTTAAACCAGCAGTACCTAATTACCAATTAGAATCAGGATGTTCGCATCCTTTCGGTGCAATTCCAAACAAAGATGGAGTAAACTTTTCTATCTTTTCAGAACATGCTACTTCGGTCGAACTTTTGTTGTTTGACGCGGATGATTCTCTCCTGCCTACACATACGATTCAGTTAGATCCAAAAACTAATAAAACCTTTCACTTTTGGCATATTTTTGTGAGAGGTTTAAAACCTGGTGCTCACTACGCTTATCGAGTTAATGGTAATCCTGATTTACACCGAGCAGGACACCGCTTTAATAAAAATAAGGTATTGCTTGACCCTTATGCTAGAGGAAATACCAACACTCTTTGGCAACGCAACGATGCTTTAGGGTCAAAAGACAATCTGGCTACTTCAATGCGTAGTGTAGTTATAGATATATCCGATTATGATTGGGAAGGCGATCGCCCGCTCAACCGATCGATGAGTGACACCATCATTTATGAGGTACACGTTGGCGGATTTACCAGATCCCCCTCTTCCGGCTGCAAATACCCCGGCACTTTTTCTGGAATTATCGAAAAAATTCCTTACTTGAAAGAGTTAGGAATCACAGCTGTTGAACTACTGCCAATATTTGACTTTGACGAAAAGAACCTTCTTGGAGAAGTCAACGGTAAGGAATTAAAAGACTACTGGGGATACAACCCCCACAGTTACTTTGCTCCAGAAGCTTCATATTGTGCTTTTCCTGATGTCGGAAATCATATCAGAGAGTTTCGAGATTTGGTTAAGGCTTTACACAAAGAAGGGATTGAAGTCATTCTAGACGTAGTCTTTAACCACACCGACGAAGGCAACCATGAAGGCCCAACCATCAGCTTCAAAGGTCTTTTTAATGATATCTTTTATCATCTAGTGCCTTGGGATAAGCAGTACTACATGGACTATTCTGGGTGTGGCAATACCGTCAATTGCAACCATCCTATAGTAGAAAAGTTAATTGTAGATTGCCTAGAATTTTGGGTAAAAGAGATGCATGTTGATGGTTTCCGCTTTGATGAAGCCTCCATCCTATCTCGTAGCCAAGACGGAGTACCAATGATCCATCCGCCAGTGATTTGGCACATTGAAACATCCGAAACACTAGCTGACACCAAAATCATTGCCGAGGCTTGGGATGCTGGTGGGCTTTATCAAATTGGTGACTTCCCTGGATATCGTTGGGCAGAATGGAACGGACGTTTTCGAGACGACATCCGGCGCTTTGTCAAAGGAGATGCAGGAATAGTTGGAGCAGTTGCTTGGCGTATTGCTGGAAGTTCCGATCTTTACCAATCGAGCAGACATTTACCGATTAACAGCATCAACTTCATTAGCTGTCATGATGGATTTACCCTCAATGATTTGGTTTCGTACAACCACAAGCATAATGAAGCCAATGGTGAAAACAATCGCGATGGCATCAATGACAATTTAAGTTGGAATTGTGGGGTTGAAGGAGAAACTGATAACCCAGAAATTGATGCATTACGTCGGCGACAGATTAAGAATTTTGCAGCCATTCTCATGCTCTCTCAAGGTGTGCCCATGCTTGTGGCTGGTGATGAAATCAGACGTACCCAAAAGGGTAATAACAACGCTTACTGTCAAGATAACGAAATTAGTTGGTTAGATTGGAATCTTGCCCAGAAGAATGCTGATATTTTCAGATTCTTCAAACTGATGATTAATTTCCGCAAGTGCTACTGCCATTCTGCTTTACGCCGTAGTAATTTCTTCACTGGTGAAGTTAACGAACGCGGTTTAGCAGACATTGCTTGGCATGGTTGCAAGTTGTTCAAACCAGGCTGGCACGACTCTCATGCGAGAGTCTTGGCATTTACTCTCGGCGGCTTTGAAGGAGAAGCAGATATTCATGTCATGCTCAACATGTACTGGGAGGATCTCGACTTTGAAATTCCTTCTATTAAAGATAGAAAATGGTACAGAGTTGTAGATACTGCTCTTCCTTCTCCGATTGATATTGCAGAGCCAGGGGAAGAAACTGTAGTTTCAGATAATACCTATCCTGTTAAAGAGCGTAGCGTCGTTGTGCTGATTTCTAAATAGTTTCCAGTTAACGAATTTCCAATTTGGAGTTAATTTAATGAGTAATATAGGCTTTTCTTTTTCGGATTTGATCGCTGGGTATGTTACCGCTTTTGATTCAAGTAAAGGAGATTCTGGTACTTTTGATCTCAAAACCTCAGATGGCAGGAACTTTGAAGTAGCATTGACTTCAATGACTTATGCTGAACTAGTACGCAATTTAGATGAGCCTTTCTTTGATTGCACTAGCCAAATAAGTTCAATGCTCGTTCCAAATTGCTATCTTTTTGTGTATGGCATTTTTTATCCTGAAGCAGGTGAGCATAAGTTTGAAGCTAAACACATAGTTTTTCTGGGTAGAACAGAAAACGAGTATCTTTTTGAAAGACCAGATTGGTGGGTCAAGCAGATACGAAGCCTTGGCGATTTTTACCTCAAAGCCCAGTTTGAAGATGGCGAAATTGATTATCGGAAATATCGTACTGGTATCGGTTTAGTCGGTTCTAAGGAAGACAGTACTCGTCAGGAAACTGACACCATTTCTCGTCTAGTTTACGGTTTTGCCACCGCCTATATGATGACTGGAGACGATCGCTATCTTGAGGCTGCGGAAAAAGGCACTGAATACCTCCGCCAACACATGCGTTTTCTTGATGAAGGCGAAGGAATTTGCTATTGGTATCATGCTGTTGATGTCAAACCAGGTGGCAGCGAACAGAAAATATTCTCCTCAGAATTTGGGGATGATTATGACGCTATTCCAGCTTATGAACAAATTTATGCGCTGGCTGGCCCCACTCAAACCTATCGGATAACGGGCGATCCACTCATCATCAAAGATATCGAGTTGACGATTAATCTGTTTGACAAGTATTTCTTGGACAAGACCGAGAAAGGAGGATTTTTCTCCCACATCGATCCGATTACTCTTAGCCCCCACTCTCAGACTCTAGGCCACAATCGCGCCAAGAAGAATTGGAACTCCGTAGGCGATCATGCCCCAGCTTATTTGATCAATCTTTGGCTAGCGACTGGCAAAGAAGAATACGCAAATTTCCTGGAGTACACCTTCGACACCATTGAAAAGCGGTTCCCAGATTATGACCATAGCCCATTTGTTCAAGAACGTTTTTATGAGGACTGGACTCACGATACAACTTGGGGATGGCAGCAGAATCGAGCAGTTGTAGGTCATAACCTGAAAATTGCTTGGAACTTAATGCGGATGAACCACCTCAAACCAAAAGAAAACTATGTGGCTCTGGCAGAAAAGATTGCAGAAATCATGCCAGAAGTCGGTAGCGACCAACAGCGTGGGGGGTGGTACGATGTCGTGGAACGCACCTTAAAACCAGGGCAAGAGGTACACCGCTTTGTCTGGCATAACCGGAAAGCTTGGTGGCAACAAGAACAAGCTATCTTAGCCTACTTGATCTTGAATGGCTCGCTTGATAAACCTGAGTATCAACGCCAAGCCCGTGAAGCAGCAGCTTTCTATAATGCTTGGTTCCTCGATTACGTGGCTGGAGGTATCTACTTCAATGTTCTCTCAAATGGAATTCCCTACTTGTTAGGAACGGAACGAGGCAAGGGGAGCCACTCAATGAGCGGTTATCACTCCTTTGAATTGGCCTACTTAGCTTGCGTTTATACGAATTTGCTGATTAATAAACAGCCAATGGATTTGTACTTCAAACCAAAACCGGGTGGCTTTAAAGACAACATTCTGCGAGTTGCACCAGATATCCTACCACCAGGTAGTGTGCGGATTGGGGATGTATGGATCAATGGGCAAAGGTATGCGGATTTTGATGCTGCCAACCTAACAGTCAAACTGCCAGTTACTCAAGACGATCTCAAAGTTAGAGTCAGGCTTCTCCCAACTCAAGTATCTTTTGACGCAACCCTGTTAGAAGTCAGTAATGGTATTGCCAAAATCTCCTTAACTGGGTTATTGGATGCTAATGGTGTGGTACATTTTCAGGAAGCGATCGCGAAAGCTACAGCACAGCCAATCAATCGTTTAGTCTTACTACTAGAAGACTTAGAATGTATTACTACTGCTGGTCTACGGTCTCTGATTTTCGCTAAACAAAAACTGGGTTCTGATGTTGAACTCTACATAGTCGGCGCACCGGAGAACGTGAAACAATTCCTGATGATGAGTGCATTTTGCGACAGTGTAACCGTTTTGGATGAGTATGAAACTGTACAGATGGCAAGTGTGTAAGTTGGGTTAAAACACATTTTAATAGTCCTAATTAGATAAAAGATACCTAGTTCAAAAAAAGAACCTGTGGTTTCTCCAAAGCTATTAGGACTATGCTTAATACACTTTAGTTAATAGTCATATACTTTTACCAAAATAAAAGCCTAAAAAAAATTTTGCAAAACTGGCAAAATATCCCATATATGAGCATTATCAATCCTAAAATATTTTTATTAAGTTATGTAACAATTTAAATAATTCATGTTGCTAGCCATGAAAAGAAACTAGAGATTCACAAATTACTTCACTTAAAAGTGAGTCTTTGTTGACAATAAACGAGACTGAAATCATGGACTCTAATTGCTTATTAAATGGCACTGACTCTCATAAAGTTAACATCGCTATTAATACGGGGATACTAACAAATTTTGAGCATTTCTTGCTTCAGTCCCAACCATTGCTAAACCATGTTTTTCGATTTATTGAGACAAATTATCATAATTCAATTAGTCTTAGAGAGGTGGCTGAGGCGGTCAATCGGTCTCCTGCCTACCTCACCGACCTTGTACGGCGAGAGACTGGAAAAACGGTGCTCTGTTGGATTGTTGAGCGTCGTATGCTAGAAGCACGCCGTCTACTTCTAGAAACAGACCAGTCAGTCGAGCAGATTGCCGAAGCAGTAGGATATTTAGACAGACGCCATTTCGGTCGCCAGTTTCTCCGGCTCCACAATACAACCCCGCAAACATGGCGAAGGTCGCATCGGGGTAAGAACATCCCATGTTGGCAAAGAGTCTCACAAAAAGCAAGCTTAAGCGAATTAATCAATCAGGAATCCACAACTGTGACTTTTGCAGAAGCTCAACGTTTGCAAGTCTGTATCCAAGAGATTGCTGCAATTTTTAATAAGAGTACTATTCCCGATCAAGTACTTGTATTAAAAAGCGAAAATGGTTCTCTTGCAAAAATAGACAATGGTTCGATACAAATAACCTTAGTATCAACTTGCGAGTAGTGTTTTATATACTAGACTTCTTCCATAAATACTTGAATTGTCATCTTGAGCGGAGCGAAACATCTCGTGAAATTCCTCTCTCCCCTGCGTTCCGCTCAAAATGACATTCCTGATTTTTTGACTTTTGCAAGAGACTTTATGAGCTGCGCTCACAAGGAACAATGAAAATGTTTTTTCCTCCTGCCTCCTGCCTTCTCCCTTGGCGCTAGCCTCTCCCTTTGGGAGAAGGGGAAACGCTAAAAGCGATCTGCCTCCTGCCTTATTTTCAAGGCAGGTCTACTGATAAAAACTCAATATGACTAGCTAAATAATTACAAACATCATTCTTAGAAAGGAGCTATTTTGGTTAATCCTGTACTACTTACTGTTGACGATGACCCCGGAGTTCTACGAGTAATAGAGCGAGATCTCCGACATGAGTATGGCGATCGCTTTCGGGTACTAAGAGCTGACTCTGGTGCAAATGCTTTGAGAGTATTGCAACAAGTAAAATTACGTAATGAGACAGTTGCACTCTGTGTGGTAGACCAACGGATGCCACAAATGTCAGGTGTGCAGTTCCTTGAACAGGCTATGCAAATTTTTCCGTCTGCAAAACGAGTTTTACTAACAGCTTATGCGGACACCGATGCTGCGATCTCTGCGATCAATACAGCAAAGATTGATTACTATCTTCTTAAACCCTGGGAGCCGCCACAAGACCTTTTATATCCAGTTCTTAGCGATTTATTAGACGATTGGATTTCGTCATACCGCCCACCCTTTGAAGGTATTCGCGTTATTGGCTCTCGTTGGTCGCCTAAGAGTCATCATATAAAAGACTTCTTGGCCCGCAACTATATGCCCTATCAGTGGTTGGACATTGAGATAGAGGAAGAAGCGCGCCAGTGGGTTAGTTATGCTCAATGTAGTACCGCACATTTACCATTAGTAGTTTGCCCTGATGGTTCGTATCTGACACAGCCAACGCACGCTGAAATTGCTGAAAAAATCGGGTTGAAGATGCAGGCCCAAATGCCCTTTTACGACTTGGCGATCGTCGGGGCTGGGCCTGCTGGTTTGGCAGCAGCAGTCTACGGAGCTTCTGAAGGTCTACGCACAGTATTGATTGAAAAAGAGGCTCCAGGGGGTCAAGCGGGAACGAGTTCCCGTATCGAGAACTATTTAGGCTTTCCTCAAGGAATTGCAGGCTCGGAATTAGCTCGCCGCGCCGTTACTCAAGCGAAACGATTTGGGGTAGAGATTCTCTCACCTCAAGAGGTAATTGATATTCGCTTGCAAGATTCTTATCGTATTATCAAGCTGAAAGATGGGACAGAATTAAGCTGTTACGCATTACTGATTGCCACAGGTGTCTCATATCGCAAGCTTGATGTACCGGGTATCGATCGTTTGACTGGGGCTGGTGTGTACTATGGTGCGGCAATGACCGAAGCACTCTCCTGCCAAAATGAAGATGTTTATGTAGTTGGCGGAGCTAATTCAGCTGGACAGGCTGCGGTTTACATTTCTAAGTACGCTCGCCATGTGACTATATTGGTACGTGGCAACTCACTGGCTACAAGTATGTCAAAGTACTTGATAGACCGAATTTTAGCAACAGACAATATTACAGTACGGTTTCATTCCCACGTCGTCGAGGTTCATGGCCAGACTAGCTTAGAGGCAATTACACTCGCAAACACTAAAACCCATGAAAAGGAAACCATTCCCACAAAGTTGCTGTTCATTTTAATCGGTGCAAAGCCACACACTGATTGGCTGGGTGGGATTGTCGACAGAGACGAACAAGGGTTTATCTTAACCGGGCCCAGCCTGATACCGAATAAACGATGTTCAAAGCAATGGCAACTCGATCGCGAACCCTTCCTGCTGGAATCCAGTGTACCAGGCATCTTTGTCGCTGGAGATGTGCGTAATGGATCTGTGAAGCGAGTTGCTTCTGGCGTTGGAGAGGGTGCGATCGCTATTCAGTTCATCCATCAATATCTAAGTAAGGTGTAATTATGTTAGATGCTTTGCGTCAAGTGTCACTTTTTGCAAAATTGACAGATGAGCAATTGCAATGGCTATCTGAACATGGCCGCGAACTATGTCTGATTTCGGGGGAATACATAGCCATTGAAGGAGAACCACTAGACTATTTCTACGTGCTGATCGAAGGCGAAATCGAGTTTACCAAAAAGGTCGGCAATGCAGAAAAACACGTTATGAGTTTTGGTGCTGGAACATATACAGGTCATGAGTTGATTTTATTAGATGCTCCTCACCATCTCGTCAACGTGCGTGCCGTGAAACCGAGTTATATGTTGAAATGGCACACAGATACTTTCTGGGAAATGCTAACAACCTGTCCGTCGATTACACGCGATCTTTTAATCATCACGGCGCAACGGGTGCAAATGTTAGAGTCGATGTCACAACATCACCAAAAGCTAATTGCACTCGGTACTTTAGCAGCAGGTTTAGCCCACGAGTTAAACAACCCAGCAACAGCTACGATCCGAGGTGCAAAGCATTTGCACAACATCTTTCAACAATTGCCATACCTTGGACTCAAACTCAATCACAGGCAGATGACAAAACCACAGCTGCTGTTTCTTGACAACTTGCTGCACACAGTAATTGAACGTGCCGAAACACCCTGTGACTTAGAAGATTTACTCGCGCAGAGCGATCGCGAGCAAGAGGTGACAGACTGGCTGGATTTACACAACGTACCTGATGGCTGGAAAATTGTTTCTTCCTTGGTCCGGGGAGGACTGGATACTGAATCCCTGGATAACATTGTGGAGCATTTATCCCTAGAATCACTTCCTGAAGTTCTAGCTTGGCTCGATGCCACACTCACAGGAATTGAGTTGTTGGACGAAATTAACCAAAGTTCGGGGCGCATTTCCGAACTGGTCAAGGCTATTAAAGAGTACTCGTATATGGATCAAGCTCCGATGCAGGAGGTGGACATACACCAGGGAGTTGAAAGTACGCTGACTATTCTCGGTCATAAGCTTAAAGGCGGCATTAGTTTAACGCGCAATTATGACCAGAGCCTACCGTTAATTTCTGTGTATGGTAGCGAACTCAATCAAGTATGGACGAACCTGATTGATAATGCGATCGATGCAATGAATGGACAAGGAGAAATCAGGATTCGCACAGCGCGAGAAAATAACTGTGTGTTAGTAGAAATTGCTAATAACGGCCCAGCTATTCCGCCAGAGATCCAAGACCGCATATTCGAGCCGTTTTTTACCACTAAAGGGGTGGGTCAAGGAACAGGCTTAGGTCTAGTCATTAGTTACCGAATTATTGAAAAGCATAAAGGCGAGATCCGCTTGTTTTCCGAACCAGGAAACACTCGCTTTCAGGTTATTCTGCCCATATCTTTGGCCGAAGAAACTTCTGAATGCCATCAATGCAAATTTATACCACCTGAGAATACAACTATGCAATTTATACACAATTAATTGAGGAGTGTATGGGATGAATAAATGGTTAAAATCTCCTGAGTTACGTATTAGTGAAGATAAGGAAGAAGAACGGCACGCGACCTGGTTAGAACTTTTTTTTGATTTATTTTTCGTGGTTGCGATTTCGGAGCTTGCTCACAATCTCAATCGGGATATCTCACTATCAGGCTTCCTTGGTTTTCTGCTGCTCTTTGTGCCAATTTGGTGGTCTTGGATTGGCGCTACGTTCTACGCCAATCTCTTTGATACTGATGATTTGGGACATCGACTCCTGACCGCCTTACAAATGCTTGCAGTGGCAGCACTAGCAGTGAACGTACACGATGGGTTGGGTAAAAGTTCAGTTGGTTTTGCCCTTTCTTACGCTATTGTTCGAGTGTTGCTTGTCGTCGAGTTCTTACGTGCTGGAAGGCATATAGTTACAGCACGACCACTAACAACCCGAATTGCCAGTAGTTCTGGACTAGGGGCTTTACTTTGGCTAGCATCGGTATTTGTACCAATACCGCTGCGATTTGGGTTTTGGATTTTAGCGCTGACAGTAGAATTTGGAATAGTATTGACAGCGGGAAAGTCTGTCCATGTGGAACTGGCTCCCCACGCTTCACACTTGCCTGAGCGTTTTGGCTTATTTACCTTAATTGTGCTAGGTGAAACGGTCTTAGCGGTAGTTAATGGAGTTGCAAAGCAGGAGTGGAGTTTCTCATCAGCATATACTGCGGTATTTGGCTTAAGTATTGCTTTTAGTTTGTGGTGGCTGTATTTTGACAACCTTGGTGGTTCAGCAATCCAGGCTGCTCGTGCTTGCCGCCACATCAGAGCTTATCAAACTTGGGTCTATATGCACTTACCTTTGGTGATTGGTATTGCCGCTACCGGAGTTGGGGTGGAGCACGCCCTAGCAAGTGATACAGGTCTGGTACTGGCGTCTGCTGAACGCTGGCTGATTTGCGCTAGCTTGGCGATGTGCTTTTTTACTCTTGGAATCATCTATCTTACTGGTGTAAGCACTGACACCAGACTGCGCTGCAAAGTTCGGGCGGGGTATCGCTTTGTGGCAGCAGCTGTTATTCTGATTCTCGCTGTAGCTGGCGCGGGTTTGTCTGCTATAGAATTGATTGGGCTTATAGCTGTGGTTGGTGCTGTTCAAATTATCCTCGATCTGCGTCAGGTTACTAGTTTTTTATAAGCGTTGCATAAATGCGGGATAAATTCAGTAGACCGAAAACTTTTGCATTATTCAAGCCTTAATTGAGGTTATGGAAAATAGAAAAAACGTAAGATTTCTATAGCTTCAAAACACAACAATTCCAAACTGGACAGAATTTCTTCAGTAAGCGCGATCGCGCTTACCAAGATAATGCTTGCTCTGTAAGCGTCCCTTAATTGTCAATGCCTTGAGGTTAAAGTTTCAACCATCGCTTCATTCCCTTTGATCTCAACCCCACTCATCAGAACTATTAGCAGCGCTCTAAGTCCGAGCCAATGACGCATCAACCACGCATAATCGAATGGCACTAAGAAAAGCCCAAAGGCTTGTGTCGTCTTGTTCCCAGCCTGGAGGCTGGGAATGTATTTAAAGTGGGCTTCTGCCTCTTGTCAAGCTATTGGAGGCGGAGCCTCGCAGAATGGGTTCCCAGCCTCTAGGCAGGGAACCAGTCAGAGCAAGGGCTGTATCTTTTCTTGGTGCCATTCCACGCATAGTTTTTATGGCCACAATTGGGTCAATTTCATAGAAAACTCTTATAAGTTAGTCACCGAATTATTGAGATTAAGTCCTAATAAGCGTAAGTACTAGCAGCAAGGAGAGAGGGCTATGAGGCTTATTCTATCTGCATCCTAGCCCTTTTTGTAGCCCCTTAAGGCCTCATACACTACTATTTTTTGGTGATAGCTACGTCCGCCGTACCCCTATGGGGAAGCAAGCTACGCGTAATGTCTCGTAGAGAAGGCATCGCAAAATTTTTCGGTCTTGTTGTATCGCATCAGAATGAGAAACCCTATATCTTCACTGGGGATTCAGACCAATCTAAAACACCAAACACGACTGTAGAAAAAACTCTACTAAAAGGTTTTTTAAGTGCTTGTTTAGACAATGAGAATTGGGTCAAAGGAACCTAGTAGTCTGCCAAGGTAACTTTGCGTTGTGGTCAGCAGAGGGGAAAGACTTACTGCAACTTCTACCGCTCTTCTATTACTCTCGTTAAATAAAAATTCATAACCCTTGATTTTTAAGGCTTTGATAAATTTACGAGTAGGTTGGGTTGAGGGACGAAACCCAACACGAAAAATCCTTGGTTTTGTTGGGTTTCACTTTGTTCAACCCAACCTACATTTTTTCTTTCATCAGAGTCATAAAAGAGCGCTACCCTACTTAATACTTGTCGGGTTTTGGGGAAAAGGGACTCATGTTAAAGGGAAAAAACTTTATATATCCAACCTTCCAATCCTTTTCCCCTTACCCTTTTCCCTTTAACCGAGCAGTATTGCTCCCCTGCCTGTCTCCACTTAGCAATTTTGGGTTGGTGAACTACTAGAGAACAGTGTAATAACCTTTCAGTACCATAAATAACTATATACTCAGTAAACAATTAGTTTGCAATACTTAATGTTTGAAAAACTAATTATTAGTTTTTCGTGTTATTGTGATTTCCAGCACATCTTTTTTTGTATTTATTGTGTAGGCTCTATCTGGTAAGTAAAATTACTAGATAAATTTATGGTGATTAGAGCACCAAGCAGCAGAATTCCTAATTCTGCTGTGGTATTAACCTGACTTACAGTTCGGTTATTTGATTTTTGAGCAATTAGTAGGTAACTGAACGGCAAGTTTAGTTACTAGAAAGTTCGATCAAAATGTGTGATGCATTCGAGCAGTTAGGAATTGCCAACCTTTTGTAGCAGCAGTAATCATAACTGGCGTAGCGCAAATCAGCCATACCGGCCCTAAGCTTCTCTACGAGACGCTCCGCGAACGCACTATAAGAAAAGAAAAATAAAATATATGAGTACAACACGCAAGTTTCGTTTAGGTGCATTCATTCAAGCTACTGGACATCATGTCTCTGCTTGGCGACACCCCGATTCACAAGCAGATGCGGGACTGAATTTCGAGCATTACAAAGAAATTACCCAAACTGCCGAACGCGGCTTATTCGATGCAGTTTTCTTGGCAGATAGTCCAGGAGTCTGGGGCGGCGCTCCAGAAACTCAGCATCGCAATGGTAAAATTGCCCATTTTGAGCCTGTTACCCTCTTCTCGGCCTTATCCTCTGTAACCCAAAAAATCGGCTTCATTTCCACTGCCTCGACCACTTATGAAGAACCCTATACCCTGGCACGTAAGTTTGCTTCGTTGGACTACTTGAGTAAGGGCCGGGCGGGGTGGAATGTAGTTACTACAGGCAATGAGAATGCTGCACGTAATTTCGGACTTGAGCATCACCCAGAACACAGCCAGCGTTATGAACGAGCTGAAGAGTTTGTGGAAGTGGTGAAAGGTCTATGGGATAGTTGGGAAGACGATGCTTTCATCCGTGACAAAGAATCTGGGGTCTATTTCGACCCGGATAAACTGCATACATTGAACCACAAGGGCAAATATTTTTCTGTAAAAGGCCCTTTAAACGTTGGTCGTCCACCCCAAGGTTATCCGGTGATTGTTCAGGCTGGAGCCTCCGAATCGGGACGGGACTTAGCTGCACGCACTGCTGAGGTGATTTTCACCGCCAATCAAACCCTAGCCGATGCCCAAGAGTTTTATGCTGATGTCAAAGGTAGGCTAGCACAATATGGGCGATCGCCAGACGATCTCAAAATCATGCCTGGTGCTTTCCCAATCATTGGCCGTACTGAATCAGAAGCTCAAGAAAAATACGAATTCTTGCAATCGTTAATCCATCCCGATGTGGCGTGGGGGATTTTAAAGAACTATTACAAGGGTGTGGATTTGTCAAAATATTCTTTAGATGATGTGGCTCCCGAACTACCCAGCGACACCAACACTAACAAAAGTCGTCTCAAACTAGTTAGAGATTTGGCTACTCGTGGCACTCTCACGCTGCGCCAGTTGTATCTCTCTCTTGCTACTGCACGAGGTCATCGCACCATACTTGGTACTCCCGAAACCATTGCCGACCAGTTAGAAGAATGGTTCAACAACGGTGCAGCCGATGGCTTTAATATCATGCCGCCAATCCTTCCCACTGGATTGGATGAATTCGTTAACCTAGTCGTTCCCGTCCTCCAAAAACGCGGACTGTTCCGTACCGAATACGAAGGCAGTACTTTGCGCGAAAACCTGGGATTGCGTCGTCCGGCCAATCGTTTTGCTGCTAAACAACTAGATGAAAGATTGGTGTTGGCGTAAATGACTTTTCATATCTGCACTGTGTTTATAGTGCTGTAGCATAAATGAATTTTTCACGGATGCTTAAGCCATACCTTTTAAAGCGTACCTTCTGTAGATCGCCGCCTTACAGAAAATCGTAGGGAGACGCGATTGTAGAGAGACGCGATAAATCGCCGTCTCTACAGGAAATGTATTTTTCAATAGCAGCATTGGATGCTGAAAAAAAACCTGTAATTTTTGTGCCGTAGGCAAGGAAAAAAACATGACTGAATATAGCCGATTGAAGACCTCACGCTCTGCTGCAATCAGAGCAACCCTTGATTATCCAGTAATCGATACCGATGTTCATACCAATGATTTCACTCCAGCTTTTGAGGATTACATCGCTAAGTACGGCGGTGTGAAACTTGTAGATGAGTTACGCAAGACTGAAGCCTCGCGCCTCAACTCTAAGAGCAACGGTAAAGACTGGTATCAACAAACTCCTGAAGAACGTCAATACAATCGCACAATTCGATCGCCTTGGTGGGCTAGAGTTACCAAAAATACATTGGATCTCGCAACTTACACCCTCCCCGGACTGCTCTATGAGCGTCAGGCGGAGCAGGGGTCGGACTATTCGGTGCTGTTTCCCAATAATGTCTTAGCACCGGCTGGAGCGAGTGCAGAGAATCGTCAAGCGCTGCAACGCGCGGTTAATCACTATCATGCTGATATCTACCGGAAATATAGCGATCGCCTGACACCGGTAGCTGGTATCCCATTAACTACTCCCGAAGAAGGCATTGAAGAGCTAGAGTTCGCTGTGAAAACACTGGGCTTAAAGGTGATTAATATCACTGGCGGTGTGAAACGGCCAATCAAAGCGATCGCTGATAAATATCCAGCCGATAAATTCCCCGAAATCGCCAAGTATGCTTCTTATATCGACTTCTACGGACTAGATAGTGAATACGACTACGATCCTTTCTGGGCAAAGGTCGTGGAACTTGGCGTACCTGTCACCACCCATTATGGCAGTCAGGGTTGGACTGGTCGCTCCTCCATCAGTAATTACATGAACAACCATATCGGTCACTTCGCCGATGGTTCGGAAGCATTTGCGAAAGCGCTGTTCTTCGGCGGTGTTACCAAGCGTTTTCCGCAGTTGCGTGTAGCGATGCTTGAAGGTGGCGCAGATTGGGGTGCGCGTGTCTACATCCATTTGGTAGATCGTTTCTTGAAGCGCAATATCAAGGCACTGGAAAACTACAATCCAGCGTTGACAAATGCCGATGAGTTGTTTGAGATATTTGAGCGCTACGGTGCAGAAGTTGCTCAAGGGTATTCCCTCGATAAGGATGAATTGACCAAGACTGTACTGGGAGCTTCCTTCAGCCGTCATAGCCGTGCGCCGATTGGTAGCGAATTGGATGATTTTGCAGCCGCAGGCATAGAAACAATTGAAGACATCCGCGATCGCTGGGTGAACAGTTTCTTCTTTGGTTCCGAGTCCGACGATCGCACGATCGCTACAGCATTCAACGACAAAGCCAATCCCTTGGGAGTCAAAATCAACGCCATCTATTCCTCCGATGTTGGTCACTGGGATGTACCAGACTTAACTTCCCCCTTGGCTGAAAGCTGGGATTTGGTTCAAGAAGGCGTCCTGACCGAAGCCGACTTCAAATCCTATGTATTCGCCAATCCCTACAAGTTTTACACCCAAGCTAACCCCGATTTCTTCAAAGGTACAGCGATCGAATCTAAGGTAAATGACACCGAATTTAAACAAGTGGACAAGAGCCTAGTGGTGGCGTAAAAGGCGAGGTGAGGGAGTCGGGGGAGATTATTCTTCCTCATCCCCCTCATCTTCATAGTGTTTCACCTTGGGAGATCGACATGACAATAACGACTGATCCTGACATTGGGGCCCGCGAGGCGCTACGCTTAATTGGCCCCGATCCCGATAACTGGATACCCGATCGCCAAGGCATCGATCGCAACGTTACGGTTGTGGGTGGCAGCGGTAGCGGCAGCGTCTTTGCATTTGCACTGCGGCGCGCTGGTATCGGCCGCGTGACGGTGATCGACGCGGCGGACGACGAAGCGCATGCTGGCGTGTGGCTCAACCGAGCGCGGATGAATAAACTACGCACACCAAAGAACTTGCCCGGCCCTGAACTTGGTATCCCGGCGCTGTCGTTCCAGGCATGGTATGAGGCGCGACACGGTGCTGATGCCTACGCAGCGATCGACCGCATCCCCAGATTGCTATGGGCTGAGTACCTTAGCTGGTATCGGCAATTCTTGGGCATCACAGTTCGGTATCAGACGCGGCTGGTGCGGATTGAGCCGGCCGAAGGTTTTTTTCGCCTGCACCTTGAGGTGAACGGTGTCCCACAGGTAGAGACGACGCGCAAGATTATCTTTGCTAATGGCGTGGCTGGTACTGGCGGCCCATACGTGCCACCAGTGTTAGACGATCTACCACGCAGGTTGTATGCCCACACCGTCGATACCATTGACTTCGCCGCATTGCGCGGCAAAACTGTAGCAGTGCTGGGTGCTGCGGCCTCAGCTTTTGATGCCGCAGGGGTGGCGCTGGAATCGGGTGCAAAGGCGGTGCATTTGTTTGCGCGGCGACCAGAGATCGCATCGCTGCCGATAAATCGCGTGCGGGGGTATCCTGGCGCTTACTACAACTATCCAGAACTACCTGATGCAGCCCGCTGGTTCCAAGCTTGGCGCTTTCGTGAAGTTGGTTCTACACCACCAGCCGACGCAATTGAACGGGCGATCGCATTCCCCAACTTTCACCTACACTTATCTGCAAACTGGAGATCGGCGCAAGAGCAGGGTGGGCGCATTGTTGCCCAGGTGAACGACGATGTTTTTGAGTTCGATTTTGCGATCGCAGGCACCGGTTACTTTGTTGATCCGACAAAGCGGCCGGAACTAGCTGACTTTGCACAGCATATTGCACTTTGGCGCGATCGCTATCAGCCACCAGCCGATCAACGCGCCGACGACTTGGGCACACACCCCTATCTTGGTAGCGCCCACGAATACCAAGAAAAAGTACCCGGTAGCGCACCTTACCTCAAGGATATCCACGTCTTCAACCCAGCTGGTTTTGTGAGCTTTGGTCTGCCCATCGGCGATGTGCCCAGCATCCGGCGTGATGTCCCGGCAATAGTGTCGCGCATCAGCCACGACTTATTCTTCGCCGACTGGACACTGCACGAGACACGAATCACAAGCAACAACATCGCGCCAGACTTTGATGCCTCACTGTATGCCGCCGCAGTGTGGAAACAGCCTGTCAAGGTTTAGAACTGGGGACAAGGGACTGGAGTATAAGGAAGCAGCAAGGGAGAATTATTGAACAATTTTCTTTCTTGTCTCCTCCCAATCCCCAAATCAAATTAGGAGTCACAACTATGCCTGTTGAACAACGCTCTTACGAAACCAACAATGGTTCTTTGCCTTATCTTTTTTCGCCTGTTTCTGACAATGCCAATAAACCTGCAACTCTGGTATTGTTTTTGCATGGAGGACGCGATCGCGGCACAGATTTGAATGTATTGCTGAAATGGGGTCTACCTCGTTTCGTGGATTCATCTAACTCCTTACCTTATGTCTTTGCTGCACCCCAGATTCCGGCTGAACAGACTTGGGCAGATCGAGCCGATGATGTACTTGCTTTGCTTGATGAACTGATCGTTTCTCAACCTGTCGATCCAGGGCGGGTGATATTGGCTGGGTTCAGCTTAGGCTCGGCAGGTATCTGGCATATCGCTGCTTTACATCCCGATCGCTTCGCAGGTTTAGTTCCTGTGTCTGGACGTGTACCAAAAACGTTAGCAGAAAGCGAACTAGCTGCACTCAAAAACATTCCCGTTCAGATATTCCAAGGTGGACAAGATAAAAATCTGCCGATTGAGGATACAGAGAATTTTGTTGAGCGCTTACGCAAGGTAGGGGGGAAAGTTGATTTAACAGTGCTACCGGAAGGCGATCATTTTATTGCAGATGAAGTATACGGCGATCCGAAGTTGCAGCAATGGCTAATTTCCCAGAACCGTCGTGAAATTTCTGTAGTTGCTTGAGGTGAAATGTTCAAAAACTAACTTGCAATATTCAGTGGGATAGGCAGCGTCCTGCCTGCCTAACATAACAATATATTAATATCTTCTAGAATCATGAACATAATGCTTCTCAAGCCAAAACCGAACTTTTTCGGCAAAATTAAGTTGAATTATGTCAGATTCTCGCAAAGAAATCAGAATTTGTTTTATTGGTGAATCCTTTGTCAATGGCACAGGCGATCCAGAGTTTCTGGGTTGGACAGGTAGAGTGTGCCGCAATGCTGAGTTAAGAGGATACGCTATCACCCATTACAACTTGGGGGTGCGGGCAGAGACAAGTCGGTATCTCAAACAACGTTGGTACTCGGAAGTCTCCTATCGTCTTCCAAAAGAATCTGATGGTCGAGTAGTGTTTTCTTTTGGGGCAAACGATTCAGGATGGGCAGGTAAACAGCAAGGAATCGAACTTCCAGAGTCGATCGCAAATGCTCGCAATATCTTAAGCCAAGCAAAGCAACTCTATCCAATCTTGATGGTTAGTCCGCCACCTTGTGGTGATGTCGAGCAAGAAAAAAGAAATCAAATTCTCGCAAATCTGTCAGAGGAATTCGCGTTGGTTTGTAATGAACTAGATGTTCCGTATCTCGATGTGTTTTCTCCTTTGGTGAAGTCACCGATCTGGTTAGCGGAAGCAAAAGCCAATGACGGCGCTCACCCAAAAGCTGATGGTTATGCAGAATTTGCTGCGATCGTCCAAAGCTGGGAAGGTTGGTTAAATTGGTTCACATAAAAATGTCGACATCGGGCTAATCATGGCTTAATCGATGTGTCCTATAGGCTTTTAATTTTGCGTTAGCAAAGCGGGGCGGAACCGCACGTCGCATTCTATTTAAAAATTTTCACACTTTCTCAATTAACAACATCTTTATGACTTTACCAACTACCAATCTCGGTAAAACTGGATTAACTGTTTCGCGTCTTTGTCTCGGCACTATGACCTTTGGTTTGCAGATCGACGAAGAAACTTCCAGGCAAATCCTCGACACCGCCGCCGATGGCGGAATCAACTTTTTAGATACAGCCGACGTTTATCCCCTTGGCGGCGGGCTTGCTACTGCGGGACGCACTGAAGAAATTGTTGGGCGCTGGCTCAAAGGCAAACGCGAACATTTTATTTTAGCTACCAAGTGCGTCGGTCGAGTTGGCCCTGCACCTTGGGATCAGGGGGCTTCGCGTAAACATATTTTGGATGCGATCGATGCTTCCCTGCGACGCTTGGGAACCGATTATATCGACCTGTATCAGTTGCACTCCGACGATGCTTCAACTCCCCTTGATGAAACTTTGGAAGCGCTGGATGCAGTGGTTCGTGCTGGCAAGGTGCGCTACATCGGGGTTTCCAACTTCTTAGCCTACCGACTTGCCCGCGCCTTGGGTCGTGCTGAGACGCGCAATTTAACCAAGTTCATCTCAATTCAGCCCCGCTATAACCTGTTATTCCGCGAAATTGAGCGAGAACTATTGCCTCTCGCCAAAGAAGAAGGACTGGGTGTAATTTCCTACAATCCTTTGGCGGGTGGTCTACTTACGGGTAAACACAATTTTACTCAAGGCCCCACGTCAGGCACTCGTTTTACGTTAGGTGCTGCCGCAGAACGTTATCAAGAACGCTACTGGCGCGATCGCGAATTTAATACTGTCGAAGATTTACGCACAGTAGCCGATCTCGCCGGATTTTCCCTCACCACCCTAGCAGTGGCTTGGGTTTTATCTAATCCCATTATCACTGCCCCCATCATTGGCGCTAGCCGTCCAGAACAACTTGCTGACAACCTCAAGGCACTAGAACTAAAACTTGACGACAATTTGAAACAAAAGTTAGACGACCTAACCGCCGAATACCGAAGGGGAGATTCTCTTCGTTAGGGGTTAAGGACTGGGAAATAAATATTTTTATGCCCTCGTTTTGAATTTGGAATTGGTATTAGACGTTTGTAAATCAGCAGGGGAAAAGGTTAAAGGGGAAAGGGAAAAGGGAAGAATTTAACCCTTTACCCTGCGCCGTTCGCGCAGCGATCGCACCAGAAGGCGCTTACTCTTTCCCCTTTTCCCTGCCGCAGGCTTCCTTTCCCCAGCTTTTATCCGCATTTTTGGGTTGGTAGACCATTATATAGAGTACTTCTAAAAGTCTCTAATGCCATCGGACGGCTTATCCAGTCGTCCATTTTTATCTGGTAGAAAAGTTAAAATGATGCTAAGAGATTGACTTTCATGACGAAAAAAGCTAGACCATCCAAATCTTTTCAACGTGCCCCTGATGCACCAGATTTGCCATCAACTCCATTCAGGTTCATTTGCTATTTCGTTAACCAGTTTCGCTGGTGGTATGTGTTAATGGTGATCCTGGAAATAATACACGCAACTTGCGGCATTATGTTGCCTTATGCTATTGGTGAGATCATCCGGGGCGTGGCGCGATCGACGGGGGACAGCAAGCCTATTTTTGATGCCATGAAGCAACCCTTGATGTTGTTCATCGGCTTGAGTGTGGGTGAAGTGGTATTTGGGCGCTCGGCTGGACTCTTGCAAACGATTCTCCATCCCATCCACCGACAGCACATTGTGCGATCGCTATATGCCTATTTACAACACCATTCGCATCGCTACTTGAGCAGCAGTTTTTCCGGGGCATTGGCACATCGAATTAGCGAAACTTCTCTGGGTGTTACCCAGACGATGCAAATGATGATTACTGAATTTATGCCAGTAATTGTTGTATATTCCGTCGCCACGACGATACTGTACCGCGCCTATCCTCCACTGGCTGCACTCGTGGGAATATGGGCAGTTCTCTTCATCAGTATTTCGTTTTGGCTAGCAACTCGCTGCCGATTTTACTCCCGGAAAGCCGCAGCCGCCAGAAGTGAGACAACTGGCATCATTGTAGATACAGTCACAAATCTCACTAGTAGCCGACTATTTGCTCGCTTTGGTTTTGAACGACGTTATTTGAATGAGCAATTAAGGCGCGAACTCAAACACGTGAGAGAGTCCAACTGGTACTCGGAGCGCATTCGCTGGTTTCAGTTCATCTCAGCAGCTATTCTAAAAATTAGCACACTGTATTACTCGCTTTCTCTCTGGAGTCAAGGAAAGATCGCTACTGCTGACTTTGTTGTAGCAACTAGCTTATCACTGTTGATCATCAGTGAAGCGCGGAATTTGAGCCGCCGCTTTCTGGAATTTTTTGAACATGTTGGGAATGTCGCCAATGGTGTTTTCACCATCGTTCAACCCCACGAGTTGGTCGATCGCGAGAAAGCGATCGCCCACTCAATCACCCAAGGTAAGATTGAGTTTCGGCGGGTGAATTTCAACTACACAGAAGAGAAGAAAGTTTTCAACAACCTTTCTGTCACCATCCAAGCGGGACAGCGCGTCGGACTAGTAGGCTTGTCCGGTTCTGGAAAATCCACCTTTGTCAATCTGATTTTGCGTTTATTCGATCCACAATCTGGACAGATTATCATTGATGGGGTCGATATTCGAGACATGACTCAGGATGCCTTACACGCTCAGATCAGTTTGATTCCCCAAGATCCGTCTCTGTTCCATCGCACTTTGCTAGAAAATATTCGTTACGGGCGCTTGGATGCAACCGATGAGGAAGTAATTGAGGCTTCGCGAAAGGCTCATGCTCACGATTTCATCGTCCAAAGTAAAGATGGTTACAATTCTCTGGTGGGCGAACGTGGCGTTAAGTTGTCTGGGGGGCAGAGACAGCGCATTGTGATTGCGCGGGTAATCCTCAAAGATGCGCCGATTCTGATTTTAGATGAAGCCACCTCTAGCCTCGATTCAATCACCGAAAAAGCGATCCAGGATACCCTCGACTTAGCAATGAATGGGAAAACGGTCATCGTGGTAGCTCATCGATTATCTACCATCGTGCATCTAGATAGAATTCTGGTGTTCGACAAAGGTCGGATTATCGAAGATGGTTCCCACACCAAACTGCTGGCACTCGGCGGCGCTTACTACAGATTATGGAAAATGCAAGCGGGTGGATTTCTACCGGAAAATCTCGATGAGGTTCGCACTGGCACAGATAACGTCGAAGAGGGAATGATCGCTTGACATTTGCCGCTACGTAATGTAATCAAAGTAGGATGTGTTATCACATAGCGTAATGCACCAAAGTCTTCAGATGGTGCGTTAGCCAGAGGCATAACGCACCTATGTATATTTCAAAAATTAAATATGAGTTTTATATCACAAGTGCTGCATCGATCGCTACTATTGTTATTTTCTACATCCTCAAAATCGGCTTAAATGTCTATTGTAAGTCTACCGATGCAGTTGACGGGGGAACTTTACCACCAGGGAAATAAAATACAGATGCGATCGCTTCCTTAAGAGGATGTCTGAAAAGTTTTTTTGTATACATCTAGCCCTTGGAGATCCCCCTAAATCCCCCTTAAAAAGGGGGACTTTAAGACTCTTATTCCCCCTTTTTTAAGGGGGGTTAGGGGGGATCAAGAAATATTTGATACTTCTCAGACATCCTCTAAGAGGAGCAATGCGAAAAAGTGGGATTATCGTGAAATGAGCAGGGAAGCAAAGAGAAAATTTGAGTAATTTTTACGACTGGTATAGGCGTCAATACACTTATTTATTTCCTCTCCCCATCTCAAAACCCCAAAACGCGATCGCATTTATAATTGAATTACTGTCTTAGTCACAGCCTCAGTTGAGAGTAAGAAAGACAAATCATAAACATATATTTGCAATAAAAGAGGTCTAAAAATGAAAAACGAACAGGAACGCGAACAATTAATTAAAGAGATTAACATCCTGTTAAATCAAGCTTATGATAGTACTTTAGATGAAATTTACGCACTACTTCAAACAATCGAAGAAGAAGAAGAAGAAGAAGATTTAAAAGCCTACGACAAAGCGAAAAAAGAAGCTAGTATTGAGAATTCATTGTCATGGGAAGAAGCGAAAAAAGAACTAAAAACAGGAATCAAAAAGGAAGTTGCGTGAGTTATAAAGTTGAAATATTGAGGGGTGCATTGAAGCAACTTAAAAAAATACCGTCAGAACTTCAAGAACGTATACAAATTAAAATTGATGATTTAGCTACAGAACCACGTCCGAATGGGGTCAAAAAGCTAAAAGGGAAAGAAAATGCTTACAGAATTAGAGTCAGTGACTATCGCGTTATCTATGATATTTTCGACGATCTTCTAGTGGTGAATGTTGTGGAAGTCGGACATCGTAAAAATATTTATAAAGATGAAAGTTGAGAAGCAAGAAAAACTTAGAGCGATCGCACCTCCACAAGCCCAAATGCGATCGCACTCCACAAACCAATCAAACAACCGCGATCGCCCTTCCCCACAAACCCCAAATGCGTAGACGCAACGCGGCTTGTCGTTAGACATCGCACATCGCCCAGATCCCTCTACTCCGGTAAAATCTTTAAATTTTCTCGCGTCACCGTAGCCATATATTCATCCTGATACTCAACATATATTTCCAACGCTGTCTGCAAATTAGCCCTAGCTTCCGCGTACTTCTTCTGCGCTTGTGCAAGTAATCCTAATACTGCGTAAGTCCTAGCATTCGAATAGCGCTCGCCAAATTCGATTTCGATTTTCAGGGCTTGTTGATAATAATCCCGTGCCTGATCGTATTCTCGCAACTCTTGGGCAACCCTTCCCAATTGGTGGTAAGTGCTAGCACGCGAATAGCGATCACCAAATTCGATTTTGATTTCCAGGGCTTGTTGATAATAATCCCGCGCCTGGTCGTATTCCCGCAACTCTTGGGCAACGATTCCCAACTGGTGGTAAGTCCTAGCACTCGAATAGCGATCGCCAAATTCGATTTCGATTTCCAGGGCTTGTTGATAATAATCCTGTGCCTGGTCGTATTCCCGCAACTTTTGAGCAACGATTCCCAAATTGTGGTAACTTCTAGCACAGTTATAGCGATCGCCAAATTCGATTGCGATTTCCAGGGCTTGTTGATAATAATCCCGTGCTTGGTCATATTCCCGCAACTTTTGAGCAACGATTCCCAAATTGTGGTAACTTCTAGCACAGTTATAGCGATCGCCAAATTCGATTTCGATTTCCAGGGCTTGTTGATAATAATCCCGTGCCTGGTGGAACTGTCGCATATCCAGAGAGACATTACCTAAATAATACAAGGAATTGGCGACAGCACGACGATTTTTCTGTTTTCTGGCAATATCTAAAGCTTGTTGATGATAGCTGTTTGCACTTTCAAACTGTCGTTGCTGCCGATAGCTTTTACCTAATTGATTGATGACTTCGATTTGTAAGGAATGATCAGGAAATTTCTCGGTAATTTCGCAAGCTTTTTCTAAATACTCTCTAGCTTGGATTGGTTTGTGCTGACTTAAATATGCTTTGCCCAATTCATTTAAAATATTACAGCAATTGCGGAGATGTTCTGGGCTAGGTATTTCTCCAGTTGGGTTATATTCCATCAACAAGCCATGTAATAAATCGATACGTTCTTGTTTTACTGGTGTTGGTAAGTGTTCTATATTTGTGTCTGCATTCAGGGTATTGGCAATTGCCCTATCTTTAGTCAATTCTGTGGTTTTAAAGCGAAATAAACCTGATTTCCAAGCCCAAAAATCAGGTGCAAATTTTGCTAAACGCGAAATCGCATAATCTGGCAAGATAAATAAAAGCGGATGAGGTACGGTTTGACGATAGGAATCGCGGACGAAGTTTAAATCCTGTAAAACTGGTGGATAATCTCCAAATACACCAATCGATTTTTCTAAATTCCGAATTAATAAAACAAGTTTTTTATTTGTTTCTTTAGTAATTTTGGCTAATTGCTCCACCAATTCATCCCGCAGAAATCGCAAATTTCCATCAGGAAAATCTAAAACCACAAATTGAATTTCTTCACATTGAGGGTTCTGTTGCAATCCAGCAATTAATAGGTCTATATCGGGTGTAAAGTTAATTTCAATAAAACCTAATGTAAATTTTTCTGCAAAATCGACAAATGTCACTAATTCAGCAAATTCATCTTTATTATAGGCAATAAATTTACCTATTTCGGCTTGAAGTTCACTGTTTTTGTGCTGATTGGAGAGCTTCTTGGAAGAACTCATTTCGCTTCACCACTGGATTTGGATAATTCCACCGTTTATCACCGTTATATTCCAATACGGAAGTATTAAATAACATTAATTGTCCAATTTCATCTTTACTGACATTTTTAGTTAAGCAAACCTGAGCTAAATGAGGGTAATGTTCTTCAGGAATAAACCGCTCAAAACTAAATTGTTGCTGTTTAACTGCATACTCTATATCTTCGGAGATAATTTTTGCGTGTTTTTTGGTACTCGCTGTTTGACATGCAGAGCGCATCATTTGCATTAACTGACGCACATGGCCACCACTTGCTTTTGCTAGTTCTAATAATTGATTACGGCTCTCGAAAATTGCATCAATATCAACCCGCTTTTCAATTACACTTGCCATCGCATCTAAGCCCGGCTGATGATAATTTAAATCACATTTATGCCGTTCAAATTCATAGATATTAATCATCGGCACAATATGAGGATTACCTTCAAATTGATTTAGGGGATTTTTCGGCGAACAAAGAATTGAAATTGGTACTGTATAAATGATTGTACAATTTAATTCTTGCATCTGAGCCGCATAATCAAAGAACAAATGTTCTGCTACAACAGGAGGAACCCGATCTAAATTATCAAATATAATTAATAAACCTTTACATTCAGGAAATTTTTGCCGCAATTTTGCGTAAGCGTCGCTTAATAACAGATTAGTATCAGATTTGAGGCGAGATAAATCTTTTTCTAGAGTTTGCCGAATAGTTGTCTTTTGCTTGTCCGAGCCTTTAATTTGTGCCAGCAATTTGACCATTAGTTTGGCGAGAAATGGCGCAGTAGGGCTGAGAGTGGCTTCTGCCTCAACGTTGACTGATTTTTCGACACTTTGCTCGTTTTCTTGAGTAATGTCTTTAAACCATGATTCAAAACTTTTTAATAAATCTTGATTAAAAGTCAAACCTAATTTTCGTAATTCAAATTCAACTTGTTTAATTACAATCAAATATAAATCTGTATATCGGGTATCATTAATATCTGTCTCTTCGTTCGCCTCTAAATAAATAACCCGATAATTGTTTTCCCAAAGACTCTGAATTTTTTTTAACTCCGTACTTTTACCACAACCGCGATGTCCGGTAAATAAAATTGTTGTAAAATCACCTGCTTCTTGAAAATCCAAAATTGTACTGACATTATCAATAGCCGAAGTTTTCCGCACCAGCGACAGATCGACATAATACCGTTCCATTTCTGCTGGTTCAAGCGGCTCAACATTACAAGCCAAAAAAGCCGCTTTAAGAGTATTTGCACGCTGAAAACTTGAGTGAGGCATTCTTTTGAGCAGATAACAATCACCAACTTATAAATTTTAAGCGATCGCCCATCAAATTTAGCAAATACAGCTATAGCACTTATAAAACTCCGCGCGCAAGGAAAGGAAATTAGTTATGATTCCTACACTTATTGCATCCCAAACAGCCAAAGCTATGCTTTGTCTCCTCTTTCCTTGGTATCAGTACTCATAACTCGCTTAACCCTGAAAACTAGTTGCCAAAATTGAAGGGTTTGCAACAATTGTTCCTTCATGTATAAGAAAGGTTTAAGTATTTCCAAGAAAGGTATAAGCAATTGCTGGAAAGGCTTCATACTTTGCAACAATTGCTCCATTATGTATAAGAAAGGCTTAAGTATTTCCAAGAAAGGTATAAGCAATTGCTGGAAAGGCTTCATGCTTTGCAACAATTACTCGTTCATGTATAAGAAAGGTTTAAATCATTGCAACAATCGTTGTAATTAACTTATGAGTTGCTCTATAGTGCGTCACTTCGGCTGCGCTCAGTGACCATCGTAGACATCACAAACCGTCTCCATGAGGATAGCTTGGCGGCGGACAGCATCAATTCTCGCTAATTACTGCTGTAAGTCAACCTGGTAGAGAAACAGGAAGTGCGATTGCAATCAGCTGAGAAGGATTAAATTTACGTTAACAATAGACCTCTTGCAAAAGTAATTTTTACAAGAGGCGGAAAAAGGGGAAAGGTTAAAGGGAAAAGGTTTTTTATTATTCCTTTCCCCTTTTCCCTACTTTTGCAAGAAGTCTAATGTTGTTGTTTTTTGAACAGTGACAATAGCAAACACACGAGTCCCATTACTACCAACGACACTGAAGAAGCAGATTCTGGGACAGGTTGAGGATTTTGCACAGGCTGATAATTGATGAAATTTCCTTGAATTGGGCTGAGTGATGCCAAAAGTTGCTCAATATCGCTAGATATATCAGTATCATTACCAACACTTTTAGAAGAGATGAGGCGATTAAAGGTTTGGCTACTTGATACATCAAAATTTCCTGTGAACCCAAGAAAATTTTGACCTATTTTACCTATAAGAGAGTCAATCAGATTGTTAACATCAGTTTTTATCCCTAGTGGGGATAACTTTAAACTGCTGAGATTGTTGACGTTTCCAATCGTTGTGTTATCTGTCTTTGTTAACCAATTGCCATTACCAATAATTTCGTTTCCATTGGTAAAAACCCAGTTACCATTACCAATAATTGTGTTATTAGTGCCGAAGTCCCAATTGCCGTTTCCAATGGTTGCGTTGTCACTGCCGAAGTGCCAATTTCCATTACCTAGTGTTGCATTATTACTGCCGTTGTCCCAATCCCAGTTGCCATTACCAAGAGTTGTGTTACTCTTTCCAAATAGCCAGTTGCCATTACCAATCGTTGCGTTGTCATTATTAAAGTTCCAGTTACCATTACCAATGGTTGCACTGTTACTGCCATAATCCGAGTTAAAATTACCAATAGTTGCGTTATTTTTACCAAAATTCTTGTTACCTTTCCCAACCGGTGCATTGCTCTGATTAAAGGTTTGGCTACCTGAATTAGATGTATTCCCAGTGTTACTAAAGGGTATATTGTTACCAAGGACTTCTTTCAACGGATCGAAAGGCGATTGTTGAAGCAGACTTCCAGCAGCTGCGATCGCGTTACTTCCTTCTGGAATCGCATTACCACCGCCTACAAATGGGTTACTACCGCCTGCAAACGGGTTACTTCCTCCTGGAATCGCATTACCGTTACCTGCCAAAGGGTTAGTAGCCCCACTTGGAATCGGATAACCACTGTTTGCAAAAGGATTACTACCTCCTGCCAATGTGTTGTCAATACCCTTGAAATAGTTATCACCTAGAACTAACTTTAATCGCTCAAAGATTAATTTCTGAAGCCCACTGCCACCATCACCTGCAAACGGGTTAATACCGCCACCTGGAATCAGATTACTGCCGTTACCTAATAACAGATTGCTACCACCCGTCAATAGGCTGTCCTTAGCAGCAGACAAACTGTCATTGGCAGCAAAGGAATTACCGTTATATAGGTTGCTAGCGCCACCTGCACTTAATGGATTAAATCCACCATTTATGGGATTGACAGCAGACGCTTCCATTGGCAGTAATTCTCCTATTTTTAGTTAAAAAATTATGGGGTCTTCAGTACTTCTTATACCAATTATGAATTTGCTAAACCCAAAATCTCTCTACAAAAAAGGCTTTAATAATCTTACCGTCAAACTAACAGAAGATATTGCCTAAACCTTTAGCTGAGAAGAGTTTCGGGCGTAAAATAGCAAACTAGTACAATAAGGCAGAAGGCATATCAGCGATAATACACTCTTTTCCGGTTTATCGAATAATATGTTTATTTGCGCCAAGCTGTACTAGCATATTATGTACTGAAGAACTCATCATTGTTTCTTTCTATTTATCTGCTGATTTTCGCAAATATTGTATTAAGCGAAGGGGTTTTGTCCACTAGTAGGAAATGGCGAGGTTTGTCCACCAGTTGGAAATGGCGAGGTTTGTCCATCAGTAGGGAATGGCGAGGTTTGTCCACCAGTTGGAAATGGCGAAGCTTGTCCACCAGTTGGAAATGGCGAGGCTTGTCCACCAGTTGGAAATGGCGAGGTTTGTTCACTACCCACTTCCTTGTCAAGCTTTGAGTTAACTAGCTTGTCAATAGTAGTCCTCAAAGTGAACCCGTCCGGTATTTGAGTTGTGCTAATACCATAAGTCTGGCTGTTACTACCAGTCAAAGGGTCGTAGCCACTACCTTGGTTTCCGCCGCCTGTGGATGGAATACCGCCGCCTGTGGATGGAATACCGCCACCTGTGGATGGAATACCGCCACCTGTGGATGGAATACCGCCACCTGTGGATGGGATACCGCCACCTGTGGATGGAATACCGCCACCTGTGGATGGGATACCGCCGCCTGTGGATGGGATACCACCGCCTTTGGATGGGTTGACACCGCCTGCAAAGATATTCCAGAAGTTGTCGCCAGCGAAAGGATTACCACCATAGGCTAAATCAGGCTGACTGCCACCCGCACCACCAGCAGCACCGCCACCAAATGGGTTACTGCCACTTTCTCCATTACCAACACCACTGAATAGATTTTTGACGCCTTCCTTACCGACAACTCCTTCCAAGCGACCGAAGGGTGATTGGCTAATCGAATTGTTCCCACTAGTAGAGGAGTTACTGCTACTGCTATTACTCAAATCTTCTGCCATTAGGATTAATCCTCTTATTGTTTTGATGAAAATTTTGCTAGTTCGCAACAGAAAATAGACAAAGATTAAGTGCGCTTTACAACTTTATTGTTGTCTTTTTGTTAGCAGAACTAGTTGGTAGCTATTAGATTATTTAGTTATCTTTGGTTATGTGGAGATAATCTATTTTTAATCACTGCTACTCACAATTACAATGTATATGATTTGATTTTGAAGGACAATGAAAAATATTTTGATGTGTCGATCAAATTTGTAGATATTTGTAGATAATAATTTAAAAAACTTAACTAAAATACTTGGATAATAAAATTAAATTTGGATTAAATATTATATTGCAATGAATAATCTTTTGACAAATTTACCAAATTTTTAGATATTTAATTTATCTGCATTTATCTTGGGTTCTATCAGTTTTAACCCAATACGGTTCAGTTAGCGCCAAAAATATTAACCTGTGTAGGTTGGGTTGAGGAACGAAACCCAAAATTTCCTGGGCTTTGTTGGGTTGCGCTTTGCTTAACCCAACCTACAATTTTTATTAACTGAACTGTATTGAGTTTTAACCGACGTTGTAGGGCAAGACTGATAACAATAAACAGCATAGTTACTTCCACCCTAGAATAGGTAGTTTGGCACAATAAAAACAAACTGTGTGAATAAAAGCAAACAAGGGTTAAACGCTTCTTCTGCCTGCCCTCTGCCTCTACTTACTGCTTTATCCTAACGATAATTATTTACGCCGACCTAGTTATCTTGCATCATATTAGCACCACTACGAAGTGCAGCGAAAAAAGGTTCAAATGCAGGGATTACTTCAGATAAATCAGCAAATTCAATCCGGGAATTGTGCGAGAAAGTGTCCACAAAACTAAGGTGATATAAATTAAACCCAAACTCCATTGATACCAAGCAAGTGCAGAGATAATACCTGGTAAATGTTCATCTCGCAGACGAATATCATTAAATCCTAATTTAACTAGGTTGTTGAGACTAAAATCATAGTAGTTGAGCCAGTTCCAACGGCGATCGCACAACAAAGGCATATATCGTTCCCGAAATGTCTGATTCCTTGGTATCACTGGCAAACGTCCAATCAATAATCGTAACTGGCGAAATGTGCCGTCTTCTGTAAAGTAAGAAACGTCCATTAAGTCATGATAACGACCTTGTTGGTAAAGTCGGATTAATAAAGCCATTGGGACGGGGACAAGAATTATTACCAGACATCCCAATGTCAGCCAAGGTTGTTCGGCATTGCGAAAGATCGCTAGTAAGCTGAAGAATTCTAAAACGCTAAAACTGACTAATATCGAAATGGTTTCGTAAGATGTGGGAATAATTGGTACGGGATGCAGCCGACGATAGCGATCTACTAGCCAAAATAGTAAGCCGAAATAAGCGATCGCAATTCCTCCCACGCCAAAGACTAACCAAAAATTTGTCCCATAGCCACTCAACAACAGCAGTACACTCAACGCCAACCAACTCCAAGCTTGCAGCAACCACCCAACAATAGAAAGGGTTTCGCCAACAATTAAGCGATCGCTTAGTTGGGTATATTTTTCTAAATCGATATCTGCAATGGTGAGTAACTCACTACTGTTGCGAAAGGATTTTACCAGACGACGCTGGGCGATCGCTTGGGCTTGAGTTGCAGAAAAACCCAGGTTAATCAAACTTGCAACAGTTGCACTATTAATATTTGTAGCCGTCAAACGATGCCCAAACTCTCTTAATCGCAGCCGTTGTTTTGTGTATTCCAGTTCATTAGCATCGCCTACTTGCTGTTGCTGACGGAAATTTTGCCCCAAATTCCGCAAGATGTTTTGATTACCTTGCAATGTTGGGATGCAGAACATCTTACCAATCTCACCAGGATTACCTAAAATTTTCGCTTGGTTAGAGTTAAAAGTTAAACCAGGTACGCTTAAACAAGCCTCTTTAGCAAACCTGGCATCACTAAAATCTGCTTGGTTGAGAATATTTGCACCTTGCAGATTTACCAATTGGTTAAACTCCGCTTCTCGAAAGCTTACACCTTGCTCAAAAGTCGCTTCTGTTAAAAGGAGGAACTGATTAAAACCTGCTTTAGTAAACTGGGCTTGATTTGCAAAATCCACTTCCGAAAAATCAGCATTTCCTTGCCATTGGACACTACTGAATTTAGCCAACTGCTTAAAAATTGCTTGGTTAAAGTTGGTAGTTGTCTCAAAGATACTACCTTGAAAATCAGCCAGTTCCCGAAATTTAATTTTTTTAAAGTTAGCTTTTTCAAAAAATATACTGCCCTGAAAATTGCTTGGTTGCTGGAAGTTAACACTAATGAAACTAACGGGACGAGCAAATCTGGTTTGGGTCCAGTTAGTGGGTTGGAGAAAAGTTGCACCTTGGGCATCAACAGACTGAAGGAAAAATGTATTGGAGAACTTTACTTCGCCGTTGAAGCGAGTTTGCACCAGTGTTAAGACACCACGAAAGACGGCGATTTCACTGGCTGGGGTTGATTCTGTTCCCAGAAGCGATCGACAATCTTTGGAGTTGGGTAAAGCGATTGCGAGTGACTCTAAACAAACAAAGCGCAAACGTTCTAGTTTTTCTTGTTCGGTAGCGGTGAAAATGGGTGCAATGGCTTTTGCATATAATGGTGTTCTTAAACCTAAATCGCTACCGACAAAATCCCCCAGAATCAAAGCATAGCTGAGGTCTAAACCCAGAGGTTTTGTACCGAGTTCTTTTCGCAGTAGTTGGTAAAAAGCATCGCGAAAGCTGGCGTTTTCTGGGCGTAAATCGATCGCCATTTTCTGCAAATCTACGGTTAAATTTCCTTCGCGGAGTGTCGGTGTGCGTATTCGTTCTTGTAATAATTCTAGGGTTAAGGGTGTGCGTTCTGGTTGTGTTTGTGCGGCCCAAGCTGGTAGGGGGAGGAGGAGTAAAACGCAAAGGAACGCTAAGGCAAGCGCGGAGGTACGCAGAGAAACTCCTCTGTGTACCTTTGCGTTTAACCTCTGCGTGCCTCTGCGTTTAAAAAATAAATTATGCAAATTCGTCACTAATCAGCAGAACAATTTTACCTGCCACAGACCCACTTTCAATTAATTGGTGGGCTTTAGCTGCTTCTTTTAAGGGCAATTTGTGACTCACATGGATTTTTAATTTGCCTTCATCGATCCAGGTGGCACATTGTTCGAGAATTTCTGCATGATGGTGGAGACTATCTTGCAATCCTAACAAGGCTGGTGCCAACATGAATTCTAAACCGATGCGGAGGTTGCGAGTTCTAGCAGTTTTCCAAACAGTATTGGCATCTGGTTCGAGAATGGTAACAATATCGCCATAGACTCGCACTGCGGGAAAGGTTTTGTGAAAGGTTTCGCCGCCTACGGTATTAAACTCAACGAGATTGTCACCAATCCCGTTGGTCTTCAAAACCGTGCTTGAAGGTTTCCCATCACACGGCTCCTCAATGATTTGGTGTTTG
>NZ_JBALDN010000035.1:0-33880 GCF_036917375.1 Nostoc sp.
CCAGGGAGCCACAAAAATGCTCCCTATTTTTTGTCTTCATCATCTTCTCAAACTATTGTCCTGCATAGCTTAGAGTTGCCTTGTCACCCTCTAAGGTAAAAAATACGATTATACGAAGCGACAGCTATTGCAAGTGAACTCTCTAACGTGGATTTCCAGGTTGAGACAACCTGTAGCTATATTCAATAGACTTCTTGCAGAAGTAGGGGAAGGGGCAAAGGTATGGAACTTTCCCTTCCCCTTTAACCTTTAACCTTTCCCCAACCGGAAAGCAAAAATAACTTTGCAAGATGTGTAATATCTGCTGTCAAAAGGTAATGTAGCATTCATTGCCCGCAAACCACGATATTGAATAGACTTCTTGCATAAGTCGGGAAAGGTTAAAGGGGAAAAAGTTCTGTATTGTCCCCTTCCCCTTTAACCTTTACCCTTTTCCCCAAGAGTGCAAAAAGCACAAATGCCAAGAGGTTTAATGAAGATGGAGGGCAGTTCGAGTTTACGGAAGACTGCCTTCTGCTTCCTGTCTTTCTTAATAAATACCTAATCTTAAATCCAATATCTAATTTTTTTGCTATGGTGATCCCAAAGGAATTGTTAAGTGCTTACGAGATGTAAATCAAGTAATTAATTACTCAACAAAGGTATAATATAATACAAAAACTTGCGGACATTTATCTGTAAAATACATCTTTCTTGTTACTTAGTGGGTTGGGCAATACGCGTTTCAATATCTTCTAATGTTTGTAACAATAAACGATTGGCCTGCAATTTCCAACCCCATTTTTGAACTCTGTAAGCTAATACAGTTCCAACTACAGATGCTAACAAGCCTATGGGTTGATTTAAAGAAATTCTTAGTAGCAAACCCAATCCAGCAATTCCCCAAAATGGTAAGGCTACTGCTTGTCTTTGTTCTTCCACAACTTGGGTAATTAGATTAGATTTCATCTTAGCAAGTAATGCCTCTTTCACTTGCTGCTGTTCTGTTACGGATACTGTTAAACCTATTTTACGGCGTAGTTTTTCTATTTTACGGGCATCAGTACTGTATTCAGTTAGTTCATCTTCTGCCATTTTCAGGAGTCGTTCTAGCTGCGCCATAATTTATTACATCCGGTATTTCGATCGAGTTATTAAACTGAATAATTGTTAATTTTTATTGCTTATAGTTTTGGATTTTATCGCCAAATATCAAACTACGCGACAGAACCAAAAATCTCAAGTTGAATATGGGAAAAATAAATATAGTAGCAGTTATGCACTTACAAGTTGAGTATAAACTAAAAAGGTAATATTTATGACTACAGTATCAAAAAGCACTTTGTCTCTATCTGCCCAAGAGCGATCGCTCATTCTCTGGTTTGATGAAATTGGGATTGCTGATATCCCAGTAGTTGGTGGTAAAAATGCCTCGCTGGGGGAAATGATTCAACAGTTAACACCCAAAGGCATTAACGTTCCCACAGGATTCGCCACTACTGCTTACGCTTATCGTCATTTCATTCAATCAGCAGGGTTAGAAGCAAAGCTACGCAAACTTTTTGCTGACTTAGATGTTGAAGATGTCAAAAATTTACGAGAACGCGGCAAAAAAGCGCGATCGCTATTAATCCACACGCCATTTCCTGTAGAATTGCGCGAGGCGATCGCCACAGCATACCATAGTCTCTGCGAACGATACCATGCAGACACAGATGTGGCAGTCCGTTCTAGCGCCACTGCTGAAGACCTTCCCGATGCTAGTTTTGCTGGACAGCAGGAAACTTACCTCAATGTTGTCGGTGTCGAAGGAGTTTTAGCAGCTTGTCATAAATGTTTTGCGTCTCTATTTACCGATCGCGCTATTTCTTATCGCCACGCCAAAGGATTTGACCACTTTAGCATTGCTCTGGCTGTGGGTGTGCAAAAAATGGTGCGCTCTGATTTAGCAACCTCTGGGGTGATGTTCTCTATTGATACAGAAACAGGTTTTAAGGATGCGGCACTAATTACAGCCGCTTACGGTTTAGGTGAAAACGTTGTCCAAGGGTCTGTAAATCCCGATGAATATTATGTTTTTAAACCAACATTAAAAGCTGGTTTCCGCCCAATTATCGATAAAAAATTGGGCAGCAAAGAACTGAAAATGATTTATGATGACGGCTCAAAATTTACGAAAAATGTTTCGGTTTCGCCCAGTGAAAGAGGTAAATTTGCTCTGAGTGATGAAGAGATTTTACAACTAGCAAGTTGGGCGTGTTTAATTGAAGACCATTATTCTCAAGTCCACGGCATTTTCACTCCAATGGATATCGAGTGGGCAAAAGATGGGATAACTAACCAACTTTTTATTGTGCAAGCGCGCCCCGAAACCGTCCAGTCACAGAAGACGGGAAATGTGTTGCGGAGTTATCGTTTGTTATTAGGGAATAGAGAATGGGGAACTTGTACTGAGCGCAGTCGAAGTATAGGGAATGGGGAAAATTCCCACTCCTCACTCCCTGATTCCCAATCCTTAATCCCCCTGGTTACGGGAAGTGCAATTGGGGAAGCAATTAGTCAGGGAAAAGCACGCTTAATTCTAGATGTTCAGAAATTAGAACAGTTCCAAGCCGGGGAAGTTTTAGTGACAGAGAGAACCGATCCCGATTGGGAACCAATTATGAAACGCGCCAGTGCAATTGTCACCAATTCTGGAGGCCGCACGTGTCATGCAGCAATAATTGCGCGAGAATTGGGTGTACCTGCGATCGTGGGATGCGGCAATGCTACGGACATATTGAAACCTGGCCAAGAGGTAACAATTTCTTGCGCTGAAGGGGAAGAAGGAAAAGTTTATCCAGGCTTATTACCTTTTGAAGTTAAAGAAGTTCCTTTAGAAAACTTACCCCGCACCCGCACTAAAATTTTAATGAATGTGGGTAATCCCCAAGAAGCATTGAGTTTATCGGCAATTCCCAACGATGGCGTAGGTTTAGCGCGGACAGAATTTATCATTGCTAACCAAATTCAAATTCATCCAATGGCGTTGATTCATTATGACTCGTTAAAAGATGAATTTGCCAAAGCTAGAATTGCTGATATTACCTCACTTTATGACGATAAACCCCAATATTTTGTAGATAAATTAGCTCAAGGCATTGGTAGAATTGCCGCAGCATTTTATCCTAAACCAGTGATAGTCCGAACCTCAGATTTCAAAAGTAATGAATATGCGAATTTATTAGGTGGACGACAGTTTGAACCCCATGAAGAAAACCCAATGCTGGGTTGGCGAGGGGCCGCGCGTTACTATGATGAAGGCTACAGAGAAGCTTTTGCCTTAGAATGTCATGCCCTCAAAAGGGTACGGGAAGAAATGGGTTTGACGAATGTCATCCCCATGATTCCCTTTTGCCGCACCCCTGACGAGGGGCGTTTGGTTTTAGCAGAGATGGCAAAAAATGGTTTAAAGCAAGGTGTTAACGGCTTGCAGGTTTATGTGATGTGTGAGTTGCCCAGTAATGTGATTCTGGCTGAGGAATTTGCTGAGGTATTTGATGGCTTCTCAATTGGTTCTAATGATTTAACTCAATTGACACTAGGGATAGACAGGGATTCGGCATTAGTAGCGCGATTATTTGATGAACGTAGTCCAGCTGTTAAGCGAATGGTAAAAATGGTCATAGAAACAGCGAAAAAATGCGATCGCAAAATCGGCATTTGTGGGCAAGCACCCAGCGACTATCCAGAATTTGCCCAGTTTTTGGTGGAACAGGGAATTGACTCGATTAGTCTAAATCCTGATTCGGTTTTAAAGACGATGCTAGAAGTGGCAAAAGTCGAGAGTGCTGAGTCCTGATTGCAGTGGGTTTTGGTGTGTTAAATCGAGCGGTCGCACCGACACAACAATGGTAATGCAATACTTTTCGGGTTTTGGGGGAAAGGGGAAAGGGAAAGGGAAAGGGTTTGAATTTACCTTTCCCCCTTTGCCCTTTAACCTTTTCCCAGACCAAAAGAGAGATTGTTAGGCTTATCCGAAAAGTATTGAATGGTAATGGATATTGGGCAATTGTCGAAAAGGAAACTACAAGAATTGTGGAAAGTATCCTTCTGAAACAATTGCCCGAAAAACATGGTTTACCCACTCAAGATTATGAGGTAGGCTGGCACTTGTGGCAAGCTTCTCCTGTTCCAAATCCCAAAGAGTAGAGGGGGATAAAGAGAGACAATAAAGACAAGCGGGCCTAATGACCAATGACCAATGACCAATGACCAATGACTAATGAATAAAAAATGGTTCCGAATTGGGATGGTGAGTGTATTTATTCTCTCACTTGCCTTACGGTTTTGGGGACTGGAGCGATTCAACACTCTGGTATTTGATGAAGTTTACTTTGCAAAATTTGGTAATAATTATCTTACGCATACGCCATTTTTTAATGCTCATCCGCCGCTAAGTCAATATATGATTGGCATCGGCATTTGGATTGGCAGTCACATTCCTTTTTGGCACGATTCAGTAAATGGACTGACAGGTTCATTGCGATCGCCTTGGACTTATCGTTGGTTAAATGCCCTCACAGGCTCATTTATTCCTGTAGTTGTGGCTGCGATCGCTTATCAGTTAAGTTATCGTCGTACCTTTGCAATACTTGCAGGATTATTCACAGCTTGTGATGGTATTTTTTTAGTTGAGTCTCGGTATGCTCTAAGTAATATTTATATCGTCATTTTTGGTTTATTAGGGCACTGGTTTTTATTATTAGCATTAGATAACCAAAATCGGCGACGTTCTTTTTGGTTAGTTTTTGCTGGCATTGGTTTTGGTGCCTCAGTCGGTACTAAGTGGAATGGTTTATGGTTCTTATCAGGTGCTTATCTCATCTGGATAGTAGCTTGGGTAATTCATTTGATACATTCTTTTCCTAACTCCAAACTATTTTTTAGATCCCCTTCATCAGAACAGGAGGCAGGAGGCAGGAGGCAGGAGGCAGAGGGCAGGAGTCACGAGGCAGAAGGCAGGAGTCACGAGGCAGGAGTTTCTACTTATTCTCCCTCATTCCTCTCATCTTCCTTATCTCCCTCATCTCAGACACCACTACAAAATTTAACTCAGCTAAATATTTTTCAGATGCTGTTTTATCTAGGAATTATCCCAGCTTTTATCTATAGCATCATCTGGATTCCTCACCTTCAACTAGATAAAACTTATGGATTTATTGCAGTACATCAGCAAATTTTGAAGTTTCATTTACATCTAGGTGGTAATAGTCCTAATGTGCATCCTTACTGTGCTGCTTGGTATAAATGGCCTTTGATGACTCGACCAATGGCATATTATTATCAAACGGCTGAAAGTATCACCGAACCCTTACCTGTGATGGGGCCGCCTTTACCTGCTGGTGCTGGACAAGTTATTTATGATGTCCATGCAATGGGCAATCCATTTTTGTGGTGGTTTGGTGTCGCTGCCATGTTGTTTTTAGTAGGAATGCTGGTATCACAAGTGGTAATTCCTTGGGTGAAAGAAAAGCGTTTTTCTATGCCTGCAACTCTTAGTGTTGATACTTGGATTGCTTTGTATTTAGTTATAAACTATGCTGCGAACTTATTACCTTGGGTGAAGGTGACAAGGTGCGTTTTTATCTACCACTATATGTGTGCAGTCGTGTTTGTATTTTTAGCGATCGCTTGGTTTGTCGATCGGTGTCTTTGCAGTTATTATCAACAACTCCGAGCGCTAGGTGTCACCATTACTTTTATTATTCTGGCTGCTTTTATTTTCTGGATGCCCATTTATTTGGGTTTACCCCTTTCTCCTAACGGTTACAAGCTGCGAATGTGGTTCAACTCTTGGATTTGAATTCAAGAGTCAGAATCAAGCCGATCGGGTGCGATCGCTGCCCTATCCGCCATTTAAGCAGAATTAAATTCTGTAGCTTGCTTCCCTGAAAGGGTATTCTGGCTCCTGAATTCTGTTCTTAACATAGCTACACATATATAGAATTGTTCAATCACACGGTTTTCACATTTCTTATCGCTATGTAACTTTAGTCACTGTTAGACTTTTCAAAGCACAAGCAGATAAAACTAAGGCTGCAAAACGCAACACCAGGGCATGGGAAATTAGATACTAAGTAAAAATGATGAATGGAAAATTATAAAATTTTTACATTCATCATTCTGCATTATTATAGATACTCTAGTTTTGATGCTCCCGGACAACACAGGAGGATCGTCATGGAAATGAACTTACAATTGCCAGGTATTAATTTAATTAGCTTGAAAGAGGCACCGATTCATATTTCTAGCCAAATTCAGCCTCATGGTGTCCTGTTAGTCTTGGAGGAGCCTGAGCTAAAAATATTACAAGTTAGTACTAATACATTAAAGATTTTCGGAATTGCTCCCGAAAATATGTTACACAAAAAACTAGAAGATTTACTCGATCCCTTTCAAATAGAGAGAATTAAAACAGGGCTATCCGGGGAAAATCTTGATTTTATTAATCCCACCAAAGTTTGGGTGCGAAAAAAAGGTGATGACTACATAGTATTTGATGCAGTATTTCACCGCAATACAGAAGGATTTTTAATTCTGGAGTTAGAACCTGCTCTTACTCAAGAAAATATTCCGTTTTTAAGTTTTTATCATCTAGCTAGAGCATCTATCAATCAACTAGAAAAAACAGCTAATCTCCGTGACTTTTGTCAAGTTATCGTTCAAGAAGTTCGGAAAATAACGGAATTTGACAGGGTAATGTTATATAAATTCGATGATGATGGACATGGTTCCGTTGTCGCTGAAGAAAAGCTAGAAAGCTTAGAACCATATTTAGGACTGCATTATCCAGAGTCAGATATTCCCAAACCAGCGAGAAAGTTATTTGCTGCCAATTCGATCAGAATCATCCCCGATGCTTATTCTCAGCCAGTCAAGCTTTTTCCTGTCAATAATCCAATTAGCGATCGCCCGATTAATTTAACCAACTCTATTCTCAGAAGTGCTGCTTCCTGTCATACAGAGTACTTGCATAATATGGGTGTTGGTGCATCGCTGACTATCTCTTTAATTAAAGACCAAAAACTCTGGGGGCTAATTGCTTGTCATCATCAGTCCCCTAAACATGTTTCCTACGAATTGCGTAAAGCCTGCGAATTTTTGGGACGAGTCATATTTGCAGAAATCTCAGCTAGAGAAGAGACAGAAGATTACTATCACCGGATAAATCTGACACACATTCAATCAGTCTTGATTGAATACATGTCTCAAGAAGAAAACTTTATTGATGGTTTAGTTAAAAACCCGCAGCATCTTTTAGATTTGGCTAGCGCTCAAGGTGCAGCCGTGTGTTTTGGCGGAAATTGCACGGTAGTTGGTGAAACACCTAGAGAAGAAGACCTGAATTTTTTAGTTCAATGGCTGAAAAATAATGTTGAAGAAGAAGTCTTCTGTACAGATTCTTTGCCGCAAATTTATCCAGATGCCGAAAGTTTTAAAAATGTCGCCAGTGGTTTATTAGCTATTCCCATCGCCAAGCGAAATTATGTTTTGTGGTTCCGACCAGAAGTAATTCAAACTGTAAATTGGGGTGGCGATCCTAATAAGGCGTTTGAAGTTAACCAGTCAGAAGGAAATGTTCGTCTGTGTCCGCGTAAATCGTTTGAATTGTGGAAAGAAACGGTTCGCTTAACATCTTTACCTTGGAAAGATGTAGAAGTTAAAGCAGCACTAGAATTGCGGAAAGCAATTGTTAATATTGTGCTGCGTCAAGCCGATGAACTAGCCCAGTTAGCGCAAGATTTAGAACGTTCTAACGCCGAATTGAAAAAGTTTGCCTACGTCGCCTCCCATGACTTGCAAGAACCACTCAATCAAGTTGTAAATTACGTACAGCTGTTAGAGATGCGCTATAGCGAAGAACTTGACGAAGATGCTCAGGAGTTTATTAGTTACGCTGTGCAGGGAGTTAGCCTGATGCAGACGTTGATTGATGACGTGCTGGCATACTCGAAAGTGGATATGCAAGCGATCGCATTTCAAATGAACGAGGTAGAGACAGCCTTAAATCGGGGATTGGGCAATTTGCGTCAACGCATTAATGAAACTGGCGCTACTATCACCCACGATCCCTTACCCGTAGTCATGGCTGACAGCACCCAACTGATGCAGCTATTCCAAAACCTCATCGGTAACGCCATTAAGTTCCACAGCGATCAGCTGCCACAAATCCACGTGGGAGCAGAAAGGATAGAAGATGCATGGCTATTCTCAGTTCGGGATAATGGAATTGGCATCGATCCAAAATTTAGCGATCGCATTTTTGTAATTTTTCAGCGCTTGCACACGCGGGATGAATATACTGGTACAGGTATGGGTTTAGCCATCTGTAAGAAGATTGTTGAATGTCACCGGGGGCGGATCTGGGTAGAGTCAGAACTGGGTGAAGGCGCAACCTTCTACTTTACGATTCCAGTTGGAGGACGCGAACTTGAGCGTAGAAACGGGAGAAAAACACAAAACCATCTTTTTGGTCGAGGACAATAAAGCTGACATTCGCTTAATCCAAGAAGCGTTGAAAAATAGTTCAGTGTCCTACCAAGTAGTAACGGTCAGGGATGGCATAGATGCTATGGCTTATTTACGCCAAGAAGGTGAATATGCTGAGGCAGCGCGCCCTGACCTCATCCTGCTGGATTTGAATTTGCCTAAAAAAGATGGTCGAGAAGTACTGGCGGAAATAAAAGCCGACCCACTACTAAAGCGTATTCCAGTTGTTGTGTTAACAACCTCAAAAAATGAGGATGACATTTTTCACAGCTACGATTTACATGTGAATTGCTACATCACTAAATCTCGCAACCTCAACCAATTATTTCAAATCGTCAAGAGTATTGAAGATTTTTGGCTCTCTACCGTGACTCTACCATCAGAGTGAGGCAGGGGGCAGGGGAGATGGGGGAGCAGGGGGAGCAGAGGGAGCAGAAGAATTATTGATTAATGCTCAATGACTAATGACTAATGACAAGATAGAGGAGCAATAGGGGGTGAAACCCGAAGATTATGGTTGTGAGCTACTCAGTAAAAATCTTGTTAATTGAGGATAACCTAGCTTCTGCTAGGTTGTTACAAGAGTTTCTGACCCAAGCCCAGTCGCAAGAGTTTACTCTGGTTCATGTGATGCGATTGGGGGAAGCACTTCAGGAATTAAGTCAATGTAATTATGATGTTATTTTATTAGATTTAACTCTACCTGACAGTCAAGGATTGTCATCTCTACCTCCTCTGATCGATCGAGCGCCAAGTACACCGATTGTTGTCTTAACCAATACAAATGACGAAGAACTGGCAATTGAAGCAGTGCGTCAGGGGGCGCAAGATTATCTAGTCAAGCGCCAGGTAAATGTTGATGTGTTGGTTCGTTCTTTGCGTTATGCGATCGAGCGCAAGCAGGTTTTAGAATCATTACGCACCGTCAATGAAACGTTACAAACTAGGGTTGAAGAACGAACTGCTGAACTCGTAAAAGCCAATGAACTCAACCAGTTCAAATCTGAATTTGTCTCAATGCTCTCCCATGACATCCGCAATCCGCTAAATACTATTCTCTTGGCTGCTGGATTGCTACAAAATCAGGATGAAAGATTAACTAAAGAGAAAAAACAGAATCATTTGCAAATGATTCGCTCGGCAATTAAAAACATGGCGCAGCTATTGGATGAAGTTACATTCATCGGTAAAGCTGATTCTGGTAGACTCGGTTTTGAAGTCATCTGCTTAGATTTAGAAGCTTTTTGTCGCCAAATGGTTGATGAAGTTCGATTGATTGCAAATGATAAGCATCTGACTTTAGTGTTCGCCAGTTTTGGGCAATTAGATGAAGCTTTATGGGATGAAAGCTTACTGCGGCACATTTTGGGCAATTTACTTAGCAATGCTATTAAGTATTCACTACCGGGCGGCATGGTGCGCTTTGAACTAATTGGTCAGGAAAAAGCGGTAATTTTCCGAGTTCAAGATTGGGGAATTGGCATTCCTCAAGAAAACCAAAAACGACTGTTTCAGCCTTTCCGACGGGCGGACAATGTGGGAAACATACCTGGTACTGGCTTGGGGCTAGCGATCGCCAAAAAATGTGTCGATGCACACGGGGGCGAAATTGTAGTTAATAGCCAAGTTGGAGTAGGTACAACCTTTACCGTCACTCTTCCTTTACTAGAAGATTAAGCGGTTACAGCAATTTTCATCTATGGGGAATACAGTTCATTATTGGGGCACAATAAATATATTGTGCCCTTACGTATGCGATCTCTCAAACGAATTTTCATCCGTGGTAATGGCGACTTCGTTATAACTTTTTTTCTTCTCAGAGGAAATTTATCTTTACAAAAAGGTTACTAAAATTTAACGACTATTTTCGGAATTTACGAATTGGATTTGTAGTCTAATCTAGGCTTACAAAAGGAATGTTTAAAAACCGTTGTAAAACATATTACTTAGCATATTTATTTCTTGCAGAAAATCAAAAATAAATAGTAACAAGTATTACAGTTGCGAAAAAATTAGCTTTTGCAATATTTCCAGAAGTAGAGATATTGCAAAATTATGCATCGTTCAGAAGACATTTGCGTGTCTACAAATCTAGTTAATACTTATATGTCCGACTATCAAACGAAAATTGAAACAAGAAACATAAATGTAATTAACAGTAAGTATTTAACATCATTTCAGCGAAAATTACTGTTAGCAAGTTTGGAAAAAACTATACCCGAATCTTACCAACAACGTATTAAAATCATGTTGTTGGCAGATGAGGGAAAAACCCAAACTGAAATTTGTCAAATTTTGGGGTGTTGCCTAGCAACAGCAAGGCATTGGATGCACATAGCCCGAACAGGGATGGCGCACCAATGGCAAGATTGCCCCATTGGTCGCCCGAAGGCAATAAATGACGAGTATTTAGAACGTTTGAAAGAACTGATTAAAAGTAGTCCCCGCGATCGTGGCTATTCTTTTAGGCGATGGACAGCTAACTGGCTAGGGAAACATCTAGCGAAAGAATTTGGGATTGAGGTAAGCGATCGCCATATCAAGCGACTACTCAAACAGATGGGATTATCCACAGTACCAAAACCCAGCAATTCTGAACAAAACAGCACTGAACAGGCTTAAGGTTCCAAAATTTTGATAGTGACCTGAGATCGGCGTTGTTTGATAGTTGAAAGGACTCTGGAAAACGTCCAATAAGTTTTGAATTTTTTGAATTTTAGAATTGCTGCTAATTGAGATTTTCTAGGCGAATGCGTGGATCGGCTGCTTTGAGCATCAAGTCGGCGATTAAATTCCCAACAATCAGCAGTACTGCGCCCATAACCAAACTTGCCATTAATAAATATAAATCTTGAGCTTGTAAAGCCTGTAAAGCCAATCTCCCTAAACCAGGCCAGTTGAAGAAAAATTCGGCGATGAAGGCACCATTTAATAAACCAGCTAATTCAAAACCTAATAAAGTAATTAAGGGATTTATGGCGTTGCGGAGTGCATGAACATAGATGACGCGGTTTTCTGGTAAACCTTTGGCACGAGCCGTTTGGATGTAATCTTGACGCAGGACATCTAATAATTCGCCGCGAGTGATGCGTTGCAAACCCGCAAAACTAGTAATTGAGAGTGCGATGGTGGGTAAAATCATGTGCCAGCCGATATCTAAGATTCTGCCAAACCACGACAGTTCTGAGTGATTGATGCTAGTCATGCTACCCACTGGGAAAAATGGCGAGGTGATTTGGGCTAAAACCAGCAGCGCTAAGGCAGTGATGAAACTGGGAAAGCCTTGTCCTGCGTAACTAATCACCTGTAAAATCCGGTCTGCTGGCTTATTTTGTTTAACAGCGGCAAAGATCCCTAAAGGGATGGCGATCGCCCATGTGACAATTAAAGATGCGATCGCTAATAGCAAAGTTGCTGGTACTCTTTCCCACAACAGCGATGCCACTGAACGTTGATAAATAAAACTCGTGCCAAAATCCCCTTTGGTGAAGATTCGCCATAGCCATAACCCAAATTGCTCTGGCCAAGACTTATCTAGACCAAACTGCCGTTTGATTTCCTCAATTCTTTCAGGAGATATCTTCGGATTTTGCCGCAGCGTATCTACATAATCACCGGGAGCCAGTTGAATGATGAAAAACGACAACGCTGAGGCCAACAACAAAGTTAGCAGTGCCTGCAATAGCCGCTTTACCACATAAACAAAAGTTTCGCTCGTGACTAGCTCGATTAGCCAATCCCGACCTGTCTCCAAGGAAATTTTCGTAGATGTCATTTATATTTTGTCCTTTGTCATTTGTTCTTTGTCTTTCGTCATTTGCCAGTTGTTTTGCTATTGACCAATGACTAATGACTAATGACTAATATTCAATTAAAGAGATAATCGGCACGTCTGGCAAATATGTACGCCCTTGTAAATCCCGTAGCTCGATAATAAACCCAAATCCTACTAGTTCGCAGCCAATTTTCTGCACCAACTTTGCTGTTGCACTCGCAGTTCCACCTGTGGCAATCAAATCGTCCACAATTAAAACTCGGCTACCTTGGTGTAAAGCGTCTTGATGCACTTCTAGGCAGTCTGTACCATACTCTAATTCATATTCAATTGAGTGAACGGCTGCTGGTAACTTCCCTTTTTTGCGGATGGGAATAAAACCAGCTCCTAATTTATAAGCCAGAGGTGAACCAAAAATGAATCCCCTCGACTCCATACCAATGACATAATCAGCGGTTATTCCAGCTTCATTGCATTTTTGTGTTAAAAAGTCAATAGTATAGCGCAGTCCTTCTGGATCGCGCAGTAACGTAGTAATATCCCGAAATAAAATTCCGGGTTTCGGGAAATCTGGAATGTCACGAACGAGAGACTTTAAATCCATAAAATGGGGAATGGGGAGTAGGTAATGGGAAATGGGGCATGAGAGAGATAAATTAATAAACAATGCCCAATGACGGCAGTTGCTCCACTTGGGGAGACCCCTGCGTACCCGTCACTGCCTCACCAATGCCCCATGCCCAATTTCAGATACCTGAAAAATCGTACACTATAATGTCATACGCTGGGGGTCAAGTGGAAGTCGAGGCTGAAGCTTCACCCTTCATTGACGATAATTAGAATCTAAACCAAGCTATAAAAGGTATTTCACTAATAAATGAGGTGAATTTAGTTATGTTTTAAAATTTTGATTTCAATATAGGGAAAACTTTGAGTAGAAAGAGTTAAGTAATGTATATATCAGGTAGTCATACTACTGCCACAAGTCTAAGGCTCAAGTCTTGGCTACCGATCTTAAATTTGTTTTATCTAGTCTGTTGGAACCGCACAAGGTATTTATAGAATGAATGTTTCAGCAAGTTTAACGCCGTTCAACAGTCCAACCCAAGACTCACTGCCGATGATTCTGGACACTTTACCAGATCCTGCGATCGCTTCCAAAACGTGTCCTCGGAGAACCAGGCTGCAAATTGACCTGATTTTACTGGCAATAGAAGCTTTAGAACTTGGTGGTTCGGAAGCAATCCTGTCTTTTGCTCAAGAGTTGGATCTGAAAGGAATTGTTAAAGACAGGGTGAATTTATGGCGGATGCGTAGCTCTAACCCGCTACGAAGAGCGCACATGCGCCGTCCCTTAACTATTATGGAAGCAAAAGCTTTGGTGGTCATTGCTTGCTACATAGCACGGCGTTTAACTGTTGTCATCCGCCAGTTATTAATGATATGTCAACAAATGGAAGAAAAACAGATTCCATTAGAACAGAATTTGCGGCTATCTAATTATTTAGAGCGGTTTAGAGCGCATTTTAAAAGCCGGATGAATGCTCGACGTTCTGGTGTACTAGCATTAACTTCTGATGAAAAATTAGATGCGCTAGCAATAAATTTGTTAGGACAATTACTATTTTGTACTGGTACTGCTGGAATGCAGCGGTTCTGGATTAGTCTTTTTGACGGTGAAGTGGAATGAATATTCAACGTAAGTACAGTCTACCTAATTGTACTCTTCTTTTAGAAGGGTTAAGTGATGTCACTAGGGCTGCACAGTTCCAGGAAATGCGCCCAGAATTATCGATATTGGTAAATGCAGAATGCTATTTATCTGGTTACAATCAACCCCTAACCGGAGGGCGAGAATTTTTTGAAAGTTTGGTGAGGGCTGTTAGTGGTTACGCTCAAGAATTTCTGAGTACTGTACCCAATCCGCAAGCACACAACCAGGAATCGGAGCTAGTAGAGTTTCAAAAAATTGACGGCAACCGCCACAGGTTGATCGTACATTCAGAGAATGCTCCAGAGGGGTTCGATCGCTCTAATAATTCTAAACGTCCGCCTATTGAAATAGATTTGAATACGGTACAGTTGTTCGATTTGGTAGAAGCAGTGGATCAGTTTTTCGCTGATACTCAAACTTTACCAGAATTATCTCTAGAGCTACAACCAGTTACTAGACGCTATGGCGGTGCTAGTCAGGCTGTAATTAGGCAAGCTATTCCTGCGGCTGTAGGAGTATCAAGTTTAGCAGTAGCAGCGATCGCATTTAACTTGATTCCACCTCCCCAAATTCGTCCACCACAGCCTAAGCCAGATGAACAAAGTAGCTCTACAACAAAGAGCCTTAATCCTCCAGTATCAGCAGCTGCAACACCCATCGAGGCTGGAACACCTACAGCAACACCCACAGCTGATGAAAAGCCAGCAGTCAAAGATTTAGAAGCACTTTTAAATACAGTTCCAGAAATTACCGATCCATCGCAGCTGCGTGCATTGAATCGTCAAGTGTATAATCAAGTTCATCCAGCTTGGACTAGGCGTTCAGGATTGCAACAGGATTTGATCTATCGTTTAGGTGTAGCTGCGGATGGAGCGATCGTTGGTTATAAAGCGGTGAATAAAGAGGCCAATCAAGAAGTCGGGCAAACTCCTCTGCCTAACCTACTTTACAATCCTGCTAACCGCGCTCCCATTTCTAATGAACCGATAGCCCAATTCAGAATAGTGTTTACTACAAATGGTGTGCTGCAAGTTAGCCCTTGGCGAGGATACGCTAAGACACCAGAGGTAGTCGGTGCAAAAATTACTGACTCTAATATCACTAAAGGTTTAAATAAAAAGCTTTATAATACAGTTCGTCAAACCTGGAGTGGCACCCCCACCTTTACGCGAGATTTAAAATATCGAGTAGCAGTCAACAAAGATGGTGTAATTGCTGACTATGAACCACTTAATCAAGTCGCCTTTGATTATTTCCGAGAAACACCTCTTCCTAAGATGTTTAACGACATCTATGGTTCTAATGTAGCTGCTCCCAATAACAAAGAACCTCTAGCCCATTTCCAAGTGATATTCAAGCCTAACGGCAAGCTTGAAGTCACTCCTTGGAAGGGATATCAGTAATTGGGTATGGGGCATGGGGCATTGGGTATGGGGCATTGGGCATGGGGCATGAGGCAAGAGAATTAAGTTAGTATTCCCTATTCCCTATGGCTTTTAAATAAGCATTGAGCTTGGGTAATAGTTCATCAAGAACTGGTTTAAATCTGCTCACCTGTTCATTTGTCAATAAATGTCTGGCGTAGGCTAACCTCAACCAACTGATAGTTTCATACAAAGACCCTCTCGCAATCTTGACAAAACGTCGATTGTCTTGGTCGTTGTACCTACCTCTACCTTCCGCGATATTCGCACAAATACTATCAGCAGACCGAACAATTTGCTTGCCCAGTGTATCTTTAGTGAAATTGTCCCATCCTTTAACAATATGCCAAATTGCATTAGCAAGCTTTTCAGAAAGTTGATAAACTTCTAAGTCCTCAAAATCCGGTCTTCTCACAAAGGTCCATTGATCATTTATTGATCAATAGTTCCCAATTTTCAATTCTCAATGCCCAATGCCCAATCCCCAATGCCCAATTACCTTGTAATTCTCCGCATATAATTTCCCCACAATTGAGCTGCTTGAGCGCTGCTGCCAGATGTCGGAGAATTATTGTCGTTTCCCAGCCAAACGCCAGTTACAAGTCGTTGACTGGGGATAAAACCAATAAACCACAAGTCAACGTTTTTATCAGTCGTGCCAGTTTTACCAGCTTCACCTAATCCAATGGCAGCACTACGACCAGTACCTCTGGCGATTACACCGCGCATCAAACTAGTCATTTCATCAGCGACATTAGTTGTCAACACTCGTTTGTTGGCACCTGGATCTTGGTCGAAGGAATAGATTACACGACAGGTTTTGATATCATTGCGATCGCTGCAATCACCACTGTCTAAAATTCGGCTAATGGCATGGGGAGGATTCGATACACCGCGATTGCCAATAGCGCCAAAAGCACCAGTCATTTCCAAAACATTGACTACGCTTTGACCCAGTACCAAGCCGGGAACCGGATCGAGGTTTGATTTTATACCCAAACGCTGCGCCATTGCTACAACTTTATCCAGCCCGATTTGTTTGGCAACTCTCAAGGCGATGGGATTTTCTGAAAGCGCCAGCCCGGTGGCAATATCTAAACTAGTGTCAGCACCAGCACGACAGGGTTTATAAGTAAAGCCTTGCCAAGTTAAAGGGGCGCAGGAATAACTGTCGGATGGCGAAATTCCCTGTTGAATAGCAGCAGTGTAAGCAAAGATTTTGAAGGTGGAACCTGGCTGTCTTTTGGCTTGAACAGCACGATTGAACTGACTTTTTTTGTAATCAGTGCCGCCTACCATTGCCAGAATACTGCCTGTACTAGAATCAAGAGTGACTAATGCCCCTTGAGAAAAATTAAAAGTTCTACCAGAGTTGTTGACCGAATTACTTAATGCTGCTTCTGCTTGTCTCTGTATCGTAGGATCGAGCTTGGTTTCAATGATATAGTTTCCTTCTCTTGCTGCTCCCTCTCCCAAGATTGATTCAAGTTCAGAGAAGACGTAGCTGTAAAAATAAGGTGCGATCGTTTTCGCTTGCTGTTCGCAGACTTTAGGACTAATTTGAACAGTGGAACGTCTAGCTCGGTTCGCATCCTCTGCTTTAATTTTGCCCATCTCCAGCAACCGCTTAATCACACGATTTCGGTATTCAGCCGCTTCTAGCTTATTTGGCCCATCCCCACAAAAATCGAAAGCGTTGGGAGCAGGTAAAATTCCTACCAATGTTGCTGCTTCTGCCAAAGTTAATTCTTTAGCCGGCTTCTCAAAGTAATACCGAGCTGCATCCTCAAAACCAGAGGTATCACCTCCCAAAAAAACCCGATTTAAGTACATCAGCAAAATATCATCTTTGCTGTAAAAGGTTTCGAGCTTTAAGGCGACAACTGCCTCCCGCAATTTGCGGCCAAGGGTATCCTGTCTACCTACATACTCGCGGAACAAACTGCGGGCAACTTGCTGGGTTACAGTACTGGCTCCTTGTTGCACATCTCCGGTGCGGCTATTAATCAACACAGCCCGTAAAATCCCCAGAGGATCAACCCCAAAGTGCCAGTAATAACGACTATCCTCTGAAGCCACTACCGCCGCAGGCAAATAAGGGCCAAATTCATCTAATCGCTTCATGTCCACATGAGAGATTGTCCGAGGTTCTCTCAGGGGAGTGGCTCCATCACGGGCGTAAACAACTACTGGGGCGCGTGTAGCTGTCGGTAGAGGCTTGACTGAAAATTTTAGCCATTCAACGCCAATCACTAACGTTAACAGGGCACTGACACCACCAACTCCATAAGCTGTCCAACTTGCAGCTTTGACATACCATGCTGGTGGATCGACATATTGCAACCGTACAGAAGCGGCGAGTTCTGGGGGTCCCAGAGTCAGAATATCGCCGTGACGCAGTTCTAGAGAACTAACACGACGTTTGCCACGATAAATGCCATTGGTGGAGTTTTCGTCTTTGATCGTGAAAACTGGTGTGCGCTGACTAGAATTCCGCGATAATGAGAGGTGAATTTGGCTGACAACAGGGTTACGGATAACGATATCGCTGGATTTCGAGCTACGACCGAGAATATAGCGATCGCCCAACAGTGGATATACTTCTGCTTTATCCGCCCCCGCATCCTGCACCCAAAGTTCCGGTACTTTGGCATTAGGCTTGAGCGCCAATTTTGAAAAATCGACCCTAGCTTGAATCGTATGTACTGCTTGAGTCAGTTGACCTAGTAACGTTTGTGGCTTGTGAGGGGGTTGGGGAGAACTCATCGGCTATTCACATCACAGTTTTTAATGAAGAATCGGGCGAATTACAATCAATTTTAGATGTTAGTCTTTCATCATTTTACTCATAAGCCAAAGCATAAATTAGCTCTACGGGGCTTTTTGATTTAATTTATACTTAAATTTATATTAAAACTATAAAGCATTTGTGATTTTAATCACTTCTTTATAGAATTAAATACTGTTTATGTATTCTCATAAGCTTATCTGGGCTAGTATTAAACCTTCAATAACTACAAGTATAATTTTTGCATTTGTCTTTTTAAACACTAGTTATCAATAAACAACTGATTTAAATGTTACCAATTTTACATATTCACATATTTTGAAACAAACCTAAATATCTTCATTTAGGAAGATTTTCTAAATCTTAATTATCTGCTTTAATAGGGCGAGTGTTCCGTTGAGGTTAATTGCAGAATGATGGGAAAATCTCTGAGCCTGATTGGTGCAGCTTTATCTTTGGCACTTACCACTAATATTGCTGTAGCCGAATCCAGTAAATCCCCCATAGCCCAATCTAGTAGCGACTCCACTAGCGCACCAACGGAAATCAAGCTGTCGCCAGAAGGTAAGAAAATTCTGTGCGATCATTTTCCGCTAAACTCTCGCTGTCCCGGCGGCACAGCAGCCACTCCTAGCGCTCCTGGTAGCACTACAGTACCAGCAGAAACAACAACTCCTGATAGCACTACTACTCCTGATAGCACAACTGCACCAGGAACCACTCCTTCTGGATCTGGTACTCCCGAAACCACTCCAGCACCAGGAAGCACAACTCCATCGGCACCTGGCGCACCTAGCAACTTAACTCCACCACCAGGAAGCTCGACTACTCCTGAAGGCGCACCTAGCAACTTAACTCCACCATCAGGAAGCCCAACCACTCCTGAAGGCGCACCTAGCAACCTAACTCCACCAGGTAGCTCAACGACTCCTGAACAACCTGGCACTCCTGGTAGCACTACCGAACCAGGTAGCTCAACGACTCCTGAACAACCTGGCACTCCTGGTAGCACTACTGAACCAGGTAGCTCAACAACTCCTGAACAACCTGGCACTCCTGGCACTCCTGGTAGCAGTATCAAACCAGGTAGCTCTCCCAGTACTCCTGGCTCTAGTTCGCCAAAAACTCCTACCACAGGTAACTAAATTAAAAGCTGGGGCATAATATAAATAATGGTTTGCCACCAGCGATCGCCGGTGCATCTTTCTTGAACTCTTGCACCAGTTATGCAAACTGGTGTTAGGTGACAAATAAAAATTGATAAAACCTTATACGTAAAGTCTTCGCATATAAGACTAAGCAAGGGTTTCAATAAGTCAATAGCCTGGGATTAATCATCCCAGGCTTAATAGTTTAATGGGATCTGCCTGTTGGAGTCGGTGTTTTTTGCAAAGAAGCAATTAACAGGCAAACAATACCGATACTAATAAATGAATCTGCCACATTAAATACAGCAAAGTTAATCAGGCGAAAATCAAGAAAATCAACGACGTAGCCTAAAACAAAACGATCGATACCGTTGCCCATCGCTCCACCTAAAATTAAGCCATAGCCTAACTGATCCCACAAATTTAATGTTGGGCCAATTAATGCTAATGCTATCAATACTAAACTCACTCCTAAAGACAGCCAGCGCAACCACTCTACTTTCCCGCTCAACAGACTAAAAGCTGCACCAGTGTTAGTGACATAGGTGAAGTGAAATATCCCAGGTAAGAGTGGTAGTGTCTGCCCCAAGCTAAAGCTTTGTACTACCCAGTACTTTGTTATTTGGTCTAAGAAAAAAGCAATGAAGGCAGCAATCCAGAAAAGACGATTTTTTAAATGCATGGCGAATTAGTCATTGATCGTTGGTCGTCGGTCATTAGTCATTGGTCATTGGTCATGAGCTTTTGACAAATGACAAAGGACGAAAGGCAATGAACTAATAAAACATTAAGTGACGCAATATATATGCTATTACAGTAACTGCACAGACCACGGTTAGTTGACCTGGTAGTGCAAACCAGGAGTATTTAAGGATTGCTTGCATCAAGGGTAGATTTTCTGTGCCTTTCCACTGAAAAAAATAGCTAATAATCAAATAAGTAATACCGCAGATGTGGAGAGTTAACAAGCCACAGACACAACTAAAGGCAAGAGTTTCTAATCGAGGTCTGGCTTTAAAGGCAACTAAGCCACAAATCCAAGCCCCAGGAATAAAGCCTAGTAGATAGCCAAACTGAGACAGCTTGATATAACCAATACCGCCGCCATCGGCAAATACTGGTAATAAGGTTAACCCCATGACTAAATAGGCAATTTGCGAGAGCGCACCCGCATTTTTGCCTCCTAAACAACCCACTAACAATACTGCGCCAATTTGAAAAGTGACACCTAAAGAAAAAGTCTGAATTCCGTGCTGACTCCAAGTCCAAGGAAAGGTGATGCCATAAACTTCTAAGAAGGTACCACCCATTGTCAGGAGTAAGCCAATCATAGACCATAGTAATTGATTGGAAGCGGCAAACATTTATCAGGCAACCAAGGAAAAGCAAAAAGGAAAACCAACAGCAACTAGCATATTCATTAATTTTGAAATGAAATTTGTGCTTACATCTTAACGAACTAGCATATTTTCTTTTGCCTTTTTGGTATGTAATTTTTCAGTTCTACGAATTGTAGCTGAGGTGTCTATTATCTGATTTTCTTGGCTGAGGCGTGCTGTGAATTCTGGTATTTAACCTAAAATATGGTAAATTAACATTATTTATATTTGTATTTATACTGGTTTTGCAAAGCACTGCCTAAATTTGGCTACAAAGTGTTTAATGCTTAATCTTAATTAATATTTATATATTATTTTTTTATGACTTGACCAACGAAATTACACTACCAATAAATTTTTGTAAATAGGTATAACAAACTTACGGTAGTAATATTTCTATCTTGAACTTAAAGTAAGGTATAAAATTTATCAATAAAAACTAAAAACAAGGGTTGACTCTTCATCAAAAAAACAAGTATCTTTATTGCTTTGTTAACCTTTCGTTAATCTCTATTGTTGTGCTTTGGGAGTATCTTAGAAACGCTCACCTGAAAAGTTACTAAAAAATTGATAGCGATGCTCTCACGTCTTAGTGCAACAAAAACTCATCGCCTCACAGGTTCAATTTCAGTGTTAGCACTGACAATCAGCCTAGCAGCTTGTGGCGGACAGCAAACACCAGATGGTACAGCTACCAAGGATACACCTTCTGGTACTGCTACAGATACTACTGCCTCTAGCCCAGCTAAATTAGACCTTGGCGGAACCGTAAAGTTAAGCGGAGCTGGTGCGTCTTTTCCGGCACCACTGTACGATACCTGGTTCACAGATTTAAACAAAAAATATCCCAATCTGCAAGTTGATTATGCATCAGTTGGTAGCGGTTCTGGAGTTGAACAATTTATCAAAGGCACTGTAGACTTTGGTGCCAGCGATGTCGCAATGAAGGATGAAGAAATCCAGAAAGTACCAGCAGATAGAGGTGTTATTTTACTACCTGTGACTGCTGGTAGCATCGTGTTGGCTTACAACTTGCCTGATGTTCCAGAACTCAAGCTACCACGAGCCGTTTACGCCGATATTCTACTAGGCAAAATCACGTCTTGGGATGATGCCCAAATTGCCAAAGCTAATCCAGGTGCAAAACTTCCGAAAGAGGCAATCACAGTTATTTATCGTTCCGATGGTAGCGGAACCACTGGTGTGTTCACAAAACACCTCAGCGCTATCAGCCCTGAGTGGAAGAGTAAAGTTGGTGAAGGCAAAACTGTCAACTGGCCTAAGGGAGTCGGTGCTAAAGGTAACGAGGGTGTTACTGCCCAAATCCAACAAACTCAAGGTTCCATTGGTTATGTCGAGTATGGCTATGCCAAACAAAATAGTCTCAAGTTTGCTGCTTTGGAAAATAAAGGCGGTAAGTTTGTTGTAGCTAGTGAAGAGTCAGCTTCTAAAACTCTCGAATCAGTACCTCTACCCGCAAATCTCCGCTCCTTCATTTCCGATCCCGAAGGGGCTGATTCCTATCCCATCGTCACTTACACCTGGATTTTGGCTTACAAAAAATACCCCAATGCGGCAAAAGCCAAGGCGATTGAAGCTGCGATCGAATACGCTTTAACTGATGGACAGAAGCAGGCTAGTGCATTAGGATATGTTCCTCTACCGACAAATGTCATCACAAAGGTGGCTGCTGCTGCTGACCAAATCAGCCCAGAATATAAAATTTCTGTTGCTAGTGGTAATAGCGCTAGCAAGTAAGTAATAAACCATGCCTATCCAGTAGTAACTTTGCACACGGAGTTACTATTGTATAAGTCAGTTTAAATAGATGATGAGGCGACAATTTTACTAATATGGTTGCCTCCCATATTTTTCTCTGATTTAATTCTGAAAGTCGGTATTCATGACTACAAATTCTCAAAATCTGTCATCAGCGATGAAAAATCGCTCTGACGCCGAAAAATCCCTAGATTTGGGTTTTATTTGGCTGACTAAAATTTTCGCTTTTGGGGTTGCTGGCATTTTATTATGGATCGGGTCACAAGTTGCAATTGGTGCTTGGCCTGCTATTCAACAGTTTGGTGCCAGCTTTTTAGCCAATACCACTTGGAATCCGGTTAATGATACCTATGGGGTGCTACCTCAAATTTATGGAACTCTCGTGAGTTCTTTTATTGGTCTGCTTATAGCAGTCCCAATTGGCGTTGGTACTGCCATTGTACTGAGCGAGGATTTTTTACCTGCAAAAGTGAAACTGGTACTGGTTTTTGCGGTAGAACTGCTCGCAGCTATTCCCAGCGTTGTCTATGGCGTGTGGGGTATTTTCGTTTTGGTGCCAATATTAACCAGCTTGGGAAAATGGCTGAATGGTTACTTCAGCTGGCTGCCATTTTTTAGCACTTCTCCGACAGGGCCAGGAATGTTGCCGGCAGGAGTCATATTAGCGATTATGACTTTGCCCATCATCACAGCTTTATCCCGCGATGCCTTGATTTCTGTACCCCCCAGTTTGCGCCAAGCTTCTATCGGACTGGGAGCAACCCGCTGGGAAACGATTTTGCAAGTTCTTATCCCAGCAGCTTTTTCCGGCATAGTTAGTGCTGTGATGTTGGGACTGGGCCGGGCAATGGGAGAAACAATGGCTGTAACCATGTTAATCGGTAACTCCAACAACATCAGTCTTTCTCTTTTAGCACCAGCCAATACGATTTCTTCTCTACTGGCAAATCAATTTTCAGAAGCTAGTGGTTTGCAAGTTTCGGCTTTAATGTATGCGGCTTTAATTCTATTTTTCTTGACACTAGTAGTCAATATTCTGGCAGAGTTGATCGTTCTGAGAGTCAAGCGAATATAGCTTAGTTTTGGGTTAAATTATGACTTCTAATTTTCCAGAGCGCAGTTTAACTCGCTCCGCCATGTCTCAAAGAACACTGTTCAATACAGTGATGACCGTAATCGCTTTTACCTGCGGAGTATTAGCACTTTTACCTTTGCTAGCAGTGCTTTCTTACGTGATTATTAAAGGCTTTAGCAGTCTGAATCTGGCCGTGTTTGTTGAATTGCCACCCAAAGCTCTCCAAAAGGGAGGAGGCTTTGGTAATGCCATTTTAGGCACGCTGCTGATGGTAGGAATTGCTGCCTTGATTAGTATCCCCTTTGGAGTTTTAGGGGCGATTTACATTACAGAATTTAGTTCGGCGAGAGTAGCTAGATGGGTGCGTTTTGCAGCTAATGTCCTTAGCGGAGTCCCCTCCATTATTGCTGGGGTATTTGCCTATGGGATTGTAGTTTTGACAATGGTAAAGTTGAACTTAGGATCGTATTCAGCTCTAGCTGGAGGGTTTGCACTGGCAATTTTGATGTTGCCAATTATTCTACGAACTACTGATGAAGCGTTACAGTTAGTATCGCAAGATTTGCGACAAGCTTCTGTAGGGTTGGGAGCGACTAACTTTCAAACTGTAAGTCAAGTAGTCTTACCAGCAGCTTTACCAGCTATTGTAACTGGGGCAACGCTAGCGATCGCCAGAGCATCTGGAGAAACCGCACCTTTGCTATTTACTGCTCTATTTTCTAACTTTTGGCCAGATGGTTTATTCCAACCAACAGCTTCTCTGGCTGTTTTAGTTTACAAATACGCCATTTCTCCGTTTAAAAATTGGCAATCTCTAGCTTGGGCAGCATCTTTGATTTTGGTATTGATGGTTCTAATCACAAGTATCATCGCTCGCTGGGTAACTCGCAAAAAAGTTTAGTAAAACCATCCACAGTGCGAATCCCATCGCTTAAACAAACACTAGATTTAATTTATGGCTACCAACACTAAGACAGCGAATGACACTGAAACCGTTTTACGGGCTGAAAATCTCAACATTTACTACGGCAAGTTTTTAGCCTTACAGAATATTTGGCTAGATATACCGAAAAATCAGGTGACTGCTTTTATCGGCCCTTCTGGTTGTGGTAAAAGTACGTTGTTGCGATGCTATAACCGTCTCAATGACCTGATTGAGTCATTTCGGGCAGAAGGTAAAATACTTTTTTACGATAAAAATTTGTATGCAGCCGATATCGACCCTGTAGAGGTGCGCCGGAGAATTGGGATGGTGTTTCAAAGACCAAACCCATTTCCCAAGTCAATTCATGACAATATTACTTTTGGAGCTAAAATCAACGGCTACAAAGGTGATTTAGATGAATTAGTAGAAAGCAGTCTCAAAAAAGCAGCTTTGTGGGATGAAGTCAAGGATAAACTAAAGCAAAGTGGCTCGTCTTTATCTGGTGGACAACAACAGCGATTATGTATTGCTCGCGCGATCGCAGTCCAACCTGAAATTATACTGATGGATGAGCCTTGCTCCGCTCTTGACCCCATTTCCACCTTGCGTGTTGAAGAACTGATTCACGAACTTAAAGAGCAATATACTATTGTTATTGTCACCCATAATATGCAGCAAGCAGCACGTGTTTCTGATAAGACAGCCTTTTTTAATGTTCGGACTTCAGAGAAAGGAACCCGTAGCGGCTATATGGTAGAGTATGATGCAACAGAATTAATTTTCAACAATCCTAAGCAAGAAGAAACCAGAGATTACGTCAGTGGCAAATTTGGATAAATTATTTATTTTACATTGTTGATATTAAAGTAATGAGGGATACTCGGAAATTAAAGATGTTCGATATTCCTCTATGTTTTTTATTGACTTTTTTTTCCTAAACGAACCTCATCTCCATGCAGTCTGAAGTCTATTATTTAGTGCGCTCAAAAACTGACGGGAATTATCTTATAGCTCGTCCTGATGCTGAAACATCGGGTTATTTATTGCTGTTTCAAGAAAACTTTGACGCCCTTAGCTATCTCAACACCCACGCGGCAGAAGTGGCAAATCGCTTTGCGGTGGAATCTATTGCGCGTACACAATTGGGAAACTTACTCAAACGCTGGGGTTTTAGCGGTGTGGGTATTGTGACTGACCCGTTATTGCCCAAAGTTGAATTTTTACAACACAATTAAGCTTTACTTCCTCATTCGTTAATTAGATATTATTCATCAATATTTGGGTTTCGTTCTTTAACTAGCGACGGCAGCGATCGCACTAATTTCTTATTTATACTTATGGTCTATTGTTCACAATGCTTCCATCGGGCATGATGGTGTGGAAAAGGATAGCATTCTTGACATCAGCATCAGTACTACCTGTCAAGTTAGCGTAGCTGAGGTTAGCCCCCTCAAAAATAGCAGCCTCCAGCTTAGTATAAGAGAGATCAGTGTCAATCAACAGAGTGTTCTCCAGAGAAGCGCTATATAGGTCAGCCCTATTTAGGTCAGCACCACTGAGATTAGCCCCACTCAGATCCGCACTCAGATGACTACCACTGAGATTAGCCTGTCTGAGATCAGTATTAATCATTTCAGTAGCCTCGAAGTGAGTACCTGCCAAACAAGCCCCACAGAGGTTGGCATCCATTAGGTTTGCACCATCCAAGTAAGCTCTACTCAGATTAATACCACGCAAGTCGGTTCTACTTAAGTTAACGTTAGTCAAATCAACTCCAGTAAAATCTCTATCTCCAGCAGCATAACGCCTGAGCAATTCCTCGGCATCCATATCTAAATTCCCGCATTAATTAAACGTGAGTTCGACGGATAGAAAAGCTCAAAAAGCTCACTAGATAAGAATTTACTTAACTGGATAGACGAAGTGCGATCGCTACGATTGATTGAGAATCAGCAAAAAAGTCACAAAAAAATGCCGAGACTAAGAATATCTAACAAAAATGAGGGTCTCGGCTATGTCTACAATTGTATCTCGCCTGGACATTACACAAATTTTCTGCGACGTAGATGATTTCTGTCAGCAATGGGAAAATCTCTGGCAGCAAGTACCGCAATTACCATCGACAACGGGAGAACGGCGCAGTACTTCCCGAATGCATTTATCAGAAGTGATCACAATAGTCATCGCATTTCATGGTAGTGGATATAAGACTTTCAAGGAATTCTACACGCTGCATGTACTTCCGAGTTGGCATGAAGCATTTCCAAATTTGGTCAGCTACACTCGGTTTGTGGAACTGATGCCCTGGTGCTTAATGTTATTGTGTTGCTTTTTGCACACGCGTAGAGGAGAAGTTATAGGGATTAGCTTTATCGATTCCACACCAATTAATGTTTGTCACAATTGTCGGGCGCATTCTCATAAGGTATTTAAAGGATTAGTGAAATGGGGAAAAAATTCTGTGGGCTGGCATTTTGGATTTAAACTGCATTTAATTATTAATGATTCTGGAGAATTACTAGCATTTTCACTAACTCCCGCAAATGTAGATGACCGAAAACCAGTCCCAGATATGACTAAGGACTTAATTGGTAAACTGTTTGGTGACAGAGGATACATCTCTCAAAAACTATTTGAGGAGTTATATGAGCGAGGATTACAGTTAGTCACAAATCTAAGAAGAAAATGAAAAATCGTTTGGTAAAACTGATTGATAAGATTCTGTTACGCAAACGTGCTGTGATTGAGTCTGTCAATGATCATCTGAAAAATATATGTCAAATAGAACACTCTCGCCATCGTAGTCCATTTAACTTTTTGGTTAACTTGATGGCTGGTTTAGCTGCTTATACCTATTTGCCTAAAAAACCTTCAATTGACATTTACCCAAAAGATTTGCCTGCACTACCTCCTGCCATTTTTTAGTTCCGTCGAACTCACGTTTAATTAGGAGCAAAGCCGGGAGTCAATCTAAATTCCAAAAATATTGGGTGGAGCGATGCCTACAAGCAAGCTACGCCCCACCCAACCTAAAATAATTTAATAATCACTAACTACTAATTCGCTACTTCAGCCACCTCAATAACGCGCCCTTCATAGTCCTTGACTAAAAAGTTCAGGGGTTTGTGGTTACGAATCTTCAATTTCAAACCGCGCATTTCGACTCGCATTAAAATCATTTCCAGGCAGTCATGGTCAAAACAAACGTGGCGTTGCTGATTTTTACTACCTAAACTTGCACCAGTAATGACGTGTAGTTGGGTGTTTTTCTTCAATTGATACCACAGCCCATCATTGGCATTATTCATCATTTTGCTAGACAAGCTCGGCCCGGTAGACATATATAACGGATCGATGCCAGTTGCGCCTATAGTTTGTTCGTAGTTGTAGTAGTAGTGCAATGGCACCTCAGCTGCTGGCAAATCTAGCAGTCCTTCATACAACTGTCGGGCAATCTCCAAATCTGACACCATTACAGTGTGTACTTTTGGGGCGCTGGTGAGAAACATCCACATGGCACCAGCGTAAGCTGCTAGCAGCATTACCATAATGCCTTGGGTGGAGAATAGGCTATCTAAGGGCAGGGAAGGTAGAAAGGAGCCTAAAGTAAGGGGACTGAGCAGGAACGAGATCGCACTAACTTTTATAACCATGAACAAATAAGGATTCTTTAAGAGAGTTGATTTTATGATTGTCGATTAAGACTAAAATTAAGTCCTTGTTTCTAGTTTATCAATACTCAACTAGTCTGAGTCTCATCTACAAACTGAGCAACACCAAGATATTATGCGATTAACTAGTAGTTCGCCAAGGAAACTTGGCGGGGTAAAGGCAAGGGGGAAAGGGAAAAGATGTTTACTCCTTTAACCTTTAATCTTTCCCCTTTTCCCAGCCCTCACCTAACAATTTTGGTTTGGCAGACTACTAGGGGAGTGCAATTCCCAAAACTATTTTAACAATTATCAACTCCAAGACTTGTGCAAATTCCTCATTTTCCCGAAGCTAATCACCCACTGGTGAAGTCGCTGTTCCATCACAGTGACCATGAACTACTGACTCTGTTTCAGCGCTATCCAGATGCTGGAAAGTACTTTACGGTGATTTTTTGCCGTTATAGCCCCATAGTCTACACCTTGATTCGGCATTCGGCGCGATCGCCTGTACAGGCAGATTATCTGTTTGCCCTTACCTGGCGACATATCTATTACGAACTCGGTGGACTAAAGTTAACTGACTCTGAATCAGGTGAGGAAGCCTTGACTATGCAGAATTGGTTAATTAATATGACAGCTTTCTGTATAAATGAGATTAAACTACCACCCACAGAAGCAATTCATTATTCTCTGCAAGCGACTTCACCGCCGCTATGGTGCTATGTACAACAGGCGTTAGATCAACTACCGCCAGTTTTACGATTAATTGTATTAATGGCGCAAACTTTCCACTGGAGTGAAACTAGAATCGCTGCTTATCTACAAGCTGAAGGAGAAGCGATCGCTCCTCATGAGGTAGCCAATTTTCTCCAGGAAGGCTATCGTATGCTAGAGGACAAATTGCCCACAGATATCCGCGCTATATACTTTGGAGAAGATTTTGCTCAATCAGAACTTAAGTAAAAATGCGTATATTACTTGTCTTCAATTTTAAAACTTAAAACTTTTTCTTAGACCTTCTACTTAAACCCGCAACTTTACGGGTAATTTTTATGAAACAACGGCTTGTATTTCCCTGCCAAAAGGTAGGCTTAATTTGTGTAGGTGCGATTTATTCTCCCCAGGTACTTTTACACAGCTTTTTACTGTTTGCTTTTTTGCTGAGTCCTGTAGCAGGTGCGGTTGATATTTCCGAACAACTCCATCGCCCTTTAAATAATTCCGTTGGGCGACAATCAAGAGATGAAGCAGACGGTTTGTTGCGTATTGGTCAACAAGAATACGCTTCAGGACATGCCGACAAAACAATTGCATCTTGTTTGCGGGCATTAGAACTATATCATTCCATTGGCGACCTGAAAGCACAAGGTTTGACATACAATTTGCTTGCTAAGGCTTATGTACAGCTTGGTAGTTCAAAAGAGGCAGAAGATGCTTTCAGAAGAGGATTAGCGATCGCTCGTGATATTAAAGACTTTCAATCTCAGATTTTTGTGCTGAATAATATCGGTACATTTCTGCTGCAAAAAGGCGAATCTGCTGCTGCTGGTGAAACAATTGAAGATGCACTCGCAATTGCTCATGGGGTGAAAAATATTGAAGGTGAAGGATTGTCTTTGAGTAATTTGGGTTTGGTAAGTGCCAGGTTGGGAGATTATAACAAGGCGATTAAACTATATGAAAATGCTTTAATTTTCCGCCGTCAGACTGGCGATGCCATCGGTGAAGCAAATACCTTGAATAATTTAGGAGATGCTTATTTAGCATCTGGAAATTATCAAGATACCATTGCTACTTATGGTGAAGCAATGCGGACAGCTAAAACCAACCGCGATCGCACTAATCAATTACGAGCAATTGACGGTTTAGTTACGGCTCACACTGCTGTAGGACGTTACGAACGCGCCTTTGACTTACTAGAGGAGCGTTTAGCACTCGCGAAAGAATCGCAAAATTTACGCGAAGAATTAAAATCTTTTGAATCTTATGCCCAGTTATATAAGCAACAAGGTAACTACTTAACTGCCCGTAATTTTTACGAAAGGGCAATTATACTGGCGCGGACATTGCAAGACAGCAAGCAAGAAGTGCAATTACGGGATCAATTAACTCAAATGCTTCAGCGAAAGTAGCAGTAAGACACCGAAAATATTTTGCAGCAAGTAGGGGCAATTCATGAATTGCCCCTACAGTTTTGTATAAGTTATACCAATTTGAAAAATGATTGCGACAGATGGAAAACTGAAATACTTATCCAATGGATGTTTCACAATCCAAAATCTAAAATCTAAAATCCAAAATGGTATTAATCCACGCCCATAGGTGTCAACTTAAGCTGGAAATAGCTTATCTGTTGGCTTCCATGCCCGCCCGTCAATAAATTTTCGGGCTAATAGCTTAAGTCTACTGAAGTAGACTGGAGATTTTTGGCAATATTTAAGTCATCTTCAGATGACTTTAGCTATGAGACGGGAATTTCAATTCCTGGCGGACGAGCGGTTTCACGTTAAGTTGACATCAATGATCCACGCCTTAGCCCTACTAATTCAAGAACACTGAACCGTTTCGTTCAATTCTCATAGCACTTCTGCCTTGTGCTGCATTGGTAGCTTCCTTAAATGTGACTTCCAAGCTTCCTGGTTCTGAAGAACCTTGCGGAGTCACTATTAACTGTCCGCCATCTTGTCGTTCAAATGTTACTGTTACTGGTGCTTTTAAAGCTTGCAGCGTTACATCTGACTTACCTTCTAGCGATCGCGGTGCTGTATCGCCAATCACTTGGAAAGTTATCTTAGCCGCAGTATTATTCACTAACTTGATATTCACCATCCCATTAGTGAGTGCGATCGTCGCATTGGGGGCTTGCCGTGGTTCTACCAATGGTTGTTGGTCATTGGAAACCGCAGGTGCTGAAGGCTGTTGAGTTCGATCGCCAGGAATTGGGCGTGGTGTTGTAGCACCTGGTTGTGGTGGTATGGGAGAGACTTGCCCCTCAGCCGGAGGAACTGGGCGTGGTGGTACGGGAGATACTTGCCCCTCAGTTGGAGGAACTGGGCGTGGTGGTGTAACACCTGATTCTGGCGATCCGGGAGCCTGAGAGCGGTTGTAGGGTGGTTCGCTAAAAATGCTGGGACTTGGGTTAACCTTAACAGTAGATTGTTGTGCTAATACTTGAGGAATTGCTGGCAGACTAATGAGCAATCCCCCACAAAGAGCGCCCAATAACTTGCTAGACTGGCGAAAATTACGAGACTTCATATTCATTCTTGACTCCTAGAAAACTTCAATTTTTTTATTACAAAAATTTCTCTAGCCGGAAATTAAATTAGGTTTTAATCGGTCGTTGAGTACATCTAAATATTTAACCAATCACTTGATTTATCGCATCTAGCTAAAGATACGGAAATAGTCTCAAAAATTTTGAAAGATTTCATTCTCAAGATTTGAAATGTTAATCATTGTCATTAAATACATTTTATTACAGTCAAATTCAGTGTACTACGAGAAGATTTATTTTCTCGCTAATAATTAAAATAAAATTGAATCGAATAAAATTTTACATCTATCACAAGAAATAAAAATTTATTAATAAATTAATACTCAAGAGTTATTGGCAAAGTGATAGTAAAGGTAGTGCCAATGCCTTGGGCACTTTCAACTTGAATATGACCGTGATGATGTTCGACAATAGCTTGAGCGATCGCTAATCCCAATCCCGAACCTGTAGCGCTAGCTGTAGCTGTATTCCCTGTTCTATGAGTACGTGCTGGATCTACTCGATAAAAGCGATCGAACAAGCGTGGTAGCGCTTCGGCTGGAATTCCAACTCCGGTATCACTCACCTTAACTTGCAACTGGGCACTGGTGTTACGTAGTGCAGAAACACGATTTATTCCTTCTATCCGCGCCAATTCCACTTTCACTCGTCCACCTGCTGGAGTGTAATGCAAAGCGTTAGCAATTAAATTTGTGAACAGCCGTACCAATTGATCCCAATTACCTACAAGAGTGAACCAATTTTCCAGTAATTCGGGGCTAGTTTCAGAGATAGGAGGGTCAACTAAGTCTAGAGAAAGGGCGATTTTTTTCTCAGGGACTAACAATTGTTGTTCTTCAACCACCTCTATTAGCAAAGCGTCCAACGGACAAGGTGAAAAAGTATCTTTGCTAATACCGCTATCCTGTCTTGCTAGAAAGAGTAGGTCATTGACTAACTTACCTAAACGCTGCGTTAACCGTTCCACCACCTTTAACTGTTGTCGATATTGCAAAGAAGTAGTCGTTTCTGTTTCTGCTAAATCCAAGTCAGCAAGGGCAACTTGCACGTTAGTTTGAATCAACGTGATCGGACTTCTCAGTTCGTGGGAAGCATCAGCAGTGAATTGTTTAAGACGTTGATAAGATTCACCCACCGGTTCCATCGCTTTACCCGAAAGAAACCAACCACTTGCGCCTACGGAAAGCACCATTAACCCGATACCTAATGCCAAATCAAAAATTAACTGGCGACTAGGTTTAGTAACTTCAAACCAGGGATGACTAACGCGCAGATATCCTAATACTTGTCGTTTCACTTCTACGCGTTGGGTGACTTGTCGTAATAAGAGTGGGGAGTTAGGAATTTTGAATTTTGAATTTTCACTCTCTGCTTTGACTACGCGTACAGTTTCACCAGTGCGATTGACACGAATGGGAATATTTAGGGGTTCAGATAGCGTTGACCAAAGTAATTTACCAGTTGGACTAAACCATTCTAGGTCAATGTGGTCATCTTCTACAGCGTCGGTATTATTACCAAAACTGGCTTCTACGTTAATGCGAAATTTATCTGCATCAGTATTAATTGGCTCAAATATTAGTGTAGATGCACAACCACTGGTTGTGAGACAACGCTCCACTATTTCCACTACATGGTTAAGGGTGTCATCAATCCGCTCAATCAGTGTAGTACGAACGTATAAATAAACGCCACTGGCAAACAGTAGCAGTAATACAGCAGTAACGGCAGTGTACCAAATTGCAAGACGGCGGCGAGTAGCTTGAAACATCTTTTCACTTACTTTTTTTGACTAAATATTATTAAATTACGTGTTAATAATAATTTTAAATTGATTTTTTTATCAATATTTTTTCAAGATAATACTGGTTAATTTTTTTGCGATCGCATCAAATTTTAAAATTAAAAAATATTATTTTGTCTGTAAAAATAATTATAGATATAACTCAATACCGTTCAGTTAAGAAAATTGTAGGTTGGGTAGAACGAAGTGAAACCCAACAAAGTCAAGGAAGTGTTGGGTTTCGTTCCAGGGCAAACGCATCTTATTTACCAACCTCTAAGCGATCGCATATATTTTGTTGTAGTCTCATACTGATTTATGGGCAATGAATGCTGCATGATATTTGGGCAGATTGTACTGACCATAATTACGTACAATCTCGACTTGGAAACCAACTTGACGAAGTTTTTCTGCAATATCTGTCGCTTCATATAACTGCTGATAGTGGACTTCATCATCCCGCCTGTAGTGTTCTCCCACTTTCCGAAAGGTGATAATTCGACGGGTGAGTATTCCCTGGTTTTGATCCTCATTTTTTTCGACAAGTACTATCCTTGGACGACGGTTAGGTTTTCGTGAAGAATCACAAAATCATCGGCGTAACGGATTAGGCTGAGGGATCTACGTTTATCCCGTTTGTTATTGCGTC
>NZ_JBALDN010000036.1:0-19337 GCF_036917375.1 Nostoc sp.
GTGGTTCTTCTCTCACCTTCTGTCAAAAGGGGGCCTGTGTTCAATCAGACCTCCTCTTTTTTCTTTGATTTCGACGATTTAGTCTAAACTCCAGATTAATTTGTAGCAAATTTAATTTGGCAATTTCAATTAATCATTGCAACATATCCTTGGGTAAAGACGCGATTCATCGCGTCTCTACAAATGGTCTATTTGTCGTTGCTCTGATTCAATGTCCCGATCTGCGATCGCTCTCAAAGGTGTAATTGCTCCAAAAAAACTTTGGCTTTCTACGTATTTACTACATAACTTCAAGTTTTGGAATAGGCGATACCTATGGTGAGCTACGCTAACGCACTTCATAAAGCGATCGCAATTTGAGGATATCTTGCCATTCGAGATCGGTGAATGGTTGGGTAACTAGTTCTATACCAAAGTACTGTTTTGCCGTCTCTGATAGTGTATCCACAATCTTGACAATCCAGCCATCCTCTTCCTGTGTATTGCAAAGTGAGGTATTCCACGGAGCAGGTTGTTCAAAGATTTTCTGAAATAAACCTTTGTCTGTAGATAAAATCATCGAGCCGTGTTGAAGAATGGTGTTTCTTCCTTTGCGTTGGGCACTACCAATAAATTTACTTCCATCGGCAGTAACTAAGTCGGCTGCTGTTGTTGTGTTGAAGCAACTGGGATTGTGAATGTAACCTCGTCCAGCAGAACCATAATTTAACTCAATACCCAAGGTTTGCCAAGCTTGGATCAAAAAGTTACAGATTTTTTCATAAATACCCCAGCTTTTTCCATTACTAGCTGAGGTAATCAGGGCGTAGCTTAAGTCTCCTTGGTGGAGAACAGCTCTACCTCCCGTTGGCCGACGAACTAGATCGAGTGCCTTTCCCTGGTAAGTCAGATTATGCCACTCGGCAGGCCATTGTTTTTGCAGATGTCCCAAGGAGAGCGCATAAGGACACCAGGTATAAAAACGCAGAGTAGGCGGGTGCTGTCCCTTTTCACATTGGTTGAACAACCAAGCATCGATCGCCATTTGCACTCCCCCTGATGTTTGAAGCATTGGAATGAAACGCCAGGTGGATGGTGATTCGGTTGCTAGTTGTCTCATAGGTTTCAGACTATAGAAAGAAAATCAAATAATTGATGCGCCATTTCTAATTTAGAACAAGGTGCAATTTCTACTTGATTTCCTTGACTATCTAAAAATATCGCTTGATTATTATCACTCCCAAAACCACTATCAACTCGATCGATGGGATTGGCAACAATCGCATCGAGTTTTTTATTATGTAATTTTTCTAACGCTGGCTTGACAATATTTCCCGTTTGTGCAGCAAAACCAATTAATATTTGATGCGGCTGTTTGATTTGTGCTAATTGGGCGACTATATCCGGTACTGGTTCCAGAGGTAAAGCTTGGGGGAGCGATCGCTTGGGCAATTTCTCTGTACTATAATCTCGTGGCTTCACATCGGCTACGGCTGCTGACATGACAATGATATCAGCGTTGGCTAAACATTCCACCATGACGTGCTGCATTTGCTCTGCACTAACAACAGGAATCGCTTGTACTCCCAATGGTACATCCCAATTAGCTGGGCCATGTACCAAGGTGACGTTTGCCCCTCGGTGAAATGCTGCTTGCGATAGCGCCAATCCCATTTTACCTGTGGAAGGATTACCAATAAACCTCACTGGGTCAAGAAACTCTCGCGTTCCGCCAGCACTAATTAAGACTCGTTTACCTGCTAAATCTCGTTTGCCTTGAGTGTGTAACAGCGATTGGATGTGAGCGAATATTTCTGGAGGTTCTGCTAATCTACCAGCACCGATGCGATCGCACGCTAATAATCCTGATGCTGTATTCATCCCATGATATCGGCTATCTATCAATAACTGTTGCCAATTCCGTTGCACCGATTGCTGTTCCCACATATCCGTATTCATTGCCGGTGCTAACAGCACGGGACAAGTACAAGCCAGCACGGTATTTGTGAGTAAATTATCAGCCATCCCGTAGACTAACTTTGCTAATGTATTAGCTGTTAAAGGGGCAATTACCATCACATCTGCCCATTCACCCAACTCAATATGTAACGGACGAGAGTGATTTGGTTGCCAGAAATCATCATCTGTGTAGGCGGGATGACGAGATAGAGTTGATAAAGTCAGAGGCGTGATAAATTTTTGCGCCGAACGGGTGAGGATAACTCGAACCTCTACCCCACTTTTAAACAGCGTCGAAACCAATTCACAGATTTTGTAGGCGGCGATACCGCCACCTACAGCAATAAGAACCCTGTTCAATTTTGGATTAGTCATGGCAAAAAGTTAGGAGTGAGTCGTTCAAAAATTAGTACTAAATAGTTATAAATCCTAATTCTTAACTCCTAACTCCTAACTCCTGTAGAGACGCGATTAATCGCGTCTCTACGCTTCATCGTAGGGTTCTAAGTCTAAGAGGTAGATATAGGGTTCAACTAACTCTGGACGCTGAAATGCGATCGCTCGCAATAGATGCCAATCATTTAAACCCTCAAAAGCATTACTATAATTATCCAGTTCCAGACGTGTAGCTAGTTCTTCTACTTCTACTGCACTCATGGCAGCAATTTCTTTTTGGGAAATGCTTAGAGTTGTCATAATACTTGCCCCTCCCTTATGCAGCACTCGCCTTCAGCATGGGTTAAGTTGCGCCAAACGCAGCCACCCAATATATATTACTCATTAGAAGTCATTAAGTTCGTGAAAATTGTCAGAATTTGTACCAGAATTTATAAAAAATTCGTAATCCTGACTAAGCAATTGTATTTACAACAAAATTTCGTAGCACTTCTAACGTTTTTGGATCTATTTCATGCCCCATATCAAATTCGTGGTATTCTACTGCCACTCTTAGAGACTTGAGAGTTTCTCGTGCCTTCAAAGCAGCTTGCAGGGGAACAACTTCATCATATCTACCGTGAGTGATTAAAGTCGGCGGAATCTGACTTTGAGCTGCCGTTAGCGCGTCAGGATGTAAATACCCACTCATGACAACTAAACCTGCTAAGGGCAATTTTGAGCCGACATCTAAAGTCATTGCTCCGCCTTGAGAAAACCCACTCAAAATGGTACGTGACAAAGGTATGCCAGTGGTACTTTCTAAAGATTCCAAGAAATCCGTTAGCAGTTGTCGGCTTTCTGGCAACCCTTGATACATATTTTCCCCCCGCAGGTCATACCATGCCCTCCCTATAGGGGAGTAGGGATAAGGATAAGGTGCATTGGGCAATACAAATTGGTAATCGGGTAAGTTGAGCAAGGGTAATAAAGATGCTACATCTTCAGCATTAGCACCCCAACCATGCAAAGTGACAATTAAGCCTGCTGGGGGTTGAGAAGTTGCGGTGGGAACGGTAATAGCTTGTAAAGACAGAGGTTTACTCCTAAAATTCTACTTTTATACATAGATCCTATCTCTTCAAGGAGACTTAGTATTTTACGGCATTTGCTGCTTGCCTAAAGAATGCGATCGTCATAGACATCGCTAAGTAATTCCCAGGCGTACATTAACTATTTGTTCTCTGCTTCATCTTCAAGCAGAATGGTGTTCAAAAGATTCAATTCGCTGGATGCCATAAAGTAGCGATCGCTAAAAACTGTTTCTAGTTGTGTAAAAATCCGTCTACCTGCCACAGCTACCCAAGGAAATGTGCGATAGTGAGGTACTACTGGTACAATTAAGCCTTGAGGAGTTAGAGAACGTCCTAGCGCACTTCTCCAAGCTTGCGGATCTTGTAATACCTGTTGGCGAGTATCATCTTCTGATTGTTCATTCCAGAAATGGGGATAGTCTAGAGGTAAGCCAATAACTATGTTTTTAGTTTTTAATGCTTGATGTGTAGAAGATTCAATCACAAATCCCTCTTGTTCTCGACTCAATAGTTTATACAGTTCATTGGCAGGACGTTTGAGTTTTGAGGGAAATTTGAACTTCTTGCTTTCGGCAATTTCTTTTAACGATCCTAAAAGACGACTGCTATTTTGTTTAACGTCAGCTTTCCATGCTTCAAAGCTAAATATTTCTTCAGTTTGGCGATCGCTCCAGTCTTCTATCCAGAAAGGGCCGATACAAGTTAGATTATCTGGTATCTTTAGCTCATCGTTATCTAAAGATGGTAATAATCGGCTCGAAATCCTAGAAACAGTTTTGGTCAAAGCTTGTAAGGTTTGATAATTTGCATAGGACTTAGCATCTCTCTCTAATGATTGACCTCTCAAGTCAAAATGTTTAAAGATGTTTGCAGTTAACTGCTCCGCCCTTTTCACAATTGCTTTGGCTTCTTGAGGATGACTATCGCTGATAAAAATTTTGGCTTCACGCAACAAATCTAAGACATCATCAGACATTAAACGTAGCAATTCTTCATCGCCGACAGAGCCAACTGACAACTATGGTGGGAATTCGCGCTGCAAATGCTGAACGTTCCTTTTTTCCCGGCTTAGTGTCAGCTTTTTTTGCAAATAAGTTGTTGAAGGCATTGACTGTAGTTGATTGATCGTTAAGCGTCCGATAACCTTGGATAGCAGCAGTCATCACCAGTTGATTAACCTTGGGATTTGCTTCGAGCAATTTTCGGGCTGAGGTTGCTATGGTACGCAAGACACCAGGACTATAAAGAGATTCTACGCTGTAATCCCGTTCGTTGAGACGGCGTTTAAACCGAGTAGAGCCGACTATATTGCAATCAATATCAAGTTCTTGTTCTGGGGTGACGAAGAGGATACTGCAATCAGGACGTGTGAGTTTTCCAATACCATCAACAACAACAGCGCTATCGATACTGGTAGGTGGAAAATTGTTTTGCTGAACCTGTTTTTTATACCATTCGGGAGCTGCATCAATCAAATTTTTATTGCTGGTGATGGTTAATATCCCAGTGGGCTGCTGATTTTCTCTAGCAAGTTTGTCGGTAACATCTCGATTAATTACAACTCGCGGACTGAGATACAAAAATAAGAAACCTTGAGACTGCTGCTTTTGCTGTTTAAGAAATTTCATCACAGCAGTAGTTTTACCAATACCCGGATTTCCTTCCAAAGCTAGGACGTTAATTTTACCGACTTGAGCAGCAGTTATACCAGCAAATACTGCTGCCTCGTGTACTTGTCGCAGAGGAATTGTTGCCTTATCGGGATTGATTTCATTGATACAATCGGCAATTCGTGTAACAGGGTTGCCTCCAAAGAACTCAAGTAATGCGTCGTTCTCTTCAATAGATGCGATCGCCTCAGCCTTGCTAATTTCACCCATTGGGTTGTAGAAGTCCGTCACATTCTCCTGAAAGAGAAAGTGGGAGTATTGACCTAAAGTTGGTTTTTCAGCTAGATGTTGTGCTTGTTCTTTAAAAGCAGACGGTAGCCCTTTCAAAAGCCTCTTGAACACCAAACGAATTTCTGCATCTAAATCCATTGGCTCATCATCTTTGGAATGTTTAGCCTGGCGATATGCTTTTCCCAATGATTGCATTAACTTGGCTCTAGTATCTGGTTCTGGTTCCACCCCCCAGAATTGAGCCGCAAGACTTTCAATACCATTGGATGTGACAGAGATCGCTCTAGCATGACAACTTCCTTCTAATCGCTTATGCACGCATAACAGATGAATCAGGCGATCGGTATAAGATGATGCCTGACAGAGCTTAAATAATGGTTTATCTTGACCACTAAATGCTGAAAGAAAATTTTCCAGCCTTTTAGAAAGTGAAAACTTTTCACCTTCAACCTCTGCACAAACTCTAGAGAAGACCCCCCGTGATTCAATGTAACGGGCATAGCGACTCATTTCTTCTCTATGAGGGGCTTCTTTTTGAAAATCTGCAAATTTGAGGGGTGCGTTATACGAAAATTCCAGACAGATAATTAAATTCTCAATTTTTTTGCGTTTTATATCTTTTGGCTGGGAGAAAGCACTTTTCAAGTCTTTAGAGGGTATTATTTCCTCTGTAATGTGTCTAATCTGTCAAGATAAATATGTTTTACATTTATAATACTTTTTTTAAGATTTATTACACAACTAATTTTTCCCATGATAATTGAAAAGATCGGGGGAAACTTAATGAATATAAATTTATAAACAGATAAGAAATAATGTAAATTTTAATTTTTTATAAAAAGCAAAAATGGATAAAAATAATTTTGAAGCATTCACTAACTTACCAGCATTGAAAAAAAATGCTATTCAACTCTGTGGTCAAGAATTTATTGATAGCTTGACTAAAAAAGGTCTATATACAAAAGATAGTAAATTCTGGGAAGAGATTAATAAGAAGCTAAATATTCCTAATGATGCTTATGAAATTAAACAGGCTAGAGAACAAGCAGAGCGCCAACAACTGTTGTTAGAAAAGAAAGCTAAAGAGCAAGCAGAAACACAAAGATTGCTGACAAATAAAAAAGAAATCTTTAGTAAAAACAGAAAAGATTGGAAAATTACTGTTTTTGAACTTCCAGAATCAGATATTTTTGGCAGAAATTTTCTAGCAGAGTGTACTAAAGAACCAGACTTAATAAAAACTACTTGGTTTTACAATAATCAAGAAGAAGCCTATCATAGAGCTTGTAATCTTGCAGATGAATTTGAAGTCCAACAAGAAAGTTTAAGGATTTTTCAAGAGCGTTACGCAGTTATGAAACCTTTATATTTAATGATTATATACCTTTCAAGTGGAGATCAACATAATGAGTACCTTAACAATAGTTGTGAAAAGTCTAAAGAAAATTTTACTGGCGTTAACTGTTGGAATGGATTTGATTTTGAGATAATTAATGCTTTAGTGGCAGAAGGATTATTAGAATTTTCATCAAATAAAAATAAACTGATAATGAGAAAACAAGCTATGAAAGCGGCAAGAGAGGTTTTAAATAAAATTAATATTGATGGAGTAAACAGGCTTTTAAAACAGCGAGAATATCATGAAGAATATATTAATTACATAAGTGAATTAGATATTATAAATGAGGAAGAATAAATGTCGCACTGGCACAATGCCTGCCATCTGTAGCAGTCTTAATTGATAAAAGTGATGCCTAGATGATAATTAACGCTATTATTCCTCATGGTCTTGAAGTAAACCAAGGCTTATGCAAAACTTGAGATCCTTTGCTTCACAGCCTACTTTTAAGGAATCGATCAATGGCGCGTCTAGCCCTGCTGAGTGTATCTAATAAAACTGGTTTAATTGACCTAGCCCGTAGCTTGGTGGAAGAATTCGACTTTGATTTAATCAGCAGTGGGGGAACAGCCCAAGCACTCAAAGATGCGGGACTCCCTGTTACCAAAGTTGCAGATTATACAGGTTCACCAGAAATTTTAGGTGGTCGAGTCAAAACGCTACATCCCCGAATTCACGGCGGAATTTTGGCACGGCGAGATGTTCCTCAAGATATTACAGATTTAGAAAATAACCAAATTCGCCCGATTGATTTAGTGGTAGTGAATCTTTATCCTTTTGAGGAAACGATCGCTAAACCAGGAGTAACATTAGCTGAAGCTGTTGAACAGATTGATATCGGTGGGCCAGCAATGTTGCGGGCATCATCGAAAAACTTTGCCCATCTCACTGTATTATGCGATCCAGCGCAATATGACGAGTATTTGCAGGAATTGCGCCAAAATAACGGCGCAGCTTCGCTAGAATTTCGGCAAAAGGCGGCATTAAAAGGATTTTCGCACACTGCTAGTTATGATCGCGCGATCGCATCTTACCTCGCAGAAGCACAGCAGTACACCCTTAGCGGTACACAATTGCAATCTCTGCGTTACGGCGAAAACCCGCATCAACCCGCCACCTGGTATCAAACTGGTACTACTCCAACGGGTTGGACATCTGCGATAAAACTGCAAGGCAAAGAACTTAGTTACAATAACTTAGTTGATTTAGAAGCTGCACGCCGAATCATTGCTGAGTTCACCGATACTCCAGCAGCAACGATAATTAAACATACAAATCCCTGTGGTACGGCATTGGGAAGCACTATTTCAGAAGCTTACCAAAAAGCTTTCAATGCTGATTCGACTTCTGCCTTTGGCGGAATTGTCGCACTCAACCGTCCGATTGATGCGGTTACGGCTAGCGAGTTAACCAAAACATTTTTAGAATGCGTGGTTGCACCAAGTTGTGATGCCGAAGCTCAAGAAATCCTAGCTAAGAAATCTAACGTGCGGGTCTTGACTCTAGCTGATTTGAGCAGTGGCCCTCAGGATACAGTGAAAGCGATCGCAGGTGGTTTTCTTGTCCAAACTAGCGATGATATAATTGCTGACACCAGTCAATGGCAAATAGTTACCGAACGTCAACCCACCGACAGCGAATTAGCGGAATTGCTGTTTGCGTGGAAAGTTTGCAAACACGTTAAATCGAATGCCATTGTTGTGACAAGCGATCGCACTACACTAGGAGTAGGTGCTGGTCAAATGAACCGCGTTGGCTCGGTTAAAATAGCTCTAGAACAAGCTGGAGAAAAAGCCAAAGGTGCAACTCTCGCCAGCGATGGATTCTTCCCCTTTGATGATTCAGTCAAAACAGCCGCAGCCGCAGGAATTACAGCCATTGTCCAACCAGGGGGAAGTTTGCGCGATAAAGATTCTATCATTGCTGCTAACGAACTGGGTTTACTGATGGTCATAACTGGTGTACGTCACTTTTTACACTAAATCATTGCTCATTGAGTGTGCGGTTTACAAACTGTCACACTATATACTTTCTTTATAATTGAAGCAATGATATTATATAATCGTGTGTGAGGAGCAAGTTAAAAATAAAAAGCGCCTGGGGTGGAAACACGGCAACACTCCCAAGCGCTTTTTAATTTGTCAAAAATTGGATTGCTTGTGCAGTTTTGAAAATGTCACTCAATATACTTGCCATTTGATAGAAGTAGTGATATTATCTATTTGTGTGTGAGGAGCAAGTTAAGAATAAAAAACGTCTGGGGTGGAAACACGGCAACACTCCCAGGCGTTTTTTAATTTGTATATAGAAATTATAGAGATTAACGCTTCCAAAATAATTTCATATTTTTATTTCCAGTTAAAGACACGAATATTGTTAAAGTTAATCACGTCAACTTCTACACTCTGAAGATAACTTGCTAGCTTGAAATCATCAGTTAGTACAAGATACTTTCCTTTAGATAAAGTCAGGATTCCACTGTCAGTAAGTCCGAACTTGACAAATTTTTCAGTATTAACAGCATCTAAACTCTTTATATAGTATTCATCCAAAAGAGCAACATTTTTAACAAATTGAGCAAATAATGCAAAGCACTGAGAACGTTCAGGTTCACCAAGTTGATTTGCAAGGCTATTAACTTCTGTCAGAATATTCGGAGTTGTTACAAGCTTTTGAAAGCGTGCAATAAATTCTAGCAGAAGCTCATAATCTTCTGGTATAAATTGCTGGGTTCGATTAAATTTAGTTATTCGTTCTTGATTGACGCTCCCAACTAAGAAGAGAAGCAGAATATTTGTATCAATTAAAACCCCTTTTTGGCAATAACGACGAACAAGGGAAGCAATAAAATTTTTCATACTTGTCTAATTTTCATTGCTTCTACTTCGCCAGTTTGAGAATTCACTTTAAAAAGTTTATATTCTCGTTCATACAAGACAGGTGTAGAAGTAAGAGAGGGAGGAATTAAGTCTTCCAATCGGCTTTTAGGAGGTTTTTTAGGAATATCAAACCCTAAAGTAATCAACCAGAAACTTTTATCTTCAGAAAGTTCGACTTCTTCAAGTCTCAAATCTCCTAACGAGGAACCCATTATATCTTGTATGGATTTTATATATTGATATGCAGCATTTACTGCTGTTTTGACATCAATCATAATTTGAGTCCCTCCCTACCATAATTTGCTGATTTTATACTTTATCATAGTAATTTAATCTAATTTTTTGGTAATTAGCTAATACATAATTACCAATAATATATATTTAACTATTTATTCATTTTCTTTCATAAAAATCAATTGTGTAAATCTGAATTTGTAAAATATTTTGCAAAAAATCTCTGACTTCTGTTGGTTTGCAGAGAATAATAACTTGCTGATTTGGCCTTACCTGACTAAGTTTTTCTAAAATTCCAGGACGACGAATAATTGGGTATGACCAGATATATTTGAGAAATTCCCAATTCAATCTTTCAGGACAATCTGATGCCATATCAGGCCTAGATTGTCCTGCATACATAAAGCGACGTTTAATCACTCGCGATAAACATAAAAGCCGAGGAAAATCCAAAAAAATTACCGTGTCTGCAACTGACAAACGAAGGTCGAGAGTACCGCCATAGTTACCATCCATAATCCAAGATTCTCGTCGGGTTAGGTCTTGGATTATGCTCTGCCATTCAGTTTTTGGAGTCTCAATCCAACCAGGATTCCAGTACCAAGCATCCAAGTGAATCACTTCTAAACCTAAAATAGTTCCTAGTTCGCGGGCTAGGGTAGATTTACCAGCACCTCCAGAACCAATGATTAAGATTTTCTTCACCTGAGATGTACCTCTCCCTTTTCAAGCTCAAGAGGTAAGCATTGCTCACCCAAATAACCGTCTTCAGGGCAACTCAATACGCCGCTACAATAGTACCCTAAGAAGGATTATGCCGAAATAGTGATATTATGACGACTGCTAGCACTGTAAAAACTGAGTATGAAGCGATTATTGGTTTAGAAACCCATTGTCAACTGAGTACCAATACCAAGATTTTCTCTAATAGCTCTACGGCATTCGGCTCTGACCCCAATACTAACATTGACCCGGTTTGTATGGGTTTACCTGGGGTCTTACCTGTACTCAATCAAAAAGTATTAGAATACGCCGTCAAAGCTGGTTTGGCACTAAATTGTCAAATCGCTAAATATAGCAAATTTGACCGTAAGCAGTATTTTTATCCAGATTTACCCAAAAATTACCAAATTTCTCAATACGATCTACCGATCGCAGAACATGGTTGGTTAGAAATTGAGTTGGTAGATGCTGAGGGTAATCCGATTCGCAAACGCATTGGGATTACGCGTCTCCACATGGAAGAAGATGCTGGAAAATTGGTACACGCTGGTAGCGATCGCCTCTCCGGTTCTTCCTATTCTCTGGTAGACTACAATCGCGCAGGTATCCCATTAGTAGAAATTGTTTCAGAACCCGATCTGCGTTCTGGACTAGAAGCTGCTGAATATGCCGAAGAATTACGTCGCATTGTCCGATATCTCGGCGTAAGTGACGGCAATATGGAACAAGGATCTCTGCGCTGCGATGTCAACATTTCTGTGCGTCCAGTGGGACGAAAGGAGTTTGGCACCAAGGTAGAAATTAAAAACATGAACTCCTTCAGCGCCATCCAACGGGCGATTGACTACGAAATTGAACGCCAAATCGCCGCCATCGAAGCAGGCGATCGCATCATCCAAGAAACTCGGCTGTGGCAAGAAGGCGCTCAGTGTACAAGTAGTATGCGGGTGAAAGAAGGTTCTAGCGATTACCGCTACTTCCCCGAACCAGATTTAGCACCAATTGAGGTGTCAAATGAACAATTAGAGAAGTGGCGTAGCGAACTACCAGAATTACCAGCCCAAAAACGCCATCATTATGAAAGTGATTTGGGACTTTCCCCTTACGATGCGCGAGTCTTAACAGAAGATCGTTCAATAGCTGAATATTTTGAAACTGCGATCGCATCTGGAGCAAATCCCAAAGCTGCTGCCAACTGGATTACTCAAGATATTGCAGCCCACCTCAATAAGCAAAAACTCACTATTACTCAAATCGGACTGACTCCCAGCAATTTAGCAGATATTATCACTCGCATTGAAACGGGCAAAATTAGCAATGCTCAAGCTAAACAAAAGTTGCCAGATTTGCTCAGTGGTATTTCTCCTGAAAAAGCCTTTGCAGGTCTTGAGTTAATCACCGATCCTAGTGTACTGGAACCGATTGTTGATGAAGTCATCGCCGCCAATCCTAAAGAATTAGAAAAGTATCGCAACGGTAACACTAACCTCAAAGGCTTCTTTGTCGGACAAGTTCTCAAAAAGACAGACAAACGTGCCGATCCTAAGCTGACTAACGAATTGGTCGAGAAAAAACTGAACGCCTAGAGTTTCGGTCAAGCTAGCTTTGCTGGGTGAGGAAGTAGGAGGGGCAGAGGGGCATAGGGACTGGGGAAAAGGTTAAAGGTTAAAGGGAAAAGGAATAAATTTAATCTTTCCCCTTTTCCCCTTACCCTTTTCCCCTTCCCCCTTTCCCTTTCCCCATACCCAATTCCCAATGCCCCAACTAAGTATTTTCCCGGTCTTGCTTCACACAATCTTCATATAAAAGCTGGTGACAACCCTCATACGTAAAATGATATGCTGTGGTAAGTAGATGCACCCTGATGATCTGGAGAGCTGCCTAAGTAGCTCTCTTTTTTATTTTATTTTCGTGGTATTTACGGATAAAATTCAAAAGTTTTTAGAAATAATCTCAATAAATAAGTATTAACCCTTAAAAAGTAAATCAGATAGATTAGGAAGTAGATGTATCCTAACGATCTACAGAGCAACCCAAGTAGCTCTCCTTTTTTGTTTTGGTTTTTCGTCATAAGAAAGGTAAAAACAATTATGTCAATCGCCAACTGGTGCATTATTATTGCCATCAGCAAATAAACTCACAATAAAAGGGAGTGGGGAGTAGGGGGAAACTAATAACTCTTAACTCATAACTCCTAACTCAGCACTTTTGTAAAGTACAAATTGACCTATCCAACTTGATAGTTGTAAGGAAGAATGATGGCAGATTGGCAAAAAATCACAGGTGGTATCACAGCACCAAGGGGGTATCAGGCGGCGGGAATTACCGCAGGATTGAAACCTTCGGGGTTGCCAGATTTAGCTTTGATATTCTCAGAAGTAGAAGCGATCGCAGCAGGTGTATTCACCACCAGCCAAGTGAAAGCTGCCTGTGTAGAATATTGTCGCCAACGCTTGCAAGCCAAACAAAGCGCTCGTGCCATCCTCTGCAACGCTGGACAAGCAAACGCCGCCACAGGAACTCAAGGCAACCTTGATACCCTAGAATCTGCTCTGGCAGTAGCCCAAGCCCTGAACATCTCGTCTGAATCTGTGTTATTGGCTTCCACTGGTGTAATTGGTCAAAGAATTAAGATGGATGCTTTGCGAAGTGGAATTCCCAAAGTAGTAGCGGCACTATCAGCAACAGGTTCGGATGCTGCTGCTGGGGCGATTATCACTACAGACTTGGTGACAAAATCTATTGCTTTAGAGACAACTATAAGCGACCGCCCGGTACGAATTGGCGGCATTGCCAAAGGTTCCGGTATGATTCACCCCAATATGGCAACCATGTTGGCATTTGTTACTTGTGATGCTGTGGTTTCGCCTCATCTTTGGCAGCAGATGTTAGTAAGGGCAGCTGATAGAAGTTTTAATTCCATTACGGTGGATGGTGACACCAGCACTAACGACAGCTTAATTGCCTTGGCAAATGGTCAATCTCGCACCCCAGCAATTATAGAATGGGGCGCAGAAGCAGAGAAATTAGAGGCGATGTTAACAGCAGTTTGCCAGCATTTAGCCAAAGCGATCGCTCGTGATGGTGAAGGTGCAACCTGTCTAATTGAAGTGGAAGTAACAGGGGCGCAGAATGAACTTTCAGCCCGACAAATAGCCAAAACCATCGCTGGTTCATCCTTAGTTAAATCTGCAATTTTTGGACGCGATCCAAATTGGGGACGCATCGCCGCCGCCGCCGGACGTGCAGGTGTGCCATTTGAGCAAGAAAACCTGCAAATTAAGCTAGGGAATTTCTTAATGTTAGAAAATGGACAACCTCTACAATTTGACCGTGCAGCCGCAAGTGCTTATTTGAAAAAAGCATCGGTGGGTGCTTATCTGCAACAGGATACGGTGTTAATCTCCGTTAATGTTGGCAATGGTTATGGTGTAGGTAAAGCTTGGGGTTGTGATTTGAGTTATGACTATGTGAAGATTAACGCCGAATACACTACCTGAACTACTCCTAATTATTTGCCTTGTAGAGACGCGATGAATCGCGTCTTTACTTTACCTTCGTGGTATTGGAAAGGGCAGATAATTGCGATCGCTGGATAATAAATCCACCTATTTGGGGTATTTGGTTAGGTCTATAACTTTCCCAGCCTTACCATCTTACCCTCATCGCAGTGCGCTCATAAATTATAGAGATAACATAATGGTTGTGATAAATAAAAACTTATATATGACAAATAACTACTAAAATAAAGTTACAAAAGAAGTGAAAACAGGAAACCATCAAGTAAACATAATACTCATCATCAATAAGAGTTTATATATTAAAAATTATTCCTATAGTTGAGGATAATAGATAAATTTTTACTTATACATCCAATCTAATATTTGTTTAATAATCTCGATTCCAAGTTAACAATTTCGGCTTCAAAGGCTGTAAACTGATTTCAACAAGGTGAATGATACCTCTGCATCACACTATAAAAGCAGAGCCAATAATTTAACCGAGTTCTTATATAGGTAGCTATTTCATTGATGAAATGGCTGCGATCGCTTGCTCAAATATAGCTTGATTAATCATTAATAATGCAAGAAACCAAGGTTTTTTGCCTAAATTGTCATAGCTATAAAAAATAACATTCGCGTTTTCAGGAGATATTTATGACAGAATTTTTTAATCAAATTTCTCGCCGCAAATTCATCTTCACAGCCGGAGTATCTGCGAGTGCTGTATTACTCAAAGGCTGTTTGGGTAATCCTCCTGAAAACCTAACTGGTGGAAGCACTCAAACACAACCAACTGCTAAAACGGTTGCTAATATTAGCCCCGAACAAACACCAGAAACTACTACAGTCAAGTTAGGATATATCCCCATTGTAGAAGCGGCTCCTTTAATTATTGCTAAAGAAAAGGGATTTTTTGCCAAGTATGGGATGACTAATGTTGACCTTTCCAAACAAGCTTCTTGGGGTGCAGCCAGAGACAACGTAGAAATTGGTTCTGCCGGTGGTGGTATAGATGGCGGTCAATGGCAGATGCCAATGCCACATTTAATTACAGAAGGTTTAATTACCAAAGGCAATCAAAAAATTCCCATGTATGTATTATGTCAATTAATTACGCATGGAAATGGAATTGCGATCGCAAACAAGCACCAAGGCAAGGGTATTAGTTTAGAATTAGCCAGTGCTAAGTCCTTGCTTAAGGAATTAAAATCTTCAACACCCTTCACCGCTGCATTTACCTTTCCCCACGTCAACCAAGATTTATGGATTCGCTACTGGTTAGCAGCAGGCGGCTTAGACCCAGATGCAGATGTCAAATTGCTGACAGTACCTGCGGCGCAAACTGTGGCCAACATGAAAACAGGAACGATGGATGCTTTTAGTACAGGCGACCCCTGGCCTTATCGCCTTGTTCAAGACAAAATCGGCTACTTAGCAGCATTAACCGCAGAAATTTGGAAAAATCATCCTGAAGAATATCTCGCCATGAGAGGCGATTGGGTTGATAAAAATCCCAAGGCTACCAAAGCAATTTTAAAAGGAATTATGGAAGCCCAACAGTGGCTAGATAATTTTGATAATCGCAAAGAAGCGGCTGAAATTTTGGCTGGACGAAATTATTTCAATCTTCCTTCACCAGAAATATTGGCAGATCCATACCAAGGCAAATATGACATGGGTGATGGTCGGAAAATTGATGATAAATCAATGGCTGCTTACTACTGGAAAGATGAAAAAGGTAATGTTTCTTATCCATACAAGAGTCACGATTTATGGTTCATAACTGAAAACGTTCGTTGGGGATTCTTGCCAAAAGATTACATTGACAATAATGCTGCTAAGGCTAGGGAACTTATCAACAAAGTCAACCGCGAAGATATTTGGAAAGAAGCTGCAAAAGAAGCTGGAATTGCTACTGCTGATATTCCTACAAATACATCCCGTGGTGTAGAACAGTTCTTTGATGGCATCAAATTTGACCCCGAAAAACCAGAAGAATATTTGAAGAGTTTGAAAATCAAGAAAGTCAGTATTTAGAGACAGGATTCATCGCTTGTAGAGACGCGATTCATCGCGTCTATAAATATCGATTATTTACAAACGACAAATAACAAATAAAACAGGAACACAGCATCATGACAATAGCCCAAAAACGCCCTGCAAGCCCTAGATTGAATAATAGCTTTATCTCTAGTCTGCAAAAGCAATTTCCTGACCTGATACCACCAGCGATCGCGATCGCCATCTTCCTCGTTCTCTGGCAACTCTTCGCTTGGACTCCAGGAGCTACATTACCAGGGCCTATACAGGTTATTCAAGAAACTTGGGTTCTGATTTTCTGGCCATTTTATGACCGAGGTGGCATTGATAAAGGTCTATTTTGGCAGATTCTTGCTAGTCTACAACGGGTTGCCATCAGTTATACGCTAGCTGCGATCGTTGGTATTGCCTTGGGCATTTTGATTGGGGTTAATAGAACCATGTCCAAAGCATTAGACCCCATCTTTCAATTACTGCGGACTGTACCACCTCTAGCTTGGGTTCCAATTTCTTTAGCAGCTTTACGGCAAAACGAACCAGCCGCCTTATTTGTAATTTTCATTACCGCTATTTGGCCCATCTTAATTAACACTGCTGTCGGTGTTACCCAAATTCCCCAAGATTACAATAACGTCGCCAAAGTTCTGCAACTTAGCCGCAAAGAATATTTCATTAATATTTTGATTCCGGCGGCATTACCCTATATTTTTACCGGCTTGAGAATTGCGATCGGTTTGGCTTGGTTAGCGATTATCGCCGCCGAAATCGTCATGTCCGGTATTGTCGGCATCGGATTTTTTATCTGGGACGCTTATCAAAATAACAACGTCAGCGAAGTAATTTTGGCTCTAGTTTACATCGGTATTGTTGGCTTAGTGCTAGATAAAGCAATGGCTTGGCTACAAAACAAGATTTTACCAGCAGAACAGAAATAGTCATTTGTCATTAGTCATTGGTCATTAGTCATTTGTAAAAAGTTAAGGACTAATGACCACGTACTAAGGATTAATGGCAAAAGACAAATGACAAAAGACAAATGACAAAGGATAAATAAGTATGTTCGTCGCTGTTGACCAAATTGATAAAGTTTTTGAATTAACTGGTGGTGGCAAATATATCGCCCTCAAAGGAATCGACCTCCAAATTAAAAAAGGAGAATTTGTTTCTCTTATTGGTCACTCCGGTTGCGGTAAATCCACACTCTTAAATATGATTGCGGGTTTGGATTTGCCAACTGAAGGTATTGTCACTCTTGAAGGGCAAAGAATCACCAAACCCGGCCCAGACAGGATGGTGGTGTTCCAAAATTATTCGCTATTACCTTGGCGGACGGTGAGAGAAAATATTGCCCTCGCCGTGGACTCAGTAATGAAAGGTTCACCCGCAGCCGATCGCAACGCCATTGTCGAAAAACATATAAATATGGTGGGTTTGCGTCCTCATGCTGACAAACAGCCGGGAATGTTATCAGGTGGACAAAAGCAGCGAGTTGCGATCGCCCGCGCCTTAGCGATTCGTCCCAAATTACTCTTGCTAGATGAACCCTTTGGTGCACTGGATGCACTCACACGCGGCAATTTGCAAGAACAACTCATGCAAATCTGCGAAGAAAATGAAGTTACCGCCGTGATGGTGACACATGATGTCGATGAAGCCGTGCTGTTATCTGACAGAATTGTGATGTTAACCAACGGCCCCGAATCTAAAATCGGCGACATTTTAGAAGTGGATATTCCCAGACCCCGCAAGCGGATGGAAGTGGTAGAACATCCCAGCTACTACAGCTTGCGAAGTGAGATGATTTACTTCCTCAATCAGCAGAAACGGATCAAGAAAATTCGGGCGCGGAAAACTGCCGACATTGCCCGTCATGGATTAGAAAAAGTTAACTTAGAAATTGGCTTTTTACCTCTGACAGCTTGCGCCCCTTTAGCAGTTGCGAAAGAAAAAGGCTTCTTTCTCAAACATGGTTTAGATGAAGTTAACCTCGTGCGGGAAAGTAGCTGGCGGGGTATAGAAGATGGCATAAGTGGCGGTTATTTGGATGCGGCTCAAATGCCTTCAGGGATGCCGATGTGGCTAACTTTGGGAGGGCATAATAATCAACCTTTGCCCGTTGTCACCGCCCTTACCATGACTCGCAACGGTAACGCCATCACCTTGGCAAAACGCTTTTACGACCAAGGCGTGCAAACCTTATCAGATTTCAGAAATCACCTGATTCTCACCCACGAACAAAGGCACACAATGGGGGTAGTGCATCCCGCATCGATGCACAACTTGCTGTTGCGTTACTGGCTAGCGGCTGGTGGAATTGACCCCGATAGCGATGTGGATATGAAGACCATTCCCCCAGCGCAGATGGTAGCTGACTTAAAAGCCGCAAGCATTGATGGTTACTGCGTCGGCGAACCTTGGAACTACCGCGCTGCTGTGGAAAATGTCGGCTTTACCATCGCTACCGACTTAGAAGTTTGGCTGGGACACCCCGGTAAAGTTCTTGGTGTGCGCGAAGATTGGGCAGAAAATTATCCAAATACGCATATCGCCTTAACGAAAGCTTTGTTAGAAGCTTGCGTGTATTGTGCAAATCCCGAAAATGCCCAAGAGATTCGCCAAATTCTAGCAGGGCGAGAGTACGTCAGCACTGATTTAGAATACATTCAACTCGAAGATCCAGATAATCTCACCTGTGACTTAGACCATCCGTTGCGCGACTATGCCCATCATCAGTTTTATTCTGATTCCGCGATCAACCGCCCCAGCCGTACCGAACAAATTTGGATTATGAGTCAATTGGCGCGTTGGGGTGATACTCCCTTCCCCAGAAATTGGGTAGAAGTTGTAGAACGGGTGTGTCGCGTGCGTGTTTTCAGCACCGCCGCACGAGAATTAGGTTTGGATATTAGCTATATTCGCCAACCGATTCAACTGTTCGATGGTACTCCCTTTAACGCCGACGATCCGATCGCGTATCTCAACAGCTTGAAAATTAAACGTGATTTTTCAGTCGCGGAAGTTGTTCTCGATGCACCAAGAAGAAGACTCGCATCATAAAAAAATGGTGAGAGAAAGAGGGAGTGGGAGAAATAGGATATCACGCGCGAACCTCTGAACTCCGTTAACAAGTATTTGAACCGGATGAATCCACCTTTGATCTCCGTTAACGAGTATTTGAACTGGATGAATCCACCTTTGATCTCCGTTAACGAGTATTTGAACTGGATGAATCCACCTTTGATCTCCGTTAA
>NZ_JBALDN010000037.1:0-59618 GCF_036917375.1 Nostoc sp.
TAAAAAGCCAAAACATAGAGGTACTGGACAACGAGTTGAAGCTCCTAAATTTCATATCACTAATCAGTCTTTCAGCCTTAACTGAACCGTATTGTATTTAGACCAACCAAATTATACACAACTTCATAATCAAGCTATGGAGTTGAGCCGTATGCTATCTAATCAAATTCAATCCATAAATCAGTCATTAAAATAATAAAATCTTACCCCTTCCCCCTTTCCCATGCCCAATCCCCCATTCCCAATTCCAAAATTTAAACCAAATCGTGTCCGCACTTCTACACTTTTGCAAATGGAAGCGGTCGAATGTGGTGCGGCTGCTTTGGGAATAATTCTTAGCTATTACGGGCGGATTGTGCCACTGGCTAAACTGCGTGAAGAATGCGGTGTTTCGCGGGATGGCAGCAAAGCTTTTAATATCCTCAAAGCTGCCAAGAACTATGGACTCAATGCTAAAGGTTTAAAACTGTCTCTGGAAAACGTCAAAACTACCCGTCTCCCCTACATTGCCTTTTGGAATTTTAACCATTTTCTCGTGGTAGAAGGATATAGCAAAAAACGCGTTTACCTCAACGATCCTGCAAATGGTCGGAGAACAGTAAGTTGGGAAGAGTTCGATCGCGCATACACGGGTGTTGTGCTGACAATGGAACCAGGAGCGGACTTTCAGAAGGGAGGCAAAAAAAATCACATTGTCTCAGCCTTAAGTAGCCGCTTACAAAACTCACGAGTTACTATCTTATTTTGCTTGCTAGCTGGATTATTGCTAACACTGCCTCGGTTAGCTGTACCAGCCTTTTCTCAGGTATTTATCGATGAGATTTTAATCCAAGACCGGCAAGATTGGTTACGACCTTTGCTGTTAGGAATGCTGTTAACTACTTTATTACGGGCATTCCTTGCCAGACTGCGGCTTACCTACCTGCGGCGATTGATGGTTAAGTTATCAGTCAGCACATCAGGACTATTTCTCTGGCATATTCTGCGATTGCCTGTTGGGTTTTACGATCAACGCTTTGCTGGGGAAATCAGTAACCGGGTACAACTGAATGACCGGGTGGCACAAGTACTCTCAGGGTCTTTGGCAACTACAGTAATTGACGCGGTGATGATGGTCTTTTACCTGCTGATTATGATTCAGTATGACCCATTGCTGAGTGCGATCGCAGTTGGTTTTGCTGCAATCAACATTCTCGCTCTCTTATTTTTATCGCAAACTCGTGTAGATGCAAACATGCGCCTAGCTCAGGAATATGGCAAGGTAGGCGGAGTAACGGTTAGTGGCATCCAAACGATAGAAACCATCAAAGCTTCTGGGCTGGAGTCAGACTTATTTGCTCGGTTTGCGGGTTACTATGCTAAAGCACTCAACGCCCAACAAAAATTAGGCTTACAAACTCAAATTCTCACCACATTACCCACAATTTTGACAGCCCTAGCCACAGCTTCTATTCTGCTAGTTGGTGGTTTACAGGTAATTAAAGGCAATCTCAGTATTGGAATGCTGGTTGCCTACCAAAGTTTAACACTGAGCTTCTTAGAGCCAGTTAATAGCCTCGTTAACTTCGGCAGTACACTCCAAGATTTAGAAGCTGATTTAAACCGCCTTGATGATGTATTGCAAAACCCCGTTGATTTGGAAGTCGAGCCAGGCAAGGGAGCAGCACTTCGGCTACGCTCAGTGACCGAGGAGCAGAGGAGCAGAGGAGCAGAGGGGAACTTATTACAAGTAGTCCCCATGCCCAATACTTCGACTACGCTCAGTACAAGTGCCCAATGCCCAATGCCCAATGCCCAATGCCCAATGTGGCAATTAGAGGGTAATGTTGAGTTACGAAATGTCACTTTTGGCTATAGTCGTGTAGAACCTCCGTTGATTGAGAATTTGAGTTTGACTGTCAAGCCAGGGCAAAGAATAGCGCTTGTAGGGGGAAGTGGTTCTGGTAAATCCACAGTTGCTAAATTAATTTGCGGGCTTTATCAACCTTGGGAAGGAGAAATCTGCTTTGATGGTGTAGAGCGATCGCAAATTAAGCGTTCTGTTCTGGCTAACTGGTTGGCAATGGTTGAACAGGATATCTTTTTATTTGCCGGGACTGTGCGAGAAAACATCACTCTTTGGGATTCAACTGTGCCAGAAGCTGATTTGGTGCAAGCTTGTCAGGATGCAGCCATTCATGATGCGATCGCATCTATGCCTGGGAAATATGATTTTGAGTTGATTGAAGGCGGTATGAATATTAGTGGTGGACAACGCCAGCGTTTAGAAATTGCCCGCGCTTTGGTGAGAAATCCTACAGTCTTAGTACTGGATGAAGCAACCAGCGCCCTGGATGCAGAAACGGAGTTGATTATTAACCGTAACTTGCAACAGCGTGGTTGTTCGTGTATTGTAGTAGCCCACCGCCTTAGCACAATCCGCGATTGCCATGAAATTATTGTCCTAGACCAAGGTAAAATCGTGCAGCGTGGCACTCATGAGGAATTATGGCAGCAAGGCGGAACTTATGTTCGCCTACTTCACGCGGCAGAGGCAAGCTAGTATTTATAAAAAACTTAGACGACAATGTAAGGGATTTCCAAGTAAAAATTTTGTGGGAATTATAAAAATCTATTAGGTTTAAATGTGAGTAAAATTGATTTTGTAAATCTGAGGAAAAAGTGATTAATAACCAATTAATATCCATTGCTCTGTTTGCAGGAGCTTTCGGTCTTGATTTGGGTATAGAAGAAGCAGGTTTTTATACTGTCAGCGTAGTTGAAATAGATGCTGATGCAACAAAAACTATTATTCTGAACCGCCCCCACCTTAGAGAAAGTGCTGTACCAAGAGATATTAGGCAGATTTCAGCACAAACATTGCTAGAAGAGGGAGGACGTGTTTTAAAACTTGGTAGACCTCTTTTACCTGGTGAAGTAGACCTAGTAACAGGAGGGCCGCCCTGTCAGCCATTCAGCACTGCGGGTAAGCGTGGTTCTGTTATAGATCCACAAGGAAGTTTATTTATGGATTTCATTCGCATTGTGAAAGAAATTCAACCTCGTTTTTTTTTAATGGAGAACGTCAAAGGATTACTTTCATCTCCGATTCGGCATAGACCTCATAATCAAAGAGGTGTTGGATACCCTTCTTTAGAACCAGATGAAACTGAGGGTGCAGCCCTTAAGGTTGTATTAGCCCAAATGAAAGCAATTGGTTATGAAGTAGCTCCTCCTATGCTAGTACAAGCTGCTGATTATGGTGTACCGCAAACGAGAGCGAGAGTAATATTTATTGGTTCAAAAAATGGTGAAATTCTAACTTTTCCTAAACCAACTCATGATAAAAACGGCTTAAAAGGACTTCATAAATGGCGAACTCTTAGAGATGCTCTGTCTCATTTATCCGACCCAATTCCAGAATACATCCCTTATTCAAAACAACGTCTAAAATATCTTGCTTTATTGAAAGAAGGTCAAAACTGGAGACATTTACCAGATGAATTAAAGCCTGAAGCAATGGGAGGTGCTTACAAATCTGGAGGTGGCAAAGTTGGATTTTATAGAAGATTGTCTTGGGATAAACCCTCTCCTACGGTGACAACAAGCCCACATCAGAAAGCTACGGATATGTGTCATCCTGTTGAATTACGACCTCTGAGTGTACGAGAATATGCAAGAATTCAAACTTTTCCTGATACTTGGGTATTTTATGGTTCTCTATCCTCTAGATATAGACAAATAGGTAATTCTGTTCCGGTTAAACTGTCTCACGCAATAGGACAATATTTATCTAAAATAATCAAAAATGAGAAACCAGAATCAACAAATGTTTTTGAACAGCTTTCACTTTTTTAGGTGAACTTTTGAAAGATTTAGTTTTATGAAATTTATTTTATTAGATTTAGGATAAAAAAAGTGTCCGAACAGTTTCATGAAATGTTAGCATACGCTCTAAAAAATGAGGTAGGTTTTACACTTAACAAAGCACGTTCTCTTGCCTCATATTTTGCAGATATAAAAGATTTCTTAGAATTTGAAGAAGAAAAACTCAAAAACCTCAAGAGTATATCTGGTAAAAACGTTTTAAAGTTAACAGACGAAGAAATTACTAATTTGTCTAGATATAGGGAATCAGGCTCTTTATCAGCAGAACTTACAGTTGCGGAAAATTATTTAGCCATTATTAGTAGGGTATTCACCCAAAAACAATTAAATATGGTTAGAAACCTATCTTTAAAGAACTTAAATCCTAACCCATTTTTAATTAGAGCGCTTAATTTAGATACTCCAGATGCAGTTGTCAGATTAAATGTTTATATGGCGGCTACTCGCTCAATCGTTACATCTATGGGATTTTTTATAGAAGACCTGTTACTTACTAATTCTGATACCGTTGAAAAAGCTCCTAATAAATCAGGATGGGATTTGGTTAAAACTACGAGTGATGGTGAAAAATTTTGGCTGCAAATAAAAAGCGGCCCAAACAATATGGATAAAGACCAAGTAGTTTACTGGGCTGAAAAAATTCAAGAAAAGGTTAAAGAAGGAAATAAAGCGTATATAGGATTTACTTATGGTAAAAGAACAAGTAAAACAGTAACAATTGGTTTATTAAAACAAATACTGCCTGATTGGGAAATGCAAACTTTGATTGGCAAAGAACTGTGGAATTTCTTGAGCGAAGACTCTGATTACAGTTCTAAATTATTTGAGGTTTTACGTAAATCAGCGCATCAAATACTGCATCAAAATTCCCTTTCCGAAGAGATAGATAGTTGTGCAAATAGAGTAATTGATGAATTTATACAAGACTTTGGAGATGGTCATCAGGGAGTATCGAATTACATTAATAGTATTTTTTAATGCCAAATTTTCAATAGTAATACGCAATATTTTTTTCTAAAATTATATATTGTAAACGCTATGTACTAAATAAAAGTACTGATATAGCAAAAGATTTCTAGATCGTCAAATATCCCATTAATTGAGTAATGAGTAGCCCGCAGGTGAATCCTTCTTCTAAAATCTACTCCCTTCAAGCAAACGAACCAGTACTGTTGGATAGCTCAGAAACTCTCTGGATAGTTCAGTCTGGAACATTAGCAGTGTTTGCAAATAGAGTTAAAAACAGTTTACCAAAGGAGCATCGCCGCTATTTGTTTCATGTCAACGCTGGTGAAGCATTGTTACCGGAAGTAATAGCACAAAGCCAATGGAATTTTGTAGCGATCGCAATTGAACCCAGCCAATTATGCCAGATGTCAATGGTTGATTTGGTTAAGGGAATCGCGGCGGCTGACTCTCAAGCCATAGAACTTTTAGAAGGTTGGGTAAATCATTTAGGACAATCTCTTAGTGCCCAGCAGACAGTTTTGACAACGCCATTAAACCTTGTGCAGACATTAGGGCGGGATTTTTCATTATCGCCTGGTGAAACGCTACAGGGAAGACAACAAACACTCCTATGGGTAAAGTTGCAGCAGGGCAATATTCATTGGATGGGAGTTGAGGAATTAACCTTTAATTCTACTTCACCAGCGTTTCCACTCACGAGTGATATGTGGCTGGAGGCAGAAAATGCGGTTATTGGAGAGATGTTACCAACGGCAGATTTAGAAAATTTCGAGGAACTTCTGGCAGGTTTAGCCAGTTTGCATACTTATTTCTTTCACTACTTCAGTTTGCTGGCAAATAAAGAAGCAGAAGCAGAATTTCGGCAGTTTCAAGAACGCGAACAATTTAATCAACAAGTAATAGAGGGGGCACTCTCTGATTTAGCAACAGTATTGCAGCCACAGCAGGAGGCGGTTTTTTCTCAGGAAGGGCCGCCCTTATTAATAGCATTTGGTGCAGTTGGGCGATCGCTGGGGATAGAGATTCGTCCACCAGCAGAGGATTTGAATTCTATTAAAGACCCTGTAGCTGCGATCGCGCAAGCATCACAAATTCGGATTCGGCGTATAACTTTAGCAGATGGCTGGTGGCGTCAAGACCAAGGGGCGATGTTAGCTTATACTCAGTTGGAAAAGCGCCCAGTGGCGTTGTTACCTACAGATAATCGGGATTATACGATCTTTGACCCCGTAGCGCAGACTCGAACACCTGTAAATGAATCGCTAGCAAAAACACTGTCACCATTAGCTTACATTCTGTATCGACCGTTACCCCAAGTTGCGCTCACCGCCATCGACCTACTGCGGTTTGGGGTTAAGGGTTATGAAAAAGACATTGCCAGTATTTTGGTGGTAGGGTTAATGGGCACAATATTGGGCATGGTTGCACCACAAGCAACAGCAATATTAATCAATCATGCCATTCCCGATAGCGATCGCGCAATGCTTTGGCAGATCGGATTGGTCATGTTTGCAGTCGCTTTTGGACAGTTAGCTTTTCAAGTTGCCCAAAGCATTATTACTCTACGAGTGGAAAGTGCCACTGATAGCATATTGCAGCCAGCAATCTGGGATCGGTTACTCAGATTAAGTCCTAGCTTTTTTCGTCAGTACACTTCTGGAGATTTGGTCAACCGCGTTATGGCGGTGCGGGAAATTCATAAAAAACTCAGTGGTGCTACGCAACGGACGTTGTTGAGTGGAGTCTTTGCCTTATTCAACTTAGTACTGATGTTTATTTACAGTTGGCAACTAGCGCTTGTGGGCGTTGGTTTAGCAATATTTGCCGCTATAGTTACGACTGTTGCAAGTTTCCTGTTGGTAAAGAAATCGAAAAAAGAGCAAGAACTCAATGGGGCAATTCAGGGACTCACGGTACAACTAATCAACGGTGTCGCCAAGCTGCGAGTGACAATGGCAGAAGAACGCGCATTTGCAGCTTGGGCGAAAAAATACAGCCAGCAAATCCGCTTGAAGGCGAGTTGGCAAGAGATAAAAGATGGTATTTCTATATTTAACGAAGCACTCCCTTTGGTAAGTTCTATACTGCTGTTTGGGTTTGCCATGCTATTAATGCAGACACGCCTAACACTGGGTACATTTGTTGCTTTTAACTATGCTTTGGCAATTTTTATCAAAGGAATAATTGATCTGAGCAATACTGTATCGGAAATTTGGAGTATTGTACCAATATGGGAACGAGCAAAACCGATTTGGCGATCGCAGCCTGAATATGACTCAACCAAGGTTAACCCCGGTCAATTAAACGGTCGCATTGCCCTAAATCGTGTCAGCTTTCGCTACTCGGAAAATGGCAGCTTAATCCTCAATGATGTCAGCCTCCATGCCGAACCAGGGGAATTTATTGCGATCGTTGGGTCTTCTGGAAGCGGAAAATCAACGATATTGCGGTTGTTATTGGGCTTTGAAACTCCGTTGACAGGTAGCATCTATTATGATGGCAAAGATTTAGCAGAGATGGAACTCCAGGCTGTGCGAAGACAGTTAGGAGTGGTACTGCAAAATGGTAAAATCGGTACAGGCTCGGTTTTTGATAACATCACCGCCGGGGCTTTAGTTTCCCTAGAAGAAGCTTGGTCAGCAGCACAAATGGCAGGTTTTGCTGATGATATCAAGCAAATGCCAATGGGGATGCATACGATCGTTGCCGAGGGTGGTAGTAATCTTTCCGGTGGACAACGGCAAAGATTATTGATTGCGCGATCGCTTGTTTCCAAGCCTAAAATTATCTTGATGGATGAAGCAACCAGTGCTTTAGACAACCGCACCCAGGCAATTGTAACTGAAAGTTTAGCTAAATTAAATGCTACCAGAGTGGTAATTGCCCATCGCCTCAGCACAATTCGTAATGCCGATCGCATCTATGTTATCGACGCTGGTCATGTCGTGCAGGTAGGTAATTTTTCGGAATTGATTGCCCAATCAGGGTTATTTGCCAAACTGGTAGCTCAACAGTTAGCAGGGGAACTTTGAGATCGGCGCAAAAATCAACACCTTATACCAATTTAAAAAATGATTGCGACAGATGGGAAACTGAAACACTTATCCAATGGATGTTTCACAATCCAAAATCTAAAATCTAAAATCCAAAATGGTATTAGCCATCAATTCCTAAAGAAAAGCTGTCGAGACAACCATTCCTCACCGCGTCTAGTATCTAAGAATGTTCTTGGATTAAGTTGGGTTATCGCTTTAACTATAGCGGTATCTGTGGCGATTGCACGGCTTTCAATTTGTTTATTACGAATTGCTTCTATCCATACAACACCGCTCAAATAGCACGAACAATCTTCTCTTTTAAAACATAAGCGATAATGCAGCCAAATGCAGTATTGACTTTATTTCCAAAAATCGTAGTTGTAACTCATAGCCTATAAGGCAATACGCTTGGGTTAAGCTTAAGCGTTACCCAACAAAGCCTTGATAATGTTGGGTTTCGTTCCTCAACCCAACCTACGCCAGTTTTAGTTTTTAGCCTTAACTGAACCGTATTGGCTTATAAGGGATTACAGCAATTGTTTAGGTTCTCTTGATTAGCGATATTACAAGTGACACCGTAGTTATTTACATTATTTAAGTATGTTCAGCTACACTAAATGAGCCAGTGCAAAAGTTTTTTGAGTCGCTGGGGAAACTGAAGACTTTTTAGGATTTTTCGAGTTTAATAGGCGAGCGTATCATTAGTAATTGCAACGCTATGTTAATTAATGAATTAAGAAATATTAATTTGATTATTTTTCCTGACTGGTCTAATTTAGAAACTGCGATGCCTTCTCTACGAGAGGCTGCGCCAACGGCGAGCTTCTCTTCGAGACGCTCCGCGAACGCTAACGCAGAAGACTTGACAAATGTTCTCAGAACTCTTTTCACACATCCAGCTAGACAAGACATAACACTGCTAATTTACAGTCAAAGTTTATCGGATGAACTACAGGATAATGCTAACTCATTACTTTTTGAGACAGTTCTGAAACTTAGTTTAGAAGAGGTTGTCTCGGAAGACCTAAATGTAGGGCTGACGGGTCAGTTAACCACCCAAGAATGGTCTATTATTAAATCATTCATTAATTTTCGTATCCCAATTAATAACGAAGATCGCTACATTATCCAGGAGCTAGAAATTGCACAAGTTCCCAGATGTGAGTTGTCAGAAATTGAACAGCCAACTATTTATGAAGCGGCTCGGCTAGAATCTTGGCAAAGATGGGGTGACTATTTCGCAAATAGTGAATCGCCTGAAAACGCTATCTCATATTACAGCAAGTATTTATCTAGTTGTCCGCACCAAATTAACTATTATCTGAAGTTAAGTGATGTTTTGCATAAAACTGGTCAGATGCCAGCGGCTATCACAACATTGCAAAATGGTATTAGCAATTGCCCTCAAGCAGAAGAACTCTATTACTGGCTGATTATTCGTCTAAAGCAAAGCCAGAACTATTTGGAAGCTCGTAACTTCGCTCAACAGGTTACAGAGAAGTTTCCTGAAAACTACGTATTTAAAATGTTGAGCTATCTTATGCTTCCAGAAACTTATCATACTCCTCAAGAGATTGATACCTATCGAGCATGGTTTCAAAATGGGCTAGAAAAATTGATTCAAGAAATAACCATGAATAGCCCAGATGAACAGAAAAAAGCTCTCATCGGAATCAGCCATCATACAAACTTTTTTCTTGCATATCAGGCAAAAAATGACCTGGTATTACAGCAGCAATATGGACAGCTAGTTCACCAAATTATGGCGACAAATTATCCGCAATGGAGTCAGGTGCGTCCAATTTCTTCTATTAGCAACAATCGAAGGATTAAAATTGGCTATCTTTCCTATTTTTTATGTAGCTGGAGTGGAACAGTTTTGTTCTTAAACTGGCTTAAATATGCAGAGCGTCAAAATTTTGAAATTTATTCATATCACATCGGGCATCAAATTGATGCTGCTACTCAATTATTTCAGTCTCATAGTACGAAGTTTTATCATTTGCCGAATAATTTAGAACAGATTTGTCAACAAGTTCTTGACGATCGCCTTGATGTGTTAATTTTTCCAGAATTAGGAATGGATGCCACAACACTATGTATTGCTGGACTCCGGTTAGCGCCGATTCAATGTATGGCTTGGGGGCAACCTGTAACTTCTGGATTACCCACTATTGACTATTTTTTATCTAGCGAACTGATGGAGCCTGTGAATGGCCAATATCACTACACCGAAAGCCTTGTACGTTTGCCTGGTGTTGGGATTTCCTATCCTACGATCAAAGTTGACTCAGTTAGCCGCAACCGATTATTTTTTGGATTACGAGAAGATGCGATCGTCTACATCTCTAGTCAAGCTGCTTATAAATATCTACCGCAGTACGATTACGTTTATGCAGAAATTGCTCGTCAAGTTCCCAATGCTCAGTTTATGTTTCTTCGCTCTGGGATTTCTCTAGAACGTCTGAAACGAGCATTCGCGGCTGTCGGGTTAGATAGTCTTGACTATTGTGTATTCTCTCCTGTTCTACCGCGTGATGATTACTTTGACTTGCTTTCTTTAGCAGACATTTATTTAGATACCTTTGATTGGGCGGGTGGTAACACTACACTGGATGCGATCGCCTGTCATTTACCAATTGTCACTTGTCCTGGTGAGTTTATGCGGGGGCGTCATTCTTATGGTTTTTTGCAAGCGATCGCTGTAACACAAACAATTGCAGATGATAACTCGCAATATATTCAGATTGCAGTGCGATTAGCCGAAGATATTGAGTGGCGATACTCAGTTCGTGAAGCCCTAAAAATCTCAAGCAAGGTTCTGTTTGACAATCCCACTGCTACCCAAAATTTAGAAGCATTCATCAAACAGGCGATCGCTGCAAGAAGTTAAAGAAAGTATATTTTGACTTTAACTGAAAAATAAGTAAGTATTAACAGTGATATTCAAAGGCTATGAAAGTCGAAAATGAAACGTCCAAATCGCCTTGCTTGGATGGGTGCGATCGCACTCGCTGCGATCGTTTTACTTAGTTTGTTCGCGGCTCCCAATAATACTAAAATTAACGCTGGCTCTACCTATAACCGTAACTCTGATGGCTATGGTGCTTGGTATGCTTTTATGCAACAACAGGGAATTTCTATCAAGCGTTGGCAAAAGCCTTTTAGTGATATTCAGCCAGAGAACAGTCCAGTTACCTTCCTACAGGTAGGCGGCTATCCCAGAGAAACCACACTAGATAGTCAAGAGCGGGAATGGGTAGAAAAAGGGAATACTTTGGTAATTTTGGGTGCAAAGGCGCGGGTTACAGAAGCGGAGTTTAGCACTATGCAAAAATCTCCTGAAGGTGATATTAAAATTGATACACGTAGACGATATAAAAAAGCTAACTCCCAGCAAGTTAATTTAGGCGATCGCTTTGGTGCTGTTGTCTGGAAAGAAAATTACAAAAAAGGAAAGGTGATTTTTTCTACCACTCCTTATTTAGCTGCCAACGCCTACCAAGATTATTTAAGTAATTTCAAGTATTTAGCTAGTTTGGTTACTGAAAAAAATAACACAGTCTTTGTCGATGAATACATCCACGGCTATAAAGATGCCGATATCAGGAAGAAAGAAAGCGAAGGAGATTTATCTAGCTTTTTTGCCAAAACTCCTTTACTTCCAATTTTGATACAGGTAGGTATCTTGCTATTAGTGCTAGTTTGGGCGCAGAATCGCCGCTTTGGTAAGCTAGTAGCTTTAGATACACCAGTTGTAGATAATAGCGAAGCATACATCCAAGCTTTAGCCGGGGTGTTGCAGAAAGCTGATACCACCGACTTTGTTGTTGAAATGGTGGGTAAACAAGAACAACTACAACTCCAAAAAGCCTTGGGATTAGGGCAAGTACTATTAGAACGTCAAGCCTTGATCGATTTTTGGATGGAAAAAACAGGTGCAAGTGCAGCCGAATTAGATGCAGTTTTAAAGCTACAATCTCGCAAACAACCCATCAGTGAACGAGAGCTGTTAAGCTGGTTGGGGAAATGGCGAACCATTAGATTAATTCGTAATTCGTAATTCATAATTCGTAATTATTTTTTTTGTAATTGTACTCTGCGTTGGTTATTTATCAATAAGAAATATGAGCGAAACCCATCCTATCTTAATTCGGCTTGGTCAAGGTCTTAATCAAGTAATTGTCGGACAATCTAGCTTAATACAGCAACTCTTAGTAGCGCTACTAGCGGGTGGGCATGTAATTTTAGAAGGAGTACCGGGAACTGGTAAAACCCTACTCGTAAAAGTGTTAGCGCAGTTAATTCAAGGGGATTTTCGCCGGATTCAATTAACACCAGATGTTTTACCTTCAGATATTACTGGTACTAATATTTTTGACTTGAATAGCCGCAATTTCACTTTGAAAAAAGGGCCAATATTTACTGAAGTATTGCTAGCGGACGAAATCAACCGGACTCCACCCAAGACACAAGCGGCGCTGCTAGAAGCAATGGAAGAGATGCAGGTAACACTGGATGGTGAAAGTTTGCCTTTACCAGATTTATTTTGGGTAATTGCAACCCAAAATCCCCTGGAATTTGAGGGTACTTATCCTTTACCAGAGGCCCAGTTAGACAGATTTTTATTTAAGCTGATGGTAGATTACCCCGATCGAGCGGCTGAAAAGCAAATGTTACTCAATCGTCAGGCGGGTTTTGCAGCACGACGTTTAGATATTAGCCGTTTGAAACCAATTGCAACAGTAGCCGACATTTTGCAAGCACGACAAGCAGTCAAAGAAGTTAAAGTATCAGAAGCGATCGTTGATTATTTGTTGGCGTTGGTGACAATATCGCGTCAATATCCTGATTTGACTTTGGGTGCATCACCCCGCGCTACCGGTGCTTGGTTGCAGACATCTCAAGCTCTAGCGTGGTTAGCGGGAAGGGATTTTGTAACGCCAGATGATGTAAAAGCAGTTGCATCACCGTTGCTACGTCATCGTCTCATATTGAAACCAGAAGCGATGCTGGATGGTTTACAAATAGATGCGGTAATTGCCTCGGTAATTAATCAAGTACCAGTTCCCAGGTAAAAAAATTAAACCTCTGGCGTAAATCCCCTTTCTCGCAAAATTGGGAGAAGGGAGTTGTTTCACCAAGACATAGCGATCGCCATCACAACATTACTGATAAAATATGCAAAATGCGAGAACTTTACCCAGCGATCGAGCCTTATTTAGAAGGTAGTTTACAAGTTTCCGACCTTCATACCATTCATTTTGAAGAGTCAGGAAACCCGCAAGGTCAACCCATAGTTTTGCTGCATGGGGGCCCTGGTGGTGGATGTCCAGCTTTTTATCGGCAATATTTCCACCCAGAAAAATGGCGGTTAGTCATGTTTGACCAGCGCGGTTGTGGTCAAAGTACTCCCCATGCAGAATTACGAGAAAACACCACTTGGGATTTAGTCAGTGATATCGAAAAACTGCGCCAACATTTAGGTATAGAAAAGTGGGCGGTTTTCGGTGGTAGTTGGGGTAGCACTTTATCATTAGCCTACAGTCAAACCCATCCCTCTCGATGCACAGGATTAATTCTGCGTGGGATCTTCATGCTGAGACAAAAAGAGTTACGCTGGTTCTACCAAGAGGGTGCTAGCTATATTTTTCCTGATGCTTGGGAAGAATATCTCAAACCAATTCCTGTAGATGAACGTGATGATTTAATCGCAGCATATTACAAACGTTTGACCAATCCAGATTTAGAAATTCAATTAACAGCAGCGCGTGCTTGGTCAATTTGGGAAGGTAGTACCAGTAGACTTTTCTTAGACCCAGAACTGATGCAAAAATTTGGCGAGAGTGAATTTGCTTCAGCTTTCGCACGCATTGAATGCCATTACTTTATGAATAAAGGATTTTTGGAAACAGAAGATCAATTACTCTTAAATGTAGACCGTATCCGCCATATTCCGGCTGTAATTGTTCAGGGACGCTATGATGTAGTTTGCCCAATGATATCAGCTTGGGAATTACATCGAGCTTGGCCAGAAGCCGAGTTTATAGTGGTTCCTGATGCCGGACATTCGATGAGCGAACCAGGAATTTGTAGTGCTTTGATTGAGGCAACAGATAATATTTAATTCGGTTAGGTAATCTTTCCCAGGATGTGAGGTGATTTTGTCGTAGCTATTTTGTTTAATGGTAATTTTGATGCGATCGCTAACAATTAAAGTTGACATTCCGAATTATTGTAGCGGCAAAAGATGAAGAATTTTTATCATCTGTTATCACGACCATTCCCCCACTGGGGGCCGCGAATGACAGTTCCACTGGGCATAGTGGTGTTCCAAATCAAATTCATGCCTCGGCAAATCAAGCCGTCATCGGTATGAGCGCCTCTGAAATCAGCTTCGATGAGAATAGCATCTTCGAGACTTCGCATTTGAACTTCCCAGAAATGACCAAATGTGGCATTCATTTGACTCAAAATGCTGCCCCGCAAGTCGGCTTTATCGAAGGAACTGTGCGTCACGTTAGCAGCAAACAAATTAGCATCACGGATAATTGCTCCTTCCAAACAACAACTTTCCAAGAAAATACCACCCAAATCGGCTCCAGTCAAATCGGCTCCAATCAGATAGACACTACGCAAATCAGCCCCTCGCAGGTTGATGTCTCGCAAAATCACACCATCGAGATCGAGTCCACTATGTTTGGAGCGGCGAAATCCATAGAGTCCATAATGAGCCAATTTGATTCCAGCAAAGTTACGTTCCCCATCAGCATACCGCTCCAGCAACTCCTCAGCAGTAATTTCCCAGACCATTATTTACCTCCCGCATTAATTAACATATATGTGCAGACAACAGAAAAAGGTACTGCCCTGAGCTTCAATGGCATCACTCATATCTACACTAAAGATGGTATATACATAGCAACGCTAACTCTTGTAAATTTGGAAACTTATACTGTATATGAAGCATCAGTGTAAGTAATTCACTACAAAAAAAGAAGATATGCGAATTCTAATTGTGGAAAGCGGTATGTTGTTGCTCCTAACTGCGATGACGACTGGCTGTGTCGGTTCTTCCTCTGTTACAAAACAGCCGCAAGCCTTGCCGGCAAGCACTGAACAGCCGACGAAAGAAGCTGTGTTAAACTCAACACCTACACCGACTGCAAAACCCATACAGCATTCTACCCCTGAAGCCACTACTGCCACAAATCCGACGCGCTGTGAAACTAGTCAATTGTCAGTGCGCCGAGTTTCCGAAGATGCTGGCGTTGGGAATGTTGCACTTACCTACGCCTTCACCAATAACACCTCATCCCCTTGCACCCTTAACGGTTATCCGGGATTGGCACTACTTGATGCAAAAGATCGACCTTTGCAGGGGATTAAAGTTATTCGTTCCAAGGATACTTACTTTTCGAGTAAGCAACCTCGTCAACAAGTAACTCTAGCTCCTGGAAAACAAGCCTCATTTCAGATAGCTTATAACCACATTAGTTCCCCAGATCAAAACTGCCCAATATCTAGTAAAATCGAAATCACGCCTCCTAATGCTTACCAGCACTTTACCCTTACAGAACAAATCAAGCCTTGTACAGGCAAAGTTAGAGTGACTCCAGTACGAGCCGTTAACACTCAACCTTAGTAAAGTTCTGTAATTTACTCAAATACCCAGAAAAAGCATAAATTTAATCAAAGCCTCTGATAAGTTCAGGATTGTACTAATCAAAAAGGTTAAAAAATTCTATGGAAGGAATTGATGTTGCCGATCAAGACGGCAGAGTAGATTGGACAGCAGTAAAAAACTCTGGTAAAACTTTTGCGTTTGTCAAAGCCACAGAAGGAGTTAGCATTAAAGATTCTACTTTTGCTCATCACTGGCAAACCATGAAAGCTGTTGGTATTATTCGGGGTGCTTATCATTTCTTTCACCCTCATACATCTGACCCGGTTCAGCAAGCAAAGGAATTCTTAAAAACACTGGGCAAATTAGAACCGGGAGACTTACCACCAGTTTTGGATGTAGAAGTAACTGATAAAGGAAGTAGCCAAGCTGTAATTAATGGAGCGAAGTTGTGGTTAGCAGAGGTAGAAAAAGCCCTTTTGCAACAAACAAAAAAACCAATCAAACCAATTATTTATACCTTCCCCAGTTTTTGGACGGAAATTGGTAATCCATCTGATTTTGCTAGTTATCCGTTATGGATTGCCCACTACGAAACTAGGAACCCAACTATTCCTGGTGCTTGGCAGGGACAATACTTAATCCATCAATATGAAGGTGATATATCTGGTGTAACTGGTGTTAGTGGTCGAGCCGATTTAAATAGATTTAATGGATTGCAGCTAGGAGATTCTGGGCTAAGAGTAAAACAATTACAACAGCAATTAAAAGATATTGGCTTATATACTGATGCCATCGATGGGCGTTTTTCTGAGTCAGTTAAGAATGCAATTGTTAGTTTTCAAACATCTAAAAAATTGCAGGCTGATGGAATTGTCGGTATAAAAACTTGGGTAGCTTTACTATGGATTTAAGTAAGTAGGTGTGAATAAACAAAGGTTTGTGGTCAAAGGCTCCAAACCTTTAATTGATTTTATATCGTATAATTTAGTTTGATTTATTGTGGTTGTTACTTAACATCGTAATGAACAAAATTGAGATTCGACCTGGAAAAAACCTTTCAGGATTCGTTTGAGTGAATTAAACTTAACCCGCCTAATAGCTTTCTTCACTTCTACCCACTGCCGTTTTCTTTTAGTTGCTTCTGGATAATCTTCACTCAGCATATCAACTGATAGTAAATACATCTTGACGCAGTAAATTTTGCCTTGTTTGCGGTACTTGTAAGTTCCTAATTCATTTGCATCCACTTGCCCAATTATCCCTGCTTCTTCCCACGCCTCTTTGGCTGCGGAATCAGGTGGACTCATGCCATTAGGAATATCTCCTTTTGGAATCACCCAGTGTTGAAAGTCACGAGTTGTAATTAGTAAGATTTCAACTTTACCATTGTTCACTCTGTAAGGAATTACCCCAGACTGTATAAACACTTTACTGGCTTTTCGAGTCATGTAATTTATATCCTGTACGTCCTAGCTTTTTTGTACAATGTTTACTTCAGAAATTCTAGAGCTGAGACCGGATAAATTTTGGTTAATCTTAAGTTATGAAAAGGTTAAAAATATTTTTTTGCTTATAAGAGTTAATTATTCAAAAAATTTCCATCGTAAATGTTTGCGCGGGTAATGATGGTTTTGATGCCGCAGTTACACTATTATTAGACTGGTTTTATAGCAGAAGGCAGGAGGCAGTGTTTCGACTACGCGGCAGTTGAGCGTAGTCGAAACTCAACAACCAGGCAGGAGGTAAAAACCTTGCTATTCCTGAGATTTACGCTTGTCATTATGTCCTAATCTACCTGACAACTGCTATATCTTGAAGAGTCAGACTCCTATTCGTCAGTTGTATCCATATAAAGTTATCAGGAATCTGGGCAGTACTTTTGCTCAACTAACTGTAATAACTGTTCCCAAACTCTCGTTAGCTAATCTATCTACTGCACATACGGCATAGGTTCCCGCTTGTTGGACGGTAGCGAAGGTTGTGCCAGCAGATAAAATTCGCTGAATTGTCCAAGTATCGCCACTCAGCCGATAAAGTGTCCAGGAACGAACTGGCTGATTATCTCCAGGCTGCCAACTCAGTTTGCGGTTATTGACTTGTAGTCCAATGGGTGGAGATGGTGGTGTTGTATCCTGCCAAGGCAAAGTTGGCGGTAGCGCAGGTTTGTTATATAGCAGACTTTGGAATTTATCAGCAATGCCCTGACTATTTTCTGTCAAAACACTGAGATTAAAGAAGATATTCCCCAGTGACAATCGTCCAGCTTGGCTACGACTAATTTTCACCTGCTTTTCAATCTCATCACTCTCGCGACTCTTGTTGCTTGGTTCTGTCAGATTATTACCAGCGTAAACGTGTCTTTGCTTTGTGTTTACCTGTGTCCACCACTGTAGCAACGCTGGATAACTTTGTTGTGGTTGGTCTGTGCGCCAGTAAAGTTGAGGAGCAATATAATCAATCCAGCCTTCTTCTAACCATTTCTTTGAGTCAGCATACAGCACGTTGTAAGCATCTAATCCAGTAATACCCGCGGGTTGTCCGGGGCGATAAATTCCAAAAGGACTGATACCAAATTTAACGTCGGGTTTGGTTGTTTTAATCCCTTGCCAAAGGCGCTGTACCATTTTGTTAACATTGTCTCGTCGCCAGTCGCCAAGGCTGAATGTACCACCAGCTGCTTTATATGCAGCGTAGGTTTTATCATCGGGGAAAGACTGTCCCTCGATGGGATATGGATAGAAATAATCATCTAAGTGAATGCCATCAACATCGTAGCGCTTCACCACATCGAGAATTACGTTATACGCTCTATCCTGAACTATTTTTAGTCCTGGGTCCATCCAACGTTGTGTTTTCCACAAATAAACGCTTTCTGGATTAGTAGCTGCAATGTGGGGACGGACTGTTTTAGCTGGGTCGGTGGAAGTGCTAGCGCGGTAAGGGTTAAACCAAGCATGGAGTTCAAGATTATGCTTATGACATTCTGCGATCGCAAACGCTAAAGGATCGTAAAATGGTTCCGGTGCTTTACCCTGAGTTCCTGTAATCCAAGCACTCCAAGGTTCTAATTGAGATTCATACAAAGCGTCTCCCTCTGGTCGCACCTGGAAAATCAGAGCATTGAAGTTTAGCGCTTGTAATTTAGTAATAATCTCGGTAAGTTCTGCTTTTTGTTGAGCAACAGAAAGTCCCGGTTTGGAAGGCCAATCACCATTCCACACAGATACTACCCATGCTCCCCGGAATTCCCGGCTATGATTTACCCTAACCCTACCGATAGGTGTGGGCGTTGGAGTTGGCGTTGGAGTTGGAATTGGCGTTGGCGTTGGAGTTGGAATTGGCGTTGGCGTTGGAGTTGGAATTGGCGTTGGCGTTGGAGTTGGAATTGGCGTTGGCGTTGGAGTTGGAGTTGGCGTTGGAGTTGGCGTTGGAGTTGGCGTTGGAGTTGGCGTTGGCGTTGGCGTTAATATTGGCGGCTGTACTAGGTAACTAGAGGCAATTTTTTCTGCCTGACCTAAATACACCAAGGCTTGATAAATAATCACTGCCACATCTGCACGAGTGGCTGCGAGATTAGGATTAAGTAATTTAATATTTGGAAAACTAACCACTAATCCAGCGCTGGTGGCAATAGCTACGTGATTTCTAGCATACTCAGGAATCTGAACAGAATCCTGATAAATTTGTGAGAGTTTTGAGAGTAGGTCAGGTTTAACCTTGGTAGCAATTTCTAAGCCTGCTACCAAGGAAACTAAGACTTCTACTCTAGTAATTCGGTTAGCGAAACGGAAAGTTTTATCAGGGAAACCGCTAATAAATGCTTTTTCGTAAGCTGTTTTGATGGCTGCTGCTGCCCAATAATTCGTGGGTACATCAACAAAGGAAACATACTGCCGCTTCTTGGAAACTGTCCCAAATGCGTTAGCAATAATAGCGGCAAATTCAGCACGGGTAAGTGAATTATCGGGGCGATAAGTGCCATTAGGCAACCCACTTACAATACCGCGTTGGGCTAAGGCTGTGATAAATAAGCGTGCCCAATGGTTTTGAATATCCGAAAATGGAGTTGCAATAGATACCATTGTTAATTGCAGCTAGCTGGCCTTGATTTTGATTTCCTTTGTTAATTTAGCAATTTTGTTGGCGTAGGCATAGGAAGCCATAGGCATCGCTGCTGCAATTTATTGTAAACTTTGACTACTTAAGTTTGGGAATGGGAAATGAATGGGGAAGGGGGAAAGGGAAATGGGGAAAGGGAAAAAACCTTATATATCGGGACTTCCAATCCTTTTCCCCCTTACCCTTTTCCCTTTAACCGAGCAGTATTGCTCCCCCACTCCCGACTTCTATCTACTAAGTAGCGCTTGCAGTTTGGTCAGGAGGATTCGAGGTAGAACGTGCATTCAAGGCTAGCATCACGCGTGAAATGCCAGTGAAAATAATGCTGACACCAACTAGTGTACCCAGAAGCCAGGGTGCGTTGAAGGGCCACTGGAACCAAATCATTGCACCTAATATCAGCGTAATAATCCCATCACCGAGTATCCACGTCCAGTTTTCTTGTGGACGTAACCGGAATGCCAGAATTAACTCGAATGTACCTTCAGCCAGTAAAAAGCTGCCAAGCAACAGAGTTAGTGTGAGTACACCTGTGAAAGGATAGACAAACAGCATGATACCGGTTGCAATATAGAGTCCGCTCAATAGAAGTTTCCAAATAAAACCTCCTTGGTGGCGGGTTTGAGTGGCATAAACCAGTTTTGTAAATCCGGCGAAAATCAAAATTGTAGCAATCCAAGTTTCGGCGAATAGGGTGGTGAAATTAGGTGCTGCGATCGCAATAACCCCTAAAATACTCAAGACAACACCTGTTATCAGTGAGCCATTCACATTTTTGTTAGTTTCTCTAGAAACGTCGGTTGTCATAAAAATCCTTTTTCTATTTTTAGACTAAACTCTACATTTAGGTTAGGGAATTTTTAATTAACACAGTATGAACCCTAAGATAGACTCATCAGTATTAACTTCATTGCGATCGCGACTAAAATTTACGACTATTGAGATACTAAATCCATCGTTAGATCGCAACTGCATTGTCTCTAAGTGACCCTATAAGAGTTCTGCAAGATTGCTTAGACGTTCATAAACAGAAATAAGACGATCGCCTTCAAGTTCAACAGAAGTATTTGGATAATTCTGAATGGCTCCAAGTAATGTCACTTCACCATTTTGTTGAATAGATGTACTTAAAGCACTTCGCAATGCTTGCTGGTCTAATTGTCCTGCGGGAGGATGAACTACCTCACCAATTTGGTTAACTAAAATGGGCCCTGCCCAACTAGCTAGTAAGTTATTTAAAAAAGCAGCATCAGCTTTTATTGGGGCTTTCAATGCCTTACGAGCTACTGCGGGGTCTTGTTGCGCCGCCTCTAAATAAGCTCTTAATGTTGGGGTAGTCTTGCCAGTTTCTGTAAACTGACTTAATTCTTCAACAGATACTTGCCCCTGAAAAGTACCGTATTTTAAAACAACTTGCTCGGCAGCATTAGCATTAGTAGTTGAAAATAGAACAATAGCTCCTACACCTAAAGCTACAGTCTGAGTGAGTAACTTAGTAAATTTCTTATTATTTAATCGATTGAAAAGTTGCGAAATCTGCATTTTGTTAAACTGGATAATGGTATAAAGTAGACATAAGCAAAAAATGCCTATGTCTTAGGATTAAACTTTGTCATTAGGCGAAGCTGCATGAGGTAGTATTGATTGATCTTCGTCTAAAGTTGGTGCGGGTACGCCCAAATGTTTTCTTGCAGTTTCTTCAGCAAGCTTTCGGTCTTGTTCGTTCTCGAACTGGCTCTCATCTAATAAATGAGGATTTTTTGCTGCTTCGTCTCGGCTTGGTCGATAACCATTTTTCCACCTGTACTTCCAGTCCATAATTTAAAAGGCAGATATACTGCAATTTGATTTCCTAGTTGTTTATAGTAGACGCTGAATGGAAATTGATACTCCTGCTATGGGTTGAACAGGCTCATTCATAGGGTATAATTTTAACCTCTTAGGGTAAAAATACTTTATTGCGTAAATTTTAATACTTCAATATGCAAATAATAAGTCATTAGTGGCGATCGCAAATGTAATAACGATTGTCACGAGATGCGATCGCATCTCCAATATCTTAATAAACTTTCACTATTAAAGCTTTGCTGCTTCTGCCTAGTGCAGGATAAGTATATTAGCTTTAAGCTTTAAGAAGTAGAATTTCTTTGATTTTATGTTTTTATTCAAAAACAGATATGATAAATATTATTTTAGATATTGCCATAAGCACAAAACAAAAGAATTATGCTTAAAGAACAGATTACACAAGAGCTAGAAAAATTACCTGAACCTCTGTTACAGGAAATTTTAGATTTTGTTCAGTTCTTACAAGCCAAGTACCAAAAAGAAAAAACCTTAGAAATTACTATTATGAGTGAATCATCATTGCAAAAAGATTGGTTAAGACCAGAGGAAGATACAGCATGGCAGGATTTGTAAAAGGAGATGTTGTTATTCTTGCATTTCCATTTTCAGACTTAACTGGTACAAAACGCAGACCTGCTTTAGTTATTGCTACTTTTCAGGGAGACGATCTGATTCTTTGCCAAATTACTAGCCAAGCTGTTGGCGATATCTATGCCATTCAATTAGATAATAGTGATTTTAGCTACGGTCGATTAAATCAGCCAAGTAATATTAGACCAAATCGAGTTTTTACTGCTGATAAACAAATTATTTTATATCAAGCAGGTCAAATAAAACTTGAAAAATTAACAGAGGTTATTAATAAAATTATTGAAATTATACAGTACTCAAACCCGTAGTTGTATCGAGTATTTGATTAAGTTGGACTGGTGTCAGATGGTTCGGTAACTGGCGGTTGCGTGACAGTTCTACATGGATTTGGTGCGTCTGATTGTAAAACAATGCCAAAACGGTTGACTTGGGAGGAGTTTAGCAATACTGTTGCTGGCAAAGGTTTTGAATTTGCGGGAACTGAGGTAGTTACAGCTGGGTTATTAGGATTAGCTGGAGTTTGGGTACTTTTATTGGCACAGACTCGCATAGACACCAAAAAACTGCCAGAAGCAGGATTTGGATTTGATTTTTTCTCAATAACTTCTAAAAAAGTCCCACGGGGGAGTGATTGGTTGTTTCCCAAGGATATGTCATTATTGGTTTTAATTACCCAACCAGGAGAAAGATTAGCTAGGGTTCTCTGTGGCTGTGTGGCTGAAACAGTGGGGCTTGGAGTTGGCGTGGAATTGGAAGAGAAAATTGGAAGGACTGGTTGCGATCGCAGTTGTTTGACGAACAATCCAAAAATACCTGAAACTACGATTAATAATAAGGCAACTATCGACGGTATCAGTGATTCGTTAGTCTTAACTGGCTTAATTTTTGGAGTTTTTTGGTTTGAGACAAACTGACTTGAAAATATTGGTGACTGTGTTGCTATTTCTGGCGGTTCAAAAGTACTCAATAGCTGAATTTGAGTTTGATTTATCTCTATTTGTCTAACAACTTTTTCTTCAATTTCTGCTACTTCTTCATCCCCAAGTTCTAAAATTTGCTGATATCGCTTTAATTCCTTACGAACCTCCTCACTAAACGGATACTCATGCTCAATTGTTTGAATTAGTGCTTGTTCATACTGTTCTAATTTTTGCACATAGGCTTCAATCTCAACTTGAATTCGGTTTTCAATCGGAGCAATATTTTCATCTTTTAGACCTAAGACTTGCTGCTCTTGCCGCAGTTGATTACGCTGCGTTGCACTCAAGGGATACTGCTGCTGTGTTGCTCTGGTAAATGCCTCTTCATACTGTTGTAACTTTTGTAGATAGGCTTCAATCTCAGCTCTAACTCTGGCTTCAATTGGAGCTACATCTTCATTCTTAATTCCCAACCTTTGCTGCTCTTGCCGCAGTTGATTACGCTGCGTTGTATTCAAAGGATACTGCTGCTGCGTTGCTCTGGTAAATGCCTGCTCATATTGTTGTAATTTTTGTATATAAGTCAAATTTTTCGCGAACCATTTCCCCTTTTCCACATCCCGTGAAAAGTCAGAGCTTGGTTGGGGGTGCTTTCGTGCTACCCTTGTTTTTGATAGTGCTTGGTTTAGGTTGGGCTTACACGCTCTACGGTGGGCCGAACTGGATGTATAAGACATTCGCCAACAGGATCGCCTACTACTCAAACCCCGATCACTACGCTGGATTTACTACTTCTCCAGGTTAATGCGGGGATGTAAGTTTTGGGTTTGATAGCTACAACTGTAGAGCTGGGAAATACTGTCTATCTGTCATTCTGTCATTCTGTCTTAGGATATACGAAGAAAACCATACCCTAAGGCTTCTTAGAGTGTAGTATCAACCAACACACCAGTAGTAACCGAATCCGCAACTCGATTTAGAAACGTACAGCCATGAGTAAACCCGTCATTGTTTGTGTGGATGACGAACCAACTGTCTTAGAAAGTTTAAAGATAGAACTCAAGCGGGTGTTAGGGGATTCCTGTTTGGTTGAGACGGCTGATGGTGGTGAGGAAGCACTAGAGTTGATTGATGAGTTGCAGGAAGAAGAGTATGAAGTTGCTCTGGTCGTGGTGGATTACATCATGCCAGACATTAAAGGCGATGAGTTACTGCGCGAAATTCATGCTCGATCGCCCCATACCCTCAATATTATGCTCAGCGGACAGGCTGACCTGCAAGCAGTGAGTAATGCGATTCGAGAAGCGAAGCTGTTTCGCTATATTGCCAAACCCTGGCAGCCTGATGACCTTCGATCGAGCGTGATTGAGGCAATTCAAAGCTTTTTGCAAGACCGCAAGCTAGAAGCTCAAACGGCGCAACTGCAACAACTCTACCAGCAAGTGAAAGCGTTTAACGTTGAGTTGGAACAGAAGGTAGAAGAACGCACAGCCCAACTCAAACAGTTGTTAGAGTTTGAAGCCCTGCTAAAGCGGATTACAGACAAAGCGCGTGAAAGCCTGAATGAGAGCCAAATTCTTCAGACGGTGGTGCAGGAGTTGGTGGCTGAATTGAATTTAAGTTGTTGTGCCGCTACTTTGTACGACCTGAATCATCGTACCGCTACGATTTGCTATGAAGCAATTCGGGTCAAAGCTGATTCTGCCCAAGGGACAATTATTCAGTTGGATGATTCACTTGACCTTTATGGTCAAGTCCTTCAGGGCAACTCAATTCAGTGTTGTATTCTACCATCGCCGTCTGAACCCTACTACCAGTTAAAGCAGCGATCGACGTTGCTTATTTGTCCTCTTAGAGATGAAAAGGAAGTTATTGGTGATGTCTGGTTATTCAAGTCCTCATCAGAGGTATTTGATGATGTAGCAGTGAGGGTTGTAGAGCATGTGGCGGATCAATGTGCGATCGCCCTGCGCCAATCACGCCTGTATCAACTTTCGCAAACCCAGGTAGAAGAGCTAAAGCGATTGAGCCAGGTTAAAGATGATTTTCTCAACAACATTTCCCATGAACTGCGATCGCCGCTGGCAACGATGTACACGGCAATCGGGGTGCTGGAAGGCGTATTACAGTCCACTGCTGTAGTTAGCAACGAACCAAGCAACGTGGCTCGATGGATTCAAATTCTTAAGAATCAATGTCAGCGCGAAACGAACTTGATCAATGATTTGCTTGATATGGCACGTTTAGAAGCTGGTGCTGCACCTCTCAATGTAGCAACAATCAACCTCCCACTCTGGTTACCCATCGTTATCGATCCATTTATTGAACAGGCGCGTAGTCAACAGCAACAATTAATGGTAGATATTGCCTCTGATATTGCAGACTTAAATACCGATTCATTCTATCTAGAACGAGTACTGAGTGAACTGCTACATAATGCGTGTAAATACACCCCGATCGGAGAAACAATTCTGTTGACGGTTAATAAGAACGGGGCAAGATTCGCAATTCATATTAAAAATTCTGGTGTTGAGATTCCTGCCAGTAAATACGATCTTATTTTTGATAAGTTTTATCGCATTCATAATAGCGACTCACGAAAACAGGGAGGTACGGGCTTAGGGCTTGCGCTGGTTAAGAAGCAGGTAGAGCGACTTCACGGTACAATCGAAGTCAGCAGTGATTCTGGTTGGACGATGTTCACCGTTCAAGTTCCAAGTCTTAATCTGTGATGGTGAGGAATAACGAGATGGGGATGAAACAAACTCAACCATCGAGTTATTCAAATGTAAGGCGAAGCGCCTATCACTTCCCATTGCAATCGATTCTGATTGCGTCTTTCGTCATACCAATTATCGGTGCGATTGGCTTAACTGGCTATCTTTCTTACAAGAATGGGCAACAGGCGATCGAAGATTTAGCCCAGCAGCTCATGGGTGAAGTAAGCGAGCGTGTGCAGAATCAACTCTCGGCCTATTTGAGCAACGCTCAGGTCATCAACCGCCTCAATGCCAATGCCATTCAAACCGGGCAACTCAATCCTCAAGATCCGAATGCCCTTACCCGTCATTTCTGGCAACAACGCTTTTTATTCGACAATGTCTGTGGGGCAGCCATGTATTTTGGTACCCCTCAGGGAGAGTTTACTGGGTTAAGTCGGCATCGTCCGAGCAATACTTGGCGAATTGGGCGATCGGGACACAGTACCCAAGGCCACTACTTCAGCTATGCCACGGATGCTCAAGGTCGAGCAAGCACACTATTAAAAAGGGATATTCCATTTGATCCGAGAGTTCGTCCCTGGTATAGAGCCGCAACTCAGGCTAGAACGACAACTTGGAGCAAGGTTTACCCTGACATTAACCAACAAAGCCTCAAAATTGCCCTCAGCCAACCTGTGTATGATGCGACTGGCAAATTCCAAGGAGTTTTGGGAGTTGATTGTCTGTTTTTCAAAATTGACGACTTACTCCGACAGACCAAAGTAGGGCAGTCTGGGGTTATTTTCATCACGGAACGATCGGGCGCACTCATTGCCACGTCTACCGATCGCCCCTCCTTTAATCAACAAAATCGACGTTTGAATATTTCTGAACTTAATCATCCTGTGATTCAGCACGCTGCCAAGTTGCTGCAAGACTCTGGTACTTTGGCTGGAACGCAGCAGAGTCAGACATTGGAGTTCAATCACAAGGGACAGTTGTACTTTCTTCGTGTGACTTCACTGCCCAAGGATACTGGACTAGATTGGCGAATCGTGGTCGTGGTTCCCGAATCGGATTTTATGGCGCGCGTTGATGCCAACACGGAAATGACTCTTTGGCTATGTCTGGGAGCCTTGGGTCTAGCCATTGCAGTTGGCGGGTTTACGGCACGTCGAGTCACCCGACCCATTGTTCAAATGAGTGTTGCCAGCCATAAGATTGTTAGTGGAGAACTGGAACAACCGATCGCAGGCTCTGCCATTCAAGAGGTAAAAAACCTGGCAGATGCCTTTAATTGGATGAGCCAGCAAATCAAAGCCTCTCGCCAGCAATTACAAGACTATGCCCGATCGCTAGAAACAAAAGTGTCAGAACGCACACAAGCGTTAGAGCGTGAAATTCAACAGCACAAGCGAACAGAAATAGCGTTACAACACAGTAAAGAAGCATTGAAGCTCATTGTCGAGGGGACAGCAGCACAGACTGGCGATAGCTTCTTCCGAGCCTGTGTGCGTTATTTAGCGGAAGTGTTACAGGTTCAGTATGCAATTGTATCTGAGTTCGCCAATGCTGAAAAAACGCGAGTTTGTTCTCTGGCGTATTGGACGGGGAGTGACTGGAGCGAACCGATCGAATATCCCATTCGAGCAACCCCCTGTGAAACGGTGCTGGCGGGTCAAATGCGTTACTACCCAAATAATGTTCAAACTCAGTTTGCGGATGACCACGATCTGATTGAAATGGGTGTCGTGAGTTATCTGGGAATGCCTTTGATGAACTCTGTGGGTCAAATTCTGGGGCATCTGGCAGTTCTGGATGTCAAACCAATGAGCACCGATCTCGATCGCGAACTCATTCTGAAAATCTTTGCGGCTCGTGCTGGGGCGGAACTGGAACGGAAGCACACCGAAGAAGCAATTCAGCAGCGTGCCCAGCAAGATAACCTGTTGACCAATATTTCCCGCGCTTTTCTAAACCAGGATACGGAGGCGACAATCACCGACACACTGCAAAAGCTGGCGAACTTTACCGGTAGCGATCGCTGTTACATCCTGAAATACGACAGCGATTTACGCGAATGGAGCACCACCCATGAATGGTGTACAAATAGGATTAATCCATTCCGGCCTATCTTTCAGCAGGTTCCGATCGAGCAATTCTTTTGGGCCTGGGGGCAGGTTCTCGATGGGCAGGTGGTTCATGTACCATCGGTTGCCGATCTACCACCGGAGGCTACACCCGAAAAAAATGCTTTGGAGCCGCTTGGCATCCAATCGTTTGTCCTTGTTCCTATTATCTATAACAGTAAAGTTTATGGGCTAATTGGTCTGAACCACGTCCATGCCAGAAAAACCTGGAATCCAGAGCATATTCAATTAGTGCAGGTTGTTGGGGAACTAATCACCATTGCTCAAATCCGTGAACAAAGCGAACTGGCCTTGCAAGAGCGGGAAGCGATGCTTCGTTCGATTGGCGACAACCTGAGCAATGGGGCCATTTATCAGCAGATTCGAGGACTGGATAGGCGCGATCGCTTCACGTACATCAGTGCTGGAATTGAGCAAATTGCAGAAGTTAGGCCGGAAGCCATCTTAAAGGATGCAAGCGCATTCTACAACCAGATATGCGAGGCAGATTTGCCACAGGTTCTAGCTGCCACGGAAACATCGATGCAAAATCTATCCGTATTCAACCTGCAATTTCGCCAGCGTACCCCTAGCGGTCAAATCAAGTGGGTTCATTGCCGCTCTATGCCCCAGCGTCTAAAAAATGGGGAAACTGTCTGGTCTGGGGTCGTGATCGACATAACTGACTTAAAACTGGCAGAAGAAGCCCTGCGTGAAAGCGAAATTAAGTATCGTGATTTGGTGCAAACAGCAAACAGCATTATTCTGCGCTGGGACACAACGGGTCAAATCACGTTTATCAATCAATACGGTCAAAAATTCTTTGGTTTTCAGGAGAGCGAGATTCTGGGCCGTCATGTCATCGGTACCATTGTTCCTGAGATAGAGGTGTCTGGGCGTGACTTGAAAGCTTTGATGACAGACATTTGTCAGAATCCAGCGAACTATCAGGACAATGAGAATGAAAATATCCGTAGTGATGGAAAGAAGGTATGGGTCAAGTGGGCTAATAAAGCGATTTTGAATGAGCAGGGTGAATTGGTTGAAATTTTATCCGTTGGGTTCGATATTTCGGAGCGCAAACACATAGAAGAAGTGTTGTTTGAAAGTGAGTTGAGATTGCGTAGCATTCTTGAGAATGTCAATGATGTGATTTACATCCTGAATCCAGATGGGACTTTTGCTTATATTTCTCCCAGTTTGACAGATGCCCTCCAGTATGAGCCAGTCGAACTGGTGGGGAATCATTTGGCCCCGATCATTCATCCCGATTATCTTCAGCTTTGTATCGATGCCGTTCAGGGTTTGGTGGAAACGGGTCAAACCATTTGGGGATTGGAATATCTGGTCAAGCACAAAGACGGGAGTTGGTGCTGGCATATTTCCAATATTTCCGCTGTGCAGGATGACGCGGGCAACGTGCTGTATTGCGTTGGCATTGCGCGAGACGTGACTCAACGCAAAGTCATGGAAGAAGAACTGCGGCAGGCAAAAGCAGCAGCCGATGCCGCGAGTAAAGCTAAGAGTGAATTTTTAGCTAATATGAGCCATGAGCTACGATCGCCCTTGAATGCTATTCTTGGGTTTTCCCAACTGCTCCACCGGAGCCAAACATTAAACCACGAACAACAGGAAAACGTTGACACCATTATTCACAGTGGCGAACATTTGTTGACCTTAATCAACAACGTTTTAGATTTATCGAAAATTGAAGCTGGGCAGACAACGTTGAATGAAAGTAACTTCAATCTGCACCAATTACTACATGATGTAGAAACCATGTTTACGCTAAGAGCAGAAGAAAAGAAATTGCAGCTTGTATGCGATCGTCGCTCTCAATTACCCCAATACATTCGCACCGATCAAGTAAAACTCCGTCAAGTTCTGATTAATCTTTTGAGCAATGCCATCAAGTTTACAGAGCAGGGCAAGATTACGCTACGGGTCATGCCTGAAGACGCAGACAGCGGACTCCTAAAAGCGAAACCATCTTCTATTACAACACCTCAAGTCTCCATTCTATTTGAGATTGAAGACACGGGTATCGGCATTGCACCTGAGGAAGCCAACAATCTATTTATTGCCTTTTCCCAAACCCAGGCAGGTAAAACCCACGAGGGAACAGGTTTGGGGTTAGCCATTAGTCGTCAGTTTATCGAACTAATGGGTGGTAAGATTTCAGTGAATAGTGCATTGCACCAAGGGACGACCTTTCGATTTAACATTCAGGCTGCGATCGTCGCATCGACGGATCAACGCCATCCTATTCGCCAGGTAATCGGCTTAGAACCGGGTCAATCCAATTACCGCATTCTCGTGGTTGATGATAAGCCTGTGAATCGCCAGTTGCTCGTCAAGCTATTGTCGCCCTTCGGGTTTGAACTTCGAGAAGCCAGCAATGGTCAAGAAGCAATCGCGATTTTCCAGGAATGGGAACCGCATCTGATTTGGATGGATATGCGAATGCCGATTATGGACGGATATGAAGCGACAAAACAGATTAAAGCCACGACAAAAGGACAAGCCACTGCGGTGATTGCCCTGACGGCTAGTGCCTTGGAGGAGCAAAAAGCGATCGTTTTGTCGGCGGGATGTGATGGCTTTATCCGCAAGCCATTCCAGCAAGCAGAGATTTTTGCCGCCATGCAAGAGCACATTGGCGTGCGCTATATCTATGCATCAGAAGCCAGTAGTCTCCCAACGGAGACCAACAGTCAACCAATCCTCTCTAGCAAATCCTTATCGGAGCAACTGCGCTCGCTATCTGTCGATCTAATCAATGAGTTACACAAATCTCTTCACAACGTCGATTTAGATGCTCTCTCAGACTTAATTAAAGAAATTAACAGCATTAATTCTGAACTTGCTTCTACATTGAAAAAACAAATTGACAACTTTGAGTATGAGCAAATTTTAGCTGCAATTCAAATGATCCATTAATTCATTTAAGAGACATCGCTATGACCACCAGCAAGACGAATCAATCTAGCTTTAGCATTTTGGTTGTCGATGATACTCCAGATAATTTGCGCTTGCTCGTGGGATTACTCACCGAACAAGGCTACAAAATTCGTCCAGTGACAAGTGGCAAAATGGCATTATCGGCGGCTCAAGGAATGCCACCCGACTTGATTCTACTAGATATTAATATGCCCGAAATGGATGGATATCAGGTTTGTGAGCAGCTTAAAGCGGATGAGCGAACGCGAGATATTCCAGTGATTTTTCTAAGCGCCTTAAATGATGTGTTTGATAAAGTCAAAGCGTTTGCGATTGGAGGAGTGGATTACATTACAAAGCCCTTTCAAATTGAAGAGGTTTTAGCTCGAATTAATACCCACTTAGCGATGAAATCGCTCCAAATCCATTTACAGCAAAAAAATCACGATTTAGAACAAACACTCCATGAACTGCAAACCACGCAAGCACAACTGATTCAATCGGAGAAAATGGCAATTTTAGGTCAACTCGTTGCCAACGTTGCCCATGAAATCAATACACCGTTAGGGGCCATTCGATCGTCCTCTGATAACATTGCCACGTTCCTCCATCACAGCCTAGAAGCCTTGCCCCAGTTTCTGCAATCGCTCTCACCAGAGCGAAAACAGGATTTCTTCACCCTACTTAATCGCTCAACCCAAACGAATAGTCACTTTTCGACGCTTTCTAGCAAGGAAAAACGTCAGCACAAGCGCAACTTGATTCAACAGCTTGAAGCATTTAGGATTGCTGATGCTGACGCGATCGCAGATACCTTGATTGATATTGGAATTTATGATGACATTGATCCGCTTCTACCTCTGCTGCAAGCTGAAGATAACGGTGAAATCCTGAATACTGCCTATGAGTTAATTAGTATCCAGAAGAGTACGCAGACCATTATTACAGCCAGCGATCGGGCATCGAAAGTGGTGTTGGCATTAAAAAGTTACGCCCATCAAGACTTTACGGGTACCAAGATAAAAACCAACTTGATTGATAGCATTGAAACCGCACTAACGCTCTATCATAATCAAATTAAACACAATGTTGAAGTTATTCGGCAGTATGCAGAGCTACCAACCGTATCTTGCTTTCCCGATGATCTCAATCAAGTCTGGACAAACTTGATTCAAAACGCTTTGCAAGCAATGAATTACAAAGGAATTCTCACAATTTCTACAGATCATTTGGGTGATCAAGTTCAAATTGGCATCACTGACACAGGGAGTGGTATTCCTCAAGATATTCGATCAAAAATTTTTGAACCCTTCTTCACCACAAAACAAATGGGAGAAGGAAGCGGTTTGGGCTTGACTATCGTTCAAAAAATGATTGAAAAGCACGGGGGCGGTATTACCGTAGAGAGCATCCCCGGCAAAACACAATTTATTGTATCTTTGCCACTGTTGTAGAGCGACAAATTATTTGACCAAAGCGACAGATTCTTTGTCACTAATCCAAATCCTTCTGCATCGCCTTTTCAAGCAATTTCTAAAACTTTATAGCAGAAACCCTAAAAATTAGATGCCCTTTCAGTAAAGCTTGTAGGTGTAAAAAACTTGACTTTTAATTTGTCGCTACGGTCACATAATTCGTCGCTCTACACCTGTTCCCTACCCACGCAAGTAAATTCAGGAATCAAACCGGATTTCTATATGTCTGCTAAATTCTGACTTGATCGTCTAAAGTTACAGAGGCACTTTGAATTTAGTACAAACTTTATCAAATTTCTGTCTAAAGAAATAAGCACAAACTTAACCTGACTATACTTAGAAATGGTCTATGCACAGAATAGTCACTCTCAACAAATATCTCTATAGATATAACTAAAAAAGCTATTTTTATTATAATTACACCTTTAGGCTCACGCAATTTCAACTCAAAAGGTTAATACTAAAAAATAACTTTATCAAAATTAAATCTGGTTGTAATCAAAAATTACAGGCTAGACAACAAACAAATAGATAAATAGAGAAAAAAGTACAAACAATGGCAACTTCTACAGACCGAGAGCAACAGATTCAAAAACTGCGTGAACTCATCAAAGATATTGATTATGGTATGTTTACCACAGTCGATGATGATGGCAGCTTGCATAGTTACCCCATGTCAAAGAGTGGTGAGATTAACTCTGACAGCATACTCTGGTTTTTTACTTATGCTGGTTCCCATAAGGTGACTGAAATTGAACACCATGAGCAGGTTAATATTAGTTTCTCTTCACCCGAGCAGCAGCGATACGTTTCTATCTCAGGTACAGCACAACTTGTGAAAGAGCGCAACAAGATGCGAGAGCTATGGAAGCCGGAACTTCAAACCTGGTTTCCTAAAGGACTAGATGAACCCGATATTGCTTTGCTGAAGGTGAATATTAACCAGGTTAATTATTGGGATAGCGTATCGAGTTTCAAGCTACAAACAATTAGTTTTTTGACAACATCACGTCTTTAAAGAACAAAGAATTCGTAATTCGTAGTTAACAATTTAATTACGAATTATTTAAAAAATGTGATTGTTGGACTAAATTGCAACAGTTATCAGCGATATTGATTCTCTGGAATTACTGCCTCAAAATTTAGCGATTTGCTAATGAAGGTTTGATACTCTTCTAAACCTCCAAGTAGTTTGATGCTAATGAAGGCATAATCCAGTATAGCTTTCTACACCAAAGCAAAGGATAAACATGAGACTGGGGAAATAAAAGTTATGCCTTACAAACAAATTGCAGACTTACCAGATTCAGTCAAAGAAAACTTACCCAAGCACGCCCAAGAAATTTTCCGGGCTGCATTTAACAGCGCTCAAGAACAATTAGGTCATTGGTCAGTACGAATATTAATGTTTCAAGCCGCAACTACTGCTGGGATTCCACCATTACGCTTAAGTTTTACAGGTACATTACGAGTTATTCGTCGAGCTATTCCTAAGTTTCAAGACTTACAGCCAGAAGATTTTCCCTTTTTTTCGATTGGTTAATTGTAGAAATTATAGATACATTGTTACCTGAACGGGTTCACCGTATTAATCCCAGAGTTGTGAAAAAACCTGTATCAAAGTTTCGTTCTAAAAAGCCGCAACACAGAGGCACTGGACAACGAGTAGAAGTTCCGAAATTTCACATCACTCCTCAGCTTGTTAGCCTTAACTGAACCGTATTGACCTATAGCTTAGACTTAAAAAAAAGCTTAGTATCGATGAATCAAAGTCTAAGTGCTACTCCCAGCCTGGAAGAACACACTCATCAAAATCCTGTTGCTACCAAACAACAGCTATTTAGGAAGCAACTAATTGTCCTTGTCTTGGAAATGCTTCTGGCATTACCTCTAGGTTTACTCCTCGCAAAATTCCAAATTGGCAGGATTGCCTGGATATTTGGTGGGATTGCCGCAGGTACAGTGATTCTCCAAGGGTGTCGAATTTTTTATCAATATTCCCCCCCACCTAATCGCACTGCTAGAAAAGTGGGAATGGCACTTGTCGGCTTAACTGTCGGCGCTTCCAATGCCAATGCTAATCTAGCTAGTATTGCTTCCGGTATTCCCATATTTATTTTTCTTACCTTATTTCTGCTGCTAAGTGGAAGTTGTATCGGTTACATTTACTCCCGCGTCAGCAAAACCAACCTATTTACAGCAATGCTAGCTACAGTTCCTGGTGGCGTAGGAATTATGGCGGCGATCGCAGCCGATTACAATAAAAATGTTAGCTTGGTTGCCCTAGTTCAGGCGATTCGCGTCACCTGTGTAGTTGTTCTAATTCCCTTCATCGCTAAAACATCAACTGGTAATTACTACCCGCAAACACTCCCAATCAAAGCTGCTTGGCTCAATCTCGATCCATCTCAACTAGAATTACTCTTGTTAGTACTAGTAATTACTGGATTAGTAGTTTATCCAGCTATATTATTTAAAATACCTGCTGGCGATTTCTTTGGTGCATTGTTGATTGGTATCGGGTTTAATCCTTTGCTACATTGGCTGCCTTTTGTAGGTGATATTAGCTTTAGTCCGCCACCTTTAATAAACTTATTGGGTCAAATGCTCCTGGGAATTACGATTGGTGAATATTGGGGAGACAAACCCAACTTTAAAAAGCGGACTGTCGCCTATGCCTTGATGTCTGTGGGGATGACTCTCGTAGCCGGAGCGATCGCTGCTATACTTGCGATGCAATTAACCTCTTGGGACTGGTTAACTTGTCTTTTAGTTACAGCACCAGGAGGATCGGCAGAAATGATCTTAGTTTCCCTAGCATTGAATCATAATGTTGAAATTGTCACAACTGGTCATTTAGTGCGACTAATTGCGATTAATAGTTCTCTGCCTCTTTGGGTATTTCTGTTTCGCCGTCTAGATAAGCAACTTTCTGAACCAGTTTAATTGATGAAGGCATTGGGAATGGAGCATGGGGCATTGGTTATTATTCACGTTGTTTCTCCGATCTCCCCACTTCCCACTTTTAAAAATGCAACTTGAATGCTGATAGCTTATTCTTTTGTTGTTATCCAAATACTAAGGATGCTTTAGATGGTTGCCCAAATTCAAGAACTTGAAGCGCAGCACTGGGTTAAAACTCGTTCTTCCCTCGATCCTAGCGAATCCACTTTCCTGATTTGGAAAGGTAAAATTTACGCTTTTATTCCCGGTGAGAAAAGACAACTCCTGTTTAAGATGCTGGGATTAAGCGTTAGCCGATGTATTCCTACAGCAGAGGGTAGCTGGGATTTTACTTCTAGGGAACTAACTTACTACCTGAACCCAAAAACAGATGAGGTTTTATCCAAATGGGAGAATCCTTGGACAGGCGAGACAGTTCCGGTGATTCACGTTGCCAATAATCCTGTACAGGGAAAGTTTGAGGGAAATTTCCCTGCGCAAGTAGACGGCGACAGCACGACCTTCGTTTTTGATATATTTCCTTATTACCCCAATCCCTTAGCAGACGATCGCAAATTTGCCGAATACAGCCCAAATCCAATTTATCAAGCAGCGGAATTGTTTAAATTAACTGTGCCAACCGCAGATTTATTCAACCCAGCACTTAAATCAGTTTCTGAACTCAAACTGAGTTGGGATCGGATTGGTCAATGGCTTCCCTGGATGAAAATGGGCGATCGCCCCGGTCAACTAATCTACAGTGCTATTGGCAGCAAAGTCAATGGTTTAACAGAACTGCCCCCAGTGCTGCAAGACGAAATTAATAACCGTATCCCTCTATATAAACAAGCCCCAAAAGCATTGATAGATGGAGAAGATATGACTTCTTGGTTGTACTTCCAAAAGCATTTTCAAGCTTACTTAGCTGGTGAAATCTTCCCACTTCCGCAAGCAGAAGAATTATAAACTAGCTAGAAAGAACTATCGAACTCTTGCCAGGAGATAGCTGATGGCGATCCGAAAAGCAAACTTAGCCGATGCACCCGCGATTGCCAGAGTGCATGTAGACGCTTGGCGGACAACCTACAAAAACTTAATGCCAGCAAAGTTCCTGGCAGATTTATCTTATGAAGAACGAGAGGCAAAATGGGTAAAAATTTTGAGCAATATAGCTCAGGATAATTTCACATATATTGTTGAGGATGAAATTGGACAAATAGTTGGTTTTGCCAGTGGAGGTCAAGAGAGGACAGGCGATCGCTTTTATCAAGGTGAGCTGTACGCTATCTATATTCTGGAGAAGTATCAGCGCCAAGGTTTAGGATATCGCCTGATCTCCACCATCGCAACAAAGTTGATCGAGTCAGGTATTAGTTCAATGTTAGTGTGGGTTTTAGCTGATAATCCCGCTTCCAGGTTCTATCAAAGTCTTGGTGGTCAGCAGGTGAACCAAAAGCAAATCGAGATTGCCACTGTGCAGCTAATTGAGGTTGCATACGGTTGGACGGACACGCGAAAAGGGATAATTTAAAATTTGGCGACTATATAATAGTTTTATTTTGCGATCGCTACTGTAATTTGAGATAGTATGCTTGTTCCTGAACCACAACAAGAGCTTTTAGAACAAATTCTGGCAAAGTTGCAGACGGATGAGCGTGTACTGGGTGTAGCGATCGGTGGTTCCTATTTGACTGGAGAAATGGATGAGTATTCCGACCTGGATCTCATTATTGTTATAGATAATGTTCATTATCAGGAAGTTTTAAAGGAGCGTCGGCTTTTAGCCACCAGGCTTGGGAAACTTCTAGCAGCTTTTACCGGTGAACACGTCGGCGAACCTAGATTGTTAATCTGTCTTTATGACAGTCCTCTTGTACACGTCGATTTGAAGTTTTTGCTTTTAGAAGATTTTCAAACAGACCGCGTAGAAAATCCGATTATTCTATGGGAGCGAGGAAATCTACTAACTTTAGCTGTTTCAAAGAACCCACGGAACTATCCACCCTTTGACCCGCAGTGGATTGAAGACCGCTTCTGGGTCTGGGTACACTACGGTGCAACTAAATTAGGAAGAGGTGAACTCTTTGAAGCCATTGATTTTCTTTCTTTTCTGCGTGGGCAAGTTCTGGCCCCATTAGCTAAGGTGCAAGCCGGACTGCTTCCACGCGGCGTGAGAAATTTGGAAAGGGAAATTCCGTCTTATTTGAGCGATTTTCGGCAGACTATTCCCGCTAAACACGATCGACATGAAATTGCGCGATCGCTTCAACATACCATTCGCTTGTACTGCCACCTTCGCTCTACATTAACAATGCCAGAGTTGATTCTCCGCTCTCAAGCAGAAGCTGCTTGCACAAAGTATTTAGAAAAAGTCATAAATGACTTCAAATAGCGCTAATAAAACTCAAGGTTCAAATCTCCTACCTCCTGCCTCTTCCCTCCTTCAATCAAATTTCACCTCTTGACCTGAACAATCAAATAGATGTAAACCTAATCGTTGGGAAAGTTCTTCACAAACCTTTACCCCACGCACACTATTACCACGCACATCCAACAGGGGCGAAAAAACTCCGATGCCCATTTTATTGGGTACAACGGCAATAATCCCACCACAAATGCCACTTTTCGCCGGAATCCCAATTTTATAAGCCCACTCACCTGCAAAGTTGTACATTCCACAGGTATACATCACACTCAGAATATCTTTGATGTAACGCTTATCTACCGCCCGTTCTTTGGTAATGGGGTTAATACCTCTGTTAGCAAGGGTAGCCGCCATCAATGCTAAGTCTTGGCAATTCACCATTACAGCACACTGCTGAAAATAAAGATCCAGCGCCTCTTCAATGTTTCGGTCAATCATGCCAAAGTTGAGCATCAAATGCGCCATTGCGCGGTTGCGATGCCCTGTACTCCGTTCTGAGGTAAAAACTGAAATGTCAACGAATACGTCGCGGCCGATATATCGGCGAAACATATCTAGCATCCGATTGAGGCGTTCGGTTGGACCGGAACCTTTGATTAAGCTAGTGGTGGCGATCGCACCTGCATTTACCATTGGATTATAAGGTCGCTTCGATTGCTCATCCAAAACAATCGCGTTGAATGCATCCCCTGTCGGTTCGACGCCAACTCTAGTTAAAACATAATCCAGTCCATGATCTTCTAAGGCAAGTCCATAAGCAAACACCTTGGAAATTGACTGAATGGTAAAAAGTTGCTCGTAGTCTCCAACTTTATAAACCTGACCGTCTACTGTCACAATGCAAATGCTGAACAAATCCGGGTTTGCCTTTGCCAGTTCGGGAATGTATTTCGCTACTGCACCCTCCCGCAGAGACTTGTACTGGGAATGTAACTCGTTGAGAACAGCTTTTAATGGCGATGGTTCTATTTCTATATCTCCTTGATTTGTCATTAGGCTGATGGCATTTCCCAAAATACTTACTATATATAGAAGAGGTACAGCTGTACATCCCTACAGTTACAAAGATTTTGTCAAAAATAGCTTGCTCTAAAAAATCATACTTGAGCAATTACTGAAGATAAGCAAAATAAGATGTAATTTATGTTACATGCAATATCTGTTGTTTAAGCGATCGCAAAGTTTTCTTAATTTTTAAGTCATTAATCCTGAAAAATATTAATTTGAGTATTGTCCTTTTTTTTATACTCAGCAATACGGTAAATAAAGGTGATATTTATTACTAATATCAGTCTAGTTGTGGAGAATAAAAGTAATGATTGATGTAAGTAGAAAAAACTTTGAAAAAAGATATCAGACTCAAATTAATTTGCATAATTTTTTAAGATGTAACTCAGATCGTGACTTATTCATAGTTAAATCTAAATATTTCATTAAATAAATGATTTTAAGTATTTATGCCGATGCTATTTAATTAAAGTTATATTAGCCTCTTATAGGAAATAGCTAAAAACAATGTGATCTAGAATACACGAAGAGTTGTGAGCCTTTAGAAGTGATGTGAATAGGGTATTGCTACTTTAGTGTGAAATAGGCGTAAAGTTTTTTTAAGAAATTTTTGACTTACGGAAAAAAGCGTTACATAGCCAAAGTCCGCTTTTGAGAAAGGTTTCGACCTTCTAATTGGAATGGGAATTTGAGAAAGTGGCCGATAGTTACGCTAAAACCCTGATCCCCAAGCCAAAAGGTTCGTGTTAGTCTGTTGCAGTTATAAAGAACAAAGTGAAAACGGAACGAGTTCGAGTTTTTCAAAAGGGAAATCACTTTCATTAGTGATAAATCCCACAAGTTATAAAACTTTAAGTTCTACAGTCGCTTTCAAAAACGGACGCATGAATCAAAGACATTTGTGGACTATTGTTGCCCTGCTTATGGCTGTTTTGGGAGTACCCTCAGTCGGTTGCACTCAAACCACCAAGGGAAATGCGCTAGCATCCCAAAAATCACCTGCCCCTAATGTGGTTAAGGTGGGAGAGTACCAATCAACAGCAGGGAAACAAACCTTGGATGCTGTGATTACAGAAATTCATCCTCACAACATTAGAGGACGTAAGGCGGCAACCCTTTTTATCAAAAATATACCTGTTCTCACCTTTTTGAGTTCTGTATCAAATACGAATCTTGAGACTAAAAAAGTTGGTGCAATTGGCAATACTGAGGGCGTACAATCGTACGCCCTTATTGCTAACAATTCATCAAATGCATTAAATACTGGGAACGTAACAGATGTGAGTAACCAGATTAGCTCCGCTGACGATGACCCGGTTCAGATAGCTGGTGTAATAGCAGCTAAAATCAACCAGTTGAATCGGGAAAACGCGGACGGGAGTAAGATTACCGTCAGTTGGAAAGCAGGGGAAAAATCTACTGCCAATCAAGCGCAAAACAAAAGTGTCCCTGTCCAACAAAATGGCGATCGCTATGTAATTAAAATTAATGGCGAAGAGTTGGTCGAAATCAACGAAGGTACGCGATTAGCAGGTACTACCAACGATCTAGCGCAAGATGCATTGCAAGCAACCAATCGCTTGCGGAGACTACTAGGCAATGCATCTCCCATAAAAGAGATTGCAAATTTACCAGTGCGTCAACAAATATCAATACCAAAGCTACCGCAACAGATTGCCGTCGGAGTAGTGCGAGCCACCCTGAGAGGCATGGCTTCTTATTACGGCTATGACGGTTCTGGTAATCGTACTGCTAGCGGTCAGAGATTTAATCCCGAAGCAATGACTGCCGCCCATCGCAGTTTACCCTTTGGTACGCAAGTGCGTGTAACCAACACTCGCAACGGTCGTTCCGTAGTGCTGCGGATTAATGACCGAGGCCCATACATTCGGGGTCGAGTCATTGACGTGTCTGCCGGCGCGGCTCGAATTTTAGGAATGATGGGCAGTGGCGTAGCACCAGTGCATATTGAGGTCTTAGGGAAATAATCAAGTAGGAGGCAGGAGGCAGGGACAGGAAAGGATTAACAGACAAGGGGGAATTATTGAACAAGTCTCTTCCTTGTCTTTCCCCTCTTCCTTGTCTCTTCTCTATGCCCAATCCCCAATCCCAGTTCCGTATCACTTAATTCCCCTAGTTCAATCAACTCTTCCCTCTATTTCAGATATAAACTAACGGGGGAGGGATCGATAAGAACTAGGGGTATTTTTTTGTGCGCCTGCTGACAACAGTCGCAGCTTTACGCTGCTATTTAACTAAACGCTGCTCAGAAAACAAGCTAATTGCGGTTGCTGAGGATCTGAGACTAGATGAGATGACTGGCTGGTATCAGACGGCAGTCGGTCTGGTGCCAACGATGGGAAATTTGCATCAAGGTCATTTAAGCTTGATCCAACGGGCGCGGCACGAAAATTCTACGGTGATTGTGAGTATTTTCGTCAATCCCCTGCAATTTGCTCCTAATGAGGATTATCAACGCTATCCCCGCACTTTAGAGCAAGACCAACAACTTTGCGAACAAGCTGGGGTAGATGCCATTTTTGCACCGACTCCGGAAGAAATGGCAGTTCCCCAGAAGAGTATACAAGAATCAAAGGTTACACAAGTTATCCCTCCATCTGCTATGATGACAGGCTTGTGTGGTCGTTCTCGGCAAGGTCATTTTCAGGGTGTCGCTACGATTGTTACCAAACTTTTCAATTTGGTACAGCCTGACCGTGCCTACTTTGGTGAAAAGGATGGTCAGCAACTAGCAATTATTAAACGCTTAGTAGCTGACTTAAATTTGCCAGTAGAAATTGTTGCTTGTCCAACAGTACGGGAAGCGTCGGGTCTGGCCTTCAGTTCTCGCAATCAATATTTGACTGCAACGGCAAAAGAGCAAGCGGCGGTGTTATATCGGGGTTTGCGACGAGCGGAAGCTGCATTCATTGCAGGCGATCGCAATAGCAACAAGTTGATAGCAGTGGCACAGCAAGAAGTGGCAATGGTCAGCACGGTCTCAGTGGAATATATTGAATTGGTTGAACCGACTACGTTGATGTCTTTAGAAAAAGTTGAGGAGGAAGGAATGTTGGCGATCGCAGCTCGTTTTGGTGCTACACGTTTGATTGACAATATCATATTGCGCGATCGCCAACCCATTATCGCCATTGATGGCCCAGCTGGGGCTGGAAAATCCACAGTGGCGCGGCAAGTGGCAGCAAACCTGAATTTAGTGTATTTAGATACAGGAGCGATGTACCGTGCTGTCACTTGGTTAGTACTGCAAAAGGGAATTGCTATTGACGATGAGTGTGCGATCGCCGAATTAACTAATCAGTGCAAAATTGAGCTGACTCCCACCCAGGATTTACAATCGTCCGTGCGGGTTTGGATTAACGGTACTGATGTTACCCAGGTAATTCGCACCATTGAGGTAACTTCTCTTGTATCTGCGATCGCGGCACAAAGCGCTGTCCGTCAAGCACTGGTTAAACAACAGCAAAGCTGGGGTAAAAAAGGTGGTTTAGTTGCTGAAGGTCGGGATATTGGTACTCACGTATTTCCCGATGCTGAAGTGAAAATCTTCTTAACGGCTTCTGTCGGCGAACGCGCCCGTCGCCGCCAGCAAGACTTTAACACCCAAGGTCAACCTGAAGTGAGTTTAGAGCAGTTGGAACACGACATCGCCGAACGTGACTGGAAAGATAGTACACGCAAGGTTTCTCCTTTGCAGAAAGCAACAGATGCGATCGAACTTCAAACTGATGGTTTGGACGTGTCTGAAGTCACGGCACAGATTGTTAAGTATTACCAACAGCGTTTATCTCAGCGTTAATTACTGTTATTTGCTGTTAGTTTTTTAGTTTCAAAGGGTGGTAGGTGAGTGATTATTCACTTACCATCCTCAAAATTATATTTAAAAATAAAAAATATATTTTACTACTGCTTATCTTTTTTAAAAATTAATATTTATACATAAATATATTTTACATTTATTTAAATATTAAATCATCTCGCTTTCGACTGATTTTTAATATCGTAATTAATCCTACTAAAGATAGAAGTATGAAAGCTTTAATTGCTAAATGCTAGTTAGTTATTGGTCTTTAGTTATAAGATATTAGTCATTTTTATTTATAGTTAGGAATTCCTAGCGATTTGACTTATCACTGAAGTACATTTGTTTACGTCTTCACTTTGTCTTCACTTTGGTAGTAGAATGACGATGTTAAGTTTTATGTTTCACTAATCAAAGGCATAAAACTTCTAAAAATAAAAGCTATTAATTTCCCAAACTTCTGCAATAGCTTACAAACTAGAAACCGGTAAAGAGAGGATTTGACACAATGGCATTTGTACAGCCCCCACTACCTTTTGAAAAAGATGCTCTAGAGCCTTTTGGCATGAAAGCTGAAACTTTCGAGTATCACTATGGCAAGCATCACAAAGCTTATGTAGACAACCTCAACAAGCTCACTGAAGGTACAGAACTTGCTGATAAGTCCCTGGAAGAAGTAATCAAAATTTCTTTCCAAGACTCCTCTAAGGTAGGAATCTTCAACAACGCTGCCCAAGTTTGGAACCACACCTTCTTCTGGAATTCTTTGAAACCACAAGGTGGTGGTACACCCACAGGTGAACTCGCAGCCAAAATCGATAAAGATTTTGGTAGCTTCGACAAATTTAAGGAAGAGTTCTCTAACGCGGCTGCAACTCAATTCGGCAGTGGATGGTCTTGGCTGATCGATGATGGTGGTACGCTAAAGGTGATCAAAACACCAAATGCAGAAAATCCCCTAGCTCATGGTAAGAAGGCACTCTTAACCTTGGATGTTTGGGAACACGCCTACTACATTGACTATAAAAACGCCCGTCCAGCGTTTATCAAGAATTTCCTAGATAACTTGGTCAACTGGGACTTTGCTGCTGAAAACTTGGCTAAAGCTTAATTACTTGCCCAAAGAAAGGCAGAAGGCAGGAGGCGGGAGGCAGGAGGAAAGAATTTATTCTGAATTCTGACTCCTGAATTCTGTTAGATAAATCAAAATATATGGATAGCAAAGAACTAGCGCAATACATCGAAGCAACGAATAGCATCTCCAAACCTTGGGTATTGGTACAACTGCGTCTCAAAAAATTGCAAGAGCGTCGAGCCACTCTGACAAACGATGTTTATACCAAAGAATTAGAAGATATTTACCAAGACTTGATGAAATTGGGTGAATGGTGGCGTGGTATTGAAGATGAGGTATTTTAAAGTGAGGAGTTATGAGTTTTCCTAACTCTTAACTCCTAACTCCTAACTCCGAACTTAAAACACAACCTGATGGCTCAAGCTCTCGATCAAGTCGATTACGATACTCTCGATGCTGCAAAACGACGCTTCATCGATGCTGCAAAACGCACACTTGGCTTTGCAAGCGCCTATGGCATCGTCCCAGCATCGGGTCTTGGAGCAAGTGCTAACGCTTTCAGCTTCAACCTCGCTCCGTTTCTAGAGGCGGGGGCTAGAGAACTTTCGATGACACTTGTGCCGGAAGGACTGGGCACCGCAGACGATACGCGCCCTGACGATCTTTCCGAAGAAGAACTTCGACGATTCTGGTGGAATATTGGGATTAAGATCATCTCGTGTCTGACGAACGATGCTGCAACTTCAGGTATGCAGACTATACTTCTCGGTCTTTATCTACCTTCGAGTACTCCTGAAACAATTTTTACCCCCGCTTTCCTTGATGGGTTTCTTGATGGAGTAGTTGAGGGGTGCAAACAAGTCGGGTGTGTCTATCTCTCAGGGGAAACTCCTCAACTAAAAACTAAGATGATTCCAGGGCGGCTCGACATCGCCGGCTCAGTTTTTGGGGTTATGCCCGCTGGTGTCGCTCCTATTGATAGCTCGCGTCTGGATGCCGGAAATACTATTGTTCTGGTGGAAAGTTCGGGCCCCCATGAGAACGGTTTTACCCCACTACGAAAACTTGCTGAGTCGCTCCCTGATGGCTATAGAACAAAACTTCCGAGTGGGCAGGAATTCTGGGAAGCGATGAATGCTGCGTCGTATCTCTACACGCCCCTTGTACAGGCGGTGCTGGGTGAAGGAATTCGTCCCACAGCGATGGAGAATATCACTGGTCATGGTTGGCAAAAGCTGATGCGGTCGGTGAAGCCGCTTCGGTACGTTATCGAAACGATGCTCCCAGTACCAGAGATATTTACATTTGTTGAGAGTCATCTTGAGGGCGGGGTCGAGACGATGCTTTCGGTGTTCAATTACGGTGCAGGATTTGCATTCTATACAGAGTCAGAGCAGGATGCAGAAAGAATTGTCCTTCTTGCAAGAGAACATCAACTTTCGGCTGCGATCGCTGGAAGAGTTGAAGCGTCTCTTTCCCGCGAGGTAGTGATAGAACCCCTTGGAGTCACCTTGAAGGGAGATTCTTTTGGAATTGCGCGAGGGGTATAATGCAGCCCAAGCGTATGCATAGCCCGCACTTCGACAAGGCTCAGTGACCATCGTAGACATCGCTAATTTATCTTGAAGCTATTTTAGACTCACTTATGCGATGCCTGCGGCGGGCTACGCCTACGCTAAAGTCATTATTGATTAAAAAAAAGCTGTAATTACTGAGACAACTGATTTTTTTACACACAAAATCAATTTGTATTTCAGGCTTATTAAAGATAATTAATCTACTAAACCTTTATTTTATAAGCTATTTAACACAGATGTTATAGACGCATTTATGAAAATTTGAATGTAACATTTACTACTGCTTAACAATAAAGTAGTTTGTATTACCCATGACTACTGAGATTAAGATTTGCTAACGTAGTCTTAACATATTGAAAAATTTGCTGAGAAAGCTGAGAAAGTAGCAGCCGATACTAATTTTTAGTGTTGGTTGTTTCTCATCCAGAGATGTGGCATTTTAGTGTGTTAAAAAAATATGTTTTTATTCAGAGGGGGTTATGGTTGTAAATTTGGCCCGTACTACAACTTCGGCAGAACTTTTAAAGCAAGTATTCCGCAACATTGATGCACATAGTTGTCCAAAGTTATTCAACTTTCACATGCACACTGTCTTCTCAGATGGCAAGTTGCAGCCGAGTGCATTGATGGAGCAAGCGATCGCTATTGGGTTAAAAGGGTTAGCCATCACCGATCATCATGGTATTCTCGGCTATCAAGCGGCCCTTGCTTGGCTAGAAGATTGGAAGTGGAATAATCCTCATGCAACCACTCCTCACCTGTGGAGCGGCGTGGAAATCAATGCCAACCTTTTGAATATAGAAGTTCACATTTTGGCTTACGCTTTTGCAACAGAACACCCTAGTATGAAACCCTATCTGCAAAGAAGGCCGACTACAGGGCAAGAATATCAGGCAAGTAACGTGATTGCCGCTATTCATGAAGCTGGAGGATTGGCAGTTCTGGCTCATCCAGCTCGTTACAAGCGATCGCATTTCGACTTAATTCCAGCTGCGGCACAAAAGGGCATCGATGGTGTGGAAACTTTCTATGCCTACAATAACCCTAACCCCTGGAAACCCAGCGTATTAGAATCAGAACAAGTGCAAAAGTTGGCTGATGAATACTTTCTTTTCAATACCTGTGGTACTGATAGCCACGGTTTGAGTCTGCTACAACGCTTGTAAAGATGAATCAATTTTTTTAAATCTCCTGGTTCAATCTGCCAGGAGGTTATCTTTTTTTGGATACTCAATAGTCAAAATGTCGTCATGGTAATTGCTTATTCTTTTCCAACTCTCGCAAAAATCACCCACCAGAGGTTCTCTGAAATTGGTTGAATTGCTTCTTGCTCCATTGGTTCGAGCCTTAGTTTAATCCCGGTGCTACAAATAATATTTATCGAGCAGTTGTAAATTCTTTATTTACAGACTCAATTAATTGAGTGACCCGTTCTTTGATTTCATCGCGGACTCTCGGAAAAATTTCTGGTTGTTCTGCTGGATCGTCTAACTGCCAGTCTTCAAATACTTCCCGCACAACCCATTCAAGCGGCAAATTCACCCCACAACCACACAAAGAAATCACTACATCAAAGTCTTGTGCTTGGAAATCACTCAGGGGTTTGGAGTGTTGATCGGTAATGTCGATACCAATTTGTTTCATAGTTGCGATCGCTTCCGATCTAACCTGACTTGCTTCTAACCCGGAGCTAATCGCTGCAATCTTTCCTTTACCAAGAGTTTTAGCAAAACCTTCCGCCATTTGGGAACGGGCAGAATTCTTTTTGCAGACAAACATCACACGTTTCATGGTTCAAATTCTCCGAATAATTTGGCTAAATTTAAAAGATTCTCGATTCAGATGGCGAAAAATAACGTTTTTCAAACCAGAAAGCTACATTAACCAGACCAATCAATACAGGCACTTCCACCAGAGGCCCGACCACGGCGGCAAAAGCAACACCCGAATTAATACCAAATACTGCGATCGCAACTGCGATCGCTAATTCAAAATTATTTCCTGCCGATGTAAAGGCGACACTTGCGGCTCTAGAATAGTCTGTTTTAACGCGCCAAGCCATGTAAAAGCTGATCAGAAACATGATGATGAAGTAGACGATCAACGGAATTGCAATCTTCACCACATCGAAGGGTATCTGAACAATCAAATTCCCTTTCAAGCTGAACATAACGACGATTGTAAATAACAGAGCAATCAGTGTGATCGGGTTGATTTTAGGCACAAATTCCTCGTGATACCACTGCTTACTTTTCACTTTTATTAAGAAGTAACGAGTGAAAAATCCAGCTAAAAAGGGAATACCGAGATAGATAAGCACGCTTTTGGCAATCTCAGCAATGCTGACATTAACAACACTGCCTTGTAAGCCAAACAGTGGCGGCAGTACAGTAATGAAAAACCAGGCATAAGGACTATAAAAGATGACTTGAAAGATACTGTTAAAGGCAACCAATCCAGCCGTGTACTCTGTATTGCCTCGTGCCAAGTCACTCCACACAACTACCATTGCAATACACCGGGCTAATCCAATCAAAATTAATCCCGTCATGTATTCTGGATAACCATGTAAGAAGATAGCTGCCAGAGCAAACATCAAAATTGGCCCAACGATCCAATTCTGAATTAGTGAAACACCAAGAATTTTTTCGTTGTGAAATACATCCCCTAATTCTTCATACCGCACCTTGGCTAAGGGCGGATACATCATCAGAATTAACCCGATGGCGATCGGTATATTGGTTGCTCCCATCTGGAACTGATTGATAAAGGCTTCTACTCCAGGAAAAAAATAGCCTAAACCAACACCGATCGCCATTGCTAAAAAAATCCATAAGGTTAGGAAGCGGTCAAAAAAGGAGAGGCGTTTTGAAGTTTTTTTGTTCATTACAATTAACCCCATACATGAATGCAGGAGCTTTGAGCAGGAATTTCAGATTGTTCAATCCAACATCCAAAATTGAAAATCTAAAATTCGTGAGTTATATCAAGAGTATATCTCCATCATTTCAAAAAAAATTGATTTGTCAATGCCGATAAAACTCAAATTAAACAAAATATTACAAAAAAAATTGATGAATATTTAAGGTTCGCAGGGAGGACGAATAGGTAATATGGGGCTAAAACGGCGGAATTCTGCTAAATACAGCTCTAAGGCAGCAAACTGCGGTAGATTGAGGCTGTAGTAAATCCAGCGCCCTTCTTGACGAGCGCGAACTAAACCCGCTTCTTTCAGGGTTTTGAGGTGAAAAGACAGTTTAGACTGAGTGGTTCCCAGGTGGTCACACAGGTCACAGACGCATAGTTCTTGAGAGCGCAGAAGTTCTAATACCTGAATCCGTAGAGGGTCAGACAGGGCATGAAAGCCAGCAGCGATCGTATTAGGAGTGAAGGTGCTATTAGAAGCCATCAAATTTTATTGAAGTATTTCTTTATGGTGAAGTCTCAATCATCAGTTAAACAATACCTTAACTAAAAAGAAAAGGTCAGTCTATAGTCGATTCTTGGTGGGAATTACAATCATTGAGAAATAGGGTACTTCGGCGGGATCGACTTCATCTAGGGGGATGATGCGTTGTTGTGATGTTGATGCCCGCTCAATATATCTTGCTCGTGACGCTAGCCCTAATTTATGCAGGATATCTCGTACTTTGGTAAAGTGACGACCTAGTTTCATAATTGCGGCTGCGTCAGTCATCAGCAGATGTGTAGTCAGTTCTTCTGCTGGCAATGGCGCAGGTAGGACGGTGAGAATATCGGTGTAGTAGGTGAAAGGTACACCCAAGGCTACCGGACAAGCCATCAGCGAGGAAACTCCGGGGACAACTTCTGTTTCGTACTGGTCGCATAACCGCGTGAACAGGTACATGAACGAACCATAGAAAAATGGATCGCCTTCGCATAACACCACGACATCTCGACCGGCTGCTAAATGGTCGGCGATTGGTTCAATTTCCTGGTCATAAATAGACTTGGCTTTTTCTGGTTCCAAAGCGCGGGGGAGGTGAAATAGTACCTCGATTTGATTGCCAGGAAGATACTGCGCCACGATCGCTCTAGCGATACTTTCTTTATCTGTGGCTGATTGATAGGCTACCACAGGAGCCGCACGTAATAACCGCAGCGCTTTCAGAGTCAATAGTTCGGGATCGCCTGGGCCGACACCAATTCCATAAAGACGACCTTTGGGTTGCATATTCATTCTTCCTCCGTTGCCAGGGCGTTAACTGCTGCTGCCGCGATCGCACTTCCACCGCGCCGACCGTGTAAGGTTAAAAATGGTACATTTCTGCTGTCTGCTGCCAATGCGGCTTTTGATTCCGCTGCACCGACAAATCCCACTGGAAAGCCCAAGATAATCGCAGGTTTGTTAGCTCCTGCATCGAGCATTTCTAACAGCCTAAACAGGGCGGTGGGCGCATTACCAATTGCGATCACTGAGCCTTCTAGGTGCGATCGCCATAATTCTAGAGCTGCCGCCGACCGGGTAGTACCCATACGCTGGGCAAGTTCTGGCACTTCTGGCTCGTTAAGGGTACAGATAACTTGATTGTTTGCAGACAACCGCCGTCTGGTAACGCCGTCGGCAACCATCCGACAATCGCACAGAATTGGCGCTCCTGCTGCCAGTGCTGCCCTTGCGGATTGTACTGCTGTTGGTGAGTATCCCAAGTCAGTGACAATATCCGTCATACCACAGGCATGAATTAGACGCACAGCAACTTTTGCTACATCTGGTGGCAGCACATCTAAGTTCGCTTCTGACCGGATGATTGCAAAGGAATTACGGTAAATTTCGTTGGCATCTCGGATATAGTCGGGCATTAAATTTGGGATTTTAAATTTGGGATTGACATATAAAAATCAACAAGCTCAGATTGCCGACTTCTCTGAAAAGGTGACAATCTTGTTGTTGGCAATTGATTGAGGGATTATATTAAATAATTGCTGTAATTGTTCCAGTGCAAATCGATTAGCAAATTCTCCAAAGGACTCATCAGAATTTAAGCGTTGAATTTTATATACATATAGCATCCGCTCTATTAATGCAGGTAGTTCGGCAAAAGTTACATATTGATATAGTTCGCGTCCAAATTTCTGATTGCTGTCACCAACATAAACGTGATAGCCTTCCACAGTTGTATTTTCAGCCTCAATGCTGACGCCGAGGAGAGTAATATCACTTTTGCTATGCTGGGCACAAGATTTTTCACAGCCAGTGAAGTGGATATTAACTGGGTAATCGAGAGTAACGCGAGTTTTAAGATACTCTGCCAATGCCAATGCATGACTTTTGGTGTCAGTGGCAGAAGCGGCGCAACCCTTTTTTCCCGAACAGGCAACTAATCCACCCTTGATGTTGGTTGCAGAAGAATCTAATCCTAATAAAGCAATTTCACGTTGGACATCAGCAACCCATTGCTGAGGAATATCTGTAAGGAGCAAATTTTGCCAAGGGGTTAGCCTGAGAGTTCCACTACCGTATTTTGCTGCTAAATCTGCTAAACCCCGCATCTGTCTACTTTCCAATCGGCCAAGGGGCAAGACGACACCAATGTAAAATAAGCCTTGCTGACGTTGGGAATGGATGCCAATATGCTGATATTTCTCCTCTCCCTTGCCTTGGTCTACGGTGTACATACAAGTTGAATTACCCCCCTTAATCCCCCCTTGTAAAGGGGGGAAACTAGAAATACAGTTCCCTCCCCTTTCCAAGGGGAGGGTTAGGGAGGGGTAAAACTTACGCTTAAACTCAGATGAGTGAACTGTTTCAGACTTGTGTGTACACTGTAACTTGCCTTGCTGAGGGAGTAGGTCTTTTCTGTCACTGTACAAAAGAGAAAAAGGTAAACGCTGCTCAACTTCTTGGAGATAATTTTCACAACCCAAAGTATTCAATAACTCTCTCAGACGTAGCCGCCGCTTACTCGTAGGATGACTATAAGCTAGATAGACATCCGCCAAAGCTGCTAAGACGGGCAAACAGTCCTCTGGTGGTAACAAAATTCCCGTATTGCTGGGGGGTTGACCCTTTTCACCAACACTGAGATAGAGACGAAAGTAAACATTATCGTTAACTAAGACAGCTGCAAAGGCGATATCATTCAAGCGATCGCCCACCTGAATTATCCCACCACCATCAAAGCAAACGCTAAATTTGGCCGACAGTCCCGAAAGCGCCGGATGTGCTGCAATATAATCATCCCAACTTTGGACAAAAGGGCGAGTGTCGATTAATTCTTGGGGATCGATACCAGCAGTTGGACTGGTCATAATATTGCGGATTTGGTCTACAACAGTATTGCCAGAACCCAATCCCATATTTTGTAGGTACTTCAGAACCTCAGCATTTATCCCCGTGCGGATTTCACGAACTTGCAGGTTAGCTCGATTAGTCACATCTATATAGCCGCCACCGTGCTGTTCTGCTATATCTGCGATCGCACGGCACTGCTGACTACTAATAATTCCACCTGGTATTCTAACGCGAGATAATATACCATCTGCGGCGGGAGTAGCATAAAACAAGCCAGGACAAGTGGCAAATCCAGAAACCAAACTTATAACTCCTTCCCCGTGCAACGCAGGGAGTAGACGGTGAGTGTGTCTTGAGGACATCCTGAGAGTTGGCATTCTGACTTGGGTCATCCCATCACAGCTGCGGCACAGTCCCGGAATTTCACCGGAGTTTCCCAACTCCCAGCTTTAGTAATTTAGATTTTGTTTAGGTTATAGATTTCAACCAGACATCATCCAGATAATTATCTTACATTACTATGGCGATAAATTTTAACTGAGCTTATCCACTAGCGATCGAAAGATATAGTTCTTGAAGCTAATCTATAAATTGAATTTAGTTATGGCTCAGGCAGGAATGCTTGAGCCTTTTTGCTGCAATCGCTTTAGAAAAAGTTAGGCGATCGCCGCTTCACGAGTAGCAACTTTGCTAAACTGATTTACTGGACGAGGTAAACCAAGATTTTCGCGCAGGGTTCGTGCTTCATACTCTGTACGGAACAGACCGCGACGTTGCAATTCAGGAATTACCAAGTCTACAAACTCATCCAATCCTCCGGGCAACCAGGGCGGCATAATATTAAAGCCATCTGCCCCGCCATTGACAAACCAATCTTCTAGCTGGTCGGCAATTTGTTCTGGTGTGCCTAGAATCTGACGATGCCCACGCCATCTGCAAAGAAAATCATGTCAAATTTGCCGCGTTCTGCCGTCTGTGCGAGCCTTTTATAATGCTGAAAGCTTAAACCAGCATTAGCTTGCGCTTCGGGGTGTCGCCATGACGCTACGTGATGACCAGTGCTGGGCAAGAATGCACCTAGTCTAAGTTGAGGTTTTTTCGTACTCATGCTTTTTTCTGTAAAATCGTAGTGTTTTTAAACGCATAGGCGCTTCTCTACGAGACGCTACGCGTAGCTTGCTTCCCGAAGGGTACGCCTTCCCGCAGGGTAAGCACGCAAAGTAAGCGCAGAGGAACGCAGAGTTTTGCCGAATTTATGCAATGTTGTACTAAGGTGTTATGAGTTAAATCACGCTAGTTTTTTGAATTTTGAATTGCTTACACAGGCTGGGGTTTGAGTAAATCTGTTTTGGTAACAAATTCACTGAATGTACTTGCAACCTGCTGCGGTAATGCAATGCCTGGCGTTTGCACTGGTAAGCGAGGAAACAGTAATTCTGCAACTCTATAAGCTTCTTCGAGATGGGGATAACCTGAGAAAACGAAGGTATCAATTCCTAAATCGGCATATTCCAGCATCCGCGCTGCAACTGTGTCTGGATCTCCAACTAAGGCAGTCCCAGCACCTCCACGGACTAAGCCAACACCTGCCCATAAGTTGGGGCTAATTTCTAGGTTTTTGCGATCGCCATTATGCAGTTGAGCCATGCGGCGTTGTCCTTCTGATTCAGACTGAGCAAACCGCTGATGTGCAGCTGCTATAGTTTCATCATCGACATACTGAATCAGTTCATTGGCCGCATCCCAAGCTTTTTGCGTAGTTTCGCGGACTATAACGTGCATCCGAATCCCAAACCGGACTGTTCTACCTTGTTCTGCTGCTAATCGACGTACCTTTGCAATCTTTTGGGCAACTCGATCTGGTGGTTCACCCCAAGTTAAATACACATCAATGTGTTTGGCAGCAACTTGGAGCGCCGCATCTGAAGAACCGCCAAAATATAAGGTTGGATAAGGCTTTTGTACGGGAGAAAATTGGAGTTTTGCACCTTGAACTTTTAGATGACGACCATTAAAGGTTACTTCTTCACCTTGCATGAGCGATCGCCAAATTGTCAAAAACTCATCTGTGAGTTCATAACGCTGATCGCGATCTAAGAAAATCCCATCTTTTGCAAGTTCTTTTGTGTCGCCACCAGTGACAACATTCAGAATAATTCGACCATTAGAAATCTGGTCAAAAGTAGCAGCCATTCTAACCGCCAAAGAAGGCGACATAATTGCCGGACGAAAGGCTACGAGAAACCGCAAGCGTTCTGTAACTGAAATTAATGAAGTAGCGACAATCCAAGTATCTTGTTTTTGTCCCGTACCAATTAACATCCCGCCATAGCCCAATTTATCAACAGCTTGAGCGATTTGCTGCATATAGGGATAAGTGGCTGGTCGCCTGCCGATTGTAGTACCTAAATAACGCTCATCTCCCTGTGTCGGCAAATACCAAAAAACTTCCATTTGATTATCTCCGTGCGCTATTTCTGACTAATGGTTTCTGGCGTGATGGCTGCATATTGTTCGCTAGTCAGCATCGCTTCCTTAATATTGATGGGTTTAGGAATCACTTTTTCTTTGGCAAACAAATTTGCAATCTTCTGTTGTTTTTCCATAATTTCAGGCGTAATTGGTCTTATACCGTAAGTTCGCCTTTCAACCATTGTTGTTAAAATATCTTCATCAATTTTGAGGTGAGGAATAGTCAGTTTTACAACTTCTGCTCGGTTTTTCTCAGCCCATTGACCTGTGTTATCTATCTCCTCAAGAACTAATCGCACTAATTTCGGGTTTTCTGTGGCAAATTTTCGCGCTGCCATGTAATATCCGCCCTGAGTAGAAATGCCACTAGCATCTCTCAAAACACGAGCATTTGCTTTTTTTTGGGCCACGGCTAAATAAGGGTCCCAAGTTACCCAGGCATCAATTTTTCCTTGAATAAAAGCATCACGAGCTTCTGAAGGGGGCAGGCTAATCGCTTGAATATCACTATATTTCAAACCAGCCTCTTCCAAAGCTTTTATTAATAAGTAATGAGAAGCAGAACCCTTTTGAAAAACTACTTTTTTACCTTTGAGATCGGCTAAAGTCCGAATTGGTGAATTCTTTTGAACGATAATTCCGCTTCCTTTACCAGTACTGGGTTTATTACTAGCAACATAAACTAAAGATGTACCAGCCGCTTGGGCAAATATCGGGGGAGTCTCGCCTACAGAGCCAATATCAACCCTGCCCACATTCATCGCTTCCATCAGTTGTGGACCAGCAGCAAATTGCGCCCATTCCACGGAAATACCTAAAGGCTTTAGACGTTTTTCAATCGATCCTTTAAGTCTGAAAATATCTCCAGAACTTTGATATCCCATTCGGACAACTTTGGTTTTCAACCCAGTGGCTTGATTTGCTGAATTTGGGGTTTGGACTGAGCAACTGATTAAAGTTGTTGAAATTGTTAATAATCCAGGTAAAAGGAATAGTGAAAAACGTTGGAAAATCTTAACTTGTGGCTGTTTGAAGACGGGAATCATGGACGTGAACTTTGTTTTTTAATTTGCTTTTGGACTTATTTGGCTAATATTTTGCCTATGTTCAGTCGTAGAGGCGCACATCTGTACGCCTCTAGTGTTGTATTGCTCGTAACCTAAAAATTTAGACTTTTTGAAGCTGAAGGCTCTTTTGGAACAGTTCTTGAACATTTTTCCAAGCATCGGCGGCAGCTTCGGCATTGTAGCTGGCGCGATGATTGCAGAAAAAGCCATGTCCTGCACCGGGATAACGGAAGATAGCGTGAGTAATCTGATTTTTCTTCAATTCAGCCTCAATCTGTTCTGTATGTTCTAAGGGGATTCCCTGATCGTCAAGACCAAAGAAGGCGTAAATGGGGCCTTTAATCTCTGGAGTGCGGGTGATGGTTGGTTCTCCACCGCCGGGAGTTGAATTGGGAATCCCGCCACCATAAAAGGAAGCTGTAACTTTAATATCTGGTAAGGTGGCAGCTAGATAAACGACATGACCACCAAAGCAAAAACCAATAGAGCCGATCGCATCTCCTTGCACATTTGGTAAGGTTCTTAGATAGGCGATCGCAGCTTTAATATCACTCAATATTTCCTCAGCTGTTGTCTGCTCTTTATACCCTCTCCCTTGCTGAACATCTTCAGGAGTGTATCCACCCTCAAAACCGGGAGCGGTGCGTTGAAATAAAGTCGGTGCGATCGCCACATACCCCTCTTTGGCAAATTTCTCAGCAACTTCCCGAATGTGAATATTAACCCCAAAAATTTCCTGAATCACAATAACGGCTGGGAAGGTTCCCTTTTTTGCTGGTTCAGCTAAGTAAGCATCAATTTGCAAATCTCCGTTAGGAACTTTAACTTGAGCAGTGCGAATTTCTGTGTTTGTCATCTTCGGATTAGCCTGTAATTGCTTTCAGGACGCGATGTTTTATGGTAATTTTTGTACAATACTACTTAAAATATATCGATTTGCCGTAGTTTTAAGAGTAGTATTTCACAAACAATGTGCAAAGGCAAGTCTTTCGATTTGAGAGATGTAGATGAATATAAGACCATACAAACAATCTGATGCTGAATTAGTCAGTGCTTTGTGGGACGAGGTGTTTCCTAATAACCCATCGCACAGCAGCCCAAAGTTGGTAATCAGTCAGAAGCTTGCTGTACAGCCAGAGTTGTTTTTCGTTACTGAGATTAACTCTGTAATTGTAGGCACTATCATGGCAGGATATGACGGGCATCGCGGTTGGCTATACACAGTTGCAGTCAGTCCTCAGTATCAACGGCAGGGTATTGGTAGCAAGCTAGTGCAGCACGCAGAGAAAGTATTGATAGCGATGGGATGCCTCAAAATCAATCTCCAAGTTCGTGTCTCCAACGCAGAAGTAGTTGAGTTTTATAAAAAACTTGGCTATCTCATTGAAGAACGCATCAGTATGGGAAAGCTTGTCGTTGGAACAGAAAAACTTTAGAAATACGCCAGTATTACGGCAAAAGGTAATTGTAGCGTCACCAAATTTAACCTAAATTAGGAGAAAAATTTATGAAGCTTAATGCAGTTCATCATATTCAAGTAACCTATCCTCTAGAAGTGGAGGATACAATGCTGTTTTTTTATAGTAAAGTTTTAGGATTGAGTGAAATTCCCAGACCTGATGTCATCAAAAATGATTCAGGAGCGTGGTACAAGTTGGGAGATATTGAACTGCACGTTAGTAGAGAGAAAAACGCCAATAACCAAGCATCTAGACGACATTTTTGTTTCCAAGTCGATAACTTGAACGCCTTTGAACAACACCTAAAAGAGCATGGGATAGAAATTATTCGCGACCAACGACCAATTCCAGGATGCGTGCGGTTTTTCCTCCGAGATCCCGGTGGGAATCGTATAGAGATTGCAGAGTTCGTTAAGAGTACTTTTGCACAGCGACAAACAATCGATTTTGTAGCCTGAAACCCTTACTATGGAAACAATCGACACCAGTCAAAGTTCGCGCAGTGTCTCGTAGAGAAGTTATAACGGTTTTCAAAGTTCTGGCGAGTGGTGTCGATGAGTTCAATTTACCTATACTTGTCAAGATTTTGTCAATCTGACTCCTGAATTCTGATTTCTGAATTCTTTTTCAAATCAACAATTTTCTCCTGATGTTTCACACGCACCAATACTTACCCAGGTACTAGAACCATCTTGCCAATGTTCTTTCTTCCAAATGGGTGCTTCATGTTTGAGCGTATCAATAGCATATTGGCAAGCTTCAAACGCCTCACTCCGATGAGGAGAACCCACAGCTATTAAAACGCTGATTTCCCCAACTTGCAAACGTCCAACGCGATGATAAATCGCGACTCGATTCACATCAGACATAGATAAGCGAATATCAGCAGCAATTTGATAAAATATCCGCAACGCCATCGGTTCATAAGCTTGATACTCTAGAGCAATCACAGGTTTACCATCGGTTTGATTGCGAACCATACCACTCATCACAACCACAGCACCATTGGCTGGATCGTCGGATTTGGCGTAGATTTCTTCCAGAGACAATGGTGCAAAGGTAATGGCAAAACTATCTTCGGCTCTTGGTTTAACAGCAGAGGTAAGTGTGGTTGTCATAACTGCGTTGATATTATGTGGGTTTTTTCTATTGTCTCTGAAGAAAGCATTACTAGTCTATGTTGAGTGGCTAAGATGGATGGAGCAACTACCATTCGCACTGCAAGATATAAATCCGCTCTTGCCGATTATTGCTGTGAGTGGACTAGTAGTTCGCTTTCGTGACTTGGCGGGGTAAAGGGTAAGGGGGAAGATGGGGTCCCCTCTGGGGATAAGGGGCGGGGGGAAAGGGTTTAAATCTTAACGTAATATTTGCCACCATCTTTTGACTGGTCTGTAAAGGGTAAGGGGGAAAGAGTTTAAATCCCTTAACCTTTCCCCTTTCCCCTTTCCCCAGTCCTCACAAGCGCATTTTTGGGTTGGCAGACTACTAGTAACAAGTGAGCAAGTACCGATCCAATACTGCTCGGTTAAGGATTTTTAACTCGGAATTTGGTTTGGGGAAAAGGTTAAAGGGTAAAGGTTAAAGGTTTTTTCTTTCCCCTTTCCCCTTTCCCCTTTCCCCTTTCCCCTTTCCCCTTTCCCTTTTCCCCTTAACCGACAAGTATTGAGTACCGATCGATAAAACGGCTAAGTATACAGCCTTTTTCTCTAAACCTTATACAACGCAATGATTATTGAAAACCCTACAGTTATTAGTCATTAATCTGCACAATCTAGACGATCGCAGTCATATCTGCCTTTAATCTCTTGATTGAAAAAGCTGCCAATTGAGTCAGAGGAATGTAAATCTTCCCAAGTGTTCTCGTCTACGCCTAAGTACTGATAAACCGCTCCACTTTGAAACTCAACTTGCAAAATCTGTTCGTTGCGATCGTAGCCTACAGCCATAGCCATTGATGAGACAACTGGTAGCATCACAATTGGTTCTTCTTCAAAGGGTAATGCAGTCGTTTCGGCAATCGCTTCGTTCAGTTCTTGCAATCCTTCATAAGCTTGTATCGGTGCCGGAATTTCCAAAAACTCTAGTTCGTTGCCTCGGTCGAGCAACAACTGCAAATATCCATCAGAATGAGCGATCGCTACTAAACTGCTCAAGTCTACCTTAGATAGCTTCATTTATTTTGTACTCTCCTATTAGCGTAGTCGGGAGTGGTAAAGTTTTATGCAATCTCAAGCATTTTATAGTACATTTATACTAAAAAATCGCTTAAGTGTCAAGTTTTTTCTCTTAAGAGAGAATTTAATGTCTGTAGAGACGCTTTCGCAAAGCAGCACGCAGTGTTTTTCTCTGATCTACGGGTAAATACTGATGATATCAAGTCTGGTTAATTACTCATGATTACCGCATCTGTGCAAAATTCCGAAAAGCCTCTTTTCCCTCGCCCTGTAGTCTAAAAGGATGTTTGAAAAGTCTGTAGTAGTAGACTTTCTTACATAAATCGGGAAAAGGAGAAGGTGGGGTCCCCTCTGGGGATAAGGGAAAAGGCTCTGTATTGTCCCCTTCCCCTTTAACCTTTACCCTTTTCCCCCTCTTGCAAAAGTTCTTTTTGCAAGAGGTCTAGCGTATCACTCCTGAATTCTGAATTCTGCTGTAAGTACTTGACAACTTCAACCAATCTTGGTTGTGTCCAGACTTAACTGAGTTTCCATTGCTGTTTATATCACTCAATTAGCTCACCCTTTTGGGTGAGTCATATATCAACCGATCAGATGACCTGACTGAAGGAAGTTGAGATTAATAATAAAGAAGACTCTATTACTAAGGAACACCGATCGCATTTTACCTAAATATAACTTATGAAACTTGCTACCTTAATAAATTCTGCACTGATTTTTGCTTCTATCACTCTTGTACCTGGAATCGCTGGCGCTCAAACAGCTACTACTAACAACAGTGAAACAATAGCTGTTAACTCTAATAATTTATCTACGAACTCGACTTCTGCAAATTACCTCCAGCCGATGAATCTAGTTAATTTTGCTTATCAAGGAGGTCTGCAACAACACGGTATTCCTAGCGGAGAAGCGCTAGTACTTAAAACTTTGAATAGAAATATTCTTGCGAAAGATTTGGTTAAAGCTGCTGTGAATGCAAATAAATTACCATCACAAGTTTTAAACGATCAAAATTATTGGTTCTTCAGTACTTCTTATGCTAAATTATTAGTTGCAAATTCAAAAGGATATTAAAAATTGTATTAATAAATTACTAAAAGCATTGCGATT
>NZ_JBALDN010000038.1:0-17370 GCF_036917375.1 Nostoc sp.
CAATGTAATTCAGTATATTGCTCATGCTTCTGTGTAAAAATAACTCTTTAATCTTCTTTTATCACAGAATAATACTATTTTGGAGATGTCTAAAGACTCGTTCACGAGTATAAAAGGCTCGTCACCGAGTATAAAAGACTTGTTCACGAGTATCAAAGACTCATCACCGAATATAAAAGACTTTGACTTCTGACTTCCGCCTTGCGGTACTAGGTTCATCCTATTGGATGAATTGTCATTTTCACCACCAAGTGACAATAGGGTAGTCAAGTAGAGGATAAAAATATGTCATCTGCTCAAGCGCCCTCCCTACCACCGTTGATTCCGCGCGAAATCCTGTTTGGGAATCCTGAAAAAACTAGCCCACAACTCTCCCCTGATGGCAAGTACTTGGCATATATCGCCCCTGATGAGAAAAATGTCTTGCAGGTATGGTTGCGAACTATAGGACAAGAAGACGACCAGATACTTACTGCCGACAAAAAGCGCGGTATCCGCATTTTCTTCTGGACTTATAACGCCGACCAGTTGATTTATATGCAAGACTCGGATGGCGACGAGAACTTTCACCTTCACTTGGTTAATATTCACTCCAAAATTGTGCGTGACTTAACGCCATTCCAAGGTGTGAAAGCAGAACTTGTGGAACTGGAACCCAAATTTCCAGATCAAATGCTGGTAGCGTTGAACTTGAACAATCCTCAAAAGTTTGACGTTTACCGCATTAACCTTAAAAATGGTGCGGTTGAGTTCGACACTGATAACCCCGGTAACATTATCAGTTGGACATCTGACGCTGATTTTCAAATACGTGCAGCAACAGCTAGTACACCCGATGGTGGTTACGATTTGTTATTGCAGAAATCAGATAAACAGTGGGAAATTCTCCGCCACTGGGGGCCAGAAGAGGAAGGGAATTCTGTTAGCTTCTCAGATGATGGTAAAACCCTTTACATTCAAGGGAATCACGATGCTAACGCCAAACGTCTGCTAGCTGTTGACCTAGATAGCCGTCAAGAAACTGTCATTGCTGAAGATGAGCAGTATGATGTTGTGGGGATAATTATTCATCCATTAACGCGAGTTATCCAAGCAGTTTCTTTCTACAAAGATAAACAGGAATGGCAGGTAATTGACCAAAGTATTGCCGCAGATTTTGAGGAAATCGCCAAGGTGCGTCCCGGAGAATTCTCCATAATTAGCCGCGACTTGGAAGATAAAACCTGGCTAGTAGCTTATAGAACTGACAATGGGCCAGTTTACTACTATGCCTACAACCGAGAGTCCAAAACTAGCACTTTCCTTTTTAGCAACCAACCCAAACTCGAAGCTTTGCAATTAGCTTCAATGCAACCGATTTCCTACGAAGCGCGCGATGGCTTAACTATCCACAGTTACCTGACAACCCCTGTGGGAATACCTTCGCAGAATCTCCCAACAGTACTGCTGGTTCACGGCGGCCCTTGGGCGCGGGATGTTTGGGGTTTCTCTCCTACAGCGCAATGGCTAGCTAACCGGGGTTATGCTGTTCTGCAAGTGAACTTTCGCGGTTCCACTGGCTACGGTAAAGCATTTTTGAATGCTGGAAATCGAGAATGGGCTGGTAAAATGCACGATGACTTAATTGATGCTGTTAACTGGCTAGTGGAACAAGGCATTTCCGATCCGCAAAAGATTGCGATTATGGGCGGTTCTTATGGAGGTTACGCCACTTTAGTAGGATTGACTTTTACACCAGAAATATTTGCGGCTGGCGTGGATATTGTCGGGCCAAGTAACCTGATTACTTTGATAGAAACTATACCGCCTTATTGGGAACCATTGAAGGCAATGCTTTATCATCGCGTTGGTAATTTAGAGACAGAAGAGGAATTTTTGAAATCGCGATCGCCTTTATTTTTCGCTGACCGGATTCAAAAACCTTTACTAATCGGTCAAGGTGCAAACGATCCGCGAGTGAAACAATCAGAAAGCGATCAAATTGTCAACGCAATGCAACAGGCTGGTTTACCAGTGCAATATGCACTTTACACAGATGAAGGACATGGTTTTGCCAGACCAGAAAATCGGTTGCACTTTTTTGCGATCGTAGAGGAGTTTCTCGCCAAATACTTAGGCGGTAGATTTGAACCTTTGGCAGATATCCCCGGTCATTCAGGAATAGTTAAATAGAGTTTCACGCATGGTGGTTAGTGTCATTCACTGACCACCTTGATATTTTTAATTTGGAAGGATTTATCCATACAACAACTGATTCCTAATTTCATCAGCCGTTAGTGTGCTTACCAGAATGCCAATCCGTTGCGCGACTTCATAAGCGTTTTCTGAGGCACAACGATAATCCCAAAATGTTCTTTATTTTCCTCTATATACTGGAGATGCAACCGCTCAAAATCGACACGGTTATGTGTCAGAATACATCTGCCTACAGAAGTTGCAAATTCAAGTTGTTCGCGGTCAGTTTTGCCGAGGGTTGCTTGTTCCGAAACAGTTGTGATATCCAGACCGCGCGATCGCAACAGTCTAGCAACCAACGCTGACATATCCTCATCGCTGTAAAGGGCAGCAAAAACCGTCACAATGTCCCCAATATAGCTTTTACAGATGGGTGTATTAATTCATCGGGTACTCGGTTTCGCTCAATGTATTCATTAATTTCGGTTTGATGATCGAGATAAAAACTCAAGGCATCAAACACTTGTGCGAGCGTCAGATGTGGTAAATGGTTCAGGATTTCTTCTGGCATAATCCCCAATCGCCACAGACCGACAATTGCACGAACAGATGTCCGAGTAGCTATAATAATTGGCTCTCCACTCAAAATTTCAGGGTTGCGGGTCACGTAGCGCGAGGAGGTTTCAGCGAACATAGAATAAATGAAGGAAGCAGAACTGGCGTTGCCTTTAGTTTACCAGACTAGAAAATGCCTTGAGTGAGGGTTGCGATCGCAGAAGAGTTTCTCGCCAAATATTTAGGTGGAAGATTTGAACCTTTGGCAGATATTCCTGGTCATTCAGGAATAGTTAAATAAAGTTTCAAAATGGTGGTTAGTGAATTAGACTAACCACCTTAATGTTTTCAATTTAGACAGTACTAATAAAGCAATTTGAGATATGCGATCGCTCACTTTTGATTGATCGTACTACGATTAGTACATTAAATTTTGCCGAACTAACTTCATCACCATCGGTTGTAAAGTAAACAGAAAGTGATCTTCCTCAGACTCTTTCTCTAAAAGTGAACTATGTTGGAGGGTGATTATTGCCTCTATAACTTGAGAAGAAGAAATATGAGGCAGTTCTTGTTTTAATGCATCTATAGAGACTGGTGTAGAGATGCTTGCTAGACAGCGCAAAATATCTTTTTTATCTGGACTCAAGCGCTTAATCAGTCGCTCAATTGTTTCTCTAATAGAGTCTGGTGCAACTAAAGAATTTCCAGAGAGAAAGTCTCTCACATTACCATGAAATATATCGCGGATAGTAGATGACACTAGCTGGAGGCACAAAGGATTACCGCTATATCGCTGTACTAACTCTCTGCCAGTTTGCTCATCAAATCTAAGATTGTTGCCTTTTAAAAGCTGAAAACCTGCCTCGATATCTAGTCCTTTAAGGTCTAAAGTTTTTACTGAATTGCGTGCTACAGCAGTAACATCCGTAGGTTTTCGTTGTGTGGTTATTACAATACAACTCTGATGATTTTCTATACTTAATTGTTTTAGGAAAGCACAGTAGCGTTTGTACCCAACAGAATAACTCTCATCAAGATGGCTTTCATCATCCAAATTCTTTTCGTCTAAAATGATTAAGGTCTTTTCTTTCTGCAATTCTTTTAGCAATTTTGAAATTAATTCTTCTTGATTTTTTGGCAAACTATTAGTGTCAGGTAGTAGGCGAAGAATTAAATCAACTAGTAAGTTCTCAAGAGACAATGTGTAGGAGAATTTCTGCCAAAGCCGTCGAGCAAAACGCTGTTCATTGTTTTCTCTAAGAATTTTTGCTATTAATTGAGTTTTTCCAATTCCGCCAAAACCATAAATAATAAGCAAACGATAGCTATCTTCTAGCCATTCCTGCAACTGTCGCAATTCATTAACGCGACCGTAAAAACCATCAACTGAGGGAACACCTTCAAAAGGATTTTGTCGTAAGGAATCGAGAGATTGTGATTCTAACTTTGGAATTGCACTTGAGGATTCAGAAGCATCGTCAGTTCTGATTGTTGTCGTCCAATCTACTCCAACTGCTCCACAAAAAGATTGAAACACTTCAGTCCTAATCCCTGTTCCATTTTGAAATCGTTTTAGGGTAGACCCGGAAGCGTAAGAAGTTATCACTCCTTGTTGTTTCAGAAACTTCTCAGCTTCTTTCCTCCAGGTAAGACTAGTTTGTGTCCATCCCTTTTTTATACGTGCTTGGTCAATTAGATATTTTCCTTCATCAGATAGTCTGAGGGTTGGAGCCATACATAAATCGCAGCCAGAAGGTAATTCAATTTTATATCACTTGTGTATCAGTTATGGAGTATGTAAATTGAGCGAAAACTGAGCGAAAACTGAGATTTTCTCAGTTTCTATATACAAGATGATGTTATTAAAGCAAAAGGTTTTCAAGTTATCAACCGATGAAGGAGTTGAAAACTGCTTTGGAGACGAGACATTGTACTGGAATTAAGTTTTTAGCTTAGGAGAGCTATATGAAAAACAACCAAGATTACGGTGAGAACAATGCTAACAAAGATGTAAACTCCTTTTCTAGACTAGATAGCTCACCTCATCCTGAGCAACTTCAGTGTCAGCCTGATATAGATACAGAAAGAGAGATTCGACGAGAGTTACTCAGGAGAAGTCAGTATAGTTACAATATTCATTCTTTTGCAGTTGTCACGTCTATTGCGATCGCTTTGGTTGGATGTTGGTTTGTTTTTTCGGGTATGACGAAAGAAGGCACTTTTACGGCTGTGGCTGGATTAGGAGCAAGTGCTTACCTTACTCAGACAGGTAAAGAATCTCAGGAAAGCTTAGAGGCATTAATCCAACGCCTCGATCGCTCCCATCCTGATTAGAGACTAAGAGTCTGTGTGGCTATTATTTTACCTTATGTTGAGAAAGTTATCCACTCCCTTTACGAACCTTAAAACTAGTTATAAGTTTTTAATTAAACTATAGGTAAATACAGAGGGTTTTGAGATATAAAACTACTCACTTTTAGATTTTTTGGTTGTCTATATGACAAACTAAAATATAGCGTGGTAATAGCCTTTTTTATACACTTTCAGATTTATGAGTTATTGCATTAACTACTGGTGTGACAATCGGGAAAATCCAGATGATATTGAACGTTGTAATAGATGTGGAACAACACTCATTTTAAACCATAAATATCGTGTATTCCGAAGGCTTAGAGATACCTCTTTGCTAACTGAAGCTAACTATGAGGTTTTTCAGATTCAAGACCTCGACAATAATGGTTAGTTAAAGGTTTTAAAAACGCTGGTTAGAAGTGATAAACCAAAACTCAGAGAACATTTTGAGCAGGAAATAAAAGTACTATCAAATTTGGAAGATTCTCGTATTCCTAAGGGCAAAGATTACTTTTCTATTGATATTACTAGCCCACAAAGTCAAGAACTTCCTTGTTTAGTAATGGAATTCATTGAGGGAATCAATCTAGAAGAACAAATCAAGCATCATGGAAAGATAATAGATGAATCTCAAGCGTTGGATTGGCTAAGGCAGTTAACAATTATTTTAGGTCTCATTCATGATAACAATCTTCTGCACCGGGATATAAAACCCTCAAATATTATGCTGAGAGCAAAAAAAGCAGGAAAAGCAAAAGATGAGTTGGTGCTGATTGATTTCGGTGCAGCTAAACTTTATGAAACTGCTGTTAGTGTTCAACAATCTACAAAAGTAGAATCTATAGGTTATGCACCTGAAGAAATTAAGGAAGGTAAGCAGCCAGTTCGTCAGTCTGATTTTTTTGCTCTTGGACGAACGTTTGTTTATCTCTTAACCGGTAAGCATCCCCATGAATATACGAAGCTAAATGATTGGAAATGGAAGTCAGAAGTTTCTGAATCTAAGCTTATAGATTTGATTAATGACTTAATGAAAGAACAGCCTGCTGACCGTCCCCAGTCAGCAGAAGAAATCCTCCGTAGAATTAAAAAAATTACGTCAAAAGAACGCAACCCTGTCGAGCCGCCACAACCAAATCGAATACCTACTTGGCTACTTGCATTAATTGGAGTGGGTGGATTATTACTATTATTTATAGTTCTTTCTGATGTCTCGAAGATTCCGTGTTTAGCTTTTTTTAAAAATTGTATACCAAATCCACCATCTAACCCTGTCTACGACTTTATTAGTTCTGGAGAGAAACGGTTGATCAGTCGAAGTTTAACTAGCAAATACGCACAATTGAAGGCAGAGGGCATAGATGATTTTAAGGTAGCAGTAGAAGGAAGAAAGGATTACACAGATGCTATTAACAAATTTCAAGCAATCCGTAATAAAGCTGAAACGGTACTAAATAATAAAGTTAATAATAAACCTGATGACATAGGTGCGGCTCAATTAGCTTTAAAAGACGCAGAGGTTTTGATATACCTCAATAACTCTAAAGTTAGAAATTCTAATAAGAATAATCGTAATAATATACTTACCATTGCAGTCGCAGCCCCAGTCAATATAGAAGCAGGACTTCACATTTTACAAGGAGTAGCTCAAGCACAAGATAAAGTTAATATGGGTCGCTCATATTTAGAAGTAGTCATAGCAGACGATGATAATAATATACAACGAGCAAGTGATGTAGCTAATGCCCTTGCAGAAAAGTCAGAAATTAAAGCCATTGTAGGACATTATACTACTGAGATTACTTCTAAAGCAATGGAGGTGTATAAAGAAAAAGGATTAGTTGTTGTTTCTCCAACTAGTACGTCAACCTACCTTTCAGAAGAATATGGAAAGCAACATATCTTTTTTCGTACAGCATCTTCTACAGCAGTAGAAGGTCAAAGTTTGGCAAAATACGCAAACTCGATAAAAGCAAAAAAAATAGCAGTTTTCACATCTAGTACAAACAATGAAACATTCGCTGGTTCTTTGACCATACAGTTCACCGAATCTTTTGGAAAAAATAATGTAATCGGCCCCTATGTCCTAGATCGAAACTCTATAAATGAATTAAATTCAGATGATGTCAAAAAAGCAGATGCTATAGCTGTATTTCCTGATGGACAAAATCAGGATTCTCCGGGTTTAACAAATGCAAGAGAACTGATTAAAAAATACTTAGAACAAAACGACAAAAATAAAATTATAGGGGCAAATTCACTATTTCTGTGGACTACTCTCAATACATATCTTGGAGATGTAAAAGAAAAGGCCGTTTGCAGATTGATCATTGGTGTTGACTGGTTTTTTGTAGAGTCAGACAGCAAGCCTAAGTTTGATGAAAACGCTAAAATCTATTGGGGAGGGCCAGTAAATTTCCGAACAGCTTTAGCGAATGATGCGGTTCGAGTTTTGGTTGAAGCTTCGGAGCAAGATGCAACTCGCTTAGGTATACAAAAGGAACTGCGGTCTGGTCGAGTCTTTGAAGATAATGCTAATTATGGAAAAATTGCAACAGGAGGTAGAAAAGTGAGTTTCTCAAAAATTAATGGCGATCGTCAAGAAATTAAGGAACGTACATTGGTCACTCCTGTTTTATCCACGAAGTCTAAAGAACTGAGCTTTAACATCGAAAAGTATAATTGCCTCAAATAAAGTAAGGAAATGTTGCAGATGTATTGAAATCTTAATCTTTAGTAAAAGCAATATTAGAGATATTACTCGAAATTGATTCAATGCTTTTCTCATCTGCTAGCCAATCCAGTCATACGTCTGTGCGATCGCACCTCTCAAATCACTTCGCCTGGCTGCTTTTTAACCGTATTGCTTTATCCAGCATTTAGTACTTGCTCTGCCGTTAGCTGTAATTCTGGGAAAATAGTAGAAGCGATCGCAAAAAACTTTCTCGCCAAATACTTAGGTGGGAGATTTGAATCTACTCTGATGCTCAGACTCTTGTTTTTGCAACAGAAAATCGAGATAGTCTTGTAATTGCAACAGCCTGACTCCAGATAACTGGCGTAACTTGGCTAAAATCATTTCTTCTTGCTGCAACTGGGCAATGGGGATAATTTGAGATGCTGCGACTTCGACTGTCACCTGGGGCAAATCAAACCCTTCCAGACTATACCCGTCCTCTTCCCCTTCTGGCATAGGGTAATGTTCCACAATTGTTGCAACATTCCCGCGTTTCAGGTTGTATTCTGGTAAGTCCTGCGCTAAAGCAACTTGGGAGAATAAAGGGTACTGTACCTTCATGAGTTTGCTCCTTGATCTGGCACTAAGGTGACAAATTTGGTTGTATCGTTTGCAACCATCCAAATGGTTAAAATATTTAGTTCAATGCCATTAATCCCTCGCAGACACGCACGAATAGCATATTTATGACCATAACGAGTTGTTTTGATCGCCTCGGCAGGTTGCGTTAAAACTTGAGCGCGTAGATCGCGTTCGAGTTGTTGCCAGTTATCTAATGTGTACCCAGCCATAGCCAGAAATTTAGATTTATCGTCTTTTGGCAACGGCACAAGCAGATACTTGGTTAGCTTTTCTTCTGCGATTATTGCATCCTGCGGTAAAAAGGCCATTGACTCATGGCATGAATTTTGGGTAAGAATTATTGACTATATTTTACTCTGGGACGCTGGTTTTCTGCATATTTGAGATATTATCCGGCGTTGAGTACTTGCTCTGCGGTTAGCCGTAATTCTGGGAAAATAGTAGAAGCGATCGCACTGTTTCCTGTAAATCTAATTTCTTCATAAAACCCGTCAACTAATATCAGTACGGTAACTGTATTTATTTGTGGATCAACAATCCAATATTCAGCAATTCCCCTTGCGGCATACTCGGAACGTTTGTAGCGATAGTCCCGGTCTTCGTTAGCTTTGCCAGGAGAAACAACTTCGACAACTAATGCTGGAGGTGGCATATCCAGGGTGATTGTGGATCGCGTTGCACCTTCTAAGGCAGTTGCAAGTTCATCCGTCAGCACAACTAAGTCAGGAATGCGAGTTGTCGCACGAGAACCAGCAACAACAATTTCAACTTTGTTACTTAACCGATTGAACGGGACGAACTTGAGAAAAGTGACCAGCAAAAAGAGAGATATCTGGACATTTTTTGGGCTTTCGGGTGGCATTGCAACTAACTCACCTGCCACAAGTTCATAATGACTATCCGTGCCATCGTCATACTTTAAATATTCTTCAAGCGTTAGACGTTTGCCAGTGATTGCAGTCATATCACGTCAACAGAAGTTACGTATTGATAGTTTACCAAATTCATCAATTATGATTTATTATTTAAAACCACAGATAATTCATGAGTAATTATCTGTGGTTAAATTTTCATCCAATTGATTTTTGCAAGAGATTTAGTAAACGCCTGATTATTTACAGCGATCGCTTCCCTAAAATTGCTGCAAAAACCGCAAATCGCTAGCATACAACCGACGAATATCATCGATTTGATGTAACACCATTGCAAAGCGTTCTACACCAAAACCGGCAGCAAACCCTGTATAAACTTCTGGATCGTAACCCACAGACTTAAGTACATTTGGATCGACCATACCGCAGCCCATTACCTCTAGCCAGCGCCCATTCCACTGCAAATCTACTTCAGCAGAGGGTTCGGTAAACGGAAAATAACTGGCGCGGAAGCGAATAGGTAAATCGCCAAATATTGCTTGTAAAAATACTTTAATTGTGCCTTTGAGGTCTGTAAAAGTTAGTCCCTCATCAATGGCTAAAAGTTCTATTTGATGGAAAACTGCTGAGTGAGTCGCGTCTACATTATCTCGCCGATAAACTCGCCCTGGAGCCACAACTCGAATCGGTGGTTCTTCTCTTTCCATGTAACGAATTTGTACCGAAGATGTATGAGTCCGCAAAAGATTCCCATCTGGCAGATAGAAAGTATCCTGCATATCACGCGCAGGGTGGTCAGGCGGGGTGTTGAGAGCCTCGAAATTATAATAATCTGTTTCCATCTCTGGCCCTTGAGCGACGGTGTAGCCCATACCGACAAAGATATCTAGTGCCCGGTCGATAATACCGTTGAGGGGATGAATGCGACCTTGGGGGCTGTAAATTCCCGGCATAGTCACATCCAGAGTTTCCGCCTCTAGTTGTAGCTGAATTTGAGCGGCTTCTAAGGCGACGCGTTGCTGGTCTAGACTAGTTTGCAAAGATTCTTTGACTGTATTGGCGATCGCTCCAATTTTTGGCCGTTCCTCTGCACTCATCTGCCCCATACTTCGCAACAGCGCCCCTAGTTCCCCTTTTTTACCCAGATAGTTAACTCTGAGTTCCTCCAGACGTTCTAGGGTGTCGGCGGCTGCGATCGCTTTTTCTCCTTCTTGCCGCAGTGCTAAAAGTTGAGCTTCTAAATTGCTAGTCATTAGTTATTAGTCATTGGTCATTAGTCATTAGTCTATATTCAAAAGCTGTGAAGCGGTCGATAAATAAACTTACAGCCATACCATTAACATCAGCTAAAGGTGAGGGTTGAAACCAAACCTCTGTTTATCAGTTAGAGATGATTGGGCTAGTATCGCGGTCGTGTAAATCCAGCTCACATCTCACTTAACCAGACTTGAGGATTGAGCAACTTGTCTTAAAGGTAGGCAAAATTTCGCCATATTGTCTAGTGAGTATAAATGTTTTTTGCTGCTTGTGACCTCAGACATTGACAAATGGCTAATAACAAATAACTAATAACTAATGACCAATGATTAATGACCAATGACCAATGACTAATGACCATGAAATTATTAATTAGCAACGATGATGGCATTTCTGCCCTGGGGATTCGTACCCTAGCCAACTACTTGGCAGAGGCTGGTCATGATGTGAGTGTAGTTTGCCCCGATCGAGAGCGATCGGCAACTGGACACGGGTTAACTTTACACCAACCGATTCGCGCCGAAATTGTTGAAGAGATTTTTCATCCTGCTGTCAAAGCTTGGGCTTGCGATGGTACGCCTTCAGATTGCGTCAAATTGGCGCTGTGGGCTTTGCTGGAAACTCCCCCGGATTTGGTTCTCTCTGGTATTAATCAAGGTGCGAATTTGGGAACTGAAATCTTGTATTCTGGCACTGTTTCTGCGGCAATGGAAGGTTTAATTGAAGGCATTCCCAGTGTAGCGCTGAGTCTTATGAGTCACACATCTAAAGACTTTCAACCTGCTGCTAAGTTTGCCACAGTTCTTGTAGACCAGTTAGCCCAAAAACCGCTGCCAGATTTAATGTTACTCAACGTTAATATTCCTGCGGTCAAATGGGAAGAAATTACCGGAGTTACTCTCACCCGTCAAGGAATACGGCGTTACATTGATGTGTTTGATAAACGAGTCGATCCTCGTGGAAAAACGTACTACTGGTTAACCGGAGAGGTAATTGAGGATGTGGAACCCTCAAGCGGATTAAATCTGCCTCAAAATGTACCTACAGATGTAGAGGTTGTACGTAAAAACTATATCAGTATTACTCCATTACAATACAATCTTACCTACGCAACTGGATTAGAGAAATTATCAGAGTGGGAATTCAATTTTCCTGGAATCCTTTGATTTATCAGGGAAAAAATATGGTTATTCAAATGCATCACGGAAAAAGTAGGCTATAACGTAGGGGCACTCTTGAAATAACCGATACACATTCACCCCAAAACCTGGGAAATTTTAACTAACGTATTTCATTCACATTTACACAATCAGCCAGAAACAGGATATGCTGTTTTACCAAGAAATTCTCCCTCTAGCAAAATCGGTGAGACAGCATAAACTTTAGACAAAATCAGTAACAATTTTTTCATTTATCGCCCGCTCAGTCCAGCAAGCAACACCCATGTCTAGGATAGAGAATCAATTTACCGTACAATTTTGGGGCGTTCGTGGCAGCATCCCCAGCCCAGGGCCACACACTGTTCGTTACGGCGGTAATACCCCTTGCATATCAATGCAAGCGGGCGATAAACGCTTAGTTTTCGATGCTGGCACGGGACTACATGTTTTGGGGCAATCTCTTTTGCGCCAAATGCCGTTAGAAGCTCACATATTTTTTACCCACTCTCACTGGGATCACATGCAAGGTTTTCCCTTCTTTACTCCAGGGTTTGTAAAGGGGAATGACTTTCATATTTACGGCGCGATCGCACCTGATGGTTCTACCATAGAACAGCGCCTCAACGATCAAATGTTGCACCCGAACTTTCCTGTACCCTTGCAAATTATGCAAGCCAATTTAAATTTCTACGACATTCGACCGGGGCAACCAATCCACATTGATGACCTTACCGTAGAAACAGCACCTTTAAACCATCCAGGTGAAGCTGTCGGATACCGCGTTAACTGGCGTGGTGGTGCAGCTACTTACATCACTGATACCGAACATTTTCCCGATCGACTCGATGACAATGTGTTGTGGCTAGCTCGTAATGCTGACATTCTGGTTTACGATTCTACCTACACAGACGAAGAATACCACTCGCCAAAATCCCCGAAAATTGGCTGGGGACATTCTACCTGGCAAGAAGCGGTAAAAGTGGCACAAGCTGCTAACGTCAAAACGCTGGTGATTTACCACCACGATCCGGCGCACGATGACGACTTTTTGGATCGTGTCGGCAAAGAAGCCGCTGAAAAATTTCCTGGTGCTATTATGGCACGGGAAGGATTGGTACTTCAGGTTCCGACCTCAGTTGTCTTATCAGAATCTTTTCCTGTTAGCAAGTTTTCTACCTAAAGATTGCGATCGGAGGAATTGGAGATTTTAGATTAGATTGGTGATCGGAGGCTTTCAGCGCCAGAGCGTCCCTGTTGGCTGTACGGTGAGACAGCGCTGCCCAGAGTTGTCACGCCGACACAGGATCGGGGCGATAACAGGAGGATAAACTTTATAGATTCACCAACACAGCCCAGATACCCACAGACGCCCTAAGATTGCGGCTGACGATCGCACTAAAACCTCGTTGAAGTCTCAACACGGAACTAGAGCCTTTTTAGCTCTGGTATTTGGGGTTATCTGGACTTAGCAATTAGCTCTCAAGCTGATAGCACAAGAAACCATCTGGGGCGACTTCCCTTGGGCTAGGCTTTTGGCTGATAGCTAAAAGGGGTGGCATCAACACCCTGGCTGATAGCATAAGACCTCATAGGCAGTTGGTGAATGTCCTCCTTAAGGTGGTTTACCATAGGGTAGCTTCCTGCTGATAGCTAAAATAAACCTAAAATCTCAGAATCCACGTGCTAAATTTGTCTAAAAATGGGTGTTCTGTGCGGGTTGCTTTTTCTAGCGTTGGGCTACTAACGCCGACTGCTGTTGCCCTTGGCAAGTTTGATGGTGTTCATCTCGGTCATCAAAAGGTAATTCAACCAGTCTTGCACGCTGGTGGTCACTTGTCAGTAGCTAGTAGTCCGCAGTCAAAGGAAAATCAACTGACTAATCAAGAATATACTTATTCAACAGTTGTCACCTTTGACCCCCATCCACAGGAGTTCTTTACAGGGCAACCCAGGACTTTGTTAACGCCACTGGATGAAAAAGTCCAACAATTGCGATCGCTTGGGGTAGAACAACTGGTATTACTACCCTTTGACAAAGAATTGTCTGCGTTGACCCCCGAAGAATTTGTCGAAAAAATTCTCGTGCAACAACTGCGATGCCAACGAATTAGCATCGGGCAGGATTTTTGCTTTGGCGAAAAGCGCAGTGGTACTGCTCAAGATTTGCAATTACTCGCGGCCAAGCACAATATTCCCGTTACCATCGTTCCCTTACAAACTTATACAGGTGATTCGTCCACCCAAACCAGTTGCGTCAGTACTACTCCGACTCAGGATGCTCGCATTAGCACTTCATTGATCCGCCAAACCCTTGAGCAGGGAGATATCGAAAACGCAAATCTGTTACTAGGACGTCCCTACACCCTTCTTGGTGATGTCGTTCAAGGTCAACAATTGGGCAGAACAATTGGCTTTCCTACCGCCAACCTCCAATTACCAAAAGAAAAGTTTTTGCCTTGCCAAGGAGTTTACGCTGTCCGTGTTTTCACTCTTGATGAAACATCAGATACCGCTCCTAGTGAAAACTTGGGTGTCATGAATATCGGTAATCGTCCAACTGTAAACGGTACTTATTCATCTGCGGAAGTACATTTATTCGATTGGTCTGGTGATTTGTATGGCAAAAAACTGGTTGTGCAGCTAATTAAATTTTTGCGCCCCGAACAAAAATTTCCTTCTCTCGAAGCCTTGAAAACACAAATTCAACTTGACTGCGTTGTTGCTAGAGAAGTTTTGAGTGCTTAGTGGGAACAATAGATAGGGCATTGGAAGAGGCAGAGGTGCAAAGAGGCAGAGGGAAAAAACTTACTGCAACTTCTCCTTGGTCACTGAGCGTAGCCGAAGTGCTGCTCCCCTGCTCCCCTGCCCCCTTGCCCCCCTGCCCCCCACTCCCTACAACGCATGAGAGAAAAAATCGACGCTTTAACACAAAATCTGGCTCTTACCATCGTTGGCAAAGCAGAAGCAATACGTTTAGTGCTAGTCGCCCTGCTAGGTGGTGGTCATGCTCTCTTAGAAGATGTTCCTGGTGTTGGTAAAACCCTACTCGCTAAATCCTTAGCTCGCTCGCTGGATGGCAAGTTTCAGCGGCTACAATGCACTCCCGATTTACTGCCAACTGATATTACTGGTACCAACATCTGGAACCCAAAAAGCGGCGAATTTACTTTTCTTCCTGGGCCAGTCTTTACCAATGTGCTATTAGCTGACGAAATTAACCGTGCCACACCCCGCACTCAGTCAGCTTTATTGGAAGTTATGGAAGAACATCAGGTAACAGTCGATGGTGTCTCTCGTGCAGTTCCCCAACCCTTCTTTGTCATTGCCACTCAAAACCCTATCGAGTATCAAGGTACTTTTCCCCTGCCGGAAGCGCAAATGGATCGGTTTATGTTGTCGCTGAGTTTGGGCTATCCTTCAGAGGCAGAAGAACTCCTGATGCTACAAAATCTCCAAAATGGTGTCAAAGTTGCTGATTTGCAGCCTTGTATTACCTTGGCAGAAGTACAGGAATTGCGTTACCTCTGCTCTCAAGTAAAAGTTGCAACTTCCTTGCAACAATATATTCTCGAATTGGTACGGGCAACACGTCAAGATGAGGAAATCGCTCTTGGTGTCAGTCCCCGTGGCACATTAGCATTACAACGGGCTGCCCAAGCGTTAGCTTTTCTATCAGGGCGTAATTATGCCATTCCTGATGATGTGAAATTTCTTGTCCCTTATGTTCTGTGCCATCGCCTTATTCCTAGAGGAGGACGGAATGCAAGAACTGTTGTTGAGCGATTATTGCGATCGGTTTCTATTCCTTAATGTAAAGGACTTCGATGAGCTAAGAAATAGCTATCCGAGGTGGCGGTAACTGCATTTATTGCTGGGGAAAATATTTTTCTGCGCTTTTACTCCGGTTCATTCTGTGTTAGTTTGTACATTGCGTATCAATTAATCCCAGATATCAGGAAAATTTCCTCGCACCACTATTTTAGTAAATACCTGATACTAGTCAGACTTGACTGAACTTAAGTTTCCCCATTCTGCTGGAATTTGGGCGTGTTAGGATCTCCTACAAAATTAGGTAGACAATAAATGAAAGCGATCGAAGTTACCGACAGGATTGATTCTCAAGGAAATCTAGTTTTAGATGAGCCGATTCAGTGAAACACTTATCCTCATCAGGTTCGGGTGATTGTGTTAGTTCCAGAACAAGCAGAAGCAGAAGAGGTTGACCCTGATCATACACCCGTTGAGGAGATTAAAGCTAGTTTGAGGAGAGCTTTACAGCAAGCAAAAGCTGGTCAAACTAGACCAATTAGCGAGTTGTGGGACAGGATTGATGCAGAGTGATAATACGGTTTTAATTCGATTTTCTGATGAGTTTAAGCATGAACTTTACAGAGTATCAAAAATATTTGGCAATATTCGCTCTGATGTTCAACCAATTATTGAGCAATTACAACAGGGGAACATTGTTGGCGATCGCACGCGGACATTGGTAAAGCAAATATTGTTTATAAGGTGAGAGTTCGTAACAGTAGTATCCAAAAAGGTAAGAGTGCTGGATACCGAGTGATTTATCAATTTGAGTCATTTACAAGTATTTTGCTACTAACGATTTATTCCAAACTGACCGAGAAGATATTGGTGCAAATGAAATCCGAGATATTGTGGCTGATTTTTCTAGTGAGTCAGGTTAAAACTACTAGAATATTTTTCCTTGCATAGTCAGTGGTGCGCTGAATAGATATTTATATTACTGTTGTCAATATAAAAGATGTTTTGCTTGACAAAACTACTTACACAAAATTTGAAACACTGCCAATACTGCGTAAGTCTTATGATTAGCACAAGCGCCACTTTTAAATATTTGGGAATGTGAGGAATGTCAATTTTTGTTAAGCGCAAAATCCGCGATGCCTACGGCGAGCTACGCCAACGTCAAGCACTACAGCAAAGCGCCGAACGTGAATTCAAACGCCAATTTTTCGGTTTACTTCTGGTAATTGTAACGTGGAGTTTAGCTATGGGCTGGCTTCTAGCCTTGGCAACTAACGCCCAAAGTGCGACTCCTCCCGCTGAAATTGGCACTGTTGACGTAGTACCCGCACAATACCAATTGGGGCAAGAACTTTATTTAGAAAACTGCTCCAGATGTCACATTGCCATACCACCAGCCGTTTTACCTACCCAAACTTGGAAAAATATCCTGCAAGACTCGCAGCACTACGGCGCACAACTCCAGCCTTTAGTCGATCCGCAACGCATCTTGGTGTGGAAATATCTTTCGACTTTCTCCCGCGTGCAGCTAGACGACGAAGAAACACCATATCGCCTCAACAACTCGCGTTATTTCAAAGCTTTGCATCCAGGAGTTGAGTTACCACGTCCCGTCCAGGTTGGCAGCTGTGTCAGCTGTCATCCCAGTGCTAATGATTACAATTTCCGCCGCCTGACATCACAAGAGGCAGAGGGGCAGAGGAGATAGGGGGCAGAGGGGAAAGATCCTGAGAAAGTTCCCCCCTGCTCCTCTGCTCCTCTGCCCCCCTGCTCTCTCATCTGGGGGCAAAATGATACTATGAAGAAAGAGTAGTGCGATTCGATGTCGCACGTAATGAGTTAAATATCCTGACTGGACAAGGTTTTACTTAAAAGCATGATTATTGCACCGATGCCGAAGGATATC
>NZ_JBALDN010000039.1:0-3983 GCF_036917375.1 Nostoc sp.
TGCTAAATGTTCTTTCAAATTTACACCATTTATTCGCCCTAACGCCTTGCCCTGCTGGCAGCCAGACTCCATGATTACTTCTTATTGATACAACATAAGCTAAATTGTATTCAGCTATTTTTCTAATAAATTGGCTACTTTCAGCATATAAACTATCAGCCAGTACTAATTCAATATTAAACCCTGATTCAATTAGCTCTGTAATAATTTCTGATGCTAACTCTATTTTCGTTTTGTATTTATCCGACTCCTTTAGTGTTCCTTTTGGTTTAAATACTTTTACAATTAGTGGAAAAGTTATATTAGAGTAAACTCCATAAGCATTGACTGAAACTATCCCATTATCTATCTTTCCCACGCTTCCCAAATATTGTCTAGCTACATAATCAGCGGAGCCGGAGACGCTCCGCCTCCGGTCTTTTTACCTTTTTTTCTATCTCCGGTTTCATCTATGACTACTGTAATTGCCTGACCATCTAATTCTTTCTTCAATCTATTTAATCTTCGTTGTTTTAACTTATTTACTGACCAATCTGAATTGGCTAGAAAGTGATGTAATGACTGAGCTGAGTTAATACTTACGACTTTCGCTATCTCTGGTAATGATTTTCTTTGAATTTGGGACATTATTCCCAGATGTAAATATTTGAAGCACTCATAATTTCTTACTTCTTTAAACAGGTCTTTATACTCTGCACAATATTCATCTATGGTGGCAACTGTTGGGTGAGCATCTCTTGCCAAATGTTTCAAGATTTGTAATTCTACATCCATTGACCTACTTACCTTTCAGGGTTTTATTTTTTTATTCTTTTATTCAGAATACCCGGAAAGTGACAGAAGAGGGTTAAAGCAGGTCACACAGCACGAACGGTTCTCAGCAAATCTAACGTCCAAAATCCGGCGTATTCATCTATTTAGAAACAGGCGATCGTCTTTAATCAATCTCAGATTATCATACCTGTTGAGCGTTTATCGGTCGATGTTAGGCAAACAGAACACTCGACCTCTGTAAAGGAATACACAATGGCACTGATTACAACACCATTTGGACGACATTCCACCGCCGCCGAGGTCGTAGAAGGAATTGATCTTTCCGGCAAGCGGGCAATCGTTACGGGAGCCGCATCGGGCATCGGCACAGAAACGGCGCGAGCACTGGCTCAAACTGGAGCGATCGTCACCCTAGCTGTGCGTAATACCGATGCTGGAGCGCAAGCCGCGGCTGACATTATGGCTACTACTGGGAACCAGAATATTCATGTTGCTTTGCTTGATTTAAGCGATCGCAACTCAATTGCCAAGTTCATTGCTGCCTGGCGTGAGCCGCTGCACATCCTCGTTAATAATGCAGGGGTAATGGCACTGCCCGAACAGCGCACACCCGAAGACTGGGAGGTGCAATTTGCCACTAACTATCTCGGACACTTTGCCCTAGCGCTCGGACTACACGACGCTCTCGCAGCAGAGGGTGCCGCTCGTATCGTGTTGGTTAGTTCTAGCGCGCACCTGATGTCGCCCATTGTGTTCGATGATATTCACTTCATGTTCCGTCCTTACGATCCGTGGTTGGCGTATGGACAGTCCAAGACCGCAAGTATCCTCTTTGCTGTGGGTGCTACTGCGCGCTGGTTCAAGGATGGCATTACCGCTAATGCCTTGATGCCTGGGGCGATCGCAACCAACCTCCAGCGTCATACTGGGGGTCTTAGAACCCCACCTGAGCGGCAGAAGACAATAGCGCAGGGTGCGGCAACTTCCGTTCTGTTGGCAACATCTCCGCTACTAAAGGGCGTTGGCGGACGCTATTTCGAGGACTGCAATGAAGCCACTCTCGTCACCAACGGGAACGGCTATATAAGCGGAGTTGCCCCCTACGCCCTGAACCCAGACAATGCCGAGCGGCTCTGGAATGAATCGTTGCGCCTGCTCGCTTGATCTGGCAATAGTGGTATCGGTCTTGCCACAGCCAAGTCGATGGCGGTATGGCACAGATTTAAAGTCCAAAAGGAGTTGAAGATGAAGCTGATCTCTGTTAATGTCGGCCTGCCGCGTGAAGTGTCCTGGAAAGGAAAAGCCGTCCGCACTGGAATTTTCAAAGAGCCAGTTAATGCCAGAGTGATGGTGCGCGAACTCAATTTAGATGGCGATCGCCAAGCGGATCTCACCGTTCATGGCGGAGTTGACAAAGCAGTTTATGTCTATCCCTTTGAGCATTACGACTACTGGCGAGATGAATTGCCTGACACAGAGTTAACGCCAGGAATCTTTGGTGAAAATTTCACAGTTACAGGATTGAGAGAAGAAGAATTAAACATTGGCGATCGCTTCAAAATCGGCAGTGCGGAACTAATGGTGACTCAACCGCGCTTACCCTGCTACAAACTAGGGATTCGCTTTGGGCGATCGGATATGGTGAAACGATTTCTCGCCAGTCGTCGCACCGGATTTTACTTTCGGGTTTTGCAAGAGGGCGAAGTGGTCGCTGGAGACACTTTAGAGTTGATGAGTCGAGATACTAACAATATTACTGTTGCTAATATCATTCAGCTTTATGTTCGTGAGCGAAACAATCCAGAGTTACTGCATCGTGCTGCTCAACTGGAAGCCTTACCTGAAAGCTGGCGGGACTACTTTCAGGAGCAGATCCGTCAACGCCCTTCGGGCGGGGAAAAGGGTAAAGGTTAAAGGGGAAAGGGAACCCCATAACTAAAGTTAGGGGCTTGATACTATGAGGCTGTATTTCTCGTACTACGTATCTGGAAATACATCTTTTTTCTTTCTCTATGTTTAAAAACAGGGGCTTGCGCCCTTTACCCCTCTTCGGTCGTCAGGATGTGAGATAGATCGACCTGTCGGAAAACGCCATCATCTCACTTTTATCACTTACAAAGAGTAATCCTATGACTACATATCGCACAGTTTCCATTGATGGTTTAGACATCTTCTATCGTGAAGCGGGTTCTCGTGATAATCCAACGATTCTGTTATTGCACGGCTTTCCAACTTCCTCTCACATGTTCCGCAATCTCATACCAGCACTTGCTGATAAATTCCATCTCGTTGCACTTGATTATCCTGGCTACGGCAACAGTTCGATGCCTACAGTAAATGAGTTTGATTACACGTTTGATAATTTGGCTGAGATTGTGGAAAAATTCATTGCTGCGATCGCTCTCAAAAAGTACAGTCTTTATGTGATGGATTATGGCGCACCGATAGGCTATCGAATTGCCGCTAAATATCCAGAGCGCGTGCAATCTCTGATTGTTCAAAATGGCAATGCTTACGAGGAAGGTCTGCGCGAATTTTGGGAACCGATTAAGGCATACTGGCAAGAGCGATCGCCTGAGAATGCTGAAAAGCTCAAATATCTTGTCACCCTGGAAGCGACGAAGTGGCAATATACCAATGGTGTTCGCAATCTAGAAGCAATCAGCCCCGATACCTGGACTATCGATCAACATTTCCTCGATCGCCCTGGCAACGGTGAGATTCAACTGGCACTGCTGTATAGCTATGGTACGAATCCACCGCTCTATCCCCAATGGCAGGAGTATTTTCGCCAGTATCAACCCCCTACCCTGATTGTTTGGGGCAAGAACGACTACATCTTTCCTGCTGACGGTGCTTATCCCTACCAGCGTGACTTGAAAGACGTTGAGTTCCATCTACTCGATACCGGACATTTTGCCCTGGAAGAGGACGGGGATGCGATCGCAAACTATATCGCTCAATTTCTCACATCACGACTGCAATCCGTTCTCACCTGATCGGTGGAAATGATGGATTATCCCAGCATGGCTCATACTCTGGTGAAAAATATCGCTATCAATGCACCTTTAATCTATCAAGCACTTGGTTTTGCCGATCGTAAATAAGTCGCAGAATAGACATCTCCGAAAACAGTTAAAGCCTTTGTGTGGCTAGGCTGTAGCCCGTAAATGCAATCATCTTAAATTAGTTAGTCTGTACGATAAAAT
>NZ_JBALDN010000040.1:0-135000 GCF_036917375.1 Nostoc sp.
CCAATAAGAAATCTTTGAGATGCACCACACGCTCATTTTCATTCTTGGACAATGCTTAATTTACACGACTTTCAGCCTTAACTGAACCGTATTGGGTCTAAATAGCCCACTTCTAACGCTACTCTTAAAAGACTGCGAACTTCCCCGGCAGACCCTTTGGCAATATTTAGAAAGTTTAAGTATTCTTTGCGAGAATATCGTTCAAATCCTTCTGCAATATTTGTAGGTATTGATACGCTTGCACGTCTTAATTGATCCCTTAAACCAAAGTCTCTGCTGAGTTCACCTTCTTTAGTCCTTAAATATATCTGCTTAACTAAGTCAATACCTTTTTGCCATACTCTTAAATCTTCAAAGTTTCAATTTTTTTGCTTTCCATTCCTTTTCCCTTTCCCTTTCCCCTTTCCCCTTTCCCCTTTTCCCTTTTCCCATACCCAAATTAATAAATCCCCGTCCAAGAGCGTAGCATAGGAATAATATAAGAAATCGGTGCTTTTTCTCCAACTTTCACTTGGACTGATGTAGTTGTGCCGGAAGATATTTTTAGGGCTGGGCCATCAGAGGATGACCATTTGTAGCCACTAACTGATGTAGGGTTTTCTTGGAGTTGGATAAAAGCTTGCACCTGATTTTCACCTTTACCTGCAAGACTGGCGGCAATTTCTTTATTACCAACGATCGCTGTAATATCTTGTGTACTTACCGGAAATGAAGAAATATCTGCAACGGTTCCGACAATACCACCTTCGCGCTCGCGTTTAGCAAAGCTGGGAGTCACTTGTACAGCCATCCCTGGCTTAATTTGCTTACCATCTTTATTCGCAAAATAAACAAGACTCATAAGTTTTGAATTTGGCTGTTCAGCTTCAATTGACCCCAAGCGACTACCCGGATTCATAATTTGTCCAGGGACAGCGCTCAGTTCGAGAATGTGACCATTATATTTGCTAATAATTCTACTTTCTTGAGATAATTGAAGTTCTAATTGGGCAATTCGTCGCTTTACTTCCCGAATTTGATTTGTTTTGTCAATTGATTGCTTTAAGTCTTGTTCGCGTAATTTAGTATTTTGAGTATTAATATCTTTAATTTTGGTTTTAATTTCATCAATTCTGTTGAGATTTTCTAGATATTCTCGTTGCGTAGTAGTTTCTTGGATTTCAAGATCCTTGAGTTGCACGTCAATATCTGACAGTTCACTTTGAGTATTAAAATATTCTTGTTCAGCTTGCACCAGCATATCTTGGCTGATGACATGCTGCTCAAAAAGGTGACGACGGTTATCAACCCGTCCTTTGAGAGTTTTGAGTAAGTAATTAATTTGTTGTTTGCGGGAATTAATGCTTTGGCGTTTTTGAGCGATCGCTCTTTGGGTTTGATCGCGTAACTTGGGCGCATCTTGCTCTCGGCGCAGGTTACTTTCCAAATCCATTCTCTGCTGTCCAAGAGTGATGATTTGTTGGTCAATCAGCAGCTTTTGTAGCCTATCAGTTTCTTGATTCTGGGTTTGCAGTTGTTGCAACTTTACTTGCTCTTGCTGTAGTTGCTGCTTTAGCGCTGATTGGTCGATAATACCGAGTACATCACCTTGTTTAATAATATCCCCCGCCTTGACCTTCAGAGTTAGTAACGGGCCAGAACTGGGTGCTTGAAATTCCACAACATGGTGCGGTTTAATCAAGATACCTTGGCCTGTCACCGTGAGAGGAATTCTGCCGAACACACTCCAAACGCCAGCTACAGCAACGACAAAACTTAAAGTAGATAGAGTCAACCAAGCTTGAGGCTTAACTACATTTATCGCTTGATCCAGTTGTTCTGGTGAAGATAGTCGCTCCAAGGCTTCTTGACGGAAAATGTGGCTGTGTTTTAGTTGCATTGTTCTCCTCGTTCCTGAGAGCGCCTAGAGCTTCAAGTCTTCTAGACTTCTAAGATTAAAGTGCAATCGGGGAGAACTAGGGGAGAATTAAGGAAGGCGATCGCTCGACTGCTTCAACTACCAAATGGGGTGTCGATGCCCTATCCGAAGCATTATGCCAAGAAGTCCACAAGGACAACATCCGCGTCACCATCATCGAACCTGGTTTGGTGGATACGGAAATTGACAGCCAAATTACCAATCCCGTTGCCAAACAACGGATTGAAGAACGACGCAAGTCGATTCAACCTCTGCAAAGCGAAGACATTGTTGCTGCGATCGTTTATGTCCTTATACAACCGCGCGTTAATGTCAACGAAATCCTCATCCGACCAACAGGACAAGAACACTAAAGCTAAAGGGCAGGCTTAACAGTCGCCCTTTGTTAGATAAGTAGTGTAAAATCTTTAACCTAATTCCAAGTATTTACTAAATCTTAGAAAGAATCATTTGGGCAGCAGCTTCATCGGTAATCAATCCTGTAATTAACTTGCCATGCAGAGCAGCCAAAATCGCCTCCGCCTTTTTCACACCGCCCGCCACACCAATAATCAGTCGATGAGCGGGTTGTTCGAGGGCTACACTGGCAACCCGGCTGTTTGTCCCCTGTTGCAGCAATACTCCGCGATCGCTATAAGCCCAACCTGCAATTTCTCCGACTGCTCCCAGTTCAATCAATTCAGCCACCTCATCGTCATTGATGAAGCCGTCTTGATGTAACGGAGCATTCCAAGCAATGTGGCTAATTCCGACAAAGGTTACTTTGGCTTGCTCTGCAAGAGTTTTGACGGCGACAAACGATCGCTGAGTCTGCAAAAGTTCTCGTTCTTCGATACTGGTTGCAACAACGGGAGTCGGCACTGGGTAAGCTTGAGAAGCGACGCGATCGGATAAATGCATGACCACTTCGTGGCGACCTGCACGCCCAGAATGAGACATATTCCCAATAATTGACACAATTTTATGTTGGGGTTGGTTCATTGAGGGTATCTGCTCCACCATTGTTCGCAATGTGCGACCTGATGACAACGCCAGTATACTTGGGGTTTTAGCCATCAGGTAAGCCTCTAGGTGGGTAGCAGCACATACACCAATTCCGTATAATGTATCACCATTGCCTGCGTCAGTTGGTACTACTTCACAAAGTGACAGATCAAAGCGATCGCGTAACGACTCAGCCAAAGCAATGCATTCACTCAGGGGATGATCGAGTCGAAATTTAATCAATTTTTCACTGACTGCTAGTGCCACTAAGCGTTGTGCAGCTTGCCGGGACACATTGAGCTTGACGGCAATTTCTTCTTGCGTATTACCAGCGATGTAATAGAGCCAAGCAGCATGAGCAGCCAAGTCTAATTTGCGCGCCCGAAGGGGGGTGGCATCGCGCCGCTCTAAAAAAGGTTGTCCCATATACTACCCGCAAAAACTATGTATCTGTCAAAGGTATGTTTGCATTATTTAGACTATATGCCCAAAGAAATAATCTTTGCTCAACTATTTTTAAATTTCTATTATCCCCCAGTTACCTCCAAGTTAAACCCAGTAATGTAGCTTGCCTCTTCGCTCATCAGAAACGCTACTCCATTTGCTACCTCTTCCAGGCTTCCTAAACGTCGCATTGGCACTGAATTTATCATCTGTTGCTCAACTACCTTGGGATCGGCATCAAAGTATTGTGACCCCACTGCTGCTTGCAATTCGGTTTGCCGCGTCCACATAAAACCAGGGCCAATCAACGCAGGCGAGAGTGCATTCACCCGAATGCCGTAAGGAGCCAAGTCTTTTGCTGCCGTCTGAGTAATTCCAATCACTGCAAACTTAGAAGCGGCATAAGCTAACATATTCGGCGGCCCGACTACGCCTGCATAACTCGCCATATTAACGATCGCGCCTCCACCTGCATCGCGTAGTTGCTGTGCAGCCACCTTGAGAATGTGGAAAACGCCGACAACATTGATGTTAATGACCTTTTGAAAGTCATCTTCAGGATATTCGTCAGTCTTGGCAAACACTCCTTGATAACCTGCATTATTAAATACATAATCGATCCGCCCAAGCTGCTTTACAGCGCCAGTAAAGGCTTTGGCAACATCATCACTAGATGTAACATCACAGGTAAACGTGCTAACTGGAACGTTGTACTCTTTTAATTCCTGAGCCACATCTGCTATCTTCGGTTCATTCAAATCTAACAGGGCTATTCCTGCCCCATTAGCAGCAAAACGGTGTGCAGTTGCCTTGCCAATATCTCCTGCACCGCCCGTAATTAGGATCGTCTTACCTGCAAACTGATAAGTTGCTTTAGCCGTCATAGATTCAACCTCTTATTGAAGAATTGTTGCAAATGACCGTGATGGAAATCAGATTGGTATGATTTCTATTATTGAGCTTTTGCCCAAACTTAGAGCATAAAATCCAAAATTTATTTCGTTCGGTTTTTTACTTTAAAGGAGTCATGCGATGCGTATCCACCGCTTCGCTAAAGTGCTAGCTGCATTTCTCGCTGGAGTAATGCTGGTGCATCTGCTATGTGCTTGCTCACCGCGCTCCCAAGCCGCAGAGAAAACTAAACTAACGATCGCCACTGTAAATAATGGCGACATGGTGGTGATGCAAGGGCTTTCTCGCAAATTTGAAGAAGCTAATCCCGATATTCAACTCCGGTGGGTTGTGCTAGAAGAAAATGTGTTACGCCAACGCACAACTACAGATGTTGCAAGCCAAGGTGGGCAGTTTGATGTCATGACCATTGGTTCTTATGAAACACCAATCTGGGCTAGACGGGATTGGTTAAGACCCTTGGATCTAGGCGCAAACTATGATGTAAATGACCTGCTAAAGCCCATACGAGAAGGACTTTCCAATAACGGCAAACTTTATGCCGTGCCATTCTATGGGGAAAGTTCCATGCTGTACTACCGCAAAGACTTGTTTGAAAAAGCCGGGATTGCGGTTCCTCAACAGCCAACTTATCCCCAAATGAGAGAATGGGCAAGCAAAATCCACGACCCAGCGCATGGGGTTTATGGAGTTTGCCTGCGCGGAAAACCCGGTTGGGGTGAAAACATGGCATTTGTTTCCACATTGGTTAATACCTATGGTGGACAGTGGTTTGATATGAAGTGGCAACCAACGATCAATACTCCAGCTTGGAAAGAGGCGATCGCTTTTTATGTCGATCTGCTCAACAAATACGGGCCGCCGGGAGCCAGTTCCAATGGATTTAACGAGAATCTGGCATTATTCTCGACTGGTAAATGCGGTATGTGGGTAGATGCAACCGTTGCTGCGGGGTTGTTATCCAATCCGAAAGAATCCCAGGTTTATGACAAAGTTGGCTTCGCCCGTGCGCCAATTGAAAAATATCCCAACGGTTCAAATTGGCTTTGGGCTTGGGCGTTAGCGGTTCCAAAAACCTCAAAATCACCCGAAGCCGCGCAAAAATTCGTTGCTTGGGCAACATCAAAGGAATACATTCAACTGGTTGCTAAGGAAAATGGCTGGATTGCTGTACCACCAGGGACTCGAACTTCCACTTATGAAAATCCCAACTATCGAAAAGCTGCACCCTTTGCAGAAATCGTGCTGGCAGCAATTCAATCTGCTGATGTTACCCATCCATCTGCACAACCAACTCCTTATAAGGGAGTTCAATACGTTGATATTCCAGAATTTCAGGCGATCGGTTCTTCAGTCGGACAAACTTTGGCGGCAGCGTTGACCAATCGAACTTCAGTAGACCAAGCGTTGCAGCGATCGCAGAAATCGACTGAACGTTTCATGAAACACACGGGTTATATCGATTGAAATGGGGCATTGGGCATGGGTAAAAAGAGCCAATGCTCAACTACAAAACATTCAGAATCCAAAATCTAAAATCTAAAATCTAAAATTCCTTTAGGTTATGTCTTCTTCATTAGCGGTAAAACCTCAACACGAAACGCCACCTCCCACCAAGCAACGGACTACGCGGCAAGTATCAACCTTACCTCTGGTTGCGCCTTCAGTCGTTCTCCTACTGCTGTGGATGATTGTGCCTCTGGTGATGACCGTATGGTTTTCTTTTCAGCGCTATAACTTGCTGAATCCAGATGCACGCAAATTCATCGGGATTGAAAATTTCACTTTCATCCTCAGTGACTCAGCTTTATGGACATCGATCGCTATCACAATAGTTTTGGTTGTTTCTGTTTTAGTAATCACAATTGGTCTAGGTACATTACTAGCAGTACTATTTGACCAAGACTTTTATGGTCGTGGAGTGGCGCGGGTGCTGGCAATTTCACCATTTTTCGTGATGCCCACAGTTAGCGCCCTAATCTGGAAAAATATGCTCATGCATCCAGTGAATGGGCTGTTTGCTCAAATCACCAGAGGTTTGGGTTTAGGGGCGATCGATTGGTTTGCTAGTGTTCCCTTACTTGCCATCATTATTATTGTGTCCTGGGAATGGCTGCCCTTTGCGTTGCTGATCTTGTTGACTGCAATTCAGTCACTCGATCGCGATCAGTTAGAAGCTGCGCGGATGGATGGCGCAAATGCGATCGCTCTATTTCGTTTCGTCATGCTACCGCATCTGAGCCGCGCCATTTCTGTGGTTGCCATGATTGAGACAATTTTCTTCCTGACCATCTTTGCCGAAATCTTTGTCACCACAGGCGGTGGCCCAGGACTTGCAACCACTAATCTAGCTTATTACATCTTCTTAAAAGCCTTGCTGGAATTCGATGTTGGCGGTGCTTCAGCCGGTGGATTAATTGCCGTAATCCTTGCCAACATCGTGGCAATCTTTTTGATGCGTAGTGTTGCTCGTAATTTGGATACCTAACATGGCACGTAAAACCTCGAAGATTTGGCTATGGACATTACTCGGCTGGCTTGCCGCTTGCATCTTATTTTTTCCAATTTTCTGGATGTTTCTCACCAGTTTCAAAACTGAAGTAGCGGCAGTTTCAACTCCCCCGCAGTTATTTTTCCGCCCGACATTGGAGAATTATATTGCCATCCAAGACCGAGCAAATTATTTTAATTATGCGTTTAACAGCGTAGCGATTTCCCTTGGATCGACTATAGTCGCGCTGCTGCTTGCTGTACCTGCCGCCTACGCAATGGCATTCTTCCCAACCAAACGTACCAAGGGCACTTTACTCTGGATGCTGTCCACCAAAATGCTGCCACCCGTTGGTGTGCTAGTGCCAATCTACATTTTGTGTCGCAACGCCGGACTGCTGGATACTCACATCGGTTTGATTATCATTTATACCCTGATTAATTTGCCAATCGTCGTTTGGATGATTTACAGCTTCTTCAAAGAAGTTCCCAAAGAAATTCTCGAAGCCGATCGCATGGATGGAGCAACCACACAGCAAGAACTTGTGCATGTGTTGTTGCCATTAGCAGTACCCGGAATTGCATCCACAGCCTTGCTTTCGATTATTTTGTCATGGAACGAAGCATTTTGGAGCTTGAACTTGACAACAGCAGATGCCGCACCACTTACAGCCTTTATTGCTTCCTTTTCTAGCCCTCAAGGATTATTTTGGGCAAAACTTTCGGCAGCATCAACACTAGCGATCGCACCCATCCTAATCTTCGGTTGGCTGAGTCAACGACAGTTAGTCCGAGGTCTGACTTTTGGTGCTGTGAAGTAGAAGGCAGGCACTCTTACAGCTTTGCGTAAAATCTTGGCGAATTGAGGTTTTAAATTTAAACGCATAGGCGCTTCGCCTTCCCGTAGGGTAGGGGCGCAGAGGTAAACGCAAAGGTACGCAGAGAATTTGCTACGAATTAATTAAATGTTGCACCTCTACGTCTGTGCGTGAGAAAAACTTAAACTCATTAATGGAAACATTTTATGTCAACAGTTGCTTTAAGAAATATCCATAAAACCTACGCTGACACAGAGATCATCAAAGGCATCGATCTCGATGTGGGCGATCGCGAATTCGTCGTCTTCGTCGGCCCCTCCGGTTGTGGAAAATCAACCTTACTCCGCATGATTGCTGGACTAGAAGAAATTTCCTCCGGCGATTTACTCATTGATGGACAAAAAGTCAATGATGTACCACCCGATAAACGTGGTTTAGCAATGGTGTTTCAAACCTACGCCTTATATCCCCACATGACAGTGGCAGAAAATATGGCCTTTAGCCTCCGACTTGCGGGTATGCAGAAAGCCCAGCGTTATGAAAGAGCGCGTGAAGTCGCTCGTATCCTACAACTGGAGCCACTTTTGAACCGGAAGCCCAAAGAACTATCAGGAGGACAACGGCAACGTGTAGCGATCGGTCGTGCTTTGGTGCGTAATCCCAAAGTATTTTTGTTTGACGAGCCACTGTCCAACCTGGATGCTTCATTACGAGTCCAGATGCGGATTGAGCTTGCCAGTTTACACGACAGCCTGCAAGCCACCATGATTTATGTTACCCACGATCAAGTTGAGGCAATGACCCTTGCCGACAAAATTGTGGTGTTGCAAGGCGGCATCATCGAACAAATGGGTTCTCCCCTGGAACTGTACCATCATCCCCGCAATCTATTCGTTGCCGGATTTATTGGTTCGCCGAAAATGAACTTTATTTCGGTGACAGTTTCAGCCGTCAACGACTCTGGGGCAACAGTCAGACTCCCTGGCGACGCAACCGTAACAATTCCGGTGAAACCCAAAACCCTCTCAGTTGGGGATAGAGCAACATTAGGGATTCGTCCCGAACATCTGCGGCTCGATCAAAGCAACCCAAGCGTGAATGGTGAAGTATTAGTCGTAGAACGATTAGGCGGAGAAACCTTTCTCTACATCAAAATTGCGGGTGGCGAAACCATAGTTGTGCAAACAGACGGAGATAATCCAGCCAATATGCACGATTATGTTCCGATTTACATTAATGGTGAGCTTTGCCATTTATTCGATCGCGACGGTGAAGCCATCCCCAAAGTTCATCGTCACCACCTAACCCAGAATGAATCCCATGAACAGCAATATCAGCACAGGATCAGCAATCAAGCTGAATGAAGCATCTCTGTCTCATTTAGGAAATAATATTCGCGTACCCAATTACGATCGCCATCAAATTACTAACGGTATTGTCCATATCGGTGTGGGTGGGTTCCATCGCGCACATCAGGCGTTATACCTGGATAATTACTTTCATCAAAATCCCGGTAGTGAATGGGGAATCTGCGGAGTTGGGCTACTAGAATTCGACAAACGAATGCGGGATGCACTGAAATCACAAGATTGTTTGTATACCTTAGTTGAAAGATCCACAGAAGGCGATCGCGCTCGTGTAATTGGAGCAATTACAAAATATTTGTTTGCCCCAGATAACCGCCAAGCTGTAATTGACACCTTAGCAGATCCCAAATGCCGCATCGTCACCCTCACCATTACCGAAGGAGGCTATTACTATATTGAAGGTAGCGGTGAATTCGATGCCAATCACCCGACAATTCAATACGATTTGCAGCATCCCGACGAGCCAATTGGAGTATATGGCTTTTTAACAGCAGCCCTTAATCGCCGCCACCAACAAGGAATCGCACCGTTCACCGTATTGTCCTGCGACAATCTGCAAGGTAACGGCAATATTGCCCAAAAAATGTTAACCGCATTTGCCCAAATGCAGAATTCAGAATTAGGGGGTTGGGTTGCCGAACAGGTAGCTTTTCCTAACTGCATGGTCGATCGCATTACCCCTGCCACAACCCCAGCCGATATCAAAATGGTGGCGGAACAGTTTAACATCGATGATGCTTTTCCAGTTGTTGCCGAACCGTTTCTTCAGTGGGTAGTCGAAGACAATTTCAGCGCAGGTAGACCTGATTGGGAATCAGTTGGCGTCCAGATGACGAGCGATGTTCATCCCTACGAGATGATGAAAATCCGGTTGCTCAACGCCAGTCACTTGTTGATTGGCTATCTTGGCTCCTTGGCAGGTTACACCTACGTTCATGAGGTCATGGCCGATCCATTAATTCGGCAAGCCGTCGATCGTTTGATGGCAGAGGTTACGCCGACACTCCAACCTGTACCTGGGATTGATTTGGACGATTACAAAAAAACCTTAATTGAACGCTTTGCCAATCCCAAGATTCGAGATCAACTCCCGCGTCTTTGTCTGAATAGCTCCGCTAAAATGCCAAAATTTGTTTTAGGCTCAGTCCGTGACGCGCTGCATCAAGGAAGTCCAATTGATTACATGAGCCTAACGGTTGCTGCTTGGTTCCGTTATCTCAATGGAAACGATGACCAAGGTAATACCATTCCTATTGATGACCCAATAGCAGGTACTCTGACACAACTAGCTCGTACCAGTGGCTCCGATGCCAAACCATTACTCAACCTCACTGAGATTTTTGGCGATTTGTCCCAGTCACCGCTTTTTGTTGATGCAGTTACGAACCATTTAAGCAGGTTGTATCAGTTTGGAGCGAAAGAAACATTAGCCCGATTCTGAGAGAAAACTTAAACAAAGGTGAAAGCCGTTAGCTAAATCTTAATCCTTTGCCCAGAATTTAAAATATTTTGGGCTATTTTATCTATTTTTTTTGGCGTTGCACATAACGTAAGCTAGTTTTAGCACCATGCCACCCGTGTAAGATAGGCATGGTAAACAATCCCCACGCCAAACCTGTAATTAACCCAAAAGGCGTAACCAGATAGTTATTAAAATTCCACAAACCGAAAACCTGCGCTGCCAATTCCAAAGGATAAGCCATCATCAGCACACTGGCGATCGCCACACCATTCCAGCCATACTGATTTAACCAGTAAAATCCTTTACCACCAGTTATCCCATACAGCAGACGAGTAATCAGCAAACCCGTTACAGTGCCATAGCAGCGCATACACACAGCCATAATAAACGGTGGTGCTAAATCTAACCCCATATCTGGTTGCGGACAGACATGATTACCCATGAAATAAATGATGTCCGCAATCCCAGGAAGGAAAGACACTCCAGACGCAGCCAAAAAAGGAGCGATAGGCGGGCCAAAAACCATCCCTACCAACAAGAAATCAGCTATAAAACTGACCCAATTAATCTGCAACTCTTCACTGAAAGCTACTCTTGTCATCTCCCTTTGTCTGCGCCTTTACGTCTACGTTTTCTTAACCTACCTTATTTACATACGGACTTGTCAACTTATCCAACTGCTGAATCAACAGACTGAGGAATAATCCCACATCTGTCACCACACCCACCGATTCTACAGAACCGCGATCGCTTAACTTTGTCACTACAGCTGGATTAATATCCACACACACCATCTTCACCCCCGCCGGAGTCATATTACCCACCCCAATTGAGTGCAGCATCGATGACAACATTAAAATCATCTCTGCACCTTCTAGGTGCTTGGCATATTGCTCCTGTGCTTGAATCAAATCCATTACGGTATCAGGCAAAGGCCCGTCATCCCGAATGGAACCCGCAAGCACAAAAGGTACATTATTGTGGACACATTCATACATGACGCCACTTTTAATTGCTCCCGCCTCCACAGCTTTGGGAATGCTGCCATAACGACGGATACTATTAATTACCTTGAGGTGATGGCGATGTCCTCCATGTACGGCGACACCCCGCTTCATATCCACACCCAAGGAAGTGCCCATGATATTTTGCTCGATGTCGTGAACTGCGATCGCATTACCACCCAGCAACGCCTGTACATATCCTTCTCGAATCAGTTGCGCCAAGTGTTCGCCACCACCAGTGTGAATCACCACAGGCCCAGCCGTGACAACTACTTTACCCCCAGCATCGCGGATTTTACGCAATTCCCAAGCCACTTGCTCAACGACTAATTCCACGCGCCGTTCGCTAGAAACTCCCGCCGACATAAAGCTGAATTCTTGGGTACTGCGGAGTTCGCGCGATTCAGTTTTGCGGATGGTGCGGATACCTAATACGTCTACAATTACTTGTTCGCCAACTTTTAAATCGCGGAGTATTTTACACCGAGCAACTAAACCTGTGGGAGTTTGAGTAATGGCGATCGCACCATCCATCCGTTGATTTTCTACCTTCACCCACTGACCATTAATTCGCACTTCGGTGGGATAAATGGTACTGACGTAGAAATCATCAGGCGCAACGCCATCTTGAATTACCGGCTCCAGTTTGGCATCTCGCTCATCATGCGGTAAATCGACAGCACCCAAATCAATCAATCGGGAGATAATTTCTTCCATCACCTCATGGGATGGTGCTGATACTCTCACCTCGGCAGCTGAAGTACTTTGCCGTTGTTCTCCCAAGTTGAAATTCAGGACTTTGAAACTTCCGCCGGCATCTATAATCAAATCCAAAGCCCGGTTAATTAAGCCAGCATCTAACAAATGTCCTTCCATGCGAATGACACGGCTTTCTACCGAGACATTGGCATGAATTTCATCTCTAACTGGTTCTGTAACCCGCAAAGTTAAGCATTTAGCTGCACCACCAGCTTTGAGAAATTCAGTGAGTGGCGTTTCCAGCACTTGGAAACCTGCATTTGCAAGGCGGGTTTTCAAAGCATCACTCGTCTTGTTCATGATGACAATGCTATCCACATTCACCGCATTACAAGCGAAGTTGACTGCATCAGCTTCTTCAATTGCGATGCGCTTTTCTGATGCGACTCGCATTTCAATTAAGCGGTTGGAGTAAGAATCGAAAGCGCCGGGATAGTATAGCAAATAGCCATTTGTCAAAGGACAAAAGCAGGTATCTAGGTGATAGAAACGTTCGTCTATTAATCGTAGAGATAGCACCTCAATATCCAGCCATTTAGCTAGATAAGGGTGTGAATCTAATTCCGAGCGGAAACCGTATCCTGCCCATAACCAGCGTCCTTCCCGATCTAGCAGTGCGTCTCCTGCTCCCTCAAAGGGCAAATCTTTGGGAAGTTCATTGACTGTATAACCATTTGCCTCAAACCATTGCTTGAAGAAAGGCTCCTCTCCCTGACGTTCCTTGTGCAAAAAGCGACTGAGGACGACATTATCGCCCAGAACCAAGCCAGCATTGGCGGTAAAAACCAAATCAGGCCAGCCTTTTTCAGGTGGTACTAAATCGACAATGGCGTGTTGTTTGAGGATTTGATGTAGTCCCTGCCACTGTTCCACGGCGCGATCGCGCGATGATTTGTGAATATTCCCTTCCATCCAAGGATTAATCACATAGTCCACGTCGTAGTGGTCAGGAGGGCACATTAAAAAGCGAATCCGGGAAGTCATAAAAATCTTACAAGCGTTTTATATGCTACAAGCTTACTTTGAATACAGATTTTCGTTTCTTTACAAGTAAAATCTGCTACTAGAGCTTCTATCTTTTGATAGTTGAAGACTTTACAAGCCTTCGTTATCAATTCTATTACTGGAATATGGTAATAATACCAATTCAAAATTAAGAAAGCCTGATTTAATTTAGGTTTTCAAGAAAGTGGAGCAAGTAAAAACAGCAAGTCAAGGTATGCTAATAACAAGCAACTAACCATCATATTAGGCAAGTACAGTCAAGCGAACGCTCATTTTCCCAGCGTTCGCTTTTAACTTTTCACCAACACCTGTGGCTTCTTGGTAGCAAAAGCCCCCACAAGTCCTAGTACAGCAGTGGGATTTGGGCGAACAAAAAACTCTTCAATCGCGGGGCGAAGTCTTGAAAATGCTGTTCCATGTATGGGTTGAGTCTGCCACTAGTGAGTTCAGCTAAAGTCTTCATTGCGGGGAGCAAAGTCAATTTTTTTAACGTAAATGCAAAACTGCCGTAAGCTAATGCAAAGAATGCATACTCCTACGGAAAAGCAAGCTACGCGTTGGGTTTCGTAGAGAAGAACGTAAAGAAAGAGAAGGAAGAAATGCTTAACTCAACTGTATTGTCCTATAAATAATTTGCTCCTCTGCCCCCTGCCCCCCTACTCCCCTGCTCCCCTGCCCCCTGCCCCCTGCCTCCCTCAAGCAGTCACTATATAAGACGAATTGATCGCTGCTACACGACCAGCATCTACCAAAGCTTGATACACTATCGCTGCTACCTCAGCACGTGTAGCATCGCGGGTAGGATTGAGTTGTTTCAGATTTGGGTAATTGACGATAATTTCTTTGTCTATAGCTTTTACTACCTCATCCTTAGCATATTCAGGAATCTTAGCTTGGTCATCGAAAACTTTAATAGTTGCCGTACCATCACTAGATAACCCCAGTCCATTTACCAGAGAGACAATCACTTGCACGCGCTGGATATTTTTGTTGGGACTAAAGGTATTGTCGGGAAAACCAGAGAGAAATAAACCTTGATATGCCTGCTGAATGACCTTGGCTGCCCAGAAGTCTGCTGGTACATCTTTGAATTTGATCGCTGCACGGCTTGGTGGTGGATTGAAAGCTTTTACCACTATTGCTGCGAATTGTGCCCGTGTCATTGTCGCATCGGGTTTAAATGTGCGATCGGGAAAACCATTAACTATCCCCAATTTGACTAATTCCCGAATAAACCCACCTGCCCAATGATTTGCAATATCAGTTAATTCAATAGTAGGTGTTGGGGTTGGCGTTGGCGTTGGGGTTGGGGTTGGAGTTGGAGTTGGAGTGGGTGTCGGTGTTGGCGTGGGTGTCGGTGTTGGTGTTGGAGTTGGCGTGGGTGTCGGTGTTGGAGTTGGGGTTGGCGTTGGCGTTGGCGTGGGTGTCGGTGTTGGAACCGAACTATCTGCAAACTCTATGTTTCCGGCGACTTTAGACGTATCTATTTTATTTCCTAGAGAAATCAGCTTGTTGGAACTGACATTTTGCAAATCAAATTTACCGTTATTGCGTAGAGTATTGCCCCCCGGATTATTGATACTACCGATATCTGGTAGAGCAGTTCCAATTACTGTGATCCCATCATCAGTGTTATTTTCACTGACATTATTACGTAATACGGGGCGGGCACTACCAGAGATGACAATCCCGGAACGGTTTTCATAAATTCTGTTATCTCGAAGGATGGGTGATGCAGTATCACTAATGGCAATGCCAAAACCTGTTTTGAAGTAGGTATTATTTTCAATTTGACCTTTAGAATTTTTAGCGATCGCAATTCCATTCGCTGCATTCTCACTGAACACATTACCTAAAATCACAGGGTTAGCATCCCCTGTAGCGAATACTCCCTCCCGCTTATTATTGATGAAGGTGCTATTAGCAACAGTAGGGGCAGTTGATTCAATCCAGACACCACTACCACGGCTAGCCAAATTTGTTACAGTTACTCCCCGCAGTTCTGCTTTATCCAGCAGTACAAAAGTGACATTCTGACCAGCAAAAGTACGGCTCAGATAGGTACCACTTCCTTCAATTAAAATACCATTGCCCTTATTGGCTTCATTACCCACCACTGTCACGCCAGATGGAATCGTTAGCGGAAAGACTTCACCGCTAGCAGCATTGTAATTACCGTCTGCCAGTTGAATCTTGGTATCAACAGTAGCTACCTTAAGGGCTTGCGTAATAGTTTTGAATGGAGCTTGTTGGCTACCTGGGTTGTTATTGCTGCCTGATACTGGATTTACGTAAAAAGTTTGAGCCATATTTATACTTGGATAAAATACATAGCTATCCTAGCGCTAACTATGAAAGTGAGTAGCCTTTGATGCATTAAGTAACTTTAAGTACTTCTCTCTACAAAGTTAAATAATTATGTAAATGCTTTTGGGTTTCACTAGTACTCAACTAGCCGAAAATTGCTAATTTCAGCAAGTTATCTTAGCAAAGTGTTAGAAGGAGCGATCGCACTTGCTTGTTGTTGACGTGTCGCTGCAATTTATATAACGATCCTGGCAGTAGGGTTAAGAGAAGACGCAAAGCCGGGTTGTGCATTAGTTATTGATTTACAATATGCAGGGCATTTAGTAAAAATAGCTCCGCACGAAAAGTTTACAAATGATACGTTTAATAGTGGAAAAATATGACTAAGCTCATTTTAATTACAGGCATAAGCAAAGGTCTAGGTTATGCGATGACCGAGCGTTTTATTCAAGAGGGACATACTGTTATTGGTTGCGCTCGTTCATCAGATGCTATCCAGAAAATAAGCCAGAAGTTTAGCGCACCTAACGATTTCACATCTGTAGACGTAGCAAATGAACATCTTGTAGAAAAATGGGCAGAACGTATACTTCACAAATATGAACCGCCAGATATAGTAATTAATAATGCGGCAATTACTAATTACCCAGCACCTTTGTGGGAAATACCATCCGAAGATTTTTCCGATTTAATAGATATCAATATCAAAGGAGTAGTGAATATAATTCGCCATTTCGTACCAGCAATGGTGAAAAACAAACGGGGTATTATTGTTAACTTTAGTTCTGGCTGGGGACGTTCTACTTCACCCCAAGTTGCACCATACTGTGCTTCCAAGTGGGCAATAGAAGGATTAACTCGTTCTTTGGCACAAGAATTGCCGACTGGTATGGCAGCTATACCCCTCAATCCAGGGATCATTCATACAGATATGCTCTCTATTAGCTTTGGAGAAGAAGCTGCTAATTATACACCCGTGTCAGATTGGGTATTGAAAGCTGTGCCATTTATTCTCAAGTTGAAACCCAAAGATAACGGGATTCCTTTGACTGTACATTAGACTTCTTGGCATTTGTCGGGAAAAGGGGAAGGTGGGGCCCCCTCTGGGGAAAAGGGGAAGGTGGGGTCCCCTCTGGGGATAAGGGGCGGGGGGAAGGGGAAAAAGTTCTGTATTGTCCCCTTCCCCTTTAACCTTTACCCTTTTCCCCAAGAGTGCAAAAAGCACAAATGCCAAGAGGTCTATTAACGTGACGACAAGTCTATTTAACCTCTCCCCGCCTCCTGCCTCCTGCTCCCATTTTCGAGAGCAGACTGGCTCGGTACGCCAAGCAATCGAGCGTATTCCCCTTTAATCATCAAATAACATTCGCAAGATGTATCTTCCAAGCCTGACCGATTCAGGATGGCGATCGCTCCTCGCTTGTAGCGAATCATTCCGGCTCGGCTGAGTCTACCTGCTACCTCCGTAACACTAGTGCGACGACAGCCCAGCGTCTTAGCAATATATTCCTGAGTTAGCGCGAATGTATCTGATTGTACACAGTCACCGATGAAGAGCAACCAACGAGCCAGCCGTCGTTCTATAGTGTGGAGGCTGTTGCAGGCGAGTGTTTGTGTAACCTGAGCGAATAGCCCATGAGTGTAATGCAACAGCAAACTTTGAAGCTCTCCACCTCGGTTAAACTCGGCTTGGAGCAACTCTGTCTTCATCATCATCGAGCTGCCTGTAATCTGCACAAACGCAGTTGTATTTGTAGTGTTACTGCCCCAAATTACAGGAACACCTACCATGCCATCATTGCTCACTATGCCAGCTTCGACTGTCGAGCCATTTTTCTGGGTACAGATCAAAGAAACCATTGAATGATGGGGAAAATAGACGTGTGTTATTGGTTCATTGGCTTTGTAGAGGATTTGCTTAACTGAAAGCTCGACTCGCTCTAGATAGGGAACTAGGCGTTGATATTCAGCCTCTGAAAGAGCAGCAAGGAGCTGATTTTCTATTGGTAGATGAAGTTGGTTAGATACTGACATGAAGAACCTACAAGTGCAACTGTTCTTTTAAAAGCAACTGATGGCAACTTGAGATAAGCCAGTACTAGTCCCAATATGTCAAAAGGTGGTTTTTTATCCAGAAGTTGTAAATTTCACAACTTAGAACCCTAGATTAAATCGTATTTTAAGAAAATTGTAATTCAGTACCAATTTATTACAGTAATTCCTTAAAAAGCGAGAAGCAGGGAGAAGAGTTTCCCCTCTGCCTCTGTATCCTCATTCCCTTTTAATAGGGCCACTTCCAATCGCGAATTTCTGGCATATCGTCGCCGTACTTCTCAATGTAATGTTTGTGTTCGATCAGCTTATCTTGCAACTGCTGTTTGACATAAGCTGCCCTATATCCTAGCTTTGGTACGCGATCGATTACATCCATCACTAGATGGAAGCGATCTAGCTCGTTAAGCACAACCATATCAAAGGGAGTGGTGGTGGTTCCTTCTTCCTTGTAGCCACGCACATGCAACTGATCGTGATTAGTGTGGCGATAGGTTAAGCGATGAATCAGCCAAGGATAGCCATGAAAGGCAAAGATAATGTGTTTATCGGTAGTGAAAATCGTGTCAAAGTCTTTTTCACTTAAACCGTGCGGATGTTCGCTTTTTGGTTGTAGTGTCATCAAATCGACTACGTTCACTACCCGCACCTTTAACTCAGGGAAATGCTGACGCAGAATGTCCACAGCCGCTAAAGTTTCTAAGGTGGGAATATCCCCAGCACAAGCCATCACTACATCTGGTTCGCCGTCTTGGTCGTTACTTGCCCATTCCCAAATACCGATGCCTTTGGTGCAGTGCTTGATAGCAGCATCCATATTTAGGTATTGCAATGCTGGTTGCTTTCCGGCAATGATGACATTGACATAGTTGCGGCTTCTTAAACAATGGTCAGTTACCGATAGCAAAGTGTTGGCATCGGGGGGCAAATACACGCGAACGATTTCTGCTTTTTTATTAACTACATGGTCAATAAAACCGGGGTCTTGATGAGAGAAACCGTTGTGGTCTTGCCGCCAAACGTGAGAGGTGAGTAGGTAATTGAGGGAAGCAATTGGTTTGCGCCAGGGAATATGTCTGGTAGTTTTCAGCCATTTGGCGTGCTGATTGAACATCGAGTCAATGATGTGGATGAACGCCTCATAGCAAGAGAAAAACCCGTGGCGTCCGGTGAGGAGATAGCCTTCTAACCATCCTTGACAATTAGTTTCGCTGAGAATTTCCATCACTCGACCATCGGGGGAAAGGTGGTCATCTTCCGGGAGGATCTGGGCTGCCCAATCCCGGTCTGTGACTTCTAGCACAGCGCCCAAGCGATTTGAGACCGTTTCATCGGGGCCGACGATGCGGAAGTTGCGGCTTTCTTGGTTAAGTTGTATGATATCCCGGAGGAAAATTCCTGCAACTTGGGTAGCTTCAGCGATCGCTTGCCCTGGTTTGAGAACATCTACGGCATACTTTTGAAAATCGGGCATCTTCAGGTCGCACAGCAGAAGACCGCCGTTAGCGTGGGGATTGTCACCCATGCGTCGATGACCTTTGGGAGCCAGTTCTGCTAGTTCGGGAATTAGTGTGCCGTTAGCGTCGAAGAGTTCTTCTGGTTTGTAACTCTTCATCCAATCTTCTAGGAGTTTCAGATGTTCTGGCTGTTTGGCGATGTTGCTTAAGGGAACTTGGTGCGATCGCCAATAACCTTCCGTTTTTTTACCATCAACTTCCTTTGGCCCTGTCCAACCTTTGGGGGTTTTCAAGACAATCATCGGCCATTGCGGACGTTTGGTGAAACCATGTACGCGGGCTTCTCTTTGGATGCTTTGAATTTCAGCGATCGCTATATCTAGAGTCGCCGCCATCTGCTGGTGGACATCTGCGGGATCGTCACCTTCGACAAAGTAGGGCTTGTAGCCGTAGCCGACAAATAAGCTTTCTAATTCCTCATGGCCGATCCTTGCCAATACTGTTGGATTGGCAATTTTATATCCATTCAGGTGCAGGATCGGCAGTACAGCCCCATCATGCACGGGGTTAAGAAATTTGTTGGAATGCCAGCTAGTTGCTAAAGCACCTGTTTCGGCTTCACCGTCACCCACAACAGCCGCAACGATCAAGTCAGGGTTATCAAAGGCAGCACCAAAAGCGTGGACGAGGGCATAACCTAGTTCCCCGCCTTCGTGGATCGAACCAGGGGTTTCCGGCGCAACGTGGCTAGGAATCCCACCAGGGAAAGAGAACTGTTTGAAGAGTTTCTGGATTCCTTCAGCATCTTGGGAGATGTTGTGATAATACTTGGTGTAAGTGCCTTCTAGGTAGGTGTTGGCTACTAGTCCAGGGCCACCATGACCAGGGCCAGCAATATAGATCGTGTTGAGGTCATATTTTTTAATGACCCGATTCAGGTGAGCATAGATCAAGTTCAGCCCTGGTGTTGTTCCCCAGTGGCCTAAAAGTCTGGGTTTAACGTGTTCCAGCTTTAACGGTTCTCTCAGTAGCGGATTGTCGAGTAGATATATTTGCCCAACCGAAAGATAGTTAGCTGCACGCCAGTAGGCGTTTATCTTACGTAATTCTTCATCTGTTAAAGGCTTTGTTTGTAGAGGACTGGCTAATGTCATTGCGACACTCCATTACAAAAGGATTTGGACGGATTCACCAGTATGTAATTCTACTTATTTTTAAAATTATGGCCATCTAACCGATGATGAACTTTTTCAGCCTTTGTGACTAAATTCCTTGGTTTTGGGCACAGGATGGAAAATCATGTCTACTATGGGCTACATCTAAAGCTATTAATTAACACTATCAATCGGCATTTTCTTCGTCATAATTATCTAGTTGTAAAGTGTAATCTAATGCCACTTTTAGCATTAATAAATAATTAGCAGAAAGAGTTCCTAATTTTCGGATTAATCGCTGCCTATAGATAACAACTATTTGATAAGAAAGTACCACTGACTCTTGCGTTAAACCGCCTTCACCTGAAGGTATGACAATTGTACCTGGTATAATAGCGCGTCGCAAATTAGTGGTTAAAGGAACTACTACAGATGTTGTTGTAAACTGAGCTAGTCGATTTCGCTGAACAATAATAACTGGTCGGATACCTGCTTGCTCTGAGCCTCTACTCGGATTCAAATCAGCTAAATAAACATCTCCTCGCATCAAATTGCGTCCTCTTGCTGAAGCTGGGAGAGATAATCAGTTAAAACGGATTCTGCAAAAGCTAAATCTTCATTAGCAAACTCAGTTTTCAGTGCAGCAGCATCGACATCAGAAATAGCATCCCAATGCTGAGTTAGTTTTTTTTTCTGGAGAGAGATAGCAAAATCTAATACTTCTTCTTGACTAGACTTGGGCAATTGGGACAATATTTCTAGTAGTTGCTTGTGAATAGTTGCTGTTGGTTTTTCTGGCATTGCCACATTTCCTAGATTGATAAATAGAGTATGTACTCTAATTTTTTCATGCTTCAAGCTTTGCTTTATCTTGAACTGTTGAGTACAGCAAAACTAGCTAGAGACAGTTCAATTAATGACCTAATTATTTATTTCTAATAACCCAGGCGGCGGCGTGATTTCAATGCGATTAGATTTCAAGTCTACTACTGGTGCGATCGCTTCCACAAATGGAATCAAAACAGTCTTTTGCTTTTTGTCAGTAGCAAATGATTCATGCAATTTGACTTCTAACAAATCATTCCCAGCGGGGATGATGTCTACCACTGTACCCACGAGTTCGCCAGATGCTTGCATGAAGACTTCCAAGCCAATCAAATCGAGGACATGATATTCATCTTCGCTTAATTGGGGGCGATCGCTTGCTGGCACCATTAACGTACAACCGCGCAACGCCTCCGCCCGATCGCAATTTTCCACGCCAGCTAATTTGATTACATACAAATTTTTGTTACTGATATAACGTCCTGTTAATAATTCGATTGGTTGCGGTTCTGTGTCACCTGAACACAACAACCAACGTTTTCCCGGCACCTCAAATCTTTCAGGAAAGTCCGATACAGGATAAACCCGTAATTCTCCAGACAATCCTTGAGGGGCAACAATCTTGCCAATTTCTAGCCAATCATCAAGATTGGGAACTGGGGATTGGGTACTGGGAACTAAGGGTTTGGGATTAGGGGCTGGAGATTGGACATTTTGAATTTTTGAATTTCCTCCTAGTCTCTTGCCTCTCTGTCTCTCTGCCCCCCTGCCCCTCTGCCCCTCTGCCCCTCTACCTCCCTTCTCTTTGTTAGCTTCTTCGTGTTTCATTTCCATTTTCCCTACTAGTACAACACGGCGGAAATAAACCACCCCTGACGCTCGAAGACTCGCTAACGCTGCGCTAACGGGTAACGCAGTTCCTCATAGGGGGAACCCCCAAGATGAGACTGCCTCACCATTCCAAATTAATGAAACGCTTACGCTGTATTCATTTTTAATTTTTAATTTTTAATTTTTAATTCCGCCTGGCGCTACTAGGCAGTCACAGCCGCACCTTTATAAGCTTCTTCAGCCACTTTTGCTAAACGTTGCATAGCAGTGGCTATCTCTTCATCTGTACCAGTGAGGCTGATGCGGAAACATTGGTGCTTGTGCGCCCACTCTTCGTCTAAACCGGGGAAGAAGGTACTTCCAGGGACAATAATCACACCTACTTGCTTAAGTTGCTGATAAAATTCCCAGTCACTCATGGGTAGATCCTGTAACCACAACCAAGCAAAAATTGCTCCTTCACCGCGATGGAGGAACCAAGGTAAATCCTTGGGCATCGCTTGTTCTAAGCTGGTTTCTAAAACGGTAAATTTCTTTTGGTAAAAGGGACGGATGACAGTGTGGGAAATTTCCACTAAAGCGCCAGAATTGATTGCATAAGCTGCGATCGCTTGGCCGTAACGTGAAGAATGGAGACTCATGTTTGCCTGAAAACACTCCAGCACTTCAATCCACTTTTCATCCCCAATGGCAATACCAATTCTTTCTCCTGGTAATCCGGCTTTCGATAAACTCATACAGTGGAGAATGTTATCACCAAAGACTGGTGTCATTTCGGTAAAGTTTAATGCTGGGAAGGGAGGCGCATAAGCCGAGTCAATTAACACGGGTAAATTGTAAGGCGCAGCTAGGGCAGCAATCTTTTTCACCTCATCATCGGTAAGGACGTTACCAGTAGGATTACAGGGGCGAGAGAAGAGAACACAACCCGTATTTTCTGTAATCGTAAGTTGGCTGAAGTCGGGGCGATATTTAAATCGGTGGGCAGCTGCATCAATATCGAGAGTTGGTTTGTAGGCAGTTAAGGCTTTTGGAACTAAGCAGATACCGCCATAACCTGTGTAGTCAGGGCTGAGGGGTAAAACGATTTGTTTTAACTCGCCGCTAGGGGTGTAGCCACCGAAGGTATTAGCAGCGTAGAAGTAGAGGGTTTGACTACCGGGGGTGATCAGGATATTGCGATCGGTTAATTTTAACCCGTAGCGTTTGTTAAAGTCGTTGGCGATCGCTTCAACAAATGGTGCATAGCCCTGACTTGAACCGTAGCGGCAAACTACCTCACCATATTCTGGACTAGCCAAAAGCTGTGCAGTGCAATCCCGCCATAATTGCTCTACCTCTGGCAAAATCAACGGATTACCAGCACTCAAATTAATAAACTGCTGCCCTGCACCTGCTCGTAATGTTTCGATAATATCCTTCATGATTGCTCTGACGCCGGTCAGGTTGGACATTTGAGCGCCAATTTGAGTTAGGGCAGGGTTCATAAGCTGTGACAAAATATATTAATTGAGGGTGGACAAATTATTTGGGGTTTGCTGCTGACATCCAGTTTACATCGTTGCCAAAACAGCTGTTGCCGCCTTTAACCAATCTAGCGAGAGAATGACATTTTAACAAAGGTAATAATATTTATCGTTCTAGCCGCGATCGTGCTTAGTAAATACGATGAAGTAATACAAAAGTTTATCATGCGTTTAATATTTATCAGGGAGTGGAGAGTAAACAAGGGAATAGGCTACAGGTTACAGGGTAAAGATTATTTCTTGCCTATCACCTGTCACCTCTCCCCTAATCCTAATGCCCAATGCCCTTCAGGAGTGCTGAGTGCTGAGGTGTGAATCTCACTTATTTACTCGGAACTCAGAATGGGCTAAACGCCTCGCTTCCGCTAACGGAACTGTTTCGCCCAATGACAAATGACAAATGACAAAACTATACAGGAGCGCTGACATTGGAAGTTAAAGCAGCAGTAGCTTACAGTGCAGGTAAGCCATTGACGATTGAAACCGTTCAACTATCAGGGCCACAAGCCGGCGAAGTCTTAGTTGAAGTGAAAGCAAGCGGGGTTTGTCATACTGACGCCTTTACCTTGTCTGGTGACGATCCCGAAGGTTTGTTTCCAGCTATTTTGGGACATGAAGGTGCTGGCGTGGTAGTGGAAGTAGGCGCTGGTGTCACCAGTCTCAAACCAGGGGATCGTGTAATTCCCCTTTACACTCCCGAATGTCGTCAGTGCGAATATTGTTTGAGTTTCAAAACTAATCTCTGTCAAGCCATTCGCCTAACTCAAGGACGCGGTGTGATGCCCGATGGCACTAGTCGCTTTAGTATTGATGGGCAAATGATTCATCATTATATGGGTACATCCACTTTTGCTAACTATACGGTGCTGCCGGAAATCGCCTTGGCAAAAATTCGGGAAGATGCTCCTTTTGATAAAGTTTGTTACATTGGTTGCGGTGTGACTACTGGTATTGGTGCAGTCATAAATACTGCCAAGGTGGAACCTGGAGCAAATGTTGTGGTTTTTGGTTTGGGTGGTATTGGCTTAAATGTCATCCAAGGAGCGCGGATGGTAGGGGCAAATATGATTGTCGGGGTAGATATTAATCCCAACAAACGCGCCTTGGCGGAAAAGTTTGGTATGACGCACTTTGTCAATCCTCAAGAAGTAGAGGGTGATTTAGTTCCCTATCTGGTTGATTTAACAAAAGGCGGTGCTGATTATAGCTTTGAATGTATAGGTAATGTTAAATTGATGCGTCAAGCATTAGAATGCTGCCATAAAGGTTGGGGCGTCAGTGTGATTATTGGTGTTGCTGGTGCTGGGCAAGAAATCAGTACTCGTCCTTTTCAATTAGTAACTGGGCGCGTTTGGAAAGGTTCAGCTTTCGGTGGTGCTAGAGGGCGTACAGATGTGCCAAAAATTGTTGATTGGTATATGGAAGGTAAGATAAATATTGATGATTTGATTACCCATGTGATGCCCATTGAGCAAATTAATGATGCTTTTGAATTGATGCACAAAGGTGAATCAATTCGCAGTGTGGTGACTTTCTAATTCGTAATTCGTAATTCGTAATTCGTAATTTGTACCTGACGCTTACGCAGACAATCCTGTTTCAAATACAATACGCTTGGGTTAGCCCCAAAAACCTTAAACTACGTAGGTTGGGGAGCCACTGCGCCCTTGCGGTTTCCCGACTTGAAGCAAGTGGCGTTTGAGGAACGTAGCTTGCTTCCCGCAGGGTAAACCAACATTTGCAGGACTTTGTTGGGTTGCGCTTTGCTTAACCCAACCTACAATTTTTCTTAACTAAACTGTATTGGTTTCAAATAAGGTTTAAATCTCTATCTGAAACATAATTATGAATGATGAGTTTTTAAATTATGTAGACACTACAAATCTGAAAAAAGGCAAAAAAACTGATGCCAAACTCCTATGAAACAGACTTTTACACTTGGACTCAAGAACAGGCTAACTTTTTGCGTCATCATCAATGGAACCAGCTTGACCTGCCTAATTTAATTGAGGAAATTGAATCTTTGGGAAGAAAGGAACGCCAAGAATTGAGAAATCGTTTTAGTGTGTTAATTGCACATTTACTCAAATGGGAATATCAACCAAAGCAACGCAGCCGTAGTTGGTTAGCAACAATTAGAGTACAACGACGGGAAATTCTCAAGTTGCTGAACGAAAATCCTAGTCTGAAACCTTACATTGAAGAAGCACTCCAGGAATCTTATGAAAATGGTAGGGATTTAGCATCAGGAGAAACAAATCTGCCATTTTCAACTTTTCCCCAGCAATGTTTATATACTTTGGAGGGAATTCTGAGCGATCGCTTTTATCCCGGTGAGTCTATCACAGATGATTTAATGGATTAATACTCCTCAGTCAAAATCCACAAGTAGCAAATGTCAACTGGATAATACTTCATCAAAGTATCGATCGATTTCTGCTATCAGAATTTCAAAGTCTACAGGCTTGGTCAAGTGGCATTTGAAACCAGACTTCAGTGCCAGCTGCCGATCCTCTTGGCTACCGTAGCCGGTAAGCGCAATCAGAATTGAGCGAGTCAATTTGGAGTCTTTACTCAGTTCCTGTGCAACGGCGAATCCATCCATTTCGGGAAGTCCGATGTCACAAATAATCACATGAGGCTCAAGTTTCTTTGCAGTTTCTACCCCTAAAATTCCATTCTCGGCAATGGAAACTTCATGCCCAAAATACTCAAGTACCGCTTGTAATGATACGGCTGAATCCTCGTTATCTTCGATGACTAAAATCTTCAACGATTTTTTCGCCGCCTCTGTAATCTCTAATTCGTTGTCCGAGGCTGCAATCTCTTCGCATACGGGGAGAGTGACTTTGAATTCTGCTCCCAAATTTATCCCTCTACTTGAAGCTTCAACATTACCACCATGAAGTTCTACAAGACTTTTTACTACCGAAAGTCCCAAACCTAACCCGCCCCGCGAACGATCTAAACTGCGATCGGCCTGGGTAAACGGCTCGAAAAGTTCTGGTAATATTGTCGGGTCTATCCCGATGCCTGTATCTCTTACAGATAAAACCGCTACACTACCTGAGCCATTTTCACCTGGAATAACTGAGAAATCCAGCCAGATCGTCCCATCTGGCTGGGAAAACTTTAAGGCGTTATCAAGAAGGTTCCCAAAGATTTGGAAGAAGCGAGTGGAGTCAACATAAGCCCACACGGGCGTGTTTGGCAGGTCTTCTATTACATTAAGGTTCCATTTTTTGATTGCTTGTGCATGGTCATTGAGACTCTGGCGAACCAATTCCACCAGATTAACCTTCTCAAGATTTAATGAAATCTTCCCGTATGTGATGGACGATACGTCAAGTAACTCATCGATCAATTTCGAGAGGTGCTTAATCTGGTTTTGCATCATTAAAACTGTTTCCCCAACTGCACCAGTCTGTCCTAGCTTCAACTTCAGTAGCTGAACGCCGTTGGAGATGGGGGCAACGGGATTCCTCAGTTCATGAGCCAGCATGGCAATAAATTTGTCTTTTAGAGCATTTTGGTTCGTTAGTTTCTGGAAAAGATGCACGTTAGCGATCGCAACTGCTGTAGTATCTGTCAAAATCTCAAGAAGTCCGATCTCTTGGGGTGTGGCTAAGTGTCGTGTACTCCAGTAGGCTCCGATCGCACCTAGCGGATCGGAAACCCGAATGGGAACCATCACTAAACTTTTGACAAAAGTTACCTTGTACGCCTCAATCGGAATTCGCGCATCCTGGTAAATGTCCTCAATTACGGCTGCTTTTTTATTCAGCATTGCCCAACCCGAGATGCAAGACTTGAGCGGAAAACGCATACCTTTCCAAAGTGGGCCAATGGCGTTTTCATCGACATAGTGGCAACATTCACCATCCCGCAATACAAAAGTTACTCCATCAGCATTTGTGAGATCGCGAGCAGCCAAACGCACAATCTCAATAATTTCCTCAATAGTTCGCACACAAGCCAAATCCTTCACAACGGCAAGCAGCCTGTTGTAAGAGGAAATGCTATAGCTCGGATCTGAATTCTGTTCTTGAGGGATGGAGGTTTGTAGTATATTTTTCATAAAAACTCCGAACAAAAAGATGTCTGTATAAAAACTTAGGTAAAGCGGGTAGGTTCAGTAGACACCTACTCTTAATCGTAATCTTAACCTCGATCTTGAAATTACCATCTGTTACCGCATTTTTACTTTTCCTTATATAGGATGAAATTCTTCAAAAGTGCTAAGTAAATATTCGTAATTTACTTTTGTTTATTAATGCAACTTTTGGTATTTAATCTACGGTGGTTACGTAACAGCTTAAACTCGTTATTTAGACGTAGTATTTGCAAGAAAATCGAAGATGCGTCACAATCCTTCGTAGACATCGCCGATCGCAAGCAAATGCAAATTATTTGGCGATCGCTAAATAATACTCAAATCGCTCCCGGAGTTGTTCAACCGTCAGATTTTGAGTCCAGTACTCCACTAGAGCGTGACCAAATGCCCAGGCGTTGCGATCGGGTGCAGCGGTGTTTTCCAGCAGCAGCGGCCAAAGGGATAGCAATTCAAATTTGACCGAGTTGGGGTTCAAGAGTGAGAAAAGCTCATATCCCATTTGTAGTTTACCAATCACAATTGGCAACTGTTCCACAGGAATTTGCTCCGCCAGCATATACGCTAAAGCCGGAGATCCGGTTGAGAGCGTAGAAACAAACTGAAGGACAGGACTTTTAAGCAATGTCGTTAATCCTTGTGTTGTCGTCATTTGGAAGGTGTAGTGGTCAATAATTTTGGCGGCAGCGACGATGCGAGTTTCTAGGTTACGCAAAAAGCGGGCGAGACGGAGTTGCTTGGTAGGTGCGATCGCATCCACTAATCCCAACGATAGCGCTTCTACTCCCCAGGCAACTCGATTTGTTTTGCTGTCACTTGTAACCACGGGTAAAACTAGATTACAGAAGTTTCCTAGCAGTTTAGCGCGATACTCAGTGGCTTCGCGAATCGCAATTTCTTTGGGGCGATCGCCCGATTCCCAATTATAAGGCGGTTGCCATTCGCGGATTGGACGCAGCCGGTCTACCTGGGTGACGATCGCGATCGCAGGTAAATCTGCAATTTCTGCTTTGATGGCTTGCAAAAAGTCCACATCCATTTGCAGGGCAGGATCGAGGGCAGGGGTGGCTAACAACAGCAAATCGGAATTTATAGCATAATCAAGCACCAAGTTTCGGAGTTCGGCACGGTTGACTTGTTCGTAACCAGGTGTATCCAAAAGCGTCAGAGTTTCGCCACTTTCAGTTTGCCATTGATAATTCTGAATGCGATCGGTACTGGGTAAAACGTCAACTGCTGCAAGATCCGCCTGAAAGAGCGTATTAATTAGGCTACTTTTTCCCGATCCCGTGCGCCCCACCAGCAAAATATTCACGGGTTTTTGCTCAACCGCCTCGGCTGGTTGAGCTTGAGTCAGGATTTCTCGGAGTGTTTGGGTTTTTGCCTTGGGTAAAGTTGGAGTGGAAGCTACGGTTGTTGAAACTGGTAATGTGCTACGTCCGTAAAGTGCGATCGCTTGTAGGCATAAGTTTCTCAGGGCAGCTTCCCGAAATAACTGGCTCAAATTTCCCAATAATTGCTGAGTTGCTTGGTTACTAGAACCCTGACTGGCTTGTTTTGCCACCGCCGCCACCGGATTTAAGATCCACTGTGCCCAGTTCCAAACTTTCCAGAATTTCCGAGCCGATGGTTCCAACTTCCGGTAGACCTCATATCCTTGGTATGCTTGTCCAACCGTTACCTGATTGAGGATCGGGGATAAATTTTGCATCCACCGATCCATATCATCTACCGTTCCCCGAATCAGCCCGTAAGCTTGGGGAACGTAAATATTCAGCAGGGGATATTGAATCTGAGGATTGTAGATACGAGCGATCGCTACCACTAAATCCTGACATCGCGTCCAAAAAGTTTGCCAGTCTTCCCAAATCGGGCGATCGCTTTGTGCTGCTTGGAGAATTTCTTGAAGGGCGGTTTCTGCAAGCTTTGTGGTGTCACTTCCCACTGGTTGCTCTACTGTATCCTCTGCTGTCGATTCCAATTCTTCACGGACTTGAGTTAATACAGCTTCCACCTCGTTAACAGCTGGTTGAGTCCATTTAACTAGCAGCCAACGCCAACCAACAAATAAAACGGTGAATACACCCCAAATCCAATTAATGCCCCACGCATGAATTTGTGAACCGGCAGACACCAGTAAGAAAATGATGATAAACGCGATCGGGATTGCTAAGACCACCCACTGCCACAGTTTTAATCGCACCATTGCCCCATACCTGCTTTGAAATGTTAGAAAATTCGAGTTTTTGCCAAAATTACTCTTATAAAAAGTCTATCGTCTCCAATGCAGGCAGGATGTTTGGTATTTTGGGATTAATGGTAGACTCACAATACTGCTCAATTAAGCATTTTAAATTAGAATTGGGTTTGGGGAAAAGGTTAAAGGGTAAAGGTTAAAGGTTTTTTCTTTCCCCTTTCACCTTCCCCTTTTCCCCAAAACCCGACAAGTATTGGGTAGACTCCCAATTATTAGGGATAAATGTTTTATTTTGCTGTAGATAGCTAAAAAAACAACTGGATATTTATATTTCTAGATTAGAAGAAGTTTAAAATTGCTCAGTTGTCTATGAGAGCAAAATTTAGTAAACAAGCTATGCAAACAATTACCGACATTGGCACGCTGATTGTCAGCACACCCGGAACCTGTGGTGGTCGTCCTCGGATTGCGGGACACCGGATTACGGTACATAATATTGCGATCGATTTCAACGCAGGCATGAAACCGGAAGAGATAGTTGTCCAAAGACCACAGCTAATGTTGGCACAAGTTTATGCAGCGCTAGCTTACTACTATGCTAACCAGGAAGTAATTGACACGGAGATTGCCGCAGAAATTGAAGAATACGACCGTTTGGAAGCTGAGTACACGGCGAAGAGACAGTGAGCCAAATTCGTTTGTATTTAGATGAGGACAGTGTTGAGAAGTCCCTAATCAAAGCTTTCTGTAATGCAAACTTGGATGTTGTGACAGTGGCCGATGTGAGCAGGCAGAGTTATTCTGATGATGAGCAGCTAATTTGGGCAACAGAGCAAGGGCGTGTTATCTATAGCTACAACCGAAGAGACTTTTGCTGCTTACATAACGAGTTTTTAGCCACAGGAAGAAATCATGCTGGCATTATCTTGTTGCAGCAACAACGCTATTCCGTAGGGCAACAGTTACAAGGGTTGCTCAAGTTAGTTGCTACTCGTTCGGCTGAGGAGATGGTAAACCAACTAGTATTTTTGAGTGCTTATATTAGACTTCTTGCATAAGTCGGGAAAAGGGGAAAGGGGAAGGGGAAAAGGTTCTGCAAAAGTCCCTTTCCCCTTTAACCTTTACCCTTTTCCCCAAGAATGCAAAAAGCACTTTTGCAAGAGGTCTATTGATAAAAGCTCTTAGACCACTGTCAGCGTTTTAATTAATACTAGGCTTTATTAGACTTCTTGCATAAGTCGGGAAAAGGGGAAGGGGGAAGGGGAAAAAGTTGTGTATTGTCCCCTTCCCCTTTAACCTTTACCCTTTTCCCCAAGAATGCAAAAAGCACTTTTGCAAGAGGTCTATTGATAAGACTGCTATCTTAATAAAGATATCCTTGAAGCGATCGCACAAAAGTTGTCTATCCATCGCTCTTAACGTTTTAAATACTTAATTTTAGTTAATCTTAAGGGTAGTTGGCAGCAAAAAGTTTTAATAGAAGTTCCCAGACGATAAAATTTGCGGACGATATCTAAGGCAAGGTATGGTATGCGCAGTCGCAGTGGGTAAAACACGGGCAGATATAACCAGTAGTAAGCCTTTTTTAGGTCATTCCACTTTGAGCAAGCTTCTTGATGCAAGAAATCTGATATGTCTACGACTAATCCTCTGCCTTGGTACATCATGACATTACGCCCGTGGACATCATGAGGGTGGAGTCCACGACTTCGTGCATAGTCAAGAGCTTCATCAATGTCCTTTATTACCTGCTTGGGAATTAGTAAACCAAAGTGCATACAATCGTAGAGGGTTGTTCCATAAAGCCGTTTCAAGACTAAAAACTCATCTTTAGCGTAGAAACACTCAGAAAACGCTGGATGAGAACCTAGACGATGGTAAACTTCTACTTCCTCTTCAAAGCCTGGCCGTCCTGGGGCATAAATCTTAACTACATAGTCAGGAGAATCGGGGTGATAAACTACTGCGGCGTAATTTCCTCTGCCAAGCAGCCGCCAAGGTTGTGGAAGATAGCTTACCTTAATTGGATCGCAGGGATTGACACTTTCAATCTGTAATCTAGGCAGTAGTTCCTGATAAATGTTTTTGACTAACTGTTTTAGGGGCAATTTGTCCATATTAATTCCTTAGCCAATTTACAAGGTTTGGGAATAAGGTTGACTTGAGTGAATTACGACCTAAATTACACCGTTGCTACTTACTTTTAACGCTAGAGATAGCAATTTTTATCCATAACTTATTGCGATATTGATTTTTCTACCAACAATTCTGATCCTGCTTCACCCTCACCCAGGTTATCAGAATTAACAGATTTAGAAAAACCGTCTGCTACATCTTTGATAAAACCAGCTATGGGTACCGCAACTAGTAAACCCAAGACTCCGCCAACATTGGTTCCTACAAGCAGAGCAATTAATACCCATATTGGTCTAATACCAGTAATTTTACCTAAAAGACGGGGTGCGATCGCTTGATCGATTAACTGATCGATAACAACAGCTACCGCAAACACCTTAGCTGCTAGCCAAAAGTCATGTGACGCTATGATTAAAGTTATTAAAACCAGACTGACGACATCACCAAAGGGAATTAAGCTCAAAAGTCCAACTCCCAAACCAAAGAGCAAAGCAAACTGGACTTGAAAACCTAAAAACAATAATGTTATTGAAACACCCATCAGCAAAGCCAAAGTTCCCTGACCAATTAAGTAATTTTGGAAGTTTTGCTGAATAGACTGGCTTATCTGCTGGGCAAGATTTCCAGGTAACTTCTTAAATATTGCCTCCCAAATTCTTGGGCCATCCAACAACAAGTAAAAAGTTAGCACTACTGTGATTAACGCCTCAGAAATACTATCAATTGTATCTATGATAATGCTTAAAAGTTTATCTGAAACAAATTCTAACTCATTAGGTAATTGGTCAGTAATTTGTGCTAATAGCTGACTTAAATTCACATTCACTTTATGTTTCAAAAACCAATTATTGACACTCTGAAGCTTTTGTTCGCTAGAATCAATCCATTGGGGAAAGACTTTAACCATTTCATTAAATTGCTCTAAAACAATGGGTACTAAAGTGATACCCAGAGCTACAACAATTACCAATGCTAATATAAAAACTAATGCTACTGCATAGCTGCGTTTAACTTTTCGCTGTTGGAGAATCGAAACAGGATAGTTTAAAACGAATGCAAGCAAGGTAGCCAAGACAAGAATTGTGACGACAGGTTGAAAGTTTTTCACCAGCAAAAAGGCTAGCCAACCATTGAGAAATACTAGAGGAAATAACAACGTAAAAATTAACCATCTAAGTAGTTGATTCAGGGGAAAATTCATAATTAATTTCAAGGCTAAAATTATTCTAGTTACTAGATTGAACCGATTAATTAAATCTGCTCAACAGGAAGTAGATAAGAAAAATATTTCCAGATTCTCCACTTCCCATTATTGAAATGATTAACTTTCAGCGAAAGCTGAAAATTGCTCCTCATTTATTCGCCCTGCTTGATACAGAGTATTAGTAATTTCCGAAATAGTTAAAACCGCATAGCTACGATAACCATTTTGCTGTAACCTATCTTTCACCCCCTGTTCGTGATCGATAAATACCACAATATCATTAACCTTTAATCCAGCTGATTCCAACTTTCCTGCTCCTTCCATGACACTTTTGCCGCTAATGAGAATATCGTCAACCACTACAACTGTTTCACCAGCATGAAAGTTACCCTCAATTACTTTCCGAGTTCCGTGTGCCTTCACCTCTTTACGCGGGAAAATCATCGGACAATGAAGGCGCAAAGCTAAACCAGTCGCAGTTGGTAATGAACCATAGGGAATACCTGCTAATCTATCAAAATTAAGGTTCTTCAAAATATCCTCATAAGCTGTGAGAACTTGATTAAAGACTTGGGGGTTGGAAATAATTTTGCGTAAGTCGATGTAATAAGGAAATATCGCTCCTGATGCTTGGACAAAGCTGCCAAACATAATGCAGTCAATATCGTAAAGTTGTAAAATCAAATCTTGGTGGGGGTGCTGATTGAGAAAACAAACATCAGGAAACCACACAGAACAAGTAGAATTTTCGTGAATAATTTCAGTTTTGATTTGATTAATTTCTGCACGTAGAGACTGCACTTCCTCTGATAATTGCGTATTTCCCAACATATCTTGAGGAACAGGAATCAGTAAACCATCACCGTTACTATTCAAGCCAGCTTCTAAAATTTGTTTCAGGTTTTGTCCCTCCGCCCAGATGCTACGCGCCATAATAATTCGTTCGGGTGCAACTGCTCGAATCAGTGCTAAAACTTCAGGATTTGTAGTTCCCACTTCTAAACCCAATTGTTCGGGAGTTCCCCAGGTTTTGGATTCTTTTACTACCTGTAAATAAAGGGGTGATTCGTTTGTAGGATATTGCTGTAGAGCTTCTGCACCTGGATTAGAAGTACAGCATAAAATAAACACCGCTTTATCAGGATAGACTAAAAAAGGTGCTACGTGATCTTGTCCTGTATAGGGACTGAGAGTGATTGCATCCACCTGCCATTGTGTAAACACAGTCTGGGCAAAGATGGTACTAGTATTTAAGTCACTGTGTTTGGCATCTAAAATTACTGGGATATGGGCTGGAATAGCTGCTAAAGTTTTGTACAGCAGTTCTAAACCAGGAATACCTAAAGCTTCGTAAAAGCCAAGTGTCGGTTTATAAGCACAAACGAAATCAGAAGTTTCCGCAATAATGAATTGTAACCACTTTTCCAAACCAGTGATGAGTTCTTCAGATTCATAACGCCCAGGCATCATCTCTGGATTTGGATCGAGTCCTACAAATAGTAAGCTTTGATTTTGTAAGATATTTCCATTCAATTTATCAAAAAAGTTCATTTTTTTGTTTAAAAAGGATTGTTGCTCAAAACATTGATTCTGTTAATTCAGTCCCACCAGACTTACGCCCTAATTGATAGTGAATTACTACAAATAAGATAACCATCGGCACTGAGGCAAAGTGAACAATTCGCAATGCTTGCCAATCGCCAAAGCAATCCACAATCCAGGGAAATTGAGCAGGTTTATACATTCCTATCCCTGTAAATAATGCCAGCAGCAAAATAGGAATAATTGCTGTATAAGCAATCCGATGCCAAGCATAAATTAGACGTTGGGAATTTTGAGTTTTTTGTAATGCTTTCAAGTCATTAACACCGACAAACCGATGTCGCCAACGTCGGGTAATTAAAATGTAAATTCCATACCACAACAGATTCAGCGAGAATAGCCACATTGCTGCAAAATGCCAGTGTCTACCTCCTGCAAGCCAACCTCCTAAAGTAAATATCGGAGGAATGTGTAAACCTGAGCGTCCACCAAAAACAGGGTTGGCGTTGTAAATTTGTAGTCCACTGGTGAGCATGATAAATAGACTAATGATGTTACACCAGTGGAAAATTTTGGCTCCTATTGCTTGAGTGGGTCGCTTTCGAGTTGGAGAGGGAACGTTGGAGGTCATAAATTTTGACTGATAAAATTTGTTGTTTATCTGTCTTGGGTAAATAGCCCAGCAAGTTTGGAGGTGGGCATTGCTTACCTTTATTTTCTCATCATTAGATTCAGTATTCTGACATTAATGGTCTACCATCTGCTGTTTTAACTGTCAGTTTAGGTATGGCTAGGGTTGTTCGCAGCTAAATTACGCTTAATGTGAATTAAATCGGTTGAGACTCCAGTGTTTTGAATTTCATGAAAAACACCTTCTACACGCTGACGAACACGACTAATAAAACACTTCAAAGCATGAGAATGTTGAAAATGCTGGTTGTCACGAGTGAGTGTTCCGATACGATTAAGATTAAGACATCAACAGGTATCAAACATCATTTAAACAAGGAAAATAAGATGGCTAACACAGATAATCTCATAGGTTTGAGAAATTTGGGTCTTGCGATCGCCGATCCCCTCATTGGTGGCACTGCTGCAAAAACTCCTCAGATATTGGAAGTTACTGGTAAAGGAGAAGTCAATGTTGCCACCACTTTAACTGAGGTGCAATTGGGGATTAAAGTCCAGGCAAAAACTGCAACCGCAGTTCAAGAACAAGTTGCTCAACGTTCAACAGCGGTAGTAGATACACTGCAAAAGCTTGGGGCGAAAGAACTTCAAACTACATCTATTCAACTAAACCCTGTCTATAGCTTTGAAAATGGTACTCAAACCCTAACTGGCTTTGAAGGCTTGAACACACTTCAGTTTGAGCTACCAACAAATCAAGCTGGAGCAGCAATTGACAAAGCTATCCAAGCAGGTGCAAATGTCATACAGAATATCAGCTTCACTGCCTCAGACGAAGTATTGCAGCAGGCACGTCTGCAAGTTCTGAGTGAAGCTGTTAAAGATGCCCAAGCTCAGGCTCAGGCTGTTTTTAGTACCTTAAAGTTAACCCCCGGACAGATTATTGACATTGATATTAACTCAGATGACAATCCTAGACCATCTCCCTTGGTGTCTAATCTAACAGGAGATAGGGTTTTGGCAGCAGCTAGTACAACTCCTATAATTAGTAGTCCTCAGACAATAGAAGCTAGTGTTTCTCTAGATATCGGTTATTCTCCGAATTCAGCAGGGACTCTTGCTTCGGCTACTGATAATCTTATCGGTGTGAGAAATTTGGGTCTTGCGATCGCCAATTCCCTCATTGGTGGCACTGCTGCAAAAACTCCTCAGATATTGGAAGTTACTGGTCAAGGAGAGGTCAGCGTTGCCACTACTTTAACTGAGGTAGAATTGGGGATTAAAGTCCAGGCAAAAACTGCAACCGCAGTTCAAGAACAAGTTGCTCAACGTTCAACAGCGGTAGTTGATGCACTGCAAAAGCTTGGGGCGCAAGAACTTCAAACTACATCTATTCAACTAAATCCTGTCTATAGTTTTGAAAATAGTACTCAAACCCTAACCGGCTTTGAAGGCCTCAACACACTTCAGTTTGAGTTACCAACAAATCAAGCTGGGGCAGCAATTGACAAAGCTATCCAAGCAGGTGCAAATGTCATACAGAATATCAGCTTCACTGCCTCAGACGAAGTATTGCAGCAGGCACGCCTGCAAGTTCTGAGTGAAGCTGTTAAAGATGCTAAAGCTCAGGCCCAGGCTGTTTTTAGTACCTTAAAGTTAACCCCCGGACAGATTATTGACGTTGATATTAACTCAAATGACAATCCTAAACCATCTCCCTTAGTGTCTAATCTAACAGTAGATAGGACTTTTTCACTAGGTACTACAACTCCTATAATTGGTAGTTCTCAGACGATAAAAGCTAGTGTTTCTCTAGATATTGGTTATTCTCCAAATTCAGCAGTGATTCTCGATCTACCTCTTAATGGATTGCAGCAAATTGCTTAATCAGGACTTATGCAAATTACACAAGCAAGTGGCGCAGTGTAGTCGCGCCACGTGCTATATCAATCGCATCTTTACCCAAGGATGTGTTGCAATCATTAATTGAATTAGTATCAGATATGTGAATGCAGGGGCCGCCTTGTTAATGCATCGACTTGCAAAAATTAACACCTCCTCGCCAAAGTTCATTATCTAAACGCTGGCGTGTTTTCTAATCGCGGCATAGTGTCTTGCTGTTGTATTCATCTCAATCACCAACTCTGTCCCTTGACCTAATTGAGAATTACACTTAAGTTTACCTTGATGTTTTTCAACAATAATTTGCCGACTAATTGATAGCCCTAGTCCTTGACTTTTGCCTACTGGCTTGGTTGTAAAAAACGGTTCAAATATATGTTTTTGGATATGGGGAAGCATACCTTTGCCATTGTCAAAAATGCGAATGATAACTTTGTGTTTTTTCCCTAGTAGTTTGTCATTTACCCAAGATTCATGATTATTGACCAATGATAAATGACTGCTAACAACTTCTGTATGAATCAAAATTTTGGGAGTAAAAGAATAATCATGCTTCATCCTCTCTTCTAAAGCATCAATGGCATTACTTAAGATGTTCATGAATACCTGATTTAGTTCACCAGGATAACACTCAATTAAAGGTAATTCACCAAAGGTTTTAATTACTTTAATCTCTGCTCTATCAGGTTTTTCTTTGAGACGATGCTGCAAAATCCTGAGAACACTATTAAATCCTTCATGCAGGTCAACCTTTTTCATTTGACCTTCGTCAGAGGTGGAAAAATTCCGCAAAGCGAAAACAATATCTTTGACGCGCTCAGAACCGGCTCGCATTGACCACAGTAATTTTAAAAAGTCTGTCTTCACGAAACCAAGGTCAAGGTGTTGCAAATGTAAGGCAATAACTGGGCTAGGTGTGGGATAGCAATATTGGTAAAGCTCAATAATTCTGATTAAATCTTCAGCGTATTTACTAGCAGGATGGAGATTGCCGGAGATAAAGCTAACGGGGTTGTTAATTTCATTAGCCATATCCGCCACCAGTTGACCGAGATTAGCCATTTTCTGGTTCTGCAATAACTGCTTTTGGGTATATTTGAGTTCATCGAGAGTAGTTTCTAGCTGCTGTGATTTTTCCTTAACTTGGTCTTCGCTAGACTGGCGTTGCGCAATTTCTGTTTGGAGTTGTTCAAATAGTTGGTATTGTTGAGTAGCGTAGGCGCAGCCCGCACTTCGGCTGCGCTCAGTGACCGTCGTAGACATCGCCTTATCCTGATTAATATCCTTGTGCGTTCCCACCATCCGCACTGGTTTACCGAATTTATCCCACTGAAATACTTTGCCACAAGTCAAAATCCACTTCCACTCCCCGGATTTAGTCAACATTCGCAATTCGACTTCAAACACAGGTATGCATCCTTGGAGATAATCGTGCAATACCTGACGAATTCTTGGTAAATCCTGTGGATGTACCAGTTGTTCAAAGGATTTATAATCGTTGTCGATTTCGTCTACTTTATATCCCAGAATACTTTTCCACTGGGGATCGTAATAGGTTTTGTCAGTTACCAGATTCCAATCCCACAACCCCAAGCCACTAGCGATTAATGCCATTTGTAAGGCGGCTTGTGAGCATTGGCAAGGATCTAAATTTTCTAGAGATAAGTCTTTGGTTTCTGGGAAACTTTGAGAATCTTGTACTGAAAGTGGAGCTTCTGATTCATGGGTAGCGGGTTCTTGGATATGCATAGCTGCTGGTACGATGAGGAAGATATTCTGTAGCTTTCTCTCTACGCTGTTTTAGCACCCTGACGATTCAGTTATGGACAAATTGCCTAGTTGGTTTATAAGGCTGTAGCTTAGGTCAGGGATATATCAGCCCATATCATAAATTGGGATGGAGTTTAGAAAAAAGTAAACGGACGAGTATAACCTCTGTTGCGATCGCAATAGCAATCTTTTAGAAAAAATCGCTACATTGTTGTGCATCTACATTCTAAGATATGTCTAAAAAAAGTAGTTCAAGTCACATATAATTACCTAAAAAGCCCGAAAAGTTTGTAAAAAAAATTCTATGATTGAATCACGCTAAATAATTTCAGGATGCAAAAATTGTCAAGGCTTTTTTGTAGCTTTTTGAGTCACGGCTGGCTGCTATGCATACAAGGCAGCCGACATTGACTTCCAAAGCTTAATGGTGTGAGAAAAGATCATACTGAAATAGACTCAATGAGTAATGACTATAGATGAACTAGTATTGCTACTAAAAGCCAGTCAAGCAACCGGTTTAACGACGCTCCAAGAGTTGATATTGCGTTCTTCGTGGGAAGGACAAACCTACGCCAACATAGCCAGTGAAGCGCACTACGGCGAGGAACGTGTCAAGAAAATCGCTGCTCATTTATGGCAAGTACTGAGTAATTTTTACAAAGAACCAATAGATAAATCCAACTTTCGCCAGACTTTAGAAAATCACCCTCAAAGCGTTGCGCATCAGCAATTAATTAAAGAATTCAACCGAGCCGCCACAGCGACATCCTTAGAATTTCCTAGTGGCCCAGTATCTCTTAATTCCAGATTTTACATCCCTCGCCCGCCAATTGAAGAACTCGCTTACGCAGAAATGGCTGAACCTGGGAGTGTAATTTGCATCAAAGCACCCAAAAAGATGGGGAAAAGCTCTCTGGTTTTGCGGTTGCTTGCACGCGCTAACAAGCAAGGCTTTCGCTCCGTAACTTTGGACTTTCAGCAAGCAGACAAAGCAGTATTTGCCAGTTTGGATAAATTTTTGCACTGGTTCTGTGCGAATGTTAGTCGGGAGTTACAGCTAGAAACAAAACTCAATGATTATTGGGATGAAAATATGGGTAGCAAAGTCAGCTGCTCTATCTATTTCCAAAAATATTTACTGGCTGCGCTCTCAAGTCCCCTGGTTTTAGTATTAAATGAGGTGGATTGGGTATTTGAGTATCAGGAAATTGCTAGAGAATTCCTACCATTAGTGCGATCGTGGCACGAACAAGCCAAAAGGGAAGAAATTTGGCAAAAATTGCGTCTGGTTCTAGTTTATTCAACGGAAATTCTTGTTCCCATAAAACTGACTCGATCGCCATTTAATATTGGTTTGACAATTAATTTACCTTCCTTTACGAAAGAGCAAGTGCAGGACTTAGCACAACGTCACGGCTTGGATTGGACAGATGGTAAAGATGCCGATAGTTTAATGGCAATGGTGGGAGGAAATCCTTATTTGGTGCGATTGGCATTGTATCACCTTGTGGGTAAAGGTGGATTAAAAGGGGATTTAGGGCAGTTATTGCAACAGGCACCCACAGAAGCCGGAATCTATAACCAGTGTCTAAGACAGTATGTAATAGCACTTCGAGATGAGCCAGAATTGGGAGATGCTTTTTATGAAGTGATTAATACTACAAATTATGTAAAATTAGAGCCAAGATTGGCATATAAATTACAAAGTATAGGGCTAATTAATTTAGAAGGCGATGTCTACGACGGGCTACGCCTACGCAGTACTCCTGCGTGTGAATTATATCGTTTATATTTCCAACAATATCTCAAAAAAAGTGAGCATTTCAATAATACTCATGTTGAACGATTGAAACAAGAAAATCAACAGTTATCAGTCCTCTCTAGTTTAGATGAACTAACTTAATTAGTTAATTACTGCTACTTTGAAAGCTACCTGCAAATTGAGTGGCAAAATTTTGCTCGTCAAAACACTCCAACATCACTGATTTTTTGCGATATGAAGAAGAATTCAGCTATTCTAAATTCGGGAGCGGAGCCGAAGACGCTCCGCCTCCGGTCAGAATGAAGACGCTCGATGACTCGCTAACGCTTCGCTATCAGTGGGGGATTCAGACCTGCCACTGTTTTGTTTAACACTAAATATGCAGATTGAGTTGAGGTGTTAAACCCCTGAATTCATCCAACAGTCGCACAAAATTCATGTCTGTTTTCTAACTTCTGACGCCTTTATTCTGTTTTGCTAAAAATAGCAACTGATAAGACTTTTTTTGTCGATGAAATTTCCATTACTAGCTTGGGAATAATAAATCATGCATGAGGTAAACTTGCAATTAATCTCAGCATATTAGGTGTGTTTACTATCGACAAATAAAGGAAAAAGTTGTTAATGAAAGTGAGTTCATTAGGGATTAAGTTAGGTTTTGCAGCTGTTAGCAGCAGTTGTCTTGCAGCAGTCGCGATCGCTATGAGTGGAGCAAGTGCAATTGCTGCTCAATTCATCACAATTGAAAGCACTGGCACATTATCAGGAACTATCGAACTTCCCAGAAATAATCCCAATTTCAATAACAGTATTACTCGTATTGATACGGATAATACTGGAACTTATTACCGGAACTTAGGTACTAATAATAATCCTAATTATGTTCCTGTATACCAGTCAGACTATTTACAGGTAGAAACACGCTCCGATGGAAGTCTGCATTACTTTGTTGACTTTAAAGGTATTCCGATTGTCTCGTTTAATGGTGTTCTGACATCGCCGGTTCTTTCTGGTGGTCAATTGACTACCTTTCTTTACCAGGGACAATTGCCAGGAACTACATTTCAAGGAGTAGTTCAAGATGAATTTAATCTGACAAAAGCTTTTTACACTGGTACTGTCACCGACCCAGATACCGGAAAGAAATATCAAGGTACTTTTGAAGTGAGTGGATATGGAGAGCGATATAGTAATCCCAATGGAAATTTAACTCCCACGGTCTTTGATTTCCAGTCCGATATCCCAGGTTTTCCAGGTGTAACATCTTTGACCATAACTAACGCTAGTTTGGCAAATTTAAGAATCAAAGTACCTATAAATGAAACTTCTATTCCAGAACCAGCTAGCCTTCTCGGAACTCTGATGGTTGCTAGTTTTGGTATCGTTCTGAAAAGAAGAAAAGACAGCAGACTTACGAAGACGTTTTAAAACTGAAAGCCTGTTGTAACAAAACTAACAAGGCGCTGATATTTACAATTCAGCGCCTTGTTAGCAAATAATCTGAGAGAATAAGGACTAAAGTCCTTACTACGAACTTATTTATCTATCAATTTAAAATAAGCCGGACTTTTGCAAATCCGGCTGAGTTTAATCAATCATCTATACGCAATAGCTTGCGGTAAAACGGTTGTGAAAAATCAGTTATACGATAACGTTTATAGTTATCCATAAGTTCAATTAAAAAATTAATAAACTCGAAACTAGCCATCATCAGTTCATAACTCAGTTCGGCATTGCCATCAAACTGAATTCGGCAACGGGTTAAGTCTGACGGTAAAGTAGCAACATTCCAGGAGGCGACAAAGGGGACATGTTCGCTGGCTTCGATCTTCCGATGTCCCTCCAAGACCCCTTTTTGATAAAGACTGATGGCATAGGGTAAGAAATTGCGCCTAGCGCCCTGAACATAAGGTAAGTAAACACTGGCTTGTTGTTGAGTTGCAGGCTGGAGTTGCTCAATAGACATAGTTAAATATTCCTCAAGTTAGTTAGCAACTGGGGATATTAGTGGATGTTAGTAGTATTCCCCAAAGATGTGTCTAAAGCACATAGTAGGAATGGGGAATGGGGCATAGGAAATAGGGGCTGGGAGACTGGAGAGCAGAGGAGTAGAGTTCAAAGACTTATCCCTTATGCCCAATGCCTCATGCCCCATGCTTAATAAATGAAGTTACTACTAAGAAATATTAAAATTTCGGTTACAATGATGCTGCATTAACTGTTAGCGAATCTGGGAACGTTAACACGAAAAATCCCTACTGTACAGTGGTGGATGCCGTTATTGCAGTTTTTCCCAACAAAAAGCTGCTGCTACCTTGCTATTACTTTACCCAAACCGGAGTTCTCATTGGAGAAAGTCCGACTCTACAAGCTTCCTGCCGAAATGGCTATCAAAGGAATCAAGCTTCTGTCTAAGAGTAGTAAACGCGGTTAATATGAGGTAATTACGCACAGTGGCGGTGACAACAAAGTTAGTCCCAGCGGCTTTTGGCTTAGGGATAGCGGGTATTGCAGTTTGCCCATTCCGATTAATACCGGAAAAAGTAGCTTAGGGATATTTGTCCGTAAAATTACTAACTGTAGACAAATAGTGGTTTTTGAATCAAGCAACCTAACCTATGCCAGCGAATTCCTGGCCCGAAGAAGATTCTTATCAAGAGCTCGATCCGCTCAACTCCTTGTTGTCTGACCTATCAGTAGACGAGGAGTCAGTGTTAGAGACAGATTCTATGTCTCTACCATCCCGGTTTCAAGGTCGTAGAGGCAAAGCAGCTCTAGTCTTGACTATCGTCTGGAGTGGCACGATCGCTCTACATTTAGTTTCTTGGGCTTCCATTTTTATTCTAGGACTGACCACCATTCTAGGATTTCATGCTTTGGTGGTGGTGTTTACAAAATCCCGTCGCTATCCAAAAGAAATACAGGGAGATTTACCTTCTGTTTCGGTGCTAGTGGCTGCGAAAAATGAGGAAGCGGTAATTGCTAAATTAGTCAAAAATCTTTGTAATCTGGAATATCCAGGTGGGCAGTACGAAATTTGGATAATTGACGATCGCAGCAGTGATAGCACGCCACATTTATTAGCGGAACTCGAACAGAAATACGACCAGCTAAAAGTACTAAGGCGTTCAGCAGAAGCTACTGGTGGCAAATCGGGGGCGTTGAATCAGGTATTGCCGCTGACAAAGGGCGATATTATAGCAGTGTTTGATGCTGATGCCCAGGTAACACCAGACTTGCTGCAACAGGTAGTACCTTTATTTCAAAGAGAAAATGTGGGGGCGGTGCAGGTGCGAAAAGCGATCGCCAACGCTAAAGCAAACTTTTGGACTAAGGGTCAAATGGCCGAAATGGCACTTGATACCTGGTTTCAGCAACAGCGGACTGCCCTTGGTGGCATTGGCGAACTGCGGGGCAATGGTCAATTTGTCCGGCGTTCAGCCTTGGAAAGCTGCGGTGGCTGGAATGAAGAAACCATTACCGATGATTTGGATTTGACAATCCGTTTACATTTGGATAAATGGGATATTGAGTGTGTTTTCCATCCAGCAGTGCAAGAAGAAGGAGTGACAAATGCAGTTTCACTCTGGCATCAGCGCAACCGTTGGGCAGAAGGCGGTTATCAGCGCTATTTGGATTATTGGGATTTAATTCTCAAAAACCGGATGGGAACGCGTAAAAGCTGGGATTTGCTGATTTTTATGCTGATTATGTATATCTTACCGACAGCAGCAGTCCCAGATTTATTAATGGCGATCGCTCGTCATCGTCCACCAATGTTAAGTCCGATCACAGGTTTGTCCATTTCTATGTCGATGGTAGGGATGTTTACAGGTCTGAAGCGGGTACGTCAAGATCAAAAATTCCCACTTTCTACATATCTGACGATGCTGGTGCAAACCCTACGTGGCAGTTTATATATGTTGCACTGGTTAGTCGTCATGAGCAGTACTACTGCCCGGATGTCGGTAAGACCAAAGCGCCTGAAATGGGTGAAAACCTTGCATACAGGGAATGGGGAATAGCCCCTTTGGGGAATTAAAAATTAAAAATTAAAAATGCAAAATTACCAAAAATAATTTTGCATTTTTTTTTAGAGACTAACAAAAAATAAATTATCCAAAATTATTTCTACATTTATAGGGACGCAAGGCCTTGCGCCCCTACAAAGGGAGCTTTTTTTAACTGAAAGTCCCTTAAGCAACAAATCCAAACCAGGCTTTTTGAGGTTCGCTTGGTAATCTTTCCCATTGCTCAATCTTTTTGACCTTCCTTCCTCCATACTCCCAAGCTAGTCAGCGTAACGTTACGTTGACTAAGCGCTTATAATAGATAGCGACAACAATCTATAAGGGAAAAATGCCTGCGACCACCTCAGATATAATTGTCCAATTCGTAGAAACTTCGGATAGAGATAAAAGGCGCGCGATCGCCAAGCGTTATGGACTCACGTTGGTCGATGCCCATGAAGAACCACTGGCTTATCTCTACGAGGCAGACACTGATAATCTTACTCAACTCTGCAATGAGCTAACGAACGAAGATTATGTATTAGTTGCCAGCCCTCCCGATACATTCACCTACCGCAGCATCAGCCAAGGCGTTGTCTGAGCGCCGTATCCAAATCAGTTCGTACTTGACAAATTTTGATTCAGTGGGATCGCGCTTCCTCATAAAGCGGTTGTAAACGAGGTTTTCTTACCTTGTAAATGCCGTTTAACTGTTTGACTACCAACTGGCTATCACCGTAGATTTTGGCTTGTTTTACGCCCATTTCAGTGCTTCTTCTACTCTCAAAAGCAATCCGCAATACTCCGCTACATTATTGCTGATTGGTTCACCGAGATATCGGCTAAAGGTGTGTGTTTGCCCTAGCTGGATAATGCAAGCAGCAGCGGCTTTGCCTGGATTGGGCACAGCGCCGCCATCGAAGTGAATTATTGCGGTTTTATCCATGTGATTAAATCAGCTGCTTGTTGAGAATAAGATTAGGCTAGCTTAGGCTTACGCCACCTCTTTCATCATAATGATTATCATTATTGTTTGAATGTCGTCTTCTGATTTTTGTTGAGTAATTTATTCCTTGGAAGTCCCTTATTCATCATCCACGTCTGCCTCCTCTACCCATTCTGGTGTAGTTATGGAATCGGAGAATTCTGGGAAATCATCTGCAAAACGAATAATTTGTCCATTGAAAAATTCTGCTACACGTTGAGCTGCGATCGCTACTTCGTCTGGTTCCCAATCAGGTGCGGGTGTTTGTTTTGGGGGTGGAGGCAAAGTTTGCATCCCGTTTCCATTTATCCCGTTTCTATTTGCCCCATTTCCATTTACGCCATTTCCATTTACACCATTTCCATTTTTTGCTGCTGTCGGTGCTGGTGGTGGATTAGTTGGCTGTGGTGCTGGCGCTGGAGGCGAAATTTGCTGGTTGTAACTGGGAGTTGGCGGTTGCTGAACGCGAGTAGAATCTTTTGGCGGAGGATTTTTTTTAGCTGAGGTAGAGTTTGAAGAAATTCCTTTTTCTATATTTATCTGGATTTCACGCTGGAAAGTCTGCTGAAAAGCTGCCGCAATCATCGGTAGATAAGATTTACCCTTGTCATACCATGCCTGTTTAATCGCAATTCGAGCCACAACACCGTCAAACTCTATGAGTTGGCTCATTTGACGCAGCATTTCTTGCCTTGATTTTGGCTGGAGGTTGGCAAGCACTTGTTGCCAAATCTGAGTTAAGTCATATTCTGCTTCGTCAACAACTTCTGAAGTTACTGGTTCCATGTTCGCAGGTGGTACAGGAACAGCAACAGGTTCTGGGGTTGGTGGTGAAACTGATTTAGCAACAGAATTGTGATTTGTTTGCTGTTCAACTGGGGGAGATGAAGTGACGGGCTGATTTTGAGCAGCCACTTGATGATTGGCAGATGCAGAATTATGATTTGTTTGTGGTTCTGGGGGAGATGAAGTGACGAGCTGATTTTGAGCAGCCGCTTGATGATTGGCAGATGCAGAATTATGATTTGTTTGCGATTCAGCTAAAGGTACAGAAGAAACTGGGTGATTTTGGGCAACGACTGGAGGATAGCTTGGAGATACAGCAGGTGTATTAACTCGTGGTGCGACACTTGAGGCTTGTGGCTGAATATTCGTCGCACTAGGCAACAATCCTAGTAATGTTACTTCCAACCACAAACGTGGCTGGGTGGTATTTTTAATTTGTACTTCAGCTTCTCGCAAGTGTTTCTGTCCCGCCAAAATCACGCTCATATCGAAGTATTGAGCAAACTCAACCAGCGCTGTCCAAGTTTGTTGAGTACAAGCAACCAAATCGTGGCGGTTGGGTGCTGTTTTCGCTATGAGTAAATCGCGGTAAAAAGCAGCGAGATTTTGCAGAATAGTTAGGGGTTCTCGACCACGATCTAAAATGTAGTGAGTACAGTCTAGAACTGCTTCCGGTTTATCTTGAGCGATCGCATTTAAAAGCGCTAGCAAATCCTGTTCGCTTACCGTACCCACTAAATCCCAAACTCGCTCTGGTGTCACTTCACCTGCTAATAAACCCAATTGATCGAGTAGACTTTCGGCATCCCGTAATCCCCCCTGAGAAAGTTGGGCTACCAAGGTGACAGCATCGGGTGAAATATGAATGTTTTCTTCAAAGGCGATCGCACTTAAATGCTTCACCATCGCCTCTAACTGAATGCGTCTAAAATCAAACCTTTGACAGCGCGAAATAATTGTTGGTAACACCCTTTGCGGGTCTGTTGTCGCCAATACAAAAACCACGTGTCTCGGTGGTTCCTCTAGTGTCTTTAGTAGCGCGTTGAATGCCTGGGTACTGAGCATATGGCAATTATGCACCAAAAGCCCATTTGCCACAAAGTTATGATTATCTGCTACTTCAATGTCATAGACTCGCTCAACTCCAGCGAGGTGAACAGATTCGACTGTCTCCAAACTTGTAATCCATGAGGATGCCACATCCACATTCACCTGACTTTTCACGTCAAGTGAAACTCCAGCCCCCTTCTCTACTAAGGAATAGGAAGAATTCAAAGTCTCTCCCCTAAAAGGGGCTACGGTGTACACACAAGTCGAATTACCCCCCTTAATCCCCCCTTGGAAAGGGGGGAAACTAGAAATATAGTTCCCTCCCCTTTCCAAGGGGAGGGTTAGGGAGGGGTAAAACTTACGCTTAAACTCAGATGAGTGAACTGTTTCAGACTTGTGTGTACACCGTAGCCTAAAAGGAGAGAGGTTTTCCAGCTCCCTATTCACAGGGGATAGTATCTTCACTCCTTCTTTTACGTCCCTTGCTGGTAGCCATCCCTGATTTGTCCTAATTAAATGATTACCCGTACATCTAATTTCTCGGTTAGTTGTCTTGATAACCAGGGTTTGCCGTTCTCCTTGGTCTAACCACCTGACAACTTTCTTGAATTCCCACTTAAAAGATGAGTCGTTGTAACTCAGTACTTTCTTGCCTTTAATTTTGGGATCGTCAATTCTGTGAAGTCCCTCATCAGTCAAAACCAGAGAATCTCCAGTTAGGCATTCATCGATTACATAAACCTTGTAGCGACACTGGACAGGAGCAAACTGGGCTTTTTCAATCAACTCGCGGATATTATCGACACCAGTGTTACTAGCGGCATCAATTTCAATTACGTCTAAGGCATACCCCTTAGCGATCCCCTGACAAACCTCACACACGCCGCAGGGTTCAGCCGTGGGCCGATCGCCTTTGAGACAATTGAGGGATTTAGCCAGAATCCGGGCACTAGAAGTTTTCCCCGTACCTCTTGGCCCGGTGAATAAGTAGGCAGGGGCGATTTTAGATGTGCCGATCGCGTTCGTGAGGGTGGTGGCGATCGCCTCTTGGCCCACCAGTTCAGCAAAACTTTTGGGGCGATATTTGTGGTGCAGGGGTTCGTAAGACATGGAAATATAGACTTCAATGCCTTTCAACGTTAATTAGTAGCACCGAGTCGAGTTGAGGATTCAATTATTTTAAACTCTCGTACCTGGCTTTATTTATCGATGTTGCCATAGCTCTTGCACTCAACTAATGCCGTAAATTTTGGCACTCAGGAAAGCAAGCAACCAGAGCTTATCCTCTACTATGATTTCAACATCAATGTATGGGAATTATAGCATATCATTTAGTACATTTGTTCTATTAAAGAAGACTGGGAAGCAGAGAAGAATAACTCTTGACAAATGACTAATGACTAATGACAAATGACTATACGTTTTATTGACTGAACTAACGCCATAGTCCAGTGCGATCGCTACAATTTTATAGATAAAGTAAAACTCGATGGTGCAGCAGATGCTCAAGCGGCTATTTCAATGGCTCAAAAAGCTTTTTCAGAGCTTGTTTGGTGGAAAACAGACTACCTCAAAATCTAGGGGGAAGGTGGAAAAAGAACCACCACCACCCTTGAGCGATACGGATCTGGAATTTCTCTTCAACGAACTGTTGCAAGGAGTACATCAAGCACGAGGGGAAGCATGGGCACAGAAGTGGCTGCATAATATCGAACATCGCATCACAACTCAAGAGTGGGTTGAGTGGTTAGGGCGCTTTGGCGACAGATTGCTTGCATCTCCGACACCGAATAATGAAATGGCGGCGCGGTTAGTGCAATTGGGTGAGTTAGGCGTCGGAGAAATTGGAGATGTTGCCTATAATATCGGGATGCAGTTGTTGACACGCAATGAAGGCGAACCAATTTGGGAATATGAAGGGCCAGATGCTTTTAGCACTTCTTTGCCCTCTGAGGTAGCTGCCTCAGTATCAGAGTCAGCAGATGCGCCAGAGAACCTCCCAGAAGGAGAATACCAAACTGTCACTCTAGAACAGTTGTTTGTAATGTTACAGGAGGATGAAAATTTACGTCAGCAAATTGCTCAACAGCTTGCCGTTGAAACAGACGATCCACAAGTGCTTGTCCAGGCATTAATTAGTCAGTTATATCCTGCTGGTCAATCGACTACAGAGCAAACTGAAAATTAACTGCTGGAGAGAGTTAAATTCAAGAGTTAAATCTGGGAATTGTTACGTTGTAATGCTATGCTCTTGAAGATTTGTATATTTTTTGCTAACCTGCTACGGAAGCGCTGTCCGAATCTAATGGGTTTTTACGTAATTGATGATTTTTTTAAGACAACGATGGCTACAATCTAGAAAAACAAAATCCAAGAGTGTGGCAGATGCTCAGGCGGATATCGCAGTCGCTTAAAAGGTTTTTAAAGCGCCTCATTGCAAGTAAACAGAATACTTCTCTCAAGGGTGCGAGAGGACGCAATCTGGTGGGGGTACCACCAGAACTAACCAATGCGGATCTGGAACAATTGTTTATCCAATTGTTAGAAGGCGTGCATCAAGCACGAGGACGACAGTGGGCATTGAGGTATCTGCAACGGATCGAAAATCGCATTCCGGCTGAACGTTGGATAGACTGGTTGGTGATGTTTGGTGAAAGCTTACTAGCTTCACCTACACCAAATCCTCTTTTAGCAACACAGATGGTGCAATTGGGGGAACTTGGTGTTGGCAGAATTGGAGAAGTTGCTTATGACATTGGCATTCGGCTAATGCAAAACTTACCTACAGAAATAGAAAGTTACCCTGACAATCAGGCACAAGATGATGTAAAAATCACTCCTGGGCAAGAACTGATCCGCGATTTGGGCGAGCAGTTATGGGAATATGATGAGCCAGATGTAATCGAAACTACTCCTGGGCAAGAACTGATCCGCGATTTGGGCGAGCAGTTATGGGAGTATGATGAGCCAGATGCAATCGAAACTACAATCGATGAAGAAATTATCCCAACTTCTCCTGGACAAGAGCTAATCGTTAGCTTTGGCGAACAATTATGGGAATATGATGTGCCAGATGTTGAACCAATAACGTCAGCACCTCAAACTGCCTCTTTTGAGGAGACATCGCCCAAAAACTTCGAGGAACTGGTATCAGAATATGAAAGTGAAGACGCCCAAACCACAATACCAGAAAATATCCCTCTGCCGGCAGCGGAAGATTCAATCAGCTTGTTAACCCAACTTCGGTTCGACGAAGAAGAAGTTGTTAAAATTACAACACCAGCAAATCTCCTTTCTACGAGACAAAAGACTGAATTAGCAACGTCTCCCTCGGTGGAAACCTGGGATAACACTTTGACGAATTTAGAGCCAAATGTGGCTAATACTTTAGATGAGTTGTGGGTGAAGTTGGATCAAAGTACCAATTTAGTCCAGCAACTTGCTTCAGATTTGGCAGTTCAAAGCAGTAATTCTCCTGGTATTATTGAGCGGCATAACGATAATCCGATTACCCACGCTCAAGGGTGGTTTTACCAAGGTCTTCAGCAAGCGAAAACAGGCGATTTGCTAGGCGCGATCGCATCTTATGACCAAGCCATTGAAATGCAACCCGAATTTTCTGAATATTGGTTTAATCGAGGCTTAACGCTGTTCCATTTAGAACGTTTTGATGAAGCGATCGCGTCTTATGAAACAGCCATAGAATTGAAACCAGACTTTTACAAAGCTTGGTACAACCGAGGTGGAACTCTCGGAGAATTAGGATACTTTGAAGAAGCGATCGCTTCTTTTGACAAAGCTATAGAAATCAAGCCAGACTATCAAGAAGCGTGGTCTAGCAAGGGTTTGGCACTGCTGAAATTAGGTTGGCTACCAGAAGCTATTGCTAGTTATGACCAAGCGCTACAACTCCAACCAGAAGACCAGGAAAACTGGTATTACCGAGGCATAGCCCTAGCTGTCAGCGAACAATTTGCCGAGGCGATTATATCTTACGACAGAGCTATAGAAATTAACCCAGATTACCACGAAGTGTGGATAGATCGGGGTGTAGTGCTGTTTAATTTAGGCAGGTGGTCAGAAGCGATCGCCTCCTGGGATAAAGCACTTTCAGTTCAAGCCGACTTCTACTTAGCTTGGTACAACCGGGGTATAGCATTAGACAACTTAGGACGGAGACAAGAAGCGATCGCCTCCTATCAACAAGCGATCGCCATTAAACCCGACTTCCATTTAGCTTGGTATAATCAGGCAATAGCACTGTTTCATTTAGAACAATTTGCTGAAGCGATCGCTTGTTATGACAACGCTTTGCAAATTAAACAAGATTATTGGGAAGCTTGGATTGGTCGGGGAACTGCGATCGGTCATTTAGTGAATTATGACGAATTGCTGAACTTGTCGAGTAATATCATAGCGACAAATCCTGCCTTACAACAGGGCGGCTACGAAGGAAAATTAGCCAGTTATGAGGAAGGGTTAAGGCATCTGCGAACAGATACCCATCCAGAAGGTTGGGGTAGATTGCATTTTGCGATCGCTAATACTTACTACGAAGAAGGTAAAAAACATACCAACACGCGCGATTATTGGCGCAAAGCTGCATCTGAGTACCATCAAGCGCTGTTAACCCTGACATTAGAATATTTTCCCCAGTTGCATTTAGAGGTTTTACAATCTCTAAGCAAAGTGTTGATGGGTTTGGGACAAACCACACAAGTTCAAGAATTGCTGCAACGTGGGACAGATTTATTGCGACAATTACTGAGTGAAGAAACTCGCTCAGATGAAAGTAAAAAACAGCTAGCTTTAAAATTTGCCGGCTTCGATCAATTGGCAGTTGATTTAGCTGTGGAATCGGGCGATTTAGTAGAAGCTTGGGAGATTGCCGAACAAGGTAAAAATGCTTGTTTAAACTGGCTGCTTTCTGGCTGGAATGATAATATTTACTCGCCTTACTATGGCGCAATTCAACAACTATTCAATCCCACAACAGCAATTATTTACTGGCATATTAGTCCAGTTGCCCTACATACTTTCATTCTCAAAGACCAAGCGCCATCACCAATTCTCCTGTTTACACCCATGCAAGATGCTGGGGTATTACCTTTAGGAGAAGACGCTATCCGTCTCAATGAATTGCCTCTACCCGAAGCAGTGCAACGCCTAATTGAATTTGAAATTTGGCTAGAAGATTGGCATCAACAATACCAAGAATATCGCAGCACAGCCCACGACAAAGAAAGTAAAAGTCATCATTCTTGGCGAGTTGAGATGGAAGAGAAGCTGTTGCAACTGTATGAAATCCTGAATATTGCCACAATTGCACAAGAACTCGAAGGCATTACCCAACTTGTCTTAATTCCTCATCGTGACTTGTACAGATTGCCCATTCATACACTTTTCCATCTTTCTTCCCCATATTCGGAAGAGTTACCGAATGTGGAATCAAATTTCAGTGTCACTTATCTACCTAGCGCCCAAATAGGTTTATCAATCAGAACTGAGGATATTTGGCAGTGGCAAAATAAGTTCTTACTGAGTGTTGAACATCCTGAAAGTACAGGTTATCCCACACTGAAATTTGCCAAATTGGAGTCTGAAATTGTTAGTCAGATGTTCAATAATATCCAACGAATTCAGGGGACAGAAGCTACGAAAAGTATTGTTGAAAATGCCCTATCTGATAATTATAATATCTTGCATTTTACGGGTCATGTTACTAATAATTTAGCTGAACCGAAAAAATCAGAATTAGCATTAGCGGGTGAAGATAGACTTACTCTAGATGAAATCTGCCAACAAAATCTAGATAGTTATAACCTTATTACCCTCTCTGCGTGTGAAAATTTAAGTACTAACAACTACACTATCAGCAGCGAATATGTAAGTTTAGTCAGTGGTTTTGTAACTCAGGGCGTACCTCATGTAGTGAGTACTCTCTGGAGTGTAGAATCTTCGGCTAGTGCCTTGGTGATGATCGAGTTTTACCGACGATTACAGCCTAATAAATCTGCAATTACTGCCTTAGCGGAAGCCACACGATGGCTAAAAGAACTAACTGCTGGAGAACTAACAAAATGGTATGAAGATATTTTGAATAATCTGCATCCAGAAGAAGTAAGAATTCAAACTTATTTAGCGACACAACTATATAGAAATAGTAAAATGGCATCAGATAAAAATCTTTATAATCATCCTTATTACTGGGCAGCATTCACGATTACGGGTAAGCCGAATTAATCTTTTGAAACTTTGATTCTAGCCATAAAATTAGCTAAATACTTATTTTTAGCTTCACTTTTCTAAAAGTTCAATCATCAGTAAATTAGTTTAATTATATACAAAAATTGTATTAATTCACTGTGGTCTGAAAGTTTCTGGCAGGAGTGAAGATTCAAAATAAATATGAAATCAGAAACCAGAAATATATTACTTAAAGCTTACGCAGAACTACATAAGATCATTGAAGAATTATATGAAGCTCATGATAGAGCAATAGAGAACAATGATTTTGACGATGCTAGTTTGTTGGCTAGTCGAGCAGATAGACTTTATGAAGAAGTCGAAAATTTAGAAATCATCATCTCAGAATTGGAGTAGAAATGAAAACAATTGAAGAATTAAAAACTCGGATCAAAGAACTCAGTAGTCAAGCTGTAAAATTTAGTAAAAAAGCAACTGAAGTGTGTTTGACAGATCGGGAACAAGCTAAACAGTTCAGACAACAAGCTAAAGAGGCTAGTAAGCGTTGTCAGCTATTGATACAAGAATTGAAACGGCAATAGGTTTAAAATAATTCGTACTGAAGGGTTTATTATGCCAGATGTTCGGTTTGATAAATACTATCGTTATGAAGACTTAACGCGCATTCTACACAGTTATGCGAAGGAATTTCCCCAACTAGTACGCATAGAAAGCATTGGCAAAAGTTACGAAGGACGTGACATCTGGGTATTAACAGTTAGCAACTTTGCCACTGGCGCACATCAAGAAAAACCTGCCCTTTGGGTTGATGGGAACATCCACGCCACTGAACTAGCACCGTCAAGTGTTTGTTTATACCTATTGCAAACATTAGTGACAGCTTACGGTACTCACCCAGAAATTACCCGTTGTTTAGATACCCGCACCTTCTACATTTGCCCCCGCGTTAATCCTGATGGTGCTGAGTTGGCATTGGCTGACAAACCGAAATTTATTCGCTCCGCTACTCGTCCCTATCCCCATGATGAGGAAGGCAACGACGGGTTAGTGATGGAAGATATCGATGGTGATGGTCGGATTTTGCTGATGCGAATCCCCGATGACAATGGGGCTTGGAAAGTTTGTCCGACTGAACCACGGCTGCTGGTGCGACGCGAACCAACAGAAACAGGTGGTCAGTATTATCGCGTACTACCAGAAGGAAATATCGAAAATTATGACGGAGTTCAGATTAAAATTCAGCCTTCTAAAGAAGGACTAGATTTAAACCGGAATTTTCCATTTTTGTGGCGGCAAGAATCTGAGCAATCGGGGGCTGGCCCTTATCCGACATCTGAAACAGAAGTGCGATCGCTAGTTCAATTTATCACTACACATCCTAATATTACAGGAGCGATCGCCTTTCATACCTTTAGCGGTGTTCTCATCCGTCCCTACACCCACCTCAGCGATGACGAATTCCCCGTCAATGACCTCCGCACCTATCAACGCATTGGCGCAAAAGGTACTGAACTTACTCAATACCCAGCCATCTCCGCCTTTCATGATTTCCGCTATGACCCCAAAGAGGTAATTACAGGTACATTTGACGATTGGGCTTATGAATATCAAGGTCTATTTGCCTGGACAGTAGAAGTCTGGAGTCCGCAGCGCCAAGCTGGAATTAATGATTATAAATACATCGATTGGCAACGAGAACACCCTATAGAAGATGACCTGAAGTTGCTGCGTTGGAACGATGAAAAACTTGCAGGTAAAGGCTACGTAGATTGGTATCCCTTCGAGCATCCTCAACTCGGTCAAATTGAACTAGGCGGCTGGGATACCATGTACGCTTGGACAAATCCACCCCCTGAATTTCTGGAGAAAGAAATAGCCCTCTTCCCAGAATGGCTAGTTTGGCATCTATTAATATCTCCGCGTTTAGAAATTTACAAAGCCAGTATCCACAGCTTGGGTGATGATACTTATCGGGTGCAATTAGTTGTGCATAATACAGGCTGGTTGCCCACTAATGTTACCCAAAAAGCCTTAGAAAAAAAGCTGGTGCGGGGCTGTATCTGTGAAATTGAACTGCCTCCTGGGGGAACTTTGGTAACGGGTAAGCTTCGTGAAGAGTTAGGTCAATTAGAAGGACGAGCCTACAAGCCTTCAACTCCCATTAGACGGCACAGCGATCCTACCAAAGATCGGGCGAAGGTTGAATGGGTGGTGCGTGCCCCTTCAGGTAGTACAGTTAAACTCCTAGCCCGTCATGAACGTGCTGGAGTTGCTCGCACTGAATTGACATTCCCCTAATTTTGACATTTGAAATTGTCAAACATACTTCCTGGAATAATTACCTTGATACAGCTTTGTCTAAACCGATAATTACCGTTCGCCTAATTAAACGCGACGAACTTCCCCAACTTTTGGTTTTATATAACCACCTAAATCCTATCGATGCGCCTTTACCTGCTGATGATGTTTTACAATCTATTTGGGATGGGATTTTACACGATCCCCGTTTGTATTACGTTGTAGCTGATGTTGATAACCAGCTAGTAGCAACATGTAATTTAACCATTGTTCCCAACTTGACGCGTGGCGCACGTCCATACGGCATTATTGAAAATGTTGTCACCCATCTCGATTTTCGACAACAGGGATTTGGTACAAAAGTGTTACATTATGCCTTAGCTTTAGCATGGCAGCAACAGTGCTATAAAGTGATGCTTCTAAGTGGCTCAAAAAACGAGGAGACGTTGCACTTCTATGAAAAAGCAGGATTCAAGCGCGGACTAAAAACCGGATTTGTTGCCTTACCTCCAGAGGAGTTGTGAGCAAAATTTATACAGATTAGCCATCGTTCAAAAATCCTATTTTATCTTTGGGTTCCCTTTTATAAAATAGTCTTTTGTAAAAAAATAATTACTAGGCAAAAATCTTGGGGCAATCAGGCTCGAAATTTTTGATTGCGATCGCTAATTTCCAGTCTAGTATTTGAAAATTTACCATCAATGACAACTATCTAAAGAGTGAAAGTTTTTCTTCAAAATCCAGCCCTGAGTTAGTTGTATAATTTCGATAAAAGATTAACAATACACCATATCGCCAAGATTGATTTTATTTCTTAAATATTGCTAAAGATCATGATACATTGAGTTTGACGGCATTAACCCTCCTCGGCAATTATAAAGAGACGGCTATTAAAAGCCAATGATTTTAGTGCTTGACTGCAATTTTAGAACTGAATAAAATCGCCTACTTGCATTAATTCTCTTTATTGTTGCAACATATTATATTACCACAGGAGCCATGCTTATTTTTAGTATGCTCTGCGGTTCTTAAAAAAAAATAGGAATTCGATACTATGTGTGGTGCACATGAGGATAAACGTTATGAGATATCAAAGCAGCTACTCATAATGTTCAGAATTTTAATTTTCCAGAGCTAACAGGTTTCATTTCTGGTTTTCATGTCGAGGCGAACCAAATAATCATCTCAGATATTTGTATTCACTTAACCTTGCATCCAGTATTTTTCACATAATCAACCCAAGAAATTGAAAAGAGGATATTTCCATGTCTAGTTTGTCTCGTTGGTCATCAACAAAGGTTGCTTTGCTAGTTCTGGGAATGACAGCTGCTACAATAACTCCCATCGTAATTTCTGCCCCAGCTTCATCTCAAACTCCTGTTCCATCTACGACACCATCACCTGAGACACCATCACCTGCAACACCATCACCTGCGACACCATCACCGACTTCAACAGTTAACCTGTCTGATGTTTCCTCAGATTATTGGGCGCGTCCCTTCATTCAAGCCCTAGCTGAGAATAACGTGATTAGTGGCTTTCCTGATGGCACTTATAGACCAAATCAGCCTGTGACTCGTGCTGAGTTTGCTGCCTTGATTCAAAAAGCTTTCAGTAACCAAAACCGAGTCCGGCAATTAAGTGCGGGTGGATTTAGTGATGTTCCTGCTAACTACTGGGCGGCTGCGGCAATTCAAAACGCCTACGAAACTGGATTTTTGGCAGGCTATCCTGGGAACGTGTTTAGACCAAATCAAGAAATTCCGAGAGTACAGGGGATCGTTGCTTTAAGTAGTGGCTTAGGTTTAACTGGTGGCGATACAAGTACTCTCACTACTTACTACAACGATGCCTCAGCTATCCCACAGTATGCTGTTGGCAGTGTGGCAGCAGCGACAGTAAGTAATCTTGTTGTCAACTATCCAGATGTAAAACAACTCAATCCGCAACAGTCTTTGACTCGTGCTGAAGCAGCAGCACTTTTATATCAAGCTTTAGTTAAACAAGGACGGTTACAACCCATTGCTAGCAATCTTCCAGCTAGTCAGTACGTTGTAGCTGGAACTCCTACAAGTACTGATATTGTTTCCCTAGCGGCATCCAGTAGTTCTTTTACAACTCTGACTTCTTTATTGAAGACAGCTGGTCTAGCAGATATTCTTCAACAGCCAGGCCCTTATACAGTCTTCGCTCCCACCAATGACGCATTTGCTGCTTTACCTGCTGCTACCTTAGAACAGTTACAGCAACCAGAGAACAGAGAAGCGTTAGTTAAGATTTTGAGATATCATGTGGTTCCTGGTGCGGTAACTGCTAGTCAACTCTCGGCAGGGGAATTGACAACCGATGAAGGAAGACCTGTAAATGTTAAAATCGATTCCGCTAACAGTCAAGTCTCGGTGAATAATGCCAGAGTTCTCCAGGCGGACGTGAAAGCTAGCAATGGTATTATCCATGCAATTAACCAAGTCCTGATTCCGCCTGATGTTAATATCAGTCAGTTAAATCAGCCACCAACAGGAAATGGGACACCTGATGTTAACGTAGGTAGAGCTACTCGTGGTGGCAGAAGCTATATCGGAGTTGGTGGTAACATTGGTTTGAGCGGCAACGATACAGCTCTGAGCGACACTAACTTTACAGTGATCAGCAAACTTGGTCTGACAAACTATCTATCAGTGCGACCATCGGTGATCTTTGGGGACGATACAATATTTCTAGTTCCTGTGACTTTAGATTTTTCTCCCCGCAGAGCAGGTTCAGTAGGTGACAGAAGCTATAGTATATCTCCTTACATAGGTGCTGGTGTAGCAATTGAAGCTAATGCTAATACTGATATTGGATTACTGTTAACAGGTGGTGTAGACATTCCTCTCGGTTCTAAACTTACGCTAACAGGTGGTGTAAATGCTGCTTTTGTAGATGATACTGATGTCGGACTACAGTTAGGAATTGGCTATAACTTCAGATAAATAGAAGTAGAACATGCAATAAGGGCGCACAGTTAGTTGTGCGCCCTTGCTGTATTAAGGTCGCTTGATTGCTAAAGTAAGTCCATCGGCGATGGGGACAAGGGAGAGGGTAACTCGCTCGTCATGATGTAACTTTTCGTTGAGCGCTCGGATTGCTTGGGTGCTTTCATCTTGATTTTGCTCATCAGCTACTTGTCCAGACCATAAAACATTATCGATCGCAATCAATCCACCTGGACGCACTAATTGCAGCGATCGCTCATAATATCCATCATAATTTTCTTTATCAGCATCAATAAAGGCAAAATCAAAAGTTTCGGCTTGCCCAGTTGCTAATAACCGATCTAAAGTTTCCAAAGCTGGTGCTAATCGGAGATCGATTTTATCAGCAACCCCAGCTTCTTGCCAATACCGCCGAGCGATCGCAGTAAATTCTTCACTCACATCACAAGCAATAATTTTCCCATCAGCCGGTAGTGCCAAAGCTACAGAAAGTGAGCTATAACCCGTAAACACTCCAACTTCTAGGGTTTTCTTCGCTCCAATTAACTGTACCAGAAGGCTCATAAACTGCCCTTGTTCTGGTGAAATCTGCATTCCACTCCGGGGATGATTGGCGGTTTCTTGGCGCAACTTTTCAAGAATTTCTGGTTCTCGCAGCGAAACGGATAAAAGATAATTGTAGAGTTGGTTATCAAGACCTATAGACTGTTTTGGCATGATAGATGAGAGAATTGAGAGAATCTACAGTTATACTATCGCTGATAAGGGGAATCTCAGGAATAACATGGTGCGGTTAGTTTTGACAGCAATATTGCTGGTGCTAGTGACAGCTTGTGGCAGTATTGGACTGCTACCAACTAGCGAGTTAGTGCAAAAAGCGATCGCACTTGGGCTAGAACAAACTCAACAAAAACTTAGCCAACAGTTGGATTTAGATTTTCAAGGATTTGAAATCAAGCGGCTATCAATTACCCAAGAACAACCCCTGACGATTGACAATTTACCAGCTTTTCACGTTCTGGGAACCTACGATTTGATTGTTAAGTTGCCAAAACGACGCTTAACGCAACCCAAAAAACCCTTTGATGTTTATCTACAAATTCAGCAAGAAGGTAAAACTTGGCGATTGCTGCTTCCAGAAAAAGATAGTAAAAATACTCAATCAATTTGGCGTAGCTATTTAGTTGAGTAAAACTGTATTATCACAGTGCTTGTTTTCGTTTACGTAAGAATTGCAAACCAGTAACGTAAACACCAAATGCTAGTAAACCTGACATAAAATTGGGTTCAGGAACACTAGCAGTAGATATAGAATTGATACCTACAGCAAAGTCTTTATTCGAGTCTACATTATCATCAAATGAACTGTCGGCAGCACCAATAAATATAAATTTTGCATCAATGGGAACTTGCACAATAGCACCATTAAAATCTCCACGTGATATATAAAAAATACTATTGTCTAAACACTGAGATGGAAGACAACCGTTGGGAAGAATTGCATTAATAGCCCCAGGAACTCTATCAGTCGTTGCGCCATTATATATTCCGCTACTTGGTAGCAATCTATTGTCTGTGCTGAAAGTAGCCCACATTGAAGCAAAGTATTCGTTAGTGGGATCGCCAAAGGGTGAAAAACTGCCAAACCGTTCCAGTTTAATTGTTTCCCCTGAATTAATTCCCAAGTCTGTTAGAGAAAAAGGTACGCTATCAGGACTAAATGTATATGAAGAAATAAAACTTGCACTGGGGTCAATGTTGAATTTAGCTGCAAAGGCTTGAGCAGAATCAATTTTGAATAATAGTATTAAGCTGAAGGCAGTTTTAGCTGTTACAACTGATAATCTAGTGAATAATTTAGGAATTTTTTGATTTAAAAAAAAGATTAACATAGTGATTTTTTACAAATTGTTAATTACTAGAGTTTAGATAGAAAGTGAGGTATCAAGTAATAGCTCAGGTATCTTACCTGTTTAATTTTTATTTGTGAGTATATTTAAATAGTTAGTCGTCAAAATATCTTATAAAAGATAAAACTGTCAATCTACCAATAGCTAGTTGACAGTTGATAACGATACTGAATATGAGGTTTTTATTTAAGTTTTGCTTGATAAATTGAAATTTTTTATCACGGTTAAAGTTGTGCGCCGCCTCTGCCAAATTTTGATAAATGGTTGCATCAGGCTATTGTTCCGAAGTTTTAGGATGGAGAAACTTTTTATCGGTAATTAACACTTAAAAAGTTCAATAAATAAAGCTAAGTTTATCGCCGTTGCGGAAAAACTATATTAAGGATTTTGAAATTTTGAATTACGTACAGTGAATATATGTGCTACTAGAAAAACTATCACCAAGATTCTGAACACAAAAATTTTTTAAGTTTGAATTACGTACATCGGGATATGTGCAACTAGAAAAAGCATCACAAATATATTTGTATAATTGAGAACCACTAGCCATAATCGAGGTGATAGTTTCATCGGAGACAGGGTAAGATGTATATCAACTTTTTCATCAGTTCCATTATTGGAATTGTGGTTCCGGTGCTGGTGGCTTTTGGCTTACTGCAATGGTTGCACATACCTACAGGTAACTTTCTTGATTGGGTGATTGGTGGTGCTAGTTTTTGGTGGCTGTTGGTAATTGTTACCGTACCGTGGAATGTGCATTTTCAAGCCAAAGAAGTCTTAGCAGAAGCAGCACAATCAACTGAGAAAGGAATTCCAGTCGATGAGAAACAGGTGAAGTATGTCACACTTTTGGCAAAGCGATCGCTTTGGGTTGCCATTGCTTTACACTTATTCTCAGCCGTTGGTCTTTATACTCTTGCTGCCACTGGTATTAGTACGGTGGGATATATAAGTTCTGGTGCAGCTTTGTTATTAACAATTCTGCGTCCAGCGATTCGCGCTTATGAGTATTTATATGCGCGGTTAGCAATGATTCGCCAAGAATGGAAGTATCCCCGTGAAGATATTTTTGAACTGCGCGATCGCTTCTCGATATTGGAGCAAAAAATCCAGTCATTAGAAGATCAACTCAACCCTGAACAACCCTATTCCTTACCCGCAACTCAACAACGTTTTGCCGAAGAAACTCGTAGAGATTTAGCTCGAATTGCGGCTAATTTAGAAGAATTACGGGCGACAAATCAAACAGAACATGAGCGTTTGGGGAGAGAAGCCAGAAATGCGATCGCGCAACTTTCCACCGACGGGCAATTTCTCGATCATGTCCGCGAAATTATTCGATTTTTTAAGACCACTTAATGATTGCTTTAATAGCTACAGCTCTAGCAGTTATCGTTTATATAAAGTACATCTTTTAACCTCAACCCCAACGCCTCTCCTCACTAAGAAGAGGGGAGTGCTTGCCTCAGCAAATACGGGGTGAGGTTCCGAATGTATATGTTATAACTTTGTACGAATGATGATTAATAAAGCTTACATAACTTCAGGAGTACTCACGGTGAATCAGATCCAACTGACTTTGACTATTGGTTACTTATTAATGACATGCTATTTTTTAACTAATTGGTTAATATTTTCCCTACGTCAGACTGCTTCCAACCCAGAAGATAAATTTTTCTCGGTTGTGATGTTTGTGGTGACAACTATCTTCTGGCCTCTGATGATTCCAATATCTTGTTTAGAAATGGTTCAACAAAAGCGCATAGACTTTAGTAAAATGATTCCTGTTCTGTTAGCAATATTTGTATTTAGTATTTCATATTATTTAACCGAATAATTAATAATTCCTCCTCACAAATTGCATACATATAAAGAGAAGCCGGAGGTTTGACTTGTTAACCTCCGGCTTCTTTATGCACAACTACCTTTACTTGTTAGGCAGTCTATTTATTAAACTTGGAATTGATTAACGGCGTCTGCTGCCAAAACCAGTTGAGCGGCGGGGTGCTGAACTACGCCCACTACCAAAACCACTGCCAGAATTGCGTCTGGGTGAAGTGGCTCTACCAGAAGGTTGCAATGTGCTACCACCAAAACCAGAACCAGAAGGACGGTTATTACCTGTAGTGCTACGCGGTGTATTGCGTATATTTGAATTTCCAGGATATGACCTTCTAATTGTCCCTGTATTGCGGAACGCAGTGCGATTTCTCACGGCTGCGGGTTGCGTATTGTATCGAGTTTGGTAGCTTTGAACTGCTTGACCATAGCTTCCGCCATATCCACCGAAGCCACTTAATCCTTGTCCTGATTGATAGACAGGGGGTACATAATACTGGGGTCTAAACAACATACTACCAATTGCCTGTCCCGCCAAGCTACCAGCCACAGACCCAGCAAATGGTGCCCAGAAGTTATTTTCTCGACGGACTACAACCGTCTCTTGTTGTCCTGTTTGGGGATTGGTTCTATTCTCGGTAACGTTGTGGACGTACTCAATTTTAAAATCTTCCGTCAGATATAAAATTGGTTGCCCTTTTTCTACCTTCAGATAGGTTTTTTTACCCTGCTTGATTTCATCATCAGTTAACCGTGCCATTTGCAAATTTTCAGTTGCAAAGGTTGGGGGATTATTGTTAAGTAAAAACAAGCTGTACTCACCAGTTGCATCGTCATAAGTGGCTTGTTGTATTTGATACTCACCATCACTCAACTTGGTGTTAGTAGAGGTTTGGCTAACGTTCTTAGCTGGAGGAGTACTTTGGTTCTCGCCACCACAAGCAACAGTTGTGATACACAAACTCAGAGCTAAAAAAACGGCTGTAAATTTACGTACTATGGTCATGATCATTGGATTATTGTCCTATCTCTGAGCTTAACAATTTATCATCTAAGTAGTAAGTACGGACTACCCAACAGACTACAAAGGAATTAATTCTGGGTAATATTGCAGCAGTTGATCGCTAGTGAGTTCATCGCCTAACTGTGCTGGTGAGAAATGCACTTGGATTGCCTTTAATCTATGTTTATAATGCAAATTTATCAATGCTTTCAATCCTTCCTTGAGCGCCTGAACGTTAGAAAGATCGGTTTCCAAATCTGGTACTTCTCCTTCATAAGCTACTGTAATCATCACAATGACGTTGCGGGTTACAGGTATAGATAAAGGTTCATTCAACCCAGAGTCAGAACTGTAATTTGGTTCGCTGAGATATCTTTCGGCAGAGTCAGTAAATAATTCATTCACGTAATCCCCCGCTTCGCCCTCATCAAAAAATACATCACCTTCGTTGGCAGCAGAAAGCCAATATTCATCATATTGCAGCAGGGTTTGGCTAATTTCTACTAATCCTTCTCCTAAAACTTCTAAGTCGCCATCGGCATCGATCGCATCCCGTCCAGCACTATTTAATACTCCCAAAATTGGCGCTACTTCACCTCCCCCTAAGTGCAGAAATAGGCGAAACACTACATAGCGAGTTCGACCAATCATTTTATTAAAAAAATTGCTCATTTTTTCCTCCAAAATTTTGTTTTTTGTAATTTGTAATTTGTCATTAGTTCAATGCCTAAAGCCCAATACCCTATAACTAATGACTAATATAATGAAACCCTTTGACAAAATCTATCACTATATCTAATGAAGGTAATATATTTTTTGTTAAATCACTGGATATATCATAAGCTGAAGCATTGAGAACAGAGCGATTAATAAATCTTTTGCCAAAGTTGGGATGGTCATAAACAATCAAAGTGTGGGCACTGGAATTGGTTAAAACTATTTGGGCTGGGGCTTTACAAAAATTTAATTTTGCGGCTACTTCGATATTTTTTTTCATCTGTTTAATTTTTGTAGCCTGACTTATCGCTTGTTCTAAAAGAGTATTTAATTGTTTCACTAGATGAGGCGATTTTAAGTTTTGGTTTGCAACAACTTCACTATTAATCATTTCCACTATACTGGAAATATTTTTTTGGGTAGATACTGCATCTAGAAAGGGAAGAATGACAATGTAAGCAGTGGGAAATAATGCTTCGTCGCTATCTACATGAAAGGTAAAAATAGTCCGGCGACGGCCACTTTCGATGCTTGGAGGTTGTTTCAGCCCTCGATATTCTTGAGCAATTTGGTAGTAAGCACCAGCGATCGCAAAATTGGCTTCGTGTTCTAGGGCTGCATCAACAATAATCCGAATTGTTGGCGGTGTTTCGTTAAAAAAATCTCGTGACTCTTCAGAATGGAAGTTTTGGACAATGGAGCGATCGCCATTTGGGCTAAGATCGACCCATTCGCAAACCATGCCTTCGGTTTTTAAACCAAATCTGGAAGTGGCATAAAGCTTGGCTCCCGTTAAAGTTGCTCCTGTTAAGTCAGCACCGATCCATTCTGCCCTAATTAATTTTGCCTGAGTTAAATTGGCGTGGACTAAACTTGTATTTGTTAAATTGGCATTGCTTAAATCTGCGCCAATTAAATCAGCCCCGCTCAATTTTGCACCGCTCAAATCTGCCCACCGGAGATTTGCGCTGCTCAAATCTGCCCACCGGAGATTCGCCCCACTCAAATCTGCCCCACTCAAGTTAGTATGGCTGAGATTGGCTTGTCTGAGTTCGGCATCTCGCAAATTTGCACCGCTCAAGTCAGAACGACTGAGGTCACTGGCGTTTAAGTTAGCCATCTCCAAGTTGGCTCCAGTTAAGGAAGCACCTCTCAAGATAGCCTCACTCAAGTTCGCGTGACGGAGATTCGCTTGGCGGAGTGTCGCCTCTCGCAAATCAGCACTGGTGAGATCGGCCTCCGACAAATCAGCGCGACTGAGGTCAGCGCGAACTAATTCGGTGCGGATTAATGAGGCTCCTCTGAGTTGAGCGCGACTTAAATCCGCTCGAATCAAATTAGCGACGTTGAGACTGGCGTTATTGAGGATAGCGCTACATAGATTTGCACCACTGAGTCTAGCTACATTCAGCTTTGCATTGCTCAAGTTAGCTTCACTCAGATTCGCGCCACTCAGGTTGACTATACTCAAATTAGCATCGCTCAGATTTACGCCACTGAGTTTTACTCCACTCAGATTGGCTTCTGGGAGGTCAACACCACTAAAGTTTAAGACTCCTGCTGCGTATTGTTCCAGTAATTCCTCTACAGTCATCGATGCTACCCCTTGGATGCCAACTTTAATAGTTGGTAAAGTCATAAAAAACGGAATGTCAAAATCAAAAATGAATATTGGAATTTTAGGATTGGGACTGATAGGCGGATCTTTGGGTTTTGATTTGCGATCGCAAGGACATCATATCTTAGGAGTTAGTCGCCGTGAAGCAACCTGTCAAAAGGCAGTTACCTTGGGCAGTGTTGATGAAGCATCAGTCGATCTGAGCCTATTAGCAGCCGCAGAAGTTGTATTTATTTGTACACCTCTAGCGCTTATTGTGCCCCAATTTGAACAGTTAATCGCTCATTTGCCTGTCACTACAATCGTGACTGATGTCGGTTCGGCCAAAGCACAGATAGTTAAAGATATTACTCCCCTTTGGGATAATTTTATCGGCGGTCATCCAATGGCGGGCAGAACAGACAGTGGGATAGAAGCTGCACAGCGAGATTTATTTGTTGATAAACCTTATGTCTTAACACCGATAGCGACAACCCCAACTAATGCAATTACAGTTGTGGAAGAAATTGTGCGATCGCTTGGAGCTAATATCTATTATTGTCAACCAGAACAACACGATCGCGCTGTGAGTTGGATTTCTCATTTACCTGTAATGGTCAGTTCCTCGTTGATTGCTGCTTGTTTGAGCGAAACTGACCCCGATGTTTTGCAATTAGCCCAAAAGTTAGCTAGTTCAGGCTTCCGGGATACCAGCCGTGTAGGTGGCGGGAATCCAGAGTTGGGCGTGATGATGGCACGGTATAATCGTCAAGCATTGCTGCGATCGCTACAACAATATCGTCAAAGTCTTGATGAGTTGACTAACTTAATTGAGCAAGAAAATTGGGCAGTTTTAGAGGAAAAGTTCAAATCAAGGCAACAGGCACGACCTGATTTTGTTTAATAGTTGTTGGGTGCGTTATCCATAGCTAAACGCACCCATATTTTGATTTAGTGAGTTAATTAATCAAGTTTGTTGGCTGCTTTTTTGTCAAAATAACTCTCCACAGCTACTCAGAAATTCCAACAATCAAATCTTTAAAAATGCTACTCAACAGTCTGATAGTCACCAAACCGATGTACCATACAGATAAATTTACAAAAATCAACAATGGTAGAACGTCCAATCAAGAAATCGGAACGTCAGCCTCAAGAAAGCACTGACAGCAATTCCGAAAATTCGGATTCTGTAACCCCTATTGAATCCAACCCCAAAAACTCAAAACCGAGCCGCAATGCCGAAGGCGGGCTGCGCCAACGCTCCTCTGACAAAGGTAAAAAAGGATCGTCATATAGGGATGAAGGCAGACAACCGGTGAATCCTGCACTAGCGCGTGGCCCAAAACCCGTTAAACCTCCAGCCCCCAAAGTTCAAACAGAAGAACTTGAAACCGAATCAGAATCTATCTCTGAGGAGTCTCAAGACTAGCATTACAAGTGTTGTTGTGTGTGATGTGGGAGGCTATAAGCATATTAAAGACTGGGATTTCTGGCTCCGAAGGCAGCGATCGCGCCCCCCATCACCATTAGATTATTTATTAGCGATCGCGTTTCTCACAGAATTTCTGTATGTCAAATGCGCGAATGGGTAGGTGTACAAATTCCACACCCTCAAAAAATTGCTTCTATTTCAATACCAGCAAGCATTTCACCCCACTCATTACCCAATTATCATCCGCGCAATCTCTGAAATGCTTACAAAAACTAGGATGTCAGCCTTTAACTTTTCCCGGCACTCTTCCCAAAGGAATTCTCTAATGCTATGATTGCTCCAGAATCGCGCAACCGCACCTTGAAAACTAAATATAGCTTGGCTTTCAGGCTCCCGCTATTGCAATTAATCTAAATCCCTATTAGGGATTGAAACAAAAATTTAATCATATCTATTTCAAAACCAAAATATCATTGCAATTAATCTAAATCCCTATTAGGGATTGAAACGCCATACCAGCAGCCGCAGCCTTGCCGCCAATATTATTGCAATTAATCTAAATCCCTATTAGGGATTGAAACTATGCTAACGCCTATTCTGATGACAATCCATATTTTATTGCAATTAATCTAAATCCCTATTAGGGATTGAAACTATATAGTTATCAGTCTCAAAATCATAATCACAATTGTTGTCATGCCGAGAGTTAGCCGTTTGTTTAGCTTTTAACTATATCCTAAATCACGAAAAATTTAGCAATTAAAATTACTTTAACTAATCTACTTTTGCTATTTTGCGATCGCCTCCTCTTCTGAGTCAAAAACAATTAGGGACTTCCAGTTAAAAAAAACCTGAGTTCGAGATAAGCTGAAACCTTGATTTAATCGTTAGTTTTCACAGTGTGAAACCCTTATTCTTTTGTCCAATGGATCGAATTTTAATCTTTAATCCGAACTGATGTTAAAAAAATATTCCATCCCTGCGGGACGCCCCGCAATACGGTTCGGATAAGTATTTTGAACTCAGAATAGGGTTTGGGAATAAGGGGAATGGGTTTGCGGTTAAAGTTTTTTTATTCCCCTTTCCCCTTTCCCCTTTAACCGAACTGTATTGGAACGTCCCTACACCCCTACTGTTCTTCACCTTTTTCCTGAAGGAGCGATCGCCAATCTTCAATCGCCTTCTCCGTCCACAGCCAATTTTTAGCTAATTTATCTACCTGGAAATTTTCTGGATCGGACTTGAGAACCGTTTGCCGCAACTTAATCGCTTCATTCAAATATTGCGTCTCCTTTCCATTAGATTGACTAAGTGCAGATTTATACAATCCAAGAGCTAAACCAGCATAAGAAGTTAAAGCATCTTGAGGAACTGCTGTGTTTCTGGATGTTGATTTTGTGTTCTGTTCTTTGAGAGCTAAATTCAAAGCCTTGAACCAAGAATCATTGGCTCGATTCAGATTGCCTTCTGTGTAGTAGGCAAATCCCAAAGCGTTATTATATAAAAACGATTCGGGTTTAGCTTTGGCAGCAGTTTCCCAGTAACGGCGGGCATCATCGACGCTATAGTTATTGTCTCCAGTTTGGATAGACTGCCACGCCAATCGTCCCTTGTAAAAGTTTACAGATGGATCGTCAGCTTGTTTACTAGGAATTAGTTTTAAAGAAGTTTCAGCCGCAGCCAGTGCGCCTCGATTGAGTAATTCTTCTACAGCCAATAACCCACCTTGCAAGTCACCCTGACTCAATTTTTCCGTAGCAGTAGCGGTGACAATTCCAGTCGCTTCTATTCCTAAATCGATGTTCCGCTGCTTTTGAATCGGTCGAGAATCAGGTAAAGACTGGGCAGGAATTTCCGGTATTTTAGGCAGTGCTTGGGGGCGATTTTGCCACCACCAATTTAAACCGATCGCAGCGGCGATCGCACCGATCCCCACAACACCGACAATCGGCCACAGCTGGCGGCGACGGGTACGATTTCTTGGTGGGGGTGGTTGCGATTGCGAAAAATTAGAATTTTGCCAATTTTCTTCAAGGTTTCCAGGAGTTGCAGGTGGCGGTGGTGGAACTTCTCCCCACAAATCTGCTGACTCTTCCGAGGAAGTCATTTCCTCTGAAACTTGACTTTGGTGAAGACTATTTTCGCGAATTTGTCGATCCGGTTCAGTTGCAGGTTTTTGGTTATCTAGCTGACGAAACAAATCCGAAACTATCGCAGAATCTTCTTCATAGCTTGGGTCATCATACTCAATTTCATCAACCAAATCGCCCCAAGTATCTTCACCCAGCCAGTCCAACCCAGAAGAGTCCCGCGTCAAACCAGAAGGAATCATATCTTCCATTCCTAAAGGCATCTCGCTATCATCAGGTATACCAGGGTACATCGTGGAAGTTACCCCTAAAGGCGAACTATACTGATTCAGCGACTCCCTACTTGTGGCTACCTCAGTTTCCTGACTCAGAAAACCGTCAAATTCTGGCTGGAGATATAAAATCGGTAATGCCCAGTACATCTGGTGAGAACCATAAGCAGAAATTAATCCTTGGCGCACCCGACTGACACACAAATCTACTGGATATCCCTGACTTAAGTTGCGGTAAAACAATTGTGTGAGTGTCAACGCCACTTCATCAGGAATCCGTTCTGACATCGCCAAAACGCTTCTAATTCCTCGCTTCACCAGACTTTCCGCTAAGTTTCGTTCGCCAGTATCTCCAGAAGGATTGGACGCTGCTATGTAAGCGCCCAAGCAGGAATTAAACACTGCCATTTGGATATTATTGTTGACGAGCAAACCTGCCAAATCGTCCCCAGTCAAGATTTCCGTTAACCCAGTTCTGCGACTAACAAGATAAATTTCTCCGCCATTTACGCCTAAGTTACTATGACCAGAGTAGTGTAAAACATGGTATCTACCTTGTTCTAAGGCTTGCGTCAGTTCTTCCCGTCCTGGTTGGTCTAATACAGTGAGTTCAATTTCGGGGAAACGATTGCGACCTTCACCAGGTCGTGACGTTTGACGGTGAAGTTCCGCTTGCAGTTTAATTGCTTCTTGTTTCTGTAAGTCAAGACGGACTTGATCTGAGGGGGAAGCGATTACCATCAAGACTCTGACACCACCTTGTTCTTGTGGTGTGGGCATATTTTGCGAGCGCAGAGGAGAAGCCCCTAAAATCCCACTTTGGAAGCGAGAAAAAGCCACATAAGGCCCAGTAGCCAAAGGGCGATCGCCTGCGTGCATCACTTCCCAAGGCAAACGAGCTAATCTAGTGTCTTTTAGCCCCAAGCGTAAGCGTAGTACCTGTTGATGGTTCTGAGCAATACCTTGGGCAGTAATCCAACTATCTCTGAGAGTGCCTTGAAATAGGGCGTTATAAAATTGTTGACCCAACGCCACCAAATTTACAGAGTTTCTGGCGATATCGCTTTCATGTCCACCAGAGGTAAATGGATCTCCTTGCAACACCGAATTCAACGGGTCATTCATCAAATGCCCAGCAGCCATCAACCAATCAGCTATAGGCCAAGTCACCAATTCTTCTGCCAATGGTACCCCAGGCGCGACTTGTTCCGTCCGCACCAAGTAGTCATTTTGCCCTACTGGGGTTACGGAAATATGGAATTCCTGGGTCACAACTTCTCCTGTCCGCCTCCTAAATCTGGTTTGAAACGCGAAAGTTTCAAGTCGATTTTTCGCTCTCTCTGATAATTTAGATGCATCCTGCCCCTGAATGTTTCTGATTCGGTGTCGTTTTGGTTTTTCTGCCTTTACAACTTTATCCGGATCGGATTACCTGGGTCTAGAACACTTAATTGGTAGATGCACCTTGATCTTCAACTCCCCTAGTTGGCTAACACCCACTGGGGGTTTTTTTTGTTTTTGGCAAACAACAGCAACTTCTGACGCAGATATTCTCTACCAGAAAATAGTGCTTAATCCTAGAATACTTGATTAATAGATGGATGTCCCTCGATCTTTAACTCCTCTAATTGAGTTAATATCCACTTTGGTTTTTTTGACACACGATAACAATCAATTTTCTCATAAATTTATCCGGAGCATGGTGGTTAAACCTAGAACATTTAAGTGGTAGATGCACCCTGATAACTAGCTCCCCTGGTTGGCTAACGCCCACTGGGGGTTTTTTTATGAAAATTGAGTCCTATTGATTAACCCTGAAACACCGATTTTGTAAAGCAGCGCACCGATCGTTTAATTGGCAGGTCTGTCCTGATAACTAACCCCTCTGAGGTCTTTTTTCCATCGACAAACAGTAACAACTTCAACCTCTGCTAATTTATCCGGTAGCGACCCATTTATTTTAGAAAAGATTATTGGTAGATTCACCCTGATAACTTACTCCCCTGGTTGGTTAACACCCACTGGGGGTTTTTTCTAGTTGCATCACCGATCGCGATCGCGAATGCGTCTTGTAGAAAAATGTTAGCGAGTCTTTTCCTCTCAGAGATGCCACGCGTAGCTTGCTTCTCCATAAGGCTACGAGTTTTACAGCCCATCGTAGACATCGCCTCTAATTTAGTTCATTTTTCCCGGAGGATGCTAGCTGCCCCTAGAAAAGATTATTGGTAGATGCACCCTGATAACTCACTCCCCTAGTAGGCTAACACCTACTGGGGGTTTTTTTATTAAAAAAAATAACTGACCCTGATAACTCACTCCCCTGATAGGTTAACACCGACTGGGAGTTTTTTCTACTACTTGCGTTACCAATAGCGATCGCAAATGCCTCTCTTAGAGAAATCTTAGCGAGTCTTTTTCTCTCAGAGATGCTACACATAGCTTGCTTCTCCATAGAGGCACGAGCGTTACAGCCCGTTATAGACATCGCCATCAACTCTAATTTAGTTCATTTTTCCCGGAAGATGCTGGCTGCCCCTAGAAAAGATTATTGGTAGATGCACCCTGATAACTCACTCCCCTAGTAGGCTAACACCCACTGGGGGTTTTTTATTTAAAAAATAATTGACCTTTGTACAAATTTATCCGGAGTATGGTCTCTAACCTGAGAACACTTAATTGGTAGATGCACCCTGATAACTAACTCCCCTAGTAGGTTAACACCCACTGGGGGTTTTTTTGCCGTAAACGCGTAGCGGTGAGGCACATAACCAAAGTAAATCACTATCACTACTCTTGTTGCTACTGCTGGTAGACCTTGAGTATCCTCCTGTTGCCAGGATAGAGCATAACTTACTCACTCAATCCCTGAATCGCTTTCTTTTTATTGTGAGCTAGAGACGCCACTCCAAAATGATTGCTATGATATTTAATCACATTCTTAATTTTTTTTATATATTTTGACCGACATTCCTTGATGGTACAAGCCCCTAGATTCATCTATGGAGTTAATCTAAAATCTAAAATCTAAAATTCCCAAGCCCCTAGATTTATCTATAGGGCCAATCCAAAATCCAAAATCTAAAATCCAAAATTGTCTGACGAGTTTCCTTTTAACTTTCACTATTTTGTCTGCCTCAGCAAACCTTACCTTCTCAGCACAGACTAACAGACTAACTATCACGTTACCGCTAACAGCACACCTGAAGCAATTGAAAACTGCTAGAAGTTCCAATTTTTTAGCTGGTTGGTATTAGACGGTAATTGTGTGGTAAACAGGCGGTCTAAAATTTCTGATTTCTGTTCTGAACTGAAGTTGTCATTAAAATTTTCCAGCTTCTCAACTATGCCGAAATTTCTGAAAGCCTCTAAATTAGCATCTGGTTTTTCAATTAGAGATTTTTGTCTATTCTGAGAATAAGTAAGTATGTCTACTGTATGATTATTCTTTCGATGCACAAGCTGCATCAATAAATCTATTGCCACAGTTGGCAGAACGCGGTAGGTAGAAGTCACAAAAAAATCAAAAGTCATATTTCCTAAACGGATGCAATCGCCGTCTTTTAGCTTAATCGGCCTCACAGCGCGATTACCATTCACAAAAGAGCCATTGGTACTGTTGAAATCAATTAAGTAAAAGCCTTGCTCGTCAATATGCTGAATAGCAGCGTGGCGACGAGACAGATGATTGTCAGCAATGCAAATACCACTGGTGCGATTACGACCTATCGTCCAGATTTGTTGTGGCTGTTGTAAACTCTGAGTCTGATTGTCGCCCAAGTTAGTCATCAAATAAACAGCAGCACTATCCACTACGCCATGTACGTAACCCGTCGTCTTGACTCTCCTCAACGACGGTTGAGATAGGTTTTCTAGCTGAAGAATTTCATCTAGAAGGCTGCTGTGGTGTTCATATAACTTGAGGAATACTTGATATAAAGTTAATCGCCGTTCTATTTCCGTTTGTGCAAAGTCAGTCATTATACGTAAACCTTATACTACCTGATTTCGCTTGTAATATACATCTCTAGCCGACAATCAGGGATAATTGATTTTTTGCTTTTTGCTGCCATCTGAAAATTTAGTAGTTTAGGATTGTGCTGTTTTAGAAATTTTAGGTGTGAGATTCTCCGTTATTTATAGCCAGAAAAAGCATGTAAATACCTTTAGAAAATTATTATGATGCTTTATTGTTTATTGTAAATAATCATTTGTTATTTGTAACAGATGATCATTATAAAGATTTCATGAAGAATTCACAAACATCTACGTATTTCTGCTAGATATTTGGATATTTCTTAATATTGATAAGAGTGATGGCTATGGCTCAACCGAAACATTATACATATTTGGTCAATTCTGAATAAATCTAAGTTTTTATCGAGAAGAATCTGGGCTAATTTTCCTAGACATCAGAAAATTTCAGCCTCGTGATTCTGATAAAATAAGTGTTTTAAAATTGTTAATAAAAATGGAGAACTAAAAAGCAGGGAGGTTGAAGCTATTCTGCTAATCGAAAATAATTGATTTCAATAAAAAGGATTTATCCTTCAGGATAATCTGTATAGAACTTAATATAGGAGAATATTCGCATAGAACTACGGCGACAAAACAGACTATTCCCGATAAACTAGGAAACTCCATCCGTCTATAGATTGTGGTAGTTCACACTTTCAAATCATAATAGGCCTCGTTTCCCATTGGGACGCACGGTCATCCAATTTGTTTTTGCTAGTGCTAGCTGCTCATCAGAAATTTTGGCACTGGTGAGATTAGCACCACACAAATTAGCTCCTCGGAGGTTAGCATTGCTGAGATAAGCATTGCTAAGGTCTGCGCCTCGCAGGTCTGCTCCTTCTAAATCAGCATGGTTAAAGTATGCTTTGCTTAAATTAGCATCCTTAAGATTTGCTCGAGTAAGGCTGGCTCTGCCAAAGTCACTATTGTGAAGATTTGCTCCCTGAAGATTGGTTTTTTGTAATTGCGCAGAATGGAAATTTGTTTGAGATAAATCAGCACCTTGCAGATTAAGCAAATTTAAATTGTGTAAGGCAAAATCTCGTCTTCCCTTCAGATAAGCTGTTAATAAACCTTGGGTATCTAACTTTCGCCCAGCTTTAGAATTTTGACCTTGTGAACCATTGCTGTTGCTACTGAAAGTCGTTGATTTGGCCATCCCAGAACCCTGGTGCGATCCCGCGGCTTCAGCTGCCTTGGCTCGTCTAGCACGAATCGCTGCCGCTACCTGTGCTACTCCAGTGTTGGTACTAGCAGGGTTGTTACATAAAACAGCAGAATTTTCCAGGTGGTTATGTGTTCGCTCTTTAGATCGATTATCAGATTTAGTCAGCAAACCCTTTGCTAAACTATCTAAGTATGGTTCTATTTCCAATGCTCTGAGAACTTCTGCCGCAGACTGATAGCGATTACGTACAGACACCTCTAACATTTTTCGTAACACATTGCCCAAGTGATCGCTCACTTGCACAAGCTGCTCCCACATCATCTCGCCAGTGTTGGGATTGTAATCTAAATCTTTAGGAGTTTTGCTAGTCAGTAAATAAATGCATGTGACGCCTAGTGCATAAATATCACTGGCGTAGACTGGACGCATAGCCATTTGCTCTGGAGGTGCAAAACCAGGAGTACCAATAGCATACGCAGTTAATGCTGTCTGTCCTGATGGGCCTGTGGCACTTTGGCTAATTTGGTTTTTGACGGCACCAAAATCGATGAGTACCATTCTGGCATCTTGAGTGCGGCGGATTAAGTTGGCTGGCTTGATATCACGGTGAATCACCTTTTGCTCGTGGATGTATTGCAACAGTGGCAAAATCTCGCTCAAAAATTGCTTAACTCCAGTTTCACTCAAGATGCCGTTAAGTTTGACCTCCTCTTGTAAGGTGTCACCACTGATATATTCTTGGACTAAGTAGAATTGCTCGCGATCTTCAAAATAGTCTAACAATCTTGGTACTTGGGGATGATTGCCAATCTTACCTAGAGTTTTGGCTTCTCGTTCAAAGAGTTCTCTGGCCATCTGTAAAACGTGTGGGGCGCTTCCTGATGGGCGTAATTGTTTGATTACGCAACTCGGTTCTCCTGGTAAGCCTTGATCGTTGGCTAGGAAGGTCGCTCCAAAGCCACCCTGACCTAATGGTTTGATCGTCTGATAGCGATCGCGCAACAGTAGTTGCGAGCCACAAGACTGACACCTTTGGCTATATACCAAATTTTCTGGATTGGAACAGGTAGGATTTAAGCAGTAGCTCATGCACTCTCAACTCGCTGCACGAATAATCACGGGGAGTGTTATACTCCCTTCCAATTATTTAGACATTAATCAACTCTTGCCAGGTAATTTTTGCTGGAAATCCTTTGAAGAGTTCCTAAAGTTTAACTGAGATTACCTAAAGCGATCGCTAAACAAGATTATTTATTATACTTACATTGGCAAAGACTGTTTATGCTATTTTCTAGCAATTCGTAATTCCTAATAACGCTCTCTCAAGGTTTGTGGCGTTCATCGCGCTATTATCCCATTTAAAAAATCAGCTTTAATCTGGTTTTTGCATGGGAGAATTGGTATTAAAAGGTATTGGAGGGCAGTGCCCAACGCCAGTTATTAATTTGGGGAAACCCCAGACGCTCGCGGACTCGCTCTAAGCATTGGCGCAGCCTCTCGTAGAGAAGCCATACCGTTGGCGAACGCGAGTGCGTGTCGCAGACAAGCCTCTCGTACCACTTTGTGGAAGCAAGCTACGCGTAGCGTCTCCCTTTGGGAGAGGTTAACGCCTTTCCTTCGGAACGCTACGCGAACGCGGAGCGTCTCGTAGAGAAGGGAGAAGACCGCACTGGCTACCCTACAGAAATTCGCTGTAGAATTTTGGATGCCCAAATTTGGAGGCAATTTAGAATTATCTCCATAAGTCGTTAAGAGATTATTAGCTAGCTTTCATGTTCACACTAATCAGCTGTTCGATAAGTGCAAAAACATCACTGCGGCTGAGTTTCTCTTTACCATTAGCAAGGGCGTCAAGAGTGCCGTTTGCCAAGGTGAAGGGGATTTGACAAAAATCTAAGGCTGGCCCGGTAGGAAGGTCTTTGATATAAGCTTCTGCCAGGGCTAGATTGCGCCGGGCATACTCTTGCATATTTTCTGCACTCCAACCTTCTGGAAAGAATTCTACTCCACGCCCCAAATCTTCAGTATGGTTACGCAAGATATTAACTGCTTGTAAACCCCGGCCAAAACCAATCGCCTGGGTACGGTTCGTTTGTGTTCCATCATACCAAGCCCACAAGTCAGAAAGTAACAGTCCCACTGCACCTGCAACTCCAAAGGTATAACTATCTAAATCAGATTCTGTGTAAATTTTCCAGTTTTTTTCTGCCCAATAAGCCATTCGGTCTGCCATTGCAGCAGTGGCATCCCAAATTCGAGGTGCAATGGTGTCTGGTGCTAGCAGTGACCATTCTCTAATCCTTAAAGTGACTTCTTCTAATGAATTCTCATACCCACTAAATCCTGCAAAGAAAGCATCTACTGCGAAGCCATCAACTCCTGCCTGCAATGTCAGGCTGATGGTTCTTAACAGCTTTGCTTTAGTAGCGTTATCCAGTTCGGGATGATCTTCAATTTCATCAATGGCACGCATACACAAATATGCCGATGCTACTGCTTCTTGCAATCCTGGCGGTAAAACACTAATTGGGATATAAAAAGTTCGGCTAGTTTCTTTGAGGATTTGCAATGCATCTCTACGTAAATTCATGTTTTCACTCCCCACTTGATTTTTGCACCACATGAAGTTTGCAGTTTTTTGATGATACTGGATATAGTTTTGACTAAACCTTAAAAACTATAGACTATAAGATACGCTAGTATTTCATCTAAAAATTGATAGTTTTTGGTGTTGCAATTAACAAAACTCTCAAATTTATCAAAGTCTAGTCTAGTATAGAGGTTTTTGGGTGCAAAAGTGTTTGAAGTGTCGTTTGATATAGCTTTCATAAACTTTTAGCATACATATAAAGAATTATGGTAATATTTGGTTCGATATGACGAAATTGTTCTATAAGCAAACATTCATTTTAGCGATTTAAAAGTGCTTTAAGTCTGCGTTAATCTGACTAACAAAGTGGAATTATTGTATATATAAAGACAATTCAGGAAATGCTGACAATGGATAACAGCATTGGTACATACCTTTGGATGGGTACAGTAGTTTAGCGAAGAGTTAGGGTCAGTTAAATTGAACGACATATAAGGCTGTAATGCCTGAGTTGGACTATACCTAATCTATTGGAGTCAGAAACGCCTTGCTGTTCAAAGTGACATAAAGTGACCAAAACTCCAAACAAGAAGTTCCCGTATATTTACGATATTGGCAATAATAGGGAAAATTCCATACCTTGACTCTTTACCCCACTCACTTTTGCAAGAAGTGGGAATGAGAAGACACCTCCCCATCTGCTATTAGCAAGGGGAGATGCCGTAGGCATGGGGGTTATTTCGCGTATTCATCAAGAATCGGTGTTATAGTCTAGACTATGTTTACATACAAACAAACCGAACAGTCTGTAAAAAATTAAAAAAAATATTGAAGTATTCCTAATTATTGAATTTTATGAATCCCTTGTTGATACTGTAAATATTTTTTTTGTAATTCTTCTGGAATGGGAATAAGACGATTATTTTGCAGACTAACAAAACCACCCTTCTGGCTAGCCACTGCTGCTAACTCATTGTTAGATAAAATTTCAGCTTGCACAGTCCACTTTAAGCGTCCTAAACCACTTAGCCATAAACGTCCAATCACTCGATCGATAATCTTTATTGGACGTTTATATTCAATTTCAGTCCCAGCGATAATTGGTGTATATCCTTGCTCAATTTGTTGATTGAGTTGCCAATGTTCATCTAAAAACTTTAGACGTAAATCCTCTAGCCATCTGATATACACGATATTACTCACAATTCCCATAAAATCAATGTCGTATGTTTTGACTGGAATTGTTAATACTACTTCTAACGGTCTGTGTAAGTTATTATTTTCTAGCATTATTTCTCTTGATATTTTTTAATACTGCTTGGTCTGTTCAATTCAAGTGAAGCTTCCAAGTATTGATTTAGGTGATTAATTACCCTATGGATATGAATTGAATCTCCATAAAGCTTGCTCATCATTATGCCTCCTTCCAGCGTTGCGATTATGATGGTAGCGATTTCATCAGCACTCACTTCAGGGCTAATTTCACCTTTTTCAATTCCTTTTTCAATAATTCGACAAATTAGATGTAGCCAAGAGTTCATCGCTTGTTGAGCACGTTCTCGCAACGCCGGATGAGCATCATCACTTTCCACAGCAGTATTCAGCAGTGGACATCCTCCCTTGATCGGTGGATTTTCTGTGAAGCTACTAAACACCCCAATGATTGCTTGCAGACGTTCTACTGCATGGAATTTGCTTCGTAATGCAAATCTAGTATGTTTCTTAATGCGAGCGATCGCAAAATCAAAAGCCTGTAGTGCCAGATCGTCTTTGCTTTGGAAGTGATTGTAAATTCCTCCTTTCTGTAATCCAGTTACACGCATAATGTCTGACATCGATGAGCCTGCATATCCCTGTTGGTTAAACAGTTCGGCTGCTTGGTGGAGAATTCTATTTTTTGTTTCTTCGCCTTTGGACATTACAGCGATTTATTAGAGTAGAGAATTGTAAATTTACTGAACTAAAAATTACTGTAAATTGAAAATTACCGACCGAACAGTTTTTTTATTATTATCATGATATATGCTTGCAGGTCAAGTATTTTTCAACGCCGAGTTCTGAACAAGGATTTATTCGATGAAGTCAAGGTATACATAGATTTGCACGATGGCATTTGAAGTGAAGACAACGCAGATTTCACCTGGTCATAAATACTATTAGTTTTGATGCTACCTCCACTGTCAGTAATGATAAATTTTGGCATCAACAGAAATTTCAGCAGCAATATTGGCGACTTGAGCTTTGCTAAACAGGATTTTGACTGGGTTGTAAAAACAAAATTTTCCATGAGTTATTAGGCTTGCGGTCTATTATCCAGAGAATATAGCGATATACAAAGCGAATACGCTGGACGTTTGATCGCATTTACAAGTAAAATACGGTAAGTACATCGCTTTACCGGCTTTGGTATGTAAAACCGCAAAAAAACCAGTAAGAAGTTGATTTTAGTCAAACAACTGACCTATAAGCAGTTATCAAAGTCTGTTTCAGCTAAATACCAGTTGTCATACTTCCAAAAACTTCCAGACAGGTTTTAAGTTGTCCAGTAATCCTCTGCCCTAACTTTTAGCTGGATAACCTTTCCTTGTGTCACTCATCTTTTGAGAAACACAATAACTTGCCATGACCAGCTCTATCTACCACTGGGCTGTGATTCGGCTGAGTTATTGCTCTCTAGTAGTGAAGTTCTAGCTGACTTTCTCAAACCCCCAAAGAGTATGCACTATTTATTACTACCATTCTTAAGCTTCTTCGTTGGCATCATAGTTGGTTTGACGGGAATTGGTGGAGCTTCTCTCATCACCCCAATGCTGATTTTTGTTTTTCAGGTTCCACCTTCTATCGCCGTGAGTTCTGATGTTGTAGCTGCCACATTGATGAAGGTTGTTGGTAGCGTCAAGCATTGGGAACAAAAAACCCTGGATACAGAAGTTGTCAAATGGTTAGCCTTTGGAAGTGTTCCAGGCTCATTGTTCGGAGTGGGGATTTTGCACTTCATTAAACATACAGGTGAGTATAGCCTGGATAATATCTTGCTCCGTTTGCTGGGTGGGATGATTTTGCTAGTCACAGTGTTAGCACTAGTGCAATTGTTGTTATTGACTTTTTTCCCAAAATTTAATTTACCCGAACTGCCAAAGTTAGACTTAGAAACTAACTTTGGTCGATTTATAACAATTACTTTGGGAGCAATTTTAGGCTGTTTTGTTGGTCTAACTAGCGTCTCTTCAGGTTCAATGTTTGCCCTAGTGCTGATTGGGTTTTTCCGCCTTGATGCACGGAAGCTAGTGGGTACAGATATTTCACACGCAGCAATTTTACTGATGTTTACAGCCCTTGGTCATCTCAGCCTGGGAACAGTTGATTGGAGTTTGGTACTGCCTATATGGTTAGGCTCTGTGCCTGGGGTGTTACTAGGTGCTAAAATCTGCCAAGTAGCTCCGCAACGCCCACTACGGTTTATTATTTACGCCATTTTAATGATGGTGAGTTGGAAATTAGTTCATCAGGTGTAACCAATTTGAGATTTTCAATTCCAAATCCAGCATTCAATATCCAATATTGATTAACTTCTGACCCAAGGTAGTAGAGTGAATGTACCTCGCTCATACATAATGAATAGACCCAAACCAATTAACACAAAAGGTACAACAGCATTACCGTAGCGACTTAAAATATTAGCAATGGTAGGTTGACGGCTTAAAAAATAAGCGATCGCACACCAAACCCCTACCATGATAAAAAATATACCTAAAATTACTCCCAAACTGGCAAGGTTATGACCAGCGAACAAAGGGATATATATACTAATATTGTCACCACCATTAGCGATCGTTACTGCCGCCACTTTATAGGTTTGGGGGTGCAAAATACTCAAAATAAAAGACAATACCGGGTTAGTAGGTGTAGGCTCTCTAAAATCACTACTGACTGTCTGAACTGTTATAGTTTCTTCTTTTCTAGATATTAATTGTTGAATACCAATTGCTATTGGTAGTAGTCCTAACAATCCTATCCATTCTCGCTGTACAACCAATCCACCAAAAAATCCTGGTAAGCTAGCGATGATAATGGCTGTAAAACCCAGATATTGACCGAGTAAGATATGCCGCCGCCGAAAATTAGCATCTACTTGTGAAAAAAATATTAACAAGATAATGATGTCATCTATGTTAGTGGCGATGAAGGCAATTATCCCTTCACTGAAGGCTGTCCCTAGCTGACTCATGCTGGATTTTTAGAATCTACGATTTACCACCATACCAAATTAACCTTTCAAGTAATTGAACTACACCACTCCCAATACCTTTCGGTTAAGGGAAAAAGGGGCAGGGGTAAAGGGAAAAGAAAAACCTTTAACCTTTTCCCCAAACCCAATTTCAAGTTAAAAATGCACAAAGCGAACAGTATTGACACCACTCCCCACTCCCTATTCTGCATCTCAGTCGTAGTCTAAATACCTGAAAACTGCTGTTAAATATGAGCGAGTTAGTTACTGAAATTACTACAGGGGCAATTGCGTTCATTGCCACTAACATTGATGATATTGTCATTCTATTGTTGTTTTTTTCTCAAATAAATGCTAACTTTCGCCCCCGGCATATAGTTGCTGGTCAGTTTCTCGGTTTTACAGTTCTGTTAATCCTTAGCCTTTCGGGTTTATTCGGTGGGTTAGTTTTATCAAAAAACTGGATTGGATTACTTGGTTTACTACCAATGTCTATAGGTATCAGTAGCTTAGTGAATCAGGAAGAAGATTCATCAAAAGAAGTTTTAGCTGCCACAGAAGAAGCTGAAGCATCAACAATTACTAGCTTTTTATCTCCCCAAGCTTATAGTGTGGCAGTTGTTACCATTGCCAATGGTAGCGATAATATTAGTGTCTATGTGCCTTTATTTGCTAGCTGCAACTTAGAGAATTTTTTGGTAATTATCGGATTATTTTTTCTCTTGTTAGGAGTTTGGTGCTACGTTGCATACAAATTAATTAACAACAGAGTCCTAGCTGATGTATTGACTCACTATATTAATAATCTTGTACCTTTTATTCTGATCGGATTAGGGGTTTTTATTGTATTAAAAAGTGAAGCTTTAAGTCCAATAAAGCTAGCTGCTAGTGGTGTCTGTTTGATGATTTTGGTGAAAAATAATGAAAGTAACGATAAAATTGGCGAAAATTCTAGTAAATGAATGTAACTAGTACGACGGATGTGGCGGAAATTTCCAAAAGGATTGATATTTGAAAAAATTTCTGTTTCTGTATCAGCTAACGGCTGTGCGTACACAGTAGAACAGCAGGAAAGTGTGTCGAAGCAATCGCAATATTTCAAAACAACAGAAGATTAGGCGATCGCTATTGTTAATCAGATGCTCCAGCGTGTATTAATAAACATTGCCTTTGTTCTTGATTAACTATCAAAAATGTAAATCCCCAGATAATAAAATCCCACAGTTCGTCATCGACATCAAAGGCTGGATTATATTGAAAAACTCTTGCATTCTGGTAATCAATACACTCATTTACATTCCGCCAAAAACTTGTAATCAGATTGCGCTTTTTGGATTTTTCAACATTTTTGAATCCGTCAGATGGGTTGATGCGTGCAATAAAAGTATTAATTCTGGTAGTCAGTACTGTGGAAGCATGATAACACTCACACATGGTCGCCAGTTCTGGCTTTGCTCCGGGATAAGCCAATTGGATTAATCTTTGCATTTCTAAATCTGGCGTTGCTTCTTGAGAAGTCTTTTGAATGGCTAGTTTGTCCAATGTTTGAGGCTCTAAATCACCATCCTCAAGCTTTATCCCCTTGGCACTGAACCAGATGACATAGTTGGAACCTTGTAGGCAACAACTCATAGCTTCCATGTATCCATTTAACCTACCCAGTTCTGGTGTATTCTGTATTATCATACTGTTATTGGTTTTGAACGGCTCGAACTTCTTTGTGCCTCCAGCCCAGTATAGTTGCCTTCTTGTACTAAGGAATCAGGATTAAATAACTCCCCAAACTGCAAGGAAGGGCGGATTTGACGATCTAATTAACAGTTCACGATCGTATCAAGGAAACCCGCCCCTACCTAATCCTGGAACTTAGTTTAATTCACGATTCTAAGTTGCCTCATTAAGAGTCTTATCCTGAGAATGCTTACTTACTATAAGAAATCAAACTTTACTCAACCACTCATTCTCCTCTGGGTCTTTGAACAGTGAGGTACTGAGGTAGCGTTCGCCAAAGCTAGGCTGGATCATGACGATGAGGCGACCTGCGTTTTCTGGCCGTTGTGCTACTTGAATAGCCGCGTATAAAGCAGCGCCAGTCGAAATCCCCGATAGCAATCCTTCTTCTTTTGCTAGGCGGCGGCTGTAAGCGATCGCTTGCTCATCTGCTACCTGAATCACTTCATCTACCAGTTCTGAACGGTAAATTGCTGGGACAAATCCCGCGCCGATACCTTGAATTTTGTGAGGGCCTGATTTACCGCCTGCTAATACCGGACTGTTGCTTGGTTCAACTGCGATCGCTTGGAAACTCGGCTTCCGTTTTTTAATAACTTCTGAAACTCCCGTAATCGTCCCACCAGTACCCACTCCCGCCACGAGAATATCTACCTCTCCATCGGTATCATTCCAAATTTCTTCGGCTGTGGTTTCAGCGTGAACTTTCGGGTTAGCAGGGTTGCGGAACTGCTGCAACATATAAGCATTGGGGGTTTTAGCTACAAGCTGTTCTGCATGAGCGATCGCTCCTCGCATCCCTTCTACCCCTGGGGTTAACTCTAGTTGAGCGCCATAAGCTTTGAGCATGGATCTTCTTTCGTGGCTCATTGTGTCAGGCATCGTTAGAATGAGATGGTAGCCCTTGGCAGCTGCTACCATCGCTAGCGCAATTCCTGTATTTCCAGAAGTCGGCTCTACTAAAACAGTTTTTCCGGGGTGAATCAAGCCTGCTTCTTCTGCCACTTCCACCATACTCGCGCCAATCCGGTCTTTCACAGAAGATGCTGGATTCATGCTTTCTAGCTTCACCACAATCCGAGCAACCGCTCCTGACGCTTGGGGAATCTTGTTTAATTGAACTAAAGGAGTTCGGCCGATTAACTCTGTGATATCTTTCGCTATCCGCATGTGGGTACTCCGTCGTGTCTAAATATAATACATTGGACTCTGCTGGGCGCGAGTTTCTCTTTCCTCGCACAAGTCTTGGAGTGTATAACGACCCAAAACTTCTATTGAGGCAGCGTTAGCTTGCTCCCAAACTTCATAAACCAGAGTCTTTTCTAGAGTCGGAGAGTTAGAGGTATCTTTCTCTTTCCGCTCGCCTTCAACCAAAGTGACAATTTCAAGTATTGTAATCTGCCAAGGTTCCCGAACTAAAACGAAACCTCCTTTAGAGCCGCGTTGACTCTGCACCACACCAGCACGCCGGAGGTTGGTCAAAATTTGTTCCAGATAGCGCTCAGGTATGGGTTGCTTGGCAACAATCTCGCTCATAGTTAAAGGAAGTTTTTTTCCGTGGTGGCTTGCCAGTTCTAATAGTGCCAGCAGCGCGTATTCCACTTTGGAAGACAGATCCAAGAGAGCGTAGTTTTGGCTATTCAACACTGTACTCAACATACTACGGTGAATTGAGGGACTTTTCGCAGTTTATGCGAAATTAATTTTTTTCAACTGTGGAATGTGATAGCATCCCACTTATTACCCACAAAAACACTATACTCTATCGATTTACCGTAGATTTTGATATTACACAATTCCCATATAAGGACTCGATCTTTTTCTGGGAATCATCCTGAGTTTCTGTTTTCAGAGCCTCACCTACCAACAAAAATCTCAACAGAGTATGCTACTAACTGATTTGCGAACCATTTTTGAGCGTGACCCAGCAGCCCGTAACTGGCTAGAAGTATTGTTCTGTTACCCTGGACTCCAAGCTCTAGTATTTCATCGATTGGCGCACTGGCTGTATAAAATTGGAATTCCCTTCATACCAAGATTCATCTCTCATATTAGTAGGTTTTTAACCGGAATTGAAATCCATCCTGGGGCATTAATTGGCCAGGGAGTGTTTATTGACCACGGTATGGGAGTTGTGATTGGTGAGACTGCGATCGTGGGGGATTATGCTCTGATTTATCAAGGTGTCACCCTTGGCGGGACTGGGAAAGAAAGCGGCAAACGCCATCCAACTTTAGGCTCTCATGTAGTTGTGGGAGCAGGGGCGAAAGTATTAGGAAATATTCAAATTGGCGATCGCGTCCGTATCGGAGCCGGTTCAGTGGTACTACGAGATGTCCCCAGTAACACGACTGTAGTTGGGATTCCAGGGCGCGTAACTCGTCAGAACAACTTAAATAGCAATGTTCTGGATCATGATAAAGTACGCGACGTAGAAGCTGAAGTAATCCGCGCTTTATTTGAACGCGTCAAGTCTCTAGAGAAACAGTTTGAGCAGTTGGAACAATCAAGTTTGTCCCCAACTGAGCTTGGCGACGAATTAACCGACAACCCTAAGAGCAAAAACTCTGATGGGATGATTGAAGATTTTCTTGATGGTGCAGGAATTTAATTTAGGGAATTGGGTATGGAGAAGAGACAAGGTGGACAAGGAAGAGGGGGTAGACAAGGGAGAGACTTGTTCAATAATTCCCCCTTGTCTCCTTGTCTCCTTGTCCCCCTTGTCCCCCTTGTCCCCCTTGTCCCCCTTGTCTTCCTTGTCTCCTCTGCTCCCCACTCCCGTTTTTAAAATACCCATAGGTTCTTATAACCTGATATAAATGTAGTACTACGGTTAATTTATCGGGGAAGAGTATTATAATATGGTGTCTTTGTACACAAGCTTATCTAGTTCAAGCAGTAACAATACTAAGCAACTTTTTGCCCGTAGATCATTTCTGCCAGAGCACCATAACGACCTTTGGAAGATTGAAACGGGTTTTGTGAGAACTTTTAGCTATCTGGAAGATGGTACAACTGTTGCTTTAGGATTGTGGGGCCCTGGAGATATCGTTGGTAAGAGGTTGTCAAAATTAGAACCTTATCAGATGGAATGCCTAACTAAAGTGGAGGCAACAGTTTTACCTCTAGAGAAATGCACTGAACTAACAGAAACTCTACTTGCCCATATTCAACAGGCTCAAGAATTGATGATCATTCGTAGCCATAAAAAAGTGGATACTATGCTCATCAAGCTATTGGCATGGTTATCCAAAAAGTTTGGTTCGGAAGTTGAGAAGGGACGTTTAATAGATATGCGTCTGACTCATGAAGACCTGGCGGAAATGCTCGGTTCAACTCGTGTTACTATCACCCGTGTTCTTGGGCAGTTTGAGCAAGAGGGCTTGATCGATCGCCTCTCCCTACATCGAATTGTGTTGCGAGAAGAAGAAATTTGGTACTATGAAATTTAAATTATTTTAGTAAAACCAGCTATCGCCGTCGGCATTCGGCTTGCCCACAATTCTAAGATTCAAGGATTCTAGGTAAGCTAAACCGCGATAAATTTGTGGCACTGTTCCCCGCAGTTCAATGTCAAAGTATCCTTCTGCATTTGGTTGTAGCATAGCCTTGGTAATATTAACTACTAAGCCGCAAGTAGAAATTAACTGCGAAATCACGGGCGCTTGCAGATAGCATTTGGGAATATGTATCCGCAGACGAATCTGAGTAACTTGGCTTTTTTCAGAAACTGAAGAAACCAGTGATAATCTGTTTTGGGAATTGTTTTTTTGGTTATTTAGTGCTGCCATTGGATAGTGATAATTTTATTAATTAGCGTAGGCGTAGCCCGTCGTAGACATCGCTATAAACGCTAGACAAATCTAGCCAAATCGGTAGTCCCAGTTTTTCTAAATAACTCAAGCTAGAGTAGAGTTGCTTTGTTCTCCCCCACAAATCCAAGTCAAACCAGCCGTCATCTTGCGTATCGGGTTGAAGTATAGCACTGGTAATATTGACTGTTAGTCCATAACTAGAAACTAACTCGGAAATTACTGGTTCTTGGTAATAAGATTTTAAGATACACAGTTGCAAGCGTAATCGATTGGTTTGACCCTGAGAAATCCATTGCTGGAATTGTTCTTGCCATTTATTTGTCAGCCATGCAGAGTCTTTGGGACTCAGTTTGATAGCTGAATTTGGGAAAGGTAGAGTGTGCTGGTTGGGTTGAATTTGGTTAGCGATCGCTAGTTGCAGTAAATTCACTCCCAATCCTTGCAAGTAAGATAGGCTATTTGTCAATTTTTGAGGATTTCCTGAAAGTTCCAAATCAAACCAGCCATCGCTGTCACTGTCAGATGTCAGGGATGCAGCTTTGATATTGACGGTTAAATCATAACGAGAAACCAGTCGAGAAATTACAGGTTGCCTGTTATACCGTTGAGGCACGAGAATTCGACTGTGGACTGAAGCGGATTCTACAGATTTACTCTGAGACATCAGATTAATTCCCAATAGCTATCGCAATTTTTGGGTTTGGCAGAGAATCTTGCTGATGCCGTACCCTCACAACTCAACTGTGCCTGCTTGAATGTCAGCCTCATAAAAATTTTCATATTTCTAGCTTTTTTTAAAATACTGCAACTCTATCGATTTTATGTACTTACTTGTTATGTAAAGGAGACTCCCACAAAGACTGAAAAAATACAATGGGTAAAATAACGTAAATCAAACTCATTATATTTTGACTGGTTTGAGGTTAATACGGTTGACATTTTTACCAAAATACTATAGAAGTAGCTTTTCCAGAGATAGTCTAGTTTGAGTAATCCACCCGCAACTTGAGACTTAGGCAGTGGACGATGTTAGATGCTCTACTTGGAAGGAAAGTTTTTATTCATACTTATTTCCTCCAGCAATAACTGCCATCTCTTGTGAGAAGTAGAACGGTGTTAATAATTAAAGGTTTAGATTAAGCGGCTCTAGCTCTACTTTGGGGACTAGAGCCTTCAAAGTAGAGAAAAATTATGCTTTTTACATTACTTAATGTACTTTAATTTATTCTTACCTACTTACTTAAATATTTTTGATGCTTCAGCTAATTTTTAATAAAATGAAAAGTTAGTGTTGACGCGATCGCAGAAACTTTAAACTTTAAGTTCATATCCTAAAATTGCCTTGATCTTTACTCTGTTAGGATATTAATGACTGTAGAATAGTCGCTTTGACTTTGATGATAAAGGTTAATGATTAATATTACTAAATTAAATAAAATTGACTTTTTAGTTTTGATTGCAATTGTAATTATTGGTCTTATCCATGTACCTTTTCCATTTGATGGAGATCAAGCATTTTTTAGGCTTGGTGCTTTGGAGATGCAACAAGGAAAGTTACTCTATCGTGATTTTTGGGATGTGAAGCAACCGGGGATTTTTTGCTTTTACTTTTTAGGAGGAACTTTATTTGGTTTTAATGAGATTGGCATCCATCTCTTTGAACTTATTTACATGGTATTTCTATCTATAATAATGTTGCTGAGTCTAAAAAGCTATTTTCAGCATCCAATAATCGCAAGTCTAGTACCTTTGTTAACAGTTGGCGTTTACTATACTGTTTCACAGCCTTGGCATCTTACTCAAGTAGAGGCATTAGTTAGTTTGCCTTTATTTACTTGTGTTTGGTTAACTTCTCAATCTTTTAAACATGAAGGTAGAAAAAAAATTTTTATACTTTTACTATCAGGCTTGATTGGTGGAATTGTCATCACATTTAAATTAATACTTTTACTAGTATTACTTTCCTTTTGGCTAACTATTTTGATATATTCTTTGCTTATCAAACAGCAGCCAATTCCAAAAGTATTTGTAGAAATTTTTATTCCCATTTTTATGGGAATTATATTTCCTATTTTATGTATTGTTAGCTATTTTGCCTGGTTTAATAGTTTACCAATTTTGTATGAGACATTTTTTTTATATCCACCTCGGATTGTTGCTAATTCTCAATTTAACCCAAGTGGGCTTTTTGCAGGAATCAAATGGTTCTTAAATAATTTTTACCCTCTAATTTTAGCCGCTACTGTTGCAATAGATGTATCATTACGTAAGTCTAAGAATATATTGACTTTGCTACTTGTTATTTGGTGTATTTTTGCTTGGGGTGTGATTGCTCTACAACGTGGCGCATTTTGGGAATACCATTATTTACTATTATTTGTACCTTTAGGTATTTTAGCTACTAAAGGATTAGATGTTTTATGGGAGTCTTTAAGAAAATTGAGTTCCCCATTTACGACAATTCTGCTGATATTTTTGTTTTTCTTCCCTTTATCGCACACTTTGATAAAAAAGAGTGTTGTTCTAGCTAATAATAACTTTGCTTTAACTGAAGAGGCACGATTCAAATATCAGACTGTTTTTAGAGAAAAATATCCATCTCTTCGTTCAGAGGCTGAATTTATCTCCCAACCAGGAAGTCTTCCTGGCAAGATTTATGTAGCTGGCGATCCATCTATTTACTACTTCTCCAATCGAACTCAGGCAACATCACTACGTGGTTGGGCACTTGAATATTTTCTGCCTGAGCAATGGACAAAACTTTTAGAAGAGTTAGATTCATCTAAGCCTCCTTATATCTTTATTGATGATATTCAGCAGCCTACTATCAACAAAAATTTCCCAAAAATGCTGGAATTTCTTGAGGGAAGATACCGTATTTTACGTCAAAATAATAACGGTATTTGGTATACCCTTTTGTAGAGAAATCACTACAGCAATTCTGAATCATTCATGAGAAACAAGATCCCCAACAACTTTTATAAAGTCAGGGATCTGCGGGTTGCAAGACTCTTAAAACCAGATAAATAAACTGTTTGTGTTGCTATAACTCTTACCAATCGCTTGCTTTAGTATCATCCCAGACTTCCAATTCCAAATCGCGGAGATAAGTTAACCCGCTTTGAATTTGTGCATCTGTTCCTTGTAGTTCAAGGTCAAACCAACCATCTCCGACAGCATTAGCTCCCAAAATCGCTGCCGTGATATTCACAATCAGTCCGTAGTCAGACACCAGGCGAGAAATGACAGGTTCCTGGTGATAATCTTTAGGAATTCTGAGTCGAATCCGTTTATTGGTAAGTGTATTGTCAGTAGCCATATCTGAGTTATTTCAATCCCTAATCGGGATTGGTACAGAACTACTCTTAACCCTAACGGTAATTTCCTGATAGGTACTAGGTAGATCGTACCATGTCCCATGATTTGCTTGTATCCTATTCAAAAGATAACTATAATTGCTTGATTTTTCTATTCAACATCTTTAATGCGGGTTTTCCGTTCTAGAATCTCCTTCAGCACCAAGGTTACTACTGCTAACAACGCTAACAGTACAGCCGCAGAAAAAGCCGCTTCCGTTTCGTATTGTTTGTAAGCGTCTTCTACAAACAGTGGTAGGCTCTGGGTTTGGTCAGCAATGTTACCAGATACCACTGAAACCGCTCCGAATTCACCCATTGCTCTGGCGTTGGTCAAAATTAAACCGTAGAGTAAACCCCAACGGATACTGGGTAGAGTGACGCGCCAAAATATCTGCCAATCTTTCGCACCTAGAGTTCTAGCAGCTTCTTCTTGATCCTTACCAAACTCTTCTAAAACCGGAATCACTTCCCGCGCGACAAAGGGCATACTCACGAAGGCTGTAGCCAGTACCATACCTGGAAAGGCAAAGATAATCTTGATATCATGGGCTTGAAGCCAAGGGCCAAACCACCCATTGCGGCCGTAAAGTAGGACAATCATTAATCCTGCAACTACGGGCGAAATTGAAAAGGGCAGGTCAATAATGCTCAAAACTACGGCGCGTCCAGGAAATTTATAACGAGCGATCGCCCAAGCTGCACATAAACCAAATACCGTATTTAAAGGTAGAGAAATCACAGCTAACAACAGTGTCAGCCAAGCTGCATGGATAAAAGCTGGTCGCGTCAGGTTGGACAGAAACGGCCCAGTTCCTTTGCTGAAGGCTTGGACAAAAACGTTAATTGCCGGGATGTATTGAACTAAGGCTAAATAGGCGATCGCTATCCCAATTAAAACTATTGGCACCCAACTCTTCTGCTCTTTCGGCTTGGCTGTATCTGTATCAGACCCAGATGATGAGTGAAAACTTGGCTTATCTACTGTCATATCGCCTTGCCCATCCTTGTAAGAAATTAATTGCCAATAGCAGTACCAACGAAATTGATAGTAAAACTATGCCAATTACTGTTGCACCAGAATAGTCATACTGCTCTAGGCGTTGAAAAATCAACACAGGTGCGATTAAATCTTGATAGGGCGTATTGGAAGAAATAATTACAGTCGAACCATACTCTCCAACTGCACGGGAAAAACCCAAGGCAACACCAGTCAAAATTGTGGGAAATAAAGGTGGCAAAATCACTTTCCAGAAGGTCTGCCATTGAGAAGCACCCAGACACCAAGCGGCTTCTTCAATTTCATGTTCCATTTCCTGAAGCACGGGTTGCACAGTTCTCACAATAAAAGGTAGTGAGATAAATATCATTGCTACCGCTACTCCCGTGCGGGTAAAAGATACCTTAATTCCCAGTGGTGCTAGTAGCGAACCTAGCCACCCGTTATCGCTGTAAACTGTTGCCAGGGTTAGCCCAGCGACAGAAGTTGGTAGTGCAAAGGGTAAATCTACTGTGGCGTCAATCAAGCGCTTGAAGGGAAAGTTGTAGCGAACCAGAACCCAAGCAATCAGAGTTCCAAATACGCCATTGAGTAAGGCAGCAAATATTGCCGTCACAAAAGTTACGTTGTATGTTGCTAATGCGATATCACTGGTTGCGATCGCCCAAAATTTCGCCGGAGGTTCCGTACTTGCTTTCAAGAACATGGCAACTATGGGGATAAACAACATCACTGTCAGGTATCCTATGGTGATTCGCCAAGTCCAAGGAACCCGCCCCAATTTTTTCCAGAACGGTGTTTTGCGTTCAACTTCCACAGACGGAGATACAGTCGTCATAGTCAAAAATTCAAAATCTAAAATTCATAAGAAGTTTTGGCGTTGCTGATTGGGATATGAAAAATAATTTTGCGTCATTTTAAAATCTTTGTAGAGACGTTGCATTACAACGTCTCTACATCCATCTTCATAACTCGATTCAGCAACACCGAAGTTTTTTGTTAGTGATTGGGTGTTTTTTCTACTAACCACCCAACCCACGATTGACTAATGACTAATTACTTTTTCTTGGCTTGAATTTGGTCAAAAATAGCTCCATCTGCGAAGAATTTCTTATTGATTCCATCCCAACCACCGAAGTCTGCAACTGTACCCAAGGTTTTCACTTTAGGAAATTTGTCTGCAACTTCTTTACTTAGGGTCAAAGTATCATCCGCTGGTCGGAATCCCAATCTTGCAAACTCCTGTTGAGCCTCTGGGGTATATAGATATTTGACAAAACCTTCGGCAACTTCACGCGTACCGTGCTTATCAACATTTTTATCTACCACTGCGATGGGATTATCAATAGATATATTGACATCAGGGATAATCGCAGTCAACTTTTCACCCTTTTGTTCTGCCAAGATGATCTCATTTTCATAGTTAATTAGGGCATCACCTTGACCTTGCTTGAAAAATGCATCAGTAGCTTCACGGGCATCTTTTGTCAGCAAAGGCACGTTTTTATAGACTTTAGTAACAAATTCAGTCGCTTTTGCATCATCTCCACCAGTTTTAATCACTGAATTCCAAAGAGCTAAGAAATTCCAACGAGCAACTCCTGATGTTTTAGGATCGGCAGTGATTAGTTTGATACCGTCTTTAGATAAATCTTGCCAAGTCTTGATGCCTTTAGGATTTCCTGGACGGGTGACTAATGCTGCAACTGATTTGGAGACGATACCATTGTTGGGAACTTCTTTCTCCCATCCTGGCTGAATTAATCCAGCCTTCTCAATCTTTGTGGTATCTCCAGCTAGTGCCAAGTGGACAACATCTGCTTCCAAACCATCAATAACAGCGCGAGTTTGGGAACCAGAACCACCATAGCTTTGCTTGAAGACAACAGTTTGATTATGATCTTTTTTCCACTGTTCTACAAACTTAGGAATAATTGCTTCGTGAGCGGCTTTGGTGACAGCAAAGGAAACTAGAGTCAGTTCAACATTATCTTTGCTTGCAGCCACAGGAGTAGCATTAGCAGCAGGGGTTTCAGAGGAAGAAGTACTCCCAGTTCCTCCACCAGAGCAGGCGGCAAGGGCTACACTCAATACAGTACCTACCAAAAAGAGTGATACAAAGCCTTTGAGCGAACTTAGTCTGAACCGATACGTTCTATGTTCAGCGTAGATGCGTTCGCGGAGCGTCTCGCACAGAAGCAGCTTGTCGTAAGACATCGCTTGTAATCTTTTCAGTAGGCGTTGCCACAAACTCATTCTATTTCCTCCACTAAATCTACAGATAATTGATGGGAATACGGTTATATACTGTTTATAATACTGGATGATTCCATGTATCTAGTTGCAAACACCAAAAAACCTCAGATTCTTTATCAAGAACATGGTGATTTTACCAGTTCTATGAAAAATTAAAAATGCTTTTACTTTCAACTATCAAATTGCGTAGGCGCAGCCCACCGTAAGCATCGCAATTAGCTATCTGATGCATCAAGCAACTTGCTAGGGAATAGCTAATTTTTCAGGACAGTTTATTCTAGCGATCGCCTTTACTCAATGTAGGGCAACAAAATCAAGTCAGTCCTGAGCATCAAAAACAAAACCCATTTAGAAATTATCTAAATGGGGAAAATCGAACAACTATTTATTATTAACTGAATGCATATTTCAGGGGCAAACCGTCCTGAAAAACTAGTAATTCCCCTGGTTGGATTTGTGTCCAAACTTCGTTGTCAGTCAGGGGCGTGGTAGCAATGACAGCGACGCGATCGCGTTCAGTAGTCACTTCCCGAAAATCTACGGTCATGTCTTGGTCAATTAAATGGGCAGCAGCAAAGGGCGCTTGGCGAATAATGTAGCTGAGTTTAGTTGAGCAATAAGCAAAAAAGTGTTCTCCATCTGATAATAAGTAATTAAATATACCTACTTTCGCAATTACAGCAGTAATTTCTTGCAGCACAAAGTACAGTTCCTTGATATCGGGCTTACCTTTAGGAAAGCGCGATCGCAATGTTTCTAGGATCGTACAGAATGCTTTTTCACTATCGGTATCACCTACAGCTTGATAAAAGCCCAAATTTTCTGGATCAAAATCTGGCAAATTACCGTTGTGGGCAAACACCCAATACTGACCCCACAATTCTCTGCGGAAAGGATGGCAATTGTGTAGGGCAATTTCACCCTGAGTAGCTTTGCGGATATGGGCTATGACATGGGTTGAGTGGATGGGATAACTCCGCACAAACTCCGCTACCGGAGAAGCAACAGAAGGTTGAGCGTCTAAAAACATTCGACATCCCTTTCCTTCAAAGAAAGCAATGCCCCAACCATCGCTATGGTCATCTGTTTTTCCTCCCCGTGCAGAAAACCCTTCAAAAGAAAAGCAAATATCCGTTGGAACATTGCAATTCATTCCGAGCAATTGGCACATTAGCTCTCAATTTTTGACTAAGGTCTCAGGATCAAGATACTTCAGAATGCTGCATTGATTCTGGAGCGATCGCTTCAATCTTAGAATTTAAGGCTGAGATATTCCATAACGATCCCCAAAAGTAAAGAGTCTGCTTTTAGTTAGTGTGATGACACTATGCTAAAAGATGGTAGCGGCGGATATCTGGTGCAGCAGTCACTAAACCTTCGAGTTTAGCTGCTGCCGTTTGGAAATGAGGTGAATCTAGATGAGTATTTAGGGCTTCATGAGAAGCCCACTCTTCTACAAAAGTAAAGTCTGTTGGATCGTATTGGTTTTGCAAAAGTTCATACTTAATCGCACCTGCTTCCTGACGGGTTGGCTCAATAAGTTCCAACAGTACAGCTTTTAGTTCTTCTACTTTGTTAGGCAAAGCAATAACACGGGCAACAATCTGAATAGTTTGGTTTGTCATTTGTCATTTGTCATTTGTCATTAAGTCAAGAGTTAGGAATTCTTTCGCTGCTCCTCTGCTTCCTCGGTTACTGAGCGCAGTCGAAGTATGCTCCTCTGCTGCTCTGGTATTAATATTTATTAAAACATCTGCTGTAAATATTGTTCATAGCCTAGTTCTTCTAGTTTTGCTTGCTTTGCAATTACTGATTCACATAGGCTTTGACGATATTGTTGCACTTTTTCTAACAATTCTGGTTGATGAGTTGCGAGGATTTGTACTGCTAAAAGTCCGGCATTTTTGGCATTACCGATCGCTACTGTTGCCACAGGAATACCACCAGGCATCTGTAAAATAGAATACAAAGAATCTACACCTTGTAAGTTCCGAGTGGGTACAGGAACACCGATCACAGGAAGGGGAGTTAAAGACGCTACCATTCCAGGTAGATGGGCAGCACCACCGGCGCCAGCAATAATTACCTTAATACCGCGTTGGTGTGCAAGTTGAGCATATTGCACCATGCGTTCTGGGGTGCGGTGAGCCGAAACGATCGCAACTTCGCTTTCAACGCCAAATTCTTCACAAACTGCGATCGCATCTTTCATAGTGGGCAAATCGGAATCGCTGCCCATGATAATACCAACTAGGGGAGTCATAGAATTTTGGATTTTGGATACTTCGACTTCGCTCAGTACAAGTTTTGGATTTTGGATTAATTGCCGATTGTTCCATCTAAAATCGGGTCAGGTTTAATTATTCCCTAGCCAGTGTGATGACCCAAGCAACACAAAATCCTGTAGATATTATCAATGCTAGAGTACCTGGTTACAAAGATTTGCAGATGCTCTTGGTTAATCAAGAGGGCATAATAGAGCAAATCTTGCCAATGGATACAGTCGGGAAAGACATCTGTGCATCTGCGATCGATGTTGTAGGTGACTGGATTTCATTAGGTGGCGTTGATTTGCAAATTAACGGTGCATTGGGTTTGGCATTTCCTGATTTAACGGCTGAAAATGCTCATATACTCCAGAAAATAACGCAATTTTTGTGGAATGTGGGGGTAGATGGATTTTTACCGACACTTGTGACAACTTCAGTAGAAAAAATTCAGCGATCGCTTGCTGCGATCGCTGATATTATCCCCAGTAAACAAGCAGGTGCCAAGATTCTCGGAGTCCATTTAGAAGGCCCATTTTTGAATTACCAAAAGCGCGGCGCACACCCAGCAGAGTACTTGTTACCTTTAACAATTGACGAGGTAAAACGGGTTTTGGGAGATTATGCCCACGTCGTAAAAGTCATAACTTTAGCGCCGGAGTTAGATCCCACTGGCGAAGTAATTCCATATTTGCGTTCTTTGGGAATTACCGTTAGTTTAGGACATTCTCAGGCAACATCTGCCCAAGCGCAACTTGCATTTGAACTCGGTGCAACGATGGTAACTCATGCTTTCAATGCCATGCCACCATTGCATCACCGCGAACCAGGATTATTAGGGGCAGCAATTACTCATCCTGATGTGATGTGTGGTTTTATTGCTGATGGTGAACACGTTTCGCCCACGATGCTGCAAATATTACTTCGCGCTAGCTATGAAGAAAAAGGGCTGTTCCTCGTCAGCGATGCCCTTTCACCTCTGGGGCTACCCGATGGCGTGTATCCTTGGGACAGTCGGCAAATTGAAGTTAAAAACGGTACAGCACGACTGGCGGATGGCACTTTATCGGGGACGACTTTACCTTTATTAGTGGGAGTGCAGAATTTGGTGAAGTGGGGGATTTGTGATGTGGAGACTGCCATTTTACTAGCTACCACTGCACCTAGACAGGCAATTGGTTTGCCTGGAATTGTCAAGAGTCAAGCCGCTAATTTATTACGCTGGTATTGGGATGAGGAAACAAAAGAACTAACTTGGCAGCGATTATTGGGCTAAATTTCGCGTCAAGGTGACAGGGAAAGAAGCGTTAATTTACTTAGTAAAAATGTACATTTCTGAGATAGACATCATAAACTAATGGATATAGCTTTACTTGTTAAATTTCTCGCTCCCTGTCTGCCATTTTTGTTGAATGTGGGTAAGAAAGTCGTAGAAGGGGCATCTCAAAAAGTAGGTGAGGATGTTTGGAATAAAGCCAAAGCTATTTGGACTAAGTTATATCCCAAAGTAGAGTTTCCGAGCGAGTTTCTGAACTCTTATTTAGAAGACATCAAGAAAAACAAATCGGCTAGTGGTAAAAAAGCTTGGAAATTATTGAATGATAATAGATTTAAAAAGTAGCTGTGGAGAACATGAGATGAAAACTGAAAGTGCAAATAAAGCGGAATTTTTATACATTGCTATAATTCTCTACAAATCATCTTCAGATAAACCCGATCGTCAACCTTTGTACCAAGAAAGCTTTGTTTTGATTAAAGCTGCTTCTTTAGAGCAAGCAAAAGCTAAGGCTTTGAATTATGGTAAAAATGAAAGTGTAAGCTATACAAATGAAAATGGAGAAACTATTACTTGGTATTTGCAGCAAGTAGTAGACGTAAATTCAGTTTTGTATGATGACTTGGATTCATCTGAGGATATTGTTGATTTATATGCTCGACATTTTCATAATTATCATGCTTATCAGTCATTTGAGCCGTTATTATCTCAAGAGCAATTTGGAGAATAGCTATAAAACCACGCGATCGCTCTTGTCGATTCCCATCACTGAGACAAAAGCGATCGCAATTGTTTTTACTTGCATTGACTCCAATGAAACCTAAGTTAAATTAAGTATTTTGCCTGTTATTGAGTTTTGCGCGTCTGGGCTGGAATTCGACACCCTGAGTTCTTCTGTGCACGTAAGTATCCTTGCTTATCGGCCAACTATCATCTGGAAAAATCTGGAAGACCGCTCTTATGGGTTCCTATCAATGATAATTTTAAGCATTGGGAACTCCTAAAAATCGAAGTTTATGAACGCAGCCGACGACAAAACGATTGTTCGCGAGTATTTCAATTCCACAGGGTTTGACCGTTGGAAGCGAATCTACGGCGATGGCGAAGTCAACAAAGTCCAATTAGACATCCGCAATGGACACCAGCAAACTGTGGATACAGTTCTCGGTTGGCTAAAGGCTGATAACAATTTACCAGAGCTATCAATCTGTGATGCTGGGTGTGGTGTTGGTAGTCTCAGCATTCCCCTGGCGGTAGATGGTGCCAAAGTCTATGCCACCGATATTTCAGAAAAAATGGTAGAAGAAGGCAGAGATAGAGCAAAGCAAACTTTGGGAAATACCGAAAATCCTACTTTTGCCGTGCAGGATTTGGAATCGTTGAGTGGTAGCTACCATACTGTTATTTGCCTAGATGTTCTCATCCATTACCCTCAAGAAAAAGCCGATGAGATGATATCTCACCTCTGTTCTTTGGCACAGTCGCGGATAATTCTCAGTTTTGCGCCGAAGACTTGCGCCCTGAGTATACTCAAGAAAATTGGCAGTTTCTTTCCTGGGCCAAGTAAAGCCACTCGTGCATATTTGCATCGTGAGGCTGATGTGGTGAAAATCTTAGAAAGCAATGGCTTTTCTTTGCAACGACGGGCAATGACGAAGACTCGCTTCTATTTTTCTCGCCTACTGGAAGCTACACGCAATTAAGGTTAAAATCGCAGCAAAGGTATCATAAACCTCTGCTGCGATTTGACAATCTCAAACCTGAGATATAGTAAATATTGCCGTTGGCATCAAGCTTTGTTTTGCTCAATGTTGGTATTCTGGCAAAAAGAAAGGGGAATAATAAAGTGATTAAATATGCTGAACGTTGAATTTTTTCCGAAGAAGAATATCTAGAGGCATTCCATTCAATTTATGAGGGATTAACTCTAGGACATAAAGCTATCTTGGATAAGTTATATCAGCATTGTTACTTTATGAAAGATAATCGCAGATTACGTACTTGGGAGTTATCTGAAGCTGCTGAATATGATGGTGATTCTCCTGGACAAATTGGTCATATAGGTGCAAGTTTTTGCAAGTTTTTTGGAGTAAAAATGATGAATTTGGTCAACCAGCACTTGCAATAGTTAATTGGTTTGCAGATGAAACGAATGGATATTGGTACATTGAGCTAATTCCTGAAGCAGCTAGAGCATTTAAGCGTTTTCGCCTCGAAACTGTCTAATTACAAAGGTTGATAATGTTAGTTAATTTATACAGGGAAATTCGCTACTTCCAAAGCATTTTTGAGGTTATCGTAAGCTGTGCGAGATTGAGTCTCAGTCTTTACGGTTTAACCTGGGACTGAATGCTTTAGTGTCGGCGCTTTTCGAGAGACGTTGCGATCGTCTCAAATGCCGAGCGTTGTAGTGCTGAAGCTGACGCTCTATCTAGTTAAACTAATTTTTGAATATCACCATAGGTACGGTAAAATCCGCCACTGGCTGATTCACGTATTTCTTGAACAAGGTAACGCGCACCTTCAACACGAATATCTTTGGGAAACTGGACTTTCCAGTTGTGGTTGTAACCATCAGAAACAACACGAACTCTCAATTTACTTCCTTCTCGAAAGCATTCAACAATAACCCCAGAGCTTGTATTTGTAGTAGTTTCTAGAACAGATGAGGGTGCTGCTCCTTCACCTAATGGTGCTTTTATTACTACAGCTTCAGGAACTGTGCCTGTTTGAGCAGAGCCAATCGCAGTTTCACTAGCATCAATGCAAGCCAAATAACCATCTGTTGTAACAATATAAATATAGTTGTTGAAAAACTGCATAGATAAAGCCGAGCCACACCCTGTAGAAAGCTTCCAAAGACGCTCTCCTAGCCGATCAAAGCAGTAAATGGAAGAACTATTGTCTCCAGCAAACACATACTTCCCGTTAAGTGCGGTAGCGCAAGAGTAAACTGACGCATCACATTTGAAAACGGAGCCAACTTCCCCATTTTTATTAAAGCAGTAAACTTTATGGTCGCTTGTTCCGGCATAGACTGTTGATGCCTCTTGCCAACCAAACAGTACGCTGCCTTGAGTTTTTTGATGCCATAACATCCGACCTTCAAGGCGATCGTACATTGTCACGCCTTTGCTATGACCGTGATAAATCCCAGATTGGTCACAACGTACCATCCAGCCGGAATCGCCTTGACTTAGACGAGTCCACTGTGATTCATCATCATGATCGATTGTCGTTACCCCACCATTGGCATCAGAGACGGCTAACAATCCATCTTTGATATCTAACCAAAAAATATCGACATTTTCATCAATTTTGTAGCTCAGACGCGGTAGTTTGCCAGTCAGGTCGTAAACATTGCCGTCATCGCAACCAGCATAAATCCAAATATCATCGGCAACTAAACATTTAACGCCATCAGGAAGCTTAAACCGATTGATCGTTTGACCTTGATGATTCAAAGCAAAAACTTGACCTGCTTGATTTCCAACCCAGCAACGTTTGGCATCAATGAAAATTCCAAAAGCAGCTGAATTAGAAGCAAACTTCCAAATAATCGGAGCTTGTTTTGCGGTGGAAATAGTGCTGCTGACTTGGCGGCGTGTCACAGGGCGCTTCTGGCGAACACCCATAACAGCTACCTCGTAACCTTTTTTGAGCTTTTCTTTAATTTTTTTATTAGCCTCTGCTTTCGCTTTCTCAGAAGTTGGATAAGCTTTTGTTTGAGTTTGCCCACAGTCGCCAATACGACCGTAACGTATAGTTAATTGGTTATCTTGAACTATCACTTCATAAAACTTGTGAGAACTTCCACTAGCTTCGGAAAGCTCTAAATATGTCTTTTCTTCTGGGATCACTTCTCTCATAAAATTAATACCAATGTTTAAATATACAAAAAAATTTGGGGTATGCAAATTAGCTACGAAATTAGACTTTGCCCCGATCTATTGTGGGAAGTATCTTGAGCTTTTAGCACTGATCTAGATCACGAGTTAATAAAATTTTTTAAGTTATTTATAATACTGAAAACTTAATATAGTTACATACACTACTTAGCTAGCAAGGCTACTATTGTTGGAGCATTTTTACTGGCGATCTCGGAAATACCAGTTGCTTTGGCTCTACACCGCAACTTTGGATGCTTTTGATATCAAAAGAAAAAAAATTTATATGACTTCTAAGCTAATCTTGGTTTTACAAAAATTAATTCTATTGGTCGCAATTGCGCCATTAGTGCTGGTTTTAATTTGCAACCCGATGTGCGATAGCAAGTGCTATCTGGAGCGGGGAATTGCGGCTTACAAGCAGGGAAATTTTGCTCAAGCTGAACTTGCTTTTCGCTCTAGCATTAAAACTAATTCCAACCTGCCGTCTGCTTACAACAACCTGGGAGTGATACTTGTCAAGCAAAAGCAACTAGACCAAGCCATTGTTGCTTTTCGTAAATCCCTAGAACTTGCTCCTAACTACGGTGAAGCACAGGCTAACTTAGGATTTACTTTAGAAAAAAAAGGGGATTTACAAGCTGCAACTGCTGAGTTTACCAAACAACTCCCAACTGCCCCAGATTCCAAACGCTCTGCACTCAGTTTGGAATTAGGATTGCCGGAAGGTCTTGGCGTACTTGCCGATAAAATTGCTTCTTATCAAAGCGAAATCAAGAGCAATCCTTCGTCTTGGAAAGGCTACTACAACTTGGGAGTTGCCCTCGACCAACAAGGCGATTTAGCAGGCGCGATCGCAGCTTATAAACAAACAATTCGCCTCAATCCAACTTTTGCCGAAGCATACGGAAACTTAGGTAACGCTCTAGTGCTATCTGGGCAAAAGGCGGAAGGTCTAGCTTATATGCGGTGCTGCCGAGATTTATTCGAGCAGCAAGGACGTAAATATGATGTTCGTAAAGCTGAAGAATTGATAAAACAACTCGAACAAAAATAGTAAATGTATACGATTAAAAATTTACAACTCAAAACCAGCAGTTGGCCCAACAAAGTCAGATAACCTTTGCACCGTAAAAACCTGGGATGGTGAGTTTAACATTGGATTGCAGCCATCTGCGATCGCAGGACTAAATTTTGTAAAATTAAAAGTGTTATGCAGTACTAAAATTTCTTGAATAGAACTACCTTACAAAGTTAACCAGAATTTGTTTAGGTAGATTCGGACATATCAATAAAACTCCAGCCTTGGGTACTGATGCCAGAAACTTGAAGAAATGATGACAAAAAAAGTGAAAAATCCAGCATCAAAGTTAGCGATCGGATTGGCATTCAGTTGTATTAGTGTGATACTCAATACTGGTATAGCTAGTGAAATAAGTTTAGCGAAATCAAGTAATTCTCAAAAGTGCAATCTTTTTGCCTACGTCACTGATACAGATTCCCAAGGGTTAAATGTGCGGAGTGGTGCAAGTACAAATAACGTAATTATAGGACAAATACCCATTAAGGAAACAGTTCATGTTATTGGTGCTGCTGGAAATTGGGTGCAGATTACTAATGCTAGCAATGGTTTTCAAGGAACTGGATGGGTATTTGTGCCAAAGTTAGGTTTAACAACGCGAGGCTACGGTACTAACAGCGTAGATTTCTATGCTAGTAGCAGTCAAAAAAGCCAAAAACTGAGAAGAATTCCTGCTAATATGCCCGTCAAATTGTTAGGCTGTCAGGGAGATTGGGCGCAGGTAGAATATCAAGGTGTTAAGGGTTGGTTGACAAGGGAAGAACAATGTGGTGCAGCCCTCACTAGTTGTTCTTAGAATCCCACCACCAACCCTCTCCCCGCTTGCGAGGAGCAGGGTGGTTTCATACGAAAAAAGAAAAATACATAAGTCTTGATTTCTCGTTTTGTGTCCAGGTTTTTTCCCTCACTTCCATTCCTCTCCCCCACGGGGGCTTTGAAGCCCAGTTTTAATTTATTCTCTGCTTGTATGAAACCACCCTGCGGTCTGGGAAAAGGGGAAGGGGTAAAGGGTAAAGGATGTATTCAAAACCTTTCCCTTTTCCCTTTCCCCTTTAACCGAACCGTATTGGGTGGTTAGCTAATTAATATTTCATGTATTATTCCCAGCGATCGCACTCTCCCAACTCTTCAAAACTCTGGCATAATTAGACATGGCTGCGCCTAAAGAGCTAATTAAAAGCTTTACGCCGAATGGATATTTTAATAGAATAATCTCATCAAAAGATTCGCAGAAACATAAATGGACTGGATTACACTACTGCGATCGCTACAGTCTGATTTTATTAAAAGGTTAGCATCTGGTTGTCTGCTTCATTGTGAAACAGAAGGTCAATATAGTGAATTAACTATAATTTCTGGAGAGAGGTTAAAGGCACTACGGGAATTTTGCTGGTTGATGGCTGAGAAATATAAGCGTGTTTTACCAGTCCGTGATGTTTTTCTTAGCTATCTCAAAGGGAAGTTGGGTGAGGAAGTTGTCAAAGAACGTTTAGCTGATTTTATTACCGAAGTCGACTATGAAAAGCGATTTGGCGGTGATGGTAATATAGATTTTACCTTGACTTCTGACCCATCTATTGGTATCGAGGTAAAATCTCGTCATGGTCGAATTGACAGAGTAAGATGGTCAATTAGTTCTGAAGAAGTTGAAAAAAATGCAGTTGTAGTTTGCATTTTAATTCAAGAAGATGTGAGTGAAGCACAATCTGAGTATCACCTTTTTGTGGCTGGCTTTCTCCCAACGCGGATGATTAAGTTGAAGACTGGTAAAATTTCTTTTGGAATAGAACAATTACTATATGGTGGTGGTTTATGGTGCTATCTAGAACAGTTACAATCTTCTATAAATAATTCTTCTCGCCAACAACCACCTATTTATAAATATCTTCCGAAACAGGAAATTCTATCTAAATCAACCAATCATCAGATACTCAAGTCTCCTTTCCAGCCTGAATATGATAATGGAGATTTAAATATATTTTATGTAAAACTGGGTGATGAATGCTTTCAAAAAGGAGAATATACAAATGCAATTACTAACTATAATCAAGCCTTACAAGTTAATCAAGGCGATATTGATGTTTTATATTATAAACGAGGTTTAGCTCACTATCAAATAGGAGATTACGAAGCCGCGATCGCAGATTATTCCCAGGCAATCCAGATGAATATTCATGATGCTAAATCTTACAATAAACGAGGTTTAGCTCTCTATCAACTGGGGCGATTAGAGGAAGCGATTAATGATTATACTCAAGCTATTAGAATTAATCCTAATGTTGCCGTAACCTATAAAAATCGCGCGGAAGCTCGTTCTCATGTTGGAGATAACCAAGGAGCAATTGAGGATTATACCCAGGCTATTAAAATTAATCCTCATTATGCTAATGCTTATAAAAACCGTGGGATTGCTCGTTATTTATTAAATTCTCAGCCCGGATTTCCTCAAGCAATCAAGATTAATCCTCAAGATGCTATAGCTTATAAAAAACGTGGTAATGCTCGTTCAGATTTAGGAGATTTTGAGGGTGCAATTGAAGATTATACTCAGGCAATCCAGATTAATCCTAGTTATGCGGATGCTTATTACAACCGTGGTAATGCTCGTTCAGATTTAGGAGATTTTGAGGGTGCAATTGAAGATTATACTCAGGCAATCCAGATTAATCCTAGCTATGCTGATGCTTATTATAACCGTGGTAATATTCATTTAGAAATTGCAGATAAACAGGGAGCAATTGAAGATTTTCAAAAAGCGGCAGATATCTATCGTAAAGAAGGTAAGCTAGAAGCACTCAAAGATACACGAGAAATAATATTAGATTTAGAAATAGAAGAATCATTAGATATTTTAAACTTCTAGATAAATACTATATAAAGTAATCTCCAAAATGTGTTTACCCTCTGACTAATTTTCGTTAATTTTGCTAGATATAAAATTATGGTTTGAATTTACAATATCCGACATATTCATGCCACACATCCACCTTTTTTGCTGGTTTTGGTGCAGTATTCATACTTGGAGAATACACGAATGCGATCGCCTCATTTCAAAAAACTGTATGATTAAGGAATATCTGCTTGTTTATTCGCAAATACCACTGGATACTGGGCCGTCGTCTTGATGATTAGCCTGGATTGTCCGATCTCAATCTTTGAGAAACTGGAGGATAACGACCATATCACCAGTTTTTATCCTACAAATATCTTTTATCGAGAAGCTGACTCCCACGAAAATCCAACGATTCTTCTGTTGCAGAGAAAATAGGCGTTGGCTTTGATTCGTTGCGTCATGTCTTTACTTGCGGCTGCGATAAGATAAGCGTTAGTTCATTACAGGTCAAAAACATGCAAAATACCGTGAAAATCAAGTCATAATAAACACTTTTAATCAAAATTAATTATGTAACATCTCGTAAAAATATGCTTATTTTTGTCTCAGATGTTACAAAGCTAAACTTGCATGGGCAAATTAAGAATGCTTATATTGCAAGAAAAAACAATGACAGCTACTTTATCTGGTTATCAACTCCTCGAAACCCTTCACTCCGGTAGTAAAACCGTCATTTATCGTGGACGGCGAGAAACCGATAATGTCTCTGTGGCGATTAAAACTCTTCTGTGCGAACATCCACCACTGGAAGATATTGCTCGACTGCGCCACGAATATCAAATCATTGAGTCCCTGCGAATTCCTGGCATTGTTAAAGCCTACGAGTTAAAGAATTATCAGCATGGTCTGGCTTTGGTTTTGGAAGATATTCCGGGTTGCTTGCTCAAAGAAATGATTGTGACTCAAAAAACTACCTTGATTACTTTTCTTAAGGTGGCGATTAATTTGGCGCACACTTTAGGAGAGCTACACGCCCAAAAAATTATACATAAAGATATTAAGCCGCACAATATTCTAATTAATCCCGAATCAGGAGAAATAAAACTGATTGACTTCAGTATCTCCTCTCGCCTCGATCGAGAAAATCCTACTTTGAGCAATCCAAATTTGCTTGAAGGTACTCTTGCCTATATGTCGCCTGAACAAACAGGCAGAATGAACCGGGTGTGCGACTATCGCACCGACTTTTATTCATTGGGTGTCACCTTGTATGAAATGCTAACTGGTACGCTGCCGTTTTATGCTAATGACCCGATGGAGTTGATCCACTGTCACATTGCCAAAATGCCAGTCGCACCCTGTAGTGAAACCGTGTGCCGTGTTCTGGAAGATGTGCCAGAGGCGATTAGTGCAATTATTTTGAAACTGTTAGCGAAAACAGCAGAGGAGCGGTATCAAAGCGCTTGGGGACTGAAAGCGGATTTAGAGGAATGCTTGTTTCAACTTCAAGTGATTGGCAAGATTGAAAACTTCGTACCCGGGAGACGGGACAAATCTGGACATTTTTTGATTGGACAACAACTCTACGGACGCGAAGCAGAAGTAACAACATTAATGACTGCATTTGAGCGTGTGGCAGGTGGTAGCAGCGAACTCATGCTCGTCTCTGGTTATTCGGGCATTGGCAAGACGAGTGTCGTCAATGAAGTTCATAAACCGATTGTCGGAGCCAGAGGTTATTTCATTGCAGGCAAGTTCGATCAGTTCAAACGCAATATTCCATACACGTCGTTGATTCAGGCGTTCCAATCTTTGATTCAGCAATTACTCACCGAAAGCGTTGCCCAAATTCAAGGGTGGAAAGAGAAACTGTTAGCTGCGTTGGGAGAAAATGGGCAAGTAATTATTGATGTGATTCCCGAAGTCGAACTCATTATTGGAACTGTGCCACCTGTAAAACAATTGGGAGCGACAGAATCTCAAAATCGTTTCAATCGCGTCTTTGGGCAATTCATTGGGGTATTCACGAACCAAGACCATCCCTTAGTTGTCTTTCTGGATGACTTGCAGTGGGCAGATTCGGCATCACTGAACTTAATTGAGCTATTGATGACCGATACTGAACGCAAATATTTATTGCTAATCGGGGCATACCGTGATAACGAAGTGTCATCCACCCATCCATTGATGATGAGTTTGTCCAAAATTCAATCTTCTGGTGCGGTGGTGAATAACATCGTCTTGTCATCATTGCAGTTAACGGATGTGGAAGCGTTAATTAGCGATACATTGAATCACATAGAACACAGTCAGCCACTAGCAGAATTACTATTCCATAAAACCGGGGGGAACCCTTTCTTCTTAACACAATTGCTGAAAACCCTATACCAAGAAGACTTGTTAACGTATGACTTCCATTCAGGAGTATGGCAATGGAATATTCAACATATTCAAGCGATCGGCATTACTGACCTGAATGTTGTTGAACTGACAGCGAGAAATATTCGCAAACTGTCATTAGAAACGCAACAAGTTCTAAAACTGGCTGCTTGTGTTGGTAATACTTTTAACTTAGATGTATTAGCGATCGTCAACGAAGTATCTTCTCTAATAACTGCGGCGCAATTGTGGTCAGCCCTGCAAGCTGGGTTAATTCTACCGTTAAGTCAGGATTACAAAATTCCTTTAGCATTTAGTCAAGAAGAGTCAGGTGGCATTACCTTAACTGATATCAAAGTTGATTACAAGTTTTTACATGACAGAGTACAGCAAGCCGCGTATTCTCTAATTCCCGACGATCGCAAACAAGCAACGCATCTGAAAATTGGTCAATTACTGCTGCAAAATACGACGCCAGAAGAACGCAAAGAAAATATATTTGCTTTAGTTAATCAACTCAATTATGGTACTGATTTACTGATTTCTGAAGCAGAAAAATGCCAACTTGCAGAACTAAATCTCATCGCAGGTCAAAGAGCAAAAGCAGCCACAGCGCACGATTCCGCCATCAAATATTTACAAGTGGGTTTGGGACTGTTAGCAGAAGAAAGCTGGAAGTGTGAATATGAACTGACATTAACACTGCACTCAGAAGCGGCAGAGGCAGCTTTTTTGAGCGGTGATTTTGAAGAAATGCAGAGATTGTTTGAGATCGTCCAAAACCGTGCTGTGACGCTATTGGACAAAATTAAAGTGTATGAAGTCCAGATGCAAGCTTATATGGCGCAGAACAGGCTACTAGAAGCGGTTAACACAGCGTTACAAGTTTTAAAGCTGTTAGGGGTAGAGTTTCCTCAAGAACCGAACGCGTCAGACATTGGGCAAGGATTGGCGGACACTGCGGCAATTTTGAGTGGAAGGCGAATTGAGGATTTAATTGAACTACCTCAAATGAGCGATCGCTATAGATTAGCAGCCATTAGACTTTTGTCAAGTATCTTTGCTCCTGCATATATTGTTGCTCCTGCACTGTTGCCCCTGACGGTGTGCAAACAAGTACAATTATCCGTCGAATATGGTAATGCTGCCGTTTCTCCTTTTGCTTATGCCAATTATGGTTTTCTTCTTTGTGCCATTGTGGGAGATATTGATTCAGGTTATAAATTTGGTCAGTTGGCTTTAAATCTAGTGTCAAAGTTAAATGCTCAAGAAATCAAAGCCAAGACAGTTTTTATCGTAAATCTATTTATCCGACATTGGAAAGAGCATCTGAGAGAAACCTTAGAGCCTTTGCTGTCAGCTTACTCTAGCGGAATGGAGACAGGAGATTTAGAATATGCAGGCTATAGTCTATTCCAGTACTCCTGTTTAGCTTACTTTAGCGGTAAAGAACTAACTGTCCTTGAAAGAGAAATAGCAAGAAGCAGAGATGCTATTTATAAAACCAAGCAAGAAACAGCGCTTTATTATATAGAAATCTATTGGCAGGCTATCTTAAATCTACTGGGAAAAAATGAAAATCCCTGCCTTCTCAAGGGTGAAGCCTGCGATGAACAAATAAGGTTGCCACTGCACCAGCAAGCAAACGACAATGGGGGAGTTGGCTACATATATTTGAACAAATTTTTGCTTTGTTATTGGTTTGAAAATTACTCAGAAGCGATTGAGAATCTCGCTATAGCAGAGAAGTATTTAGATGCAGTGGTAGGAATGCCCCTTGTTCCTGTATTGAATTTTTACGATTCTTTAGTGCGGCTAGCGGTGTATCCCAATAGCCAAGAATCAGAGCAAAAGGCCATCCTGGATCGCGTCCAAGCTAATCAAGAAAAAATCCAAAAATGGGCGGATTATGCCCCAATGAATCATTTACACAAATTCTATTTGGTAGAGGCAGAACGGCATCGGGTTTTAGGCGAAAAAATCGAAGCGATCGAGATGTATGAAAAAGCGATCGCACTTGCTAAAGAAAACGAGTATATCAACGAGGAAGCTCTCGCCCACGAACTCGCAGCCAAATTCTATTTGTCATGGGGTAAAGAAGCGATCGCTCAAACCTACATGACTAATGCTTACTACGCCTATAGTCATTGGGGTGCTGTTGCTAAAGTCAAAGATTTAGAAACACGCTATCCGCAATTAATTTTGCGGTCAAATACAGAAAAAATAGAAACGAATTACCTGCACACTCTTCAAACAAGCTCTACGACTACAGGAGGCGCTCATATTCTCGACTTCATGACAGTGATGAAAGCTGCACAGGTGCTGTCAGAAGAAATGGTGCTAACTCAGTTGCTCGAAAAATTGATGAGGATTGTCGTCGAAAATGCTGGCGCTCAACAAGGTTACTTTATTGCCAAGCACGAGAATCAATGGATATTAGAAGCGACGGGAATAGTTATAGGTAACGAGGTTAGCGTTGTTGTTAACACAGAGGATAAAACTAATTCATCCTTACTCCCGGTTGCCTTATGCAATTATGTGGAAAGAACTAGAAACAATCTGGTTTTAGACAATGCTGTTAAAGACTCCCGTTTTGTGGCTGATGCTTATATCACCACTTACCAATCCAAGTCAATTTTGTGTTTGCCGCTGATTCACTCTGGCAAGTTTACTGGGATTATTTACCTGGAAAATAATCTCATTTCTGGTGCTTTTACCCCAGAACGGGTGAATGTGCTGAGTCTGTTGATAGCACAAATTTCGATTGCGATCGACAACGCCCGTCTTTACACCAATCTGCAAGCTTACTCAGAACAACTGGAAGCTAAATCACAAGAACTCGAAACTAAAAATGAAGCTTTGCAAGCATCCGAAACGCGAGAGCGAGAAAAAGCCGAACAAATCGAAAAATCTCTGTATAAACTACAACAAACTCAGGCTCAACTTGTGCAGACCGAGAAAATGTCGAGCTTGGGTCAACTGGTAGCTGGGGTTGCTCACGAAATCAACAATCCAGTCAATTTTATCTTTGGCAATCTAACCCATGCCAACAGTTACACCCAAGAGGTGCTAAGACTGCTGGAACTTTATCAGAAGCATTACCCATCTCCCCATCCAGAGATTCAGGAGGAAGCAGAGGCGATCGATTTAGAATTCGTACTAGAAGACCTGCCGAAGCTACTGTCTTCTATGTGGGTTGGGGCAGACCGGATTCGGCAAATTGTCGCTTCTCTGCGAACTTTCTCACGTATGGACGAAGCCGAAATTAAAGCTGTTAATATTCATGAGGGCATTGACAGTACCATAATGATTCTCCAACATCGCCTCAAAGCCAAGTCAGATCGTCCCGCTATTGAGCTTATTAAACACTACGGTAATTTGCCTCAAGTGGAATGCTATGCAGGGCAGCTAAATCAAGTATTTATGAATGTGTTGAGTAATGCGATCGATGCTTTAGAAGAGTCATTAACGAACAATCAAGGACAAATTACAACTCCAACCATTACTATTCACACTGAGCAAATTGATGCCGATCGAGTCGAAATTCGGATTGCAGACAATGGGATGAGTATACCAGAGCCTGTTCGCCGTCGCCTGTTCGATCCTTTCTTCACCACAAAACCTGTGGGTAAAGGAACAGGTATGGGCTTGTCGATTAGCTACCAAATCGTTACCGAAAAACATGGTGGTTCGCTCTCTTGCACTTCAGAACCCGGCGAGGGAGCGGAGTTTCAAATCCGTATTCCAGTTTGCCAGTAAGTTAGCAAGAACATTGCTGGGTAGTGGTAAATATCAGTTTTCACTACATATTTACCACTACCCCTCTTCTTAAAGCAATTTTCAGGTATTAGTCATATCTCACATATACGACTTGAGAAGGAGTTGATACTTCAACTTAGCATTATCAAGCAAGGCAATCGCTGCTTTTTTCTGCCTAGTTTTAGTTCGTAGCCGAGCTTGCAACTTATTAACAGTGTCGCTCTGAGGAGCGATTTCTCGCACTGAATTTTGAGTAGTTGCGATCGCTCCCTCGCCATCTCACAACCCCAAATTTAGGATTAGTTTTTGAAAAGGATGTCATAAAGTGACAGCAGAATCTCTACCACAATCAGAATCACCACATACCACTCTACTCGCTGACTACTGCTATGCTGCATGAACTCCAGTACTGTTTGGGCGGTTTGGGAAATTAGGTCTAGTTTACGTTCTAGAGCATGGTGACGCTCGCGAATTTCGTATTCATCCTCCAAGCGCAGATATAAATTTTCTAGCTGTGGAGATTCCCAAAGCAACTCCGGCTTATCGATAATCTCTACTTGACCTACAATCTTATGTTGAACTAATAGAGTAGTCCCAAGTTGACGCAGTAATTCCCGGCTTTGTTGTCTACTCCTGTTTTCACGCTGGAGACTAGCTGCAAACGGTTCAATTTGATCGAATACAGTTGCTAGGCTGGTTTCATAGTGAGACAGCACAACACTCTTAGCGAGAATATCAGCCACTATCTGCAAGCGTTCTATACTCAATTCATGCAGTAAAATTTTTCCTTCCTTAGCTCGTTCGCTCTCACTAATACTGAGATGAACTTCCACCTCTTCTGTTTCTGGGTCGGCAAAAGGGCCGCTGATTTGAGAGGATAGTTTGGTCAAAAAGGCTACCTTTTCTCCAGGTTCAAGGTTAAACAGGACGACTGCACCATAGGCCAGCAATACAGCGTAGCCTTCTTCACCGGCTCTAATCATTAGTGGCATACTCGCCAAGGAAACGTAATTATCCAGCGTCTTTAAGTTAATACCTTTACCAAGGAATAGGGCCTGCGCTCTAAATCTATCTTTGTCATTAAAAAGGAGTTTTTGCATTATTGCCCGGAAGCTATATTTTGCCTGCTTTACTGCTCTGGTAGCGATACTAATTGATGCCTGTTGTTGGAGATAACTACAATCTCAGCTTACCATTTCGTCTTTCCCCTACAGCCCACACCCTGTTTTGCTCAAAAAATTTCAACCAGTCAAGGTAAATTGGGATTGTCTAATTATTGCTGGATAGATGATACAGTCTAATGTCTCGTTGCCACCTGAGTATGTTCTTCGTAAGGCCAAGCCTTTTGATATGTGGTTAATAGTATTTTTTGTGTTTAAAGCAAAGCTAGATCCCAGTCAACTCAGATGGCAGCAATTTTGGGTCATTGAATGTGATGGGCATTTAGTAGCCTTCGGGCAGATCCGAAACTTTCACTTAGCACAAGAACTAGGTAGTTTATTTGTTGCACCTGCTTGGCGGAACTGTGGTTTAGGGACTGTTCTAATGCAGCATTTAATTACTCAAGCTAGTCAACCGCTTTATTTAAAATGCTTAAAACATCAATTGGTGAATTTTTACATTCAAAGAGGTTTTGTATCCGTTAACTTTCAAGACTTACCACCATCCCTCAAGTCCAAGTTTAGACTATCTCAATTACGAAAGAGGTTAACAAAATCTTTTGTAATGTTTATGAAGTACAAATATTCTAACTGAGCGCTTATATATTCCCTCAATCCAATGAAAGATTAGCCTATTCTGTAAGAAGCGCGTCCATGCTTCTCTAGATATTGCTGATCATACTCTTGCGCTCTGAAAAAATGACAGCGTTTTTCAAGTAATTGAACTACACTACTCGCCACTCAATACTTTTCGGATAAATCCAACAATCTCTCTTTTGGTCTGGGTAAAGGTTAATGGGTTTGCGGGTAAAGGTAAATATCAAACCCTTTCCCTTTCCCCTTTCCCCCAAAACCCAAAAAGTATTGACTCGCCACTCCCTCTAAAATTGTTAGAGTAAATAAAGTTATGAGGACGCAAATATGACTGACAAAAATCGTTCTCAATGGGACTTAGGCAGGTTTATCGAAACCCTGACTTACTTTGAGGTAATTCCTTTCCTTAACTGGGTACAGCAATTAATCCAAGGTCGTCCTAAGGATAATCAATATAGACCCAATGGAGGAAGAAACGTGGGTGTAATATTAGTAGCAGGTGCAACAGGTGGTGTCGGTAAACGAGTAGTGCAGCGATCGCTCCAACAAGGTTATAAAGTTCGCGCCCTAGTTCGAGATATCGACAAAGCGCGGTCAATTCTTGGTAATGATATCGATTTAGTAGTTGCGGATATCACGCAACCAGAAACTTTAACTCCTTTAGTTCTGTCTGATATCCAAGCTGTAATTTGTTGTACAGCAGTGCGCGTACAACCAGTAGAGGGAGATACAGCAGATAGAGCCAAATATTATCAAGGTGTTAAATTTTACCAACCAGAAATTGTGGGCGACACTCCCGAAAATGTAGAATATCAAGGAGTCAAAAACTTAGTCCAAGCTGCGGCAAAATATTTACCCCAAGCAAACGAAAAACTAATATTTGATTTCACCAAGCCATCAGCAGAATTAAAGGATAACTGGGGAGCGCTGGATGATGTTGTCATGGGTGGCGTGAGTGCCAGTAATATCCAATTAGTAGAAAATACAGCTTTATTTGCGGGTAATGTATCCACCGCTAACTCTGGCGGATTTGCTTCTGTCAGAACGAAGAATTTTGATCCACCCTTTAACTTATCTGGTTATGAAGGAGTGAAATTGCGCGTCAAAGGTGACGGTCAGCGTTATAAAATCTTTCTGCGGACAGATACAACATGGGATGGTATTGGCTACAGCTATTCTTTCGATACCGTAGCTAATACCTGGATAGATATTCAGATTCCCTTTGCCGATTTGATTCCCGTATTTCGAGCAAAAGTTGTTAAAGATGCGCCGCCACTTGAGCAAAGTAGAATTTGCTCATTCCAACTGATGTTAAGCAAATTTGAACATGATGGTGCTTTAAATCCTAAATTTTCTCCAGGTGGTTTTGCTTTCCAGTTGGAATCAATTAAAGCTTATGGCGAGACAACTTTACCACAATTTATCCTCGTCAGTTCAGCAGGTGTCACTCGTCCCGGCCGCCCTGGCATTAATTTAGATGAAGAACCGCCAGCAGTGAAATTAAACGATCAATTGGGAGGAATTCTAACTTGGAAATTGAAGGGAGAAGATAGTTTAAGAGAAAGCGGAATTCCTTATACAATTATTAGACCTTGTGCCTTAACTGAAGACACAGGTGGTAAGGAATTAATATTTGAGCAAGGTGACAATATTAGAGGCAAAATCAGCCGTGAGGATGTGGCAGAACTTTGCGTACAAGCGCTAAAAATAGGAAAAGCGTCTAACGTCACATTTGAGGTTAAACAGGGAGAAAATACTGTCAATATCGATTTGCAGAGTTTATTTTCTAACTTACAACCAGATAAGAGATGAAATATCTACAGATTTTTAGTCTGTAAATTATTTCAAGCAAATCTGGTTAGATAGACTGTTCTAACAAGTCAGCTATTGGTATGAAAAAAATCAAGGTGCTAGTAATCGCCGGGATTTTAGTAACAATTATCTGGGGCAGTTTTCTTTCTCAAACTGCCTCATCGCAGCAAGTAGAGTCCCGCATCTATAATCTGGAAGCGGATTTGAATCGTGTTGAGTCGCGGTTAAATCAGTTAGAGTCTCAGCTAGGTAAAACTCGGCAGTCTCCATCTTCAAGAACAACACTTACCCCACGACAGTCAACTGGTTCTAGAAGAAACTTATCACAGCAAGATCCGATGTTCGATCGGCTTGCAACTTTGGTGATTGAATTGAAGCAACAAGTCAATAAATTAGAGGAGCGAGTTGCTAAATTAGAATCACGTTAAATATTTAATCAAAAAGGCGGAATTAAAAATTAAAAATTAAAAATGAACACATTAAGGCGAGAGACGCGATGAATCGCCGTCTCTACAATAATCAGTTTTTCGTCTTGACGGCGATTTGTCGCATATTTGCGATCTAGAATTTTCATCAAAAAACCTTAACCAAACCGTATTGAGCTATTTTTGGACAACTTTCACCTGCAATTCTTGTAAAAGTTCAGTGCTAATGGGTGATGTTGCCAGAATTGGATGCTTAATACCTCCCCAAATACTTCCAGTGCGGATACGATGGGAAACTAATATTTCAGGAATTTGACTAGATATTAAAACTTGTGGTGGTGCGAGTTGATCGATGGCTCGCGCTCTGTTGTAATGATACGATTCTGATAGAGCCAGATCGAGTTGTTGAGCGATAATTTCTGGGGTTTCTTTTGCCGAATCTAATAATAGAATATAGTGCGGAGGATCGGCAATCGGCATCAAACTTTTAAAATTAGTTTCTTGCAAGTTCAACTTAATAAGAGCATTATTAACAAAGGTTTCTTGCAACTTTTCGCCCACTAAATCGCTAACGGCTTGATGTCGTCCGAGAAACTCTAAACAGGGAGTGTGGCGATAGTAATGAGTTACCCGAATGCGATCGCCAATTCGATAACGATACAAACCCCCTTTTTGAGATAAAATAATCGTGTATTCCTTGCCAATGTTGAGTTCATGTAAACCATACAGCGAACCAGCATCGTCCTCAAACTCGAAAAATACTTCATCGAGAACCGGCACACATCCCCCAGCGACAATCAACGGAATCGTCATTGGTGCTTCCGTTGCTAGTAGTCCTTTACCTTGAATTAATACGCCTGGAAATTTTAATCTTAATCCTTGCGCTTGGTCTGCGGCATTGGCGCTATCCCAGCAAGAAATCAGCTTCAAATTTGGCCAGAGTTGCATCCAGGGAATATTGCTTTCGCACAGGTGTTGCAACCGATGATGTGAAATCCGGTTGTGTAATTCTCCTCGCAATAAATCCTGATTTTCTTGAATATATTTTAAATGTACTTGCAGAAAACTAGGACTCCAAATAGAGATAATTTCTAGCCTTTCAGCCTCTAATAATGCCAAAGCCAGTTGATGTTTAAACAAGTTCGCATCATTCAGCCGATTAAGTTTATTTGGCATCACCAACCAAGGACGCAAAAACCAACGTAACCAGCCATCTAAGTAATCTAAATCGTCTTGTAAAGTTTGGCTATTAGCTACATTTAATTGCGGCGATATACAAGCATAAAGTTTGCCTGTAGAAAATCTCGGGCCATGTACAATCAGATCGTGTGCCCATACACAAAACATCTGATTAAACGATCGCCGCAAAGATTGAGTATAAGGAATCCATTTTACTGTTCCACTACTACCAGAGGTTTTTTCATAGAACAAAATAGGTTCTGGTGTAAGGGAAATTTGTTGAGTTTTTTGATTTAAGTAGGGTTCGAGTGTATCATAATCTACAATTGGTACACGCTGCCAATCGTCTACAGAATGAATCCCCAAAGTTTTACCATACTCACTTTTGATTAGGCGATCGCAAATTTCCTTCTGTACAGATGTCTGCGTTAACTCTGGGTTATCCAAAGCTCGATCGAATCGCCTCGCAGTTGGCGCAAGGATTTGCCCAAAAAGCTGAATAATTGGACGCATTATTGCACCTTTTGATTAGGATAAAGGTTACTGACTGCTGGTACATAAGAACCATCAGCAATGACTACACCAGCAGCAAGATTAGATCCGGCTCCCACAAAAACATTGCTGCCAATCTTGACTTTTTTGACATATAACATTAAATTTTGCTTGCGGGGTTTAATGACGTGAGAATAGATACCGACACGATGCCCGATAACGACGCGATCGCCAATTTCTAATAAACTGCGATCGGCAATTTCTAAACCTGGTGTCCAGTAAACATCTCGCCCTACTTTAGCACCCCATAATCGCAACCAACAAGAAAACACCCCTGGAATCAACCGCAGCACTGCTTCCAACACTGGAATTGCAATAAAAATTACTTGGATTTGATGACTACCCCACCAGGAATTATATTCTTTATTTTGTAGATAACTAATACCTTCCCGCACAGGATAAACCCATTCATGCAAGCGGTAAACTAGCACTGGTAGCCCATAAATAGAAAGGAACACCCCCATAATGCTGAAGATGTTGGGTGAATAGGCGAGGTAGACTATTGCTGCCCCAGTTAGCAATAATACAAAGGCGGGAAAAAACAACAGAATTTTACTTATAACAGTCATGAAAATGGGAATAAAAGTTTTTGGAACAAGTTTAATGAGCTAGAAATTCCGATTATAGATGGCATTTTTTTGCTTTCATAATATGTCCCATGTAATTTATCCCAAATTTTCAGATTAGCCCCATAGTTATAATTGTGGATTTCACGGCAATGATGCCAAGCATGATCCTGCGGCAAGATTAACCAAGAAGAAAAAAATTGATAAAACCAGCTATTTTCAGGAATTATCAAGCGGCTATGTCGCCATAAATCTAAGGCAGAAGTTAGACTGACTCCAACTACATAACCTGTAGGATCGGCTAAAAGATACAAAAATAAAGTGTGTATCCATAAATAAATAATTAACAAACTTGTCCAAAGTGTGTTGCGAGAAGTTCCTAATACATCCATCTGAGTAACAGTATGATGAACTTGATGAACGTTCCACAAAAATTTTGTATGTAATAAACGATGATTCCAATAATATAAATAATCAACTACAACAAAACCGATCAGAAAAGTCGGAATTAATGATAATTTTAAATCTCCTTGCTGACTCGGTAATAAATGTTGATAAAGCCAATAAACTAAAGTAGCTTGTAGTAAGGGAATAAAAATTCCTTGAATCATTAGCCCCATAACATCTAGCAACCAATCTTCATAGCTTTTAACTTGAAGTTGAGTTCTGCCAATTTCATTAGTAATAGTCCAACCAACTAATCCGATAAAAGAGCCAAAAATTAGTAGTTGTGAAAAATTTTGTATTTCCACTTTTGATTACTCACACTGATATTAAATTTAGCAACTAATTGCCCTGTTTGGTTTACTTGCTGCTGAGGGTTTAATAAATCTGGTAGCTGCTGGAGTAATTGTTCGGGATTTTCCATACATTTCTTATAATAAAATGCGTTCAGTCGGTGAATACCCTAAAATTTGGTGTGTTACTCATGCTCAGACACAAAAGCCGCCGAAAAATTTCCTCAGTAGCTATGCTTGTGCTTGTTATATGCTTTACTCTGGTAGGTGTGCGTTCCTTTGGGCAAACAATTATGACATCAGCACCCCAACTGCTCACCGACCCATTTTTGCAATTGCCAACTGCAACTTCAGTGCAAGTAGTTTGGTTTACTGAATTTGCTGGTGTTAATCACACAGTAACCTACGGGGAAAATCTCAAACAAACTGTTAGGGCAAGTACTACCAAACTCAGTCGCACACGTGAAGACCAACAATCAAGAGTTGCAAACCAAACCCAAGACGGACAAGTTTATCAAAAACCCGTCCAGCGGGACATTTGGCGACATGAGGCTGAGGTAACTGGGTTAACTCCTGGTGTGCGGGTTAACTATCGTGTCACGAGTGTGCAAGAAGACGGCAAAAGGGTTGACAGTGATGTTTTCAGCCTTGCAGCTACTCCCAAATCAGATACACCACTAAAAATTCTACTGACCTCAGATCATCAATTAAAGCCGATGACACCGGCAAATCTGCAAAAGGTGGTAGAAACAGTGGGGCGAGTTGATGGCGTGTGGTTTGCCGGTGATTTGGTCAATGTTAGCGATCGCGCCTCAGAATGGTTTGATGATAATGGTGGCGGTGCATTGTTTCCTGGTTTACAAGGTCGTGCTAAATATGAAATGTCACACGACGGTGTAAAGACAATCTACACTGGTGGACAAATAATTCAACATGCACCCATGTTTACTTGCATTGGCAATCATGAGGTGATGGGGCGCTTTGCCAGGAAGGGAAGTTTAAATGATGAATTTGATGATACAATTCCCCGTGTAGTTGCTCAAAAAATCTACCCAGATAAATCTTTAATCGATAATTCTTTTAATACTAATACCTACGAAGAGATTTTCTCTTTACCAAAAAGTAAAGAGGGTGGAAAAAGGTATTATGCAGTTAGTTTTGGTGATACGCGTTTGGTGGTACTGTACGCTACGAATATGTGGCGAACTCCCAAATTAGATGGAAAGTTTAAAGGTAGATATCGAGAAGCTGAAAAGGATTTAAATAATCCTGAAAATTGGGGTTATGGACAAGTTATTTATGAGCCAATTGCTAAAGGCAGCAAGCAATATAATTGGCTAGAGTCGGAACTTAACAGCCCTGAGTTTCAACAAGCAAAATACAAAGTTGTGATGTTCCATCACCCACCCCATACTTTGGGTGATAATATAGTTCCTGCTTATACAGAACCAGTACAGATAATTGAACGGGATAGCGGCAATATCAAAGCAGTGCGTTACGAGTATCCCAAAGACGCAGATTATATTATCCGTGATGTTGTCCCAATACTTGAAGCAGCTAATGTGCAATTGGTATTTTATGGGCATTCCCATTTGTGGAACCGCTTTGTTAGTTCCAATGGAATGCATTTTCTGGAAACATCTAATGTAGGTAATAGTTACGGCGCTGCTTGGGGTGACAGAAAGCGAGAAGTACCAATTGGATATCAAGAACATTATGTTAAGCTTGGCGATCCCAATGGGTTAGAACCGATAGTGCCAACAATTGCCCCCTTGCTGGGTGAAGATGGAAAGCCAATGCCTTATATTGCGAGTAATGATATTACGGTTTTTAGTATCTTTGATACTGGAACGGGTACGATAAGTAGTTATCGTTTTGATACTCGCAAGCCTGATTCGGAAGTATTGAAGTTTGATGAATTTAAGTTGAAATAATGGGGTAGCACATCTGTCATTGGTGTCAACTTAACGTGAAAGCACTATAATCACCTGATATTAAGTCCACACACTTACCATCACTATCCGCGTCACCCTATCCCAGTTTTGTCTAAAGCCAAAACTTCCCCTCCCCAAGAATATTCCTTTACTGCATCAACCCCGTATTCAACCCGCTCAATCGCCAGCCGAGCGTAATATTTAACTCGCTCCCACCAAGAATCACTGAGTTCTGCCTCTGTGTCCATACCCCCCCGATTATTATCTCCATCTTCATTAATGGGGAACGCGCGGTGCAACCCAAATGCGCATAGGGAGATTGGGACGATTTCGCCATAATTGTTTGGCGGCGATCGCTTCAATTATTTAATGCACATAAGTTCTGGAAACACTACTCAAAAAACTGCATAAAAACACTCAACTGGATCTATTAAGTCAGTGAAGGGTTTTAAACCCAAAATCTGGAATACTGTTGCTTGCCTTTGTAGCTAAGTATCTACAGAGGTACAGGCTCCCTAGTAGTTCAGCTGAAAGTATATATTAAAAGGAAAAAGGCTTGATATGCAAAAGCAAATTTTGGGTTTAGCGATCGCATTACCAACGATATTATTCACTGCCTTACCTACTTTGGCAAATCCTGTACAAGTTATTACACCTAAAGTTGGTAATTTACAACAAGTTGTGGTAAAAGGGGAGTTTCAAACTCCAGTAATTGAGAATCAACTCAGGAACCCTGGAGATGGCCAATCACCGGGGCCAACCGGTGGGAACTCACCGGTAAAAGGCCCAGGGCCCAGACCTCCTCGCAGAGATACATTGTTGCAACTGGGTACAGGTTTACAACAAGGTAGGATCAATAATTTGAACATAGCGAACCCCGTTCTTGGTCGCTAATATTCGGGTTAGTTTTGAGGTAATCCTTTAGCAAATGACAACTGCGAATCACTAGATTGTCTAAATCTTGGGTTTGCAGTTCTGTGCTCAGAAGACGCCAAAGTTTAGCTGTACCATCAAAACTGGCAGAAGCTAAAAATTTCCCATCAGGGCTAAAACTGACGCTCAATACTGCATCAGTATGACCTGGGAGAGTTTTGAGTTCTCTGCCATCACGGTTCCAAAGTTTAACGCTTCCATCACCGCTCGCTGAGGCTATCATCTTGCCATCAGGACTAAAGCTGACGCTGTAGACGCCATCAGTATGTCCCGTAAGAGTTTGTAGTAAAGTTCCATTGCTGACTTGCCAGAGTTTGATAGTTTTATCAGCACTAGCCGAGGCGAGTACTTGACTATCAGGACTAAAACTGATGGCATTAACAGCGTTAGTATGTCCTGGAAGATTATACAGTAACTTGCCATCCTTAACTCTCCATAGCAAAACTTTGTTATCTCTACCAGATGAGGCGAGAAATTGGCCATCAGGGCTGAAACCAACGCTCAAAACTTCAGCCGTATGTCCTTGGAGAGTTTTAATTAAAGCTTTTTGCTGAATGTTCCAAAGTTTAATGGTCATATCACCACTGGCGCTTGCCAGAATTTGACTATTAGGGCTAAAGCTGAGACTATTGACATTGCTGCGATGACCTTGGAGGGTTTTAATCATATAGCCGTCACGAGTCCGCCAAAGTTTAATGTAATGGTCTTGACTCGCTGAGGCTAATGTCTCGCCGTCAGGGCTGAAGGCTAAACCGTAGATTTCATCGCTGTGTCCATAAACTGAAGTACTATGACCTTCTAGAGTTTGACGCAAAGTTCCGTCACGAGTTCGCCAAAGCTCGATCGTAGTGTCTTGGCCTGCGGTGGCTAGAGTTTGCCCATCGGGGCTAAAACTCACACTATAGAGTTGACCTTGAGATCCTGTGAGAGTTTTGAATAGAGGATCGTCTCGCTGCCAAAGTCTAACAGTTTTATCAGCGCCAGCCGAAACTAAGGTTTGGTCATCTGGGCTAAAACTGGCGCTGTAGACTGCAATACTATGTCCTAATAAAGTTTGGCGTAAAGAGCCGTCCTTAGAACTCCAAAGTTTGATTGTGCTATCAGCGCTGGTGGAAGCTAAGGTTTGACCATCATGGCTGAAGTTGACGCTGAGAATCTCTGCATTGTGCGCTGCAATAATTTTCAGCAGTGTGCCATCTCTGCGCCAGAGTCTCACGGTTTTATCAACACTAGCTGAAGCTATTTGACCATCGGGGCTAAAAGCGACACTGGAAACTCCGGCGCTATGCCCAAGTAGGGTTTTTTGCAACAATCCATCGCTAACCCTCCAAAGTTTAACAGTCTTATCTGCACTAGCGATCGCCAAAATTTCACCATCAGGGCTAAAACTGACACTATTAACAAAATCTTTATAACCGCTAAAAGTTCTCAGTAAATGACCATCGCTAACTTGCCAAATTTTAGCAGTGCGATCGGCGCTACCAGTGGCGATCGTCTTACCGTTGGCAGACCAAGATAAGCTCTGAACTTCCGCAGTATGACCTTTTAATGTTCTAATTAAACCACCGTCGCTAGTTCTCCACAACTTCACGGTGCGATCGAAACTAGCTGTTGCGATCGTTTGACCATCTGGGCTGAAACTGACACTCCGCACTATATCAGTATGCCCTGTTAATGTTCGTAACTTTGTGCCATCCCGCCCCCAAATTATGGCCGTTTTGTCGTTACTGGCCGATACAATTGTTTTGCCGTCAGGACTGAAACTCACGCTCGATACTTCAGCGCTATGCCCTTCCAAACGGTTGCGCTCTTGGGTTCCAGAAATTACTTGTTGTAAAACATTGAGAGTCTGAGTTTGCACCTCGGCTGGTGCGCCAAAAGTGTTTTTGAGCTGTTTACCTGCTTTGACGCTGGCAATTAACGCTTCTAGCTGCTGATGTGATAAAAGATTAGCTTGAGATGAGGCATTTAATGCTTCAATTTCTCGCAATTGAGCTGCTTGGGATTTCCAATAGGCTAAAGAGCCAAAACAGACTGCCGCTAATCCCAAAACACTGAGTGCAACTACAGCCCTTTGGGCTTGCTTGAGTCTTCTTTTCTCTTGTTGTTGCTGTTGTTTTCTTTGTACTAAACAAGCTTCAATAAACCGTTGTACATCAGCCGAAAGTTCGTCGGTATATTTAATATAGATATCTTCTGCCTCTGCTAGTCGCACTCCTTGCAACAAAAAATCAGCTTGCTGACTACGTTGCAGCCACAATTGGGAAGCCTGTTCAATTTGCCTTTGTTTTCGCAAGCGATCGCGATTTTCTTCTAACCACCAGCGTAAAGTTGACCAATGACGGATGAGAATTTCATGGGCAACTTCTACTGTTATGGGGGAAAGGGAAGAGGACAAGGGGGACAAGGGAGACAAGGGGGACAACGAGGACAAGGGGGACAGAGAGGAAGTTTTTGGTTGTTCTGGTTGGGTACTTGTTCTGTTGTCTCCTTTGCTACCCTCGGCAATATTTGTATCTTCTTCTAAATTCATCACCACTAGCTTGGCAGTGGTTAAGGCGTTGAGGGTTTTTTCTACCAATGTGGCTGGATATTTTTTGACTATCAACTCTGATTTATGTACCCGTCTGCGAGTATCTTCTGTACCCTCACCTAGTTGCGTCAAAGATAAAAAAATCCACTTAGCACATTCCCGCATTTGGGGATCTAAACTTTCGTAAACAGCTTGAGACGATCGCTCTAATGCTCCTTGAATTCCGCCTAGTTGCTCTTGATAAGTCTGTAAAGTCAACTCACCAGCAACTCGATGTTGCCATAATTGCTCTAAAACAAATTCCAGTAACGGTAAATCTCCTGGTGAGTGATTTAATTCCCGCAACAATACTTCCACCAGTTCTGGTTCTACTTTTAATCCGACTTGTTGAGCCGGGTTAAGAATCACCCGCCGATAATCATCCAAACTTAGCTTCGGTGGAACTAATACGCTCAAATCCTGCAAAGCTTTCGCCAGTGCTGGTACTTCTAAACAGGAGGCAATAAAGTCTGCCCGTAAAGTAATAATTAATTTGAAGCGATCGCCAGCATATTGCACCGCTCCCAACAATAATTCTAAAAATAGCTCTCTGTCTGCGGTTGGAGCCAGAGTAAAGAGTTCCTCAAACTGATCTACCACTAGCACCACAACTCGATGGGGTTGGTTGCGTATCCAGTAAACAAATCCCTCCACCCCTTGGTGAAATATTCCCTCTAAAAAGAGATAGGAAGATGAAAAATAATTCTCCCCCTGCTCCCCTGCTCCTCTGCTCCCCTGCTCCCTCGCTCCCCCAAGCCGTCGCGCTAAAGCTTCAAGAGGATTTGCCCCTGGACGAATGCTTCTAATCCACCATTGTTCGCTGCTGGGTATTTGTTTACCCAATCGTAGTTGGGGAATTACACCAGCTTGCACAATTGAAGATTTGCCGCTTCCAGAAGCACCGATGACGGCTAGAAAAGAGCGATCGCGTAGTTGATGAATTAACTGCTGAGTTAAAGCTTCTCTGCCGTAAAAATACTGACTATCTTCTTCCAAAAAAGCATTTAGTCCCATGTATGGGCATACCCCCAAATCCAATCCTGTGGTTGTTTCTGGTGTATTCGTGTAAGTTTTTGCTTGGAGAATTTCTATAATACCTTGTGTGCCTGATAGCCAGATGGAAAGAGTCACACCGCTACCTGCTAAGGATAATTGTAGTTGAGCGATCGCTCCGGCGGCTGAGAGTCCATCTGTATGGGTTGCCGCCATCAAAGTATCGAGAAATTTTTGGGCAAAGCGTTCTGGTTCCTCAGCAGGTGAGGCGTAGGCGATTAAACATTGTCCTTGGTGGGAGTCAATTTGCAAATCTTCTACCCAATCTTGCAAGGATGTATTAGCTACAGGACAATCGAGGATAATAATTTGTTGAGCGCTACAGAGGCGTAGCTGTTGTTTCAACCAAGAACGCTTGATGCGGATATTTTCTCCCAGCAATAACCATTCGCCTGCATCGGTTTCTTCAATTCGTCCCCGCAGATAAAGCAGAATAACTTCTGATGCTGGTTGTTGTAAATGACGAGCGATCGCTTCTTTGATCCGATCGGCAGATACTTTTGTTGCTGGCAAATACTCTAGGGCAAAATCTCCAGCACTTCCGAGAAATTTGCTAATATCTAGTGTTGTTTTGCTGACTGATAATCCCTCTACTACTATTCCTATCCGGCGATGCACTCCAAGAGTTGCCTGGGTTAATCTTTTCCCTACAATTAGTTCCCCAACTCCCTCAACAATTCGTTTAGGAGTTTGCAACGGATATTCTCGAAAAAGTTGAGTTTCGCCTTTAGTTTTTTTCTGCTGATTAATCAGCCGCAATTGTTGATTACTTTTATCTATATATTGGAGAGTTTGATGATATACGTATCGATACAAATTATCTACATAAATTAAGCCTTGGCTATCTGCTGCCTCACCTTGCAATCCTTTCATTAAATAATAAGTAAACACCCCATGTCCCAATTCGGGAAACTCCCAAGATTGCTGGTTAGCATCACAGGAAAGCAAGGCATAAAAACCTTTACTTTTAGCAGCACGCTGCTGTAATACTTCAACCATTTTTGGTGTAGCATTCAGCAATGATTCTATTGTTGTACCTCTGAGCGTCATCCCGCCGCTATGACAAGCATCTAACCAAACAAGCTGATTTTGCGCTTTACTATTACCCAACAATAGCAAAAGTTCTTGTAAAGCTAAAGCTGTGTTTTGCAGATCGGATTTTTGAGTATCTGCCAAACACAAAAATGCTTGCTGCGTGTTTGGTTCTACAATTCCATGTCCAGAAAAATAAAATAGAATAGTATCAATAGGTTGAGCCGCAGTGGTAATTTGCCGGAGACTAGCACGGATGTTTTCTAAAGATGGTGGTTGCGGTGCAAAATCATGGTGTATTGTTACCTCTGTTTGAGTAAATTGTGCAGATGCATCTACCAATGCTTCTGCTAAACCCTGACAATCTACTGTTGAATAACTCAGGCTGGGTAGTCCGTCATCTTGATATTGATTGACTCCCACCAACATTAGCCATAGCTTAGGAGTTGCAGTTTGTTTGACTGAAGTTGAGCGACTAGCGATCCCAATTGGCGGCATTACAGTAGTCCTAAATACGTTGTAAACAAGGTAGATACTGTTGTAACTTAGGAAAATCAAATTGTTGATGATTATTCAAGAAGTTAAATAACCGCTTCACAACAGTAAAACATTTGCAAAAATGCTAAAAGTTTCTCAAAAAGTCCTTCATTCCAACGATATGTGACTTGTACTTTAGAAGAAAAGTAGCATAAACTTATAACTCAGATAAGATTGATGTACAGAATTAATAATAACTGAATTGCAGTCCCAAGCTGATAAAGTTTCTATACAAACACTTGTCAGAGGTTGGGGGGTCGTATTACCAGTAAAGTAACCATTGACCATCGCAAAATAATCCATGACCTTGCAGAGTTATTCTTTCATCGTCAGGATAAATACAAGTAGTTGGTGCAATCTGATGAAGTGTGTGTCCACTGTGCAAGACAATTTCACCAACTTTGTAATCATGAAAAGTTTTGGTTCTAAATCGTTTAAGAATCTCTACATCACCTGCGATCGCTTGACTATAATCATTTATATAGTTGAAATCCCAAACATTCAACCCACCCCCACTTTTCGGCAGGTTAATTGGTAAAGTAAAGGATATTGTATTTATAGTATCGAGTTTACTTTCATCCCATTTGAGGTTTCGATATTGCAAATCGAAGTGTATGGTAGCATTTGGTTTTGTGATAAGATTAGAATCTTGCCAAATATGAAAACCGGGCAGCGCTGCATCTGGTTTATAGCTTACAGGGTTGATAAGCGTCTGCTCTAAATACTCTTTAATTAACTTATAAAGCCAACCTAAGTGTAGTTCTAGAAGTAAATTATATTCCTGAGCTATAGTATAATAATCCTTAGAAAAATTAGGTTGATTTAAGAAATCTAAGTAACTAGCTGTACCTAAAGTATAGAAAAACTTTGGAGAGTTACCTCGTTTTATCCAGAATTCTCTTAAACTATGAATTACAGAACAAATATCATTACACTGTTCAGATGTCACAATTTGTTCTGAAAAAATTTCATTGCTCGAATCTGTATACCAACTAATACTATTGACTGCAATATCTTCTGTAAGCAAAGCTAATAGCGAGTCGGTTATTTTCCCATCTGCCCGAATATCATATCCATCGTATCCTGGCATTGGATTAACTTCTAAACACCAGTACTCTAGAGAGTTAGTAACTTTAAAATCCCAACCTGCAAACTTTAACCCCAACGCAGCAGTTGCATTAATAATTTTTTGATGTAAAGCTTCTGGTAACTCCCACTCGATATATTCAGCTTCTTCATGAAAATGGCGATAGTCTACTTGTGGACATTTTATTAATTCTGCGTGAACTCTATCACCCACTACATGCGCCCGCACATCAGCGCCCTTTATATATCTTTGCAAATGAACTGGGCCAGCGTCTGGGTGGAAATCGAGAAACTCCTCTGATTTTACTAGTCTACTATCGGCACGAACACCCGATGTTGTCTTAACAATTGTCAATCCAGCGTTAGCAAACTCAGCTAGAACTTCTGGATTGGAACTAGTAAGGCTATCAGCAACTTGAAAACCTAAAGATTTTAGATGAAACTCATGAAGCGGTTTTGAGAAATTATTTGCGCCAGCACCAGGACGATTAATTACGTTACCGGGAATATGTTCTAGCCAACAGCAAAGTGCAGCAAGAAGGCTTTTCCATCGCATCGCATCTTGTACATCTGATTGTACGGTTGAAAGGTCAATCAAGCGACAATAATAAGAACCATGAGGATTTAATAGATACTTTTGGCTAGAACAACTTATCCAGCTTTGATTATCATCAGGTAATGCTAGCCTCCAATCTCCATTTTGAATTACTTCGCGTAAATTAATTACTTGGACTTCAGCACCACGAGATTCAGCATAGTTAACAAAATGACAAAAAGTGCGATCTGAATCAAGACCAATTGCATAAATCATGAGAAAATAGTCTCCAAAAGTGCGGGAGCAAAATCTGACCAAACAAACTGTATTTCTTCCAGCGATGGATAAGGGTTAATACGAGCAATATTGGCACTCTCTAAGTTGCTATCAATACTCCAAGTTACAGTGCCAAATACCAAATCTAAATTTCTCAGCAGCGAAATACTTTTTTCTTCTAGCTGCAAATGTTCTAGAGATGTATTGGTGCAACGCCATGCTTTATCTTCTAAAACAACAACAATTTCATATTCAAGGTTCGCCGAAACCCAACTTGCGCGAAATGGCCCCACCCCTTCAGGAATTTCTGGATACGCAGCAGTATTATAAGTAGTTAAATCTTGGAGATACCATTGTTTATCGAGTAATGCTTGCGGTGATGGTGGAACTTGCGAAGAGAATACTTCTAGATTGCTAGTATAACCAGCCTTTAATTTAGTCAAATTAGAAGAATATGATAAATTACCCCAAAGACTATTTGCAGTTGGACGATTAATTACTGGTGATTTAGATAATGTCATCGCTGCCCATAAAGTAGCAAGACACTCATCATAAATAAAAGAATCATCAAAACTAGTGCGAATCGGCATCTGTGGCGGAATTCGTAAAATAACTGGGATTTCTGGTGTAATAGATAATTTTTCAGAAGTAACACTGATAGAAAACATTCTTGCAGCATTGCAAACATCTAAAACTTCACTCGTATAACCTTTTTGTCTAACCAATTCGTTAACTGCTTGACAAAAAATGTCATCACTCGAACCAATAATTAATAAATCCATAATATTTAGTCCATCATCTTTTTCATCGGAGGCTTAGATTCCCAACTTTTTGAAGAAGTTGGGAATCTGTTTTTTCACAATCTCTATTTTTTAGAAGATTGGCTTGTTTACTTTAATTAAAGTTTGAGGACGCGCATTTCGTAGTACAGGTATTTTTAGCTGATCTGCTGGTAAAATAACTGGATTAATTCTATCTATAAGAACACCACCACAGTTACCACTTTCGCAAGTCTCTTTACTATCCTTACCTTTATCGCTAGAATCTTTGCCTTTATCGCTCGATTCTTTTGTTTTACCACCGTCAGTTTCTAAGACACTATTCAACGGTCGTTGGTTCAAATTATAAAGAGTATCGCGACGCACAGCATTGCTAATAAAAGGCTTATTGGATACGCTATTATGAGAATTTACTTGTGGGATAGATTCAGCTTTAGCTACAGTGCTAATAATTGAACTAGCAATTGCTAAACCCATTACTAATGCTAAACGTGTAGAAGTTGAACTTGTAATTTTCATTTTGATTATCCTTTAAGTTGGTTTCTTGCTTTTGTTGTTTTGACTGGATTTCAAAAATCAGATTATGGTTTTCACCTTTCACTTAGTCAATAGGTTTGCTTTGATATTTTTATGCAGTCTTGGCAAAAATTTTGAGAATTATTTTTTGAGAATAATTCAATATTAAATACAAATAGCAAAACCCCGCAGATGCGAGGTTTAATGCTGGAATAATTTTTACATTTTGCAGCAGTTTTGAAGTACAAAGCTATGGGTTTTGAGGCAAGAACTAGAAACTCTTTCTATCTGATTTTCAGTTTTGCTTTGTGTACCTCACCCTGCGGGTTCAGTAGTCGCTCATGGGGGGAACCCCCTTGGCGCTAGCCTCTCCCTTTGGGAGAAGACCGCGCTGCTTCACTTACTTGCAAACTTCTCTATTGTTGTTAGATTAATAATTGATGCTGATTTTTAGTGATTATTTATCTCACTCTTGTTTGCTTTTGAAAGTATTCACGAGAATAGTAATTTTGTCTGCCGCTATTATCTAAAAACTGCGTGTAGCCTTGCAACAGTAATTCTTGACGAGCAGATCCCAAGGTTAGGAAGGAATTTGCAAACCCTTTATTATAGTTGGCTGTTGCATATTTATGATTAGTATCTTGGACATTAATACCATAGGTAACTAATGGTGCAGTTCCCCAGTCACAATCACTAGGATGACATTTGCCAAACACCTGAATATTTAATTTATTGCTACCACCTGAGGTAATTACTAAACGAGTAATATTAGAAGTATTGGCGTCTTTATTTACCCAAGTACCAATAAAGTCAGCCGGTACAGCTAAAGCAGGATTGATTAAAGCAGTAGTTAAGATGCTACTAGCAGCAATAATACTCAAAGAACGTTTCAACATTTTAGTCACACTCCATTATTCGTAATTGTTTTTGTAACTTATTGATAAGTAGACACGATTACCAGTTGGCTAAGTATAAAATATTTCATTTAAGTCGAAATATAATCCTCACACCTTGTAGTAAAGTTTGTGTAGGCGTCCTTTAACGCTTTCAGTCTTTCTATAGGTTGGGTGACAATTTTTTATGCATCCTCGACAAAGCATCATTGAAATTTTTTCAACTTTTGTGCAATTTGACGCCGATCGCTTCAGTGGTTGGGCGACGGAATCAAAGCTACGTCGCAGTATGCAAAGTTGTCTCAACCGCACGCCTCAAGAAACTTCGAAACATTTTTGGGTTTTGTATTGGTATAAATTTTGGCTGCTCTCTGAAACGAAGCTACTGGCTAAAGAGCATCTGGCAGCTTACTTGCAAGAATCCTGTTATTGGGCATCCCAAAAAACAGTTAACAGTTTTGCGAGTACTCAGTACAAGCTATCAGACTGTTTTCAAATTGCGATCGCTCAAGTTGATAGAGTCCTCAAAGGATTTAATCCAGATCGAGGCTTTATTTTAAAAAACTACGCTAGCGCCCTCTTTAGCAGTGCTATTCGGGAAAATTTACGCCAAAATCGTGAAATTGATATTTGTACCGATTGGGGATTATTACGAAAAATTACGAAAAAGTTTTTGGTGGAGTCTTTACAAAATGCAGGTTTATTGCCAGAAGATATTAACGATTACGTCCTCGCTTGGAACTGTTTCAAAAGTATATATATCCCAACGCAAAAAGGTACTTCTCGCCAAATTTCTCAACCAGACAATGAGATTTGGGAGGCGATCGCTAAAGCTTATAATTCACAAAGTGGTCAGCAAGTCAATTCCCAAACCCTAGAAAAGTGGCTGTTAACTGCTGCTAAAGCCGCACGCCGCTATCGTTATTTTCCCGTTGACTCTCTCAATATCCCTAGAGGGAGCGATGATTCGTGGGAGTGGCTTGATAATATTCCCGGAACACAACAAGAATCTCTAATTAATGAAATTCTTGCCCAAGAAGAAGAACAAACAAGAAACTTTCAACAAACTGAGATTAACAAAGTTTTAGTGGCTGCGATCGCTCAACTTGAACCGCAAGTACAAGAAATTTTGCAACTTTATTATGCTAAAGAACTAACTCAAGACCAAATTGCCAAACAATTACAAATACAGCAATATACTGTCTCACGGCGACTAAAAAAAGCCCAAGAAACTTTGTTACGCTTTTTAGCTAATTGGAGTAAAGATAGTTTGCATATTTCCATTACTTCAGACCTACTCAAGAATATAAACATACTAATGGAGGAATGGTTGAAAAATTACTATGGTGTATGACAAGGGAGTGGGGGAGAAATCAATTAAAAATTAAAAATTAAAAATTAAAAAACTTCTGCCTCCTGCCCAATGCCTTCTGCCCAATGCCCAACCCCAATCCCCAATCCCTATGACTACTGTATTTACTTTCACTAACCCGACAGATATGGTTTTGGAAATCCCTACAACTACCCAAAACCAAGCGGATTTACACAGCCAAGCTTTTTCTAATGCTAATTCTCGCTATCAAGCTTATATTAATCAACTTTGCTTGGGTGCTATCTTGCTATGGTTGCAAGAAGACTGGACACCACAAACAAAGGTTTGGCCAAGTACCACTGCTTTACCGAGTTTTTGGGAACTGGTTAATGGAATTGCACTCACACTTGATACAACAAGATTAGTCTTAGTTCCTAGTGAAGCAATTGATTTGAGTGAATTGCGAGTCCCCCAAGAATGGGTGGATATTCCTAGTTGGATAGGTGATTATTATTTAGCTGTGCAAGTCGAACCAGACGAAGGCTATGTCAGGGTTTGGGGTTATTGTAGCCATGAACAACTGAAAACTCAAGGCAGTTATGATGCCAGCGATCGCACTTATTCTCTAGATGCTACTGATATAATCAACGACATCAGCGTTTTAGCTATGGCGCGTCAATTGTGCCCAGAAGAACCCACCCGTAGCCCTATTGAAGAGATTCCGAGTTTATCATCACAACAGGCAGAAAATTTAATTGCCCGTCTGGGAAACCCGGAAATACTTACACCCCGCCAAGAAATCCCTTTTCAACTGTGGGGTGGATTAATTCAACATGGTGGTTGGCGACAAAATTTATATCAACGACGCTTAGGATTACCAGAACAGTGGTCAGTTATCCAATGGTTGCAAAGCGGTGTTTCTCAAGTTGCTGAGGCTGTTGGTTGGGGAAGCTTTGATTTACAACTGAGTGCTGCTGGGGCGCGGGGTGTGGAAGACACACAAACAAGTACTATTCTCTCTCGTCGGTTGGCGATCGCAGGTCAAATTTACGAACTTTTGATTGTACCACAAGGTGAGCCAGATGCAACTATTTGGCGATTTGAATTACGTAACGCCGCGATCGGTGCAGTTATTCCCGGTGGTTTTAAACTCCGCTTACTTACCGAAGATTTACAGCCTTTTCCCAATAACGAAGATGTAGCTGCAACGGCTGTAGAACAACTCTACGTAGAAGTTGCTTTAGAAGCAGGAGAAAGCATAGTCTGGGAAATAGAACCTTTTCCCGACGATTATAATTGGGAAATACTCAAGTTTTAAAAAAGAATTTAGGCGTTGCATATTTGCGGAATGATTTTGTTGGTTTCGTGAGATAGGCAATATGAGGCAACTAGTTCTCTAGCAAACTTTGCGGTTCTAGTTTTTTTTCGATCGGGTACGACAATTTGACCCAGACCTTTCACTGAATGAGGTACAGAACCAAGCATTCACAAATCAAATTATTCTTCTTCCTCCTGCCTCCTGCCTCAAAACCAGTGACTTTGTACCTCATGCAAAAGAAAACTGCTGTAAACCTGCTAGCGGCTCTTTGTCCAGGGATAGTGGTCGGTGTAAAAAGTAGCCTAATACTTGCTGTTTAAAGGTTCTATTCGTTGTAAAGTACTTTTTTAACAATTAAAAAGTGTTTTTATGCCTGATGATAATGAGGATTTAATTAAAGCTATTGAAGATTTAAATTCAACTGTCAGATCGGGATTTGTTCTCATATCTAACATTGTATTTTTAACAGCTTCATGTATTGCAGTTGCAACTTCAAATGTCTTTCCTTTTAATTTCTTTTCTCTTGGACTGATTTTTTTAATTATTAAGTTGATTAGTTGGTTTGCTGCTAAACGATAATACGTCTTAAACAATAAACTCTCCAGTTAATGGTAATACTTTGTGGTTGCTGATGTATATAAAAATGCTGCCAACGTGATGCTTTTTTAAGAAACGGGAAAACTTACTTGACCAGAGTACCTATTTTGTCTTAAAGTGTCTTGTAGTTTATTGATATTGTTTTAATAATTATTCTTTTTAAAAGACTGAAACTTGATATTCTAAAATAGACTTTACGTTTTCACTATATATTGAGAAAAGGATATTAGTTTCAGAGTGAGCGTATATCAAACTCTACTGTCGATAATCAAATATTTGCGCTTTTCACTTCAGCAGAACATCAGCACTGATCGCCAATGTCTCTGCTCTAAGTACTGCCTCAACGATTTTCTTTATCAAGCGTGCTATTTGATACTGTAGCGAATGGTCAAACGCATAGAGCATTCATACACAGAGGTGAGTGATACCAAAGTGAGGAATTTGCCCAAGACAATTGGCAAAATCCACACTATAAAGTATTCGGTTTCACTTAGGGGCTTTAAAAAATCATTTGTTAGTCTAGAAAAGTAATAATTGTGAACTTAATCTTTAGTCATAAAGATAACCATCAACAAGAGTTGTAATTAGTTTCAAAATTTACAGTCAAAACTGTAGCCTTTAAGGTTTACAGAAAGGTTTAATGCTTAGAAAAAACTGGTTTTTAACAACAGGACTTGTTGTTTTAATTTTGAGTATGGTTGTAATGACAAAATTTCTAGATAAATCTCATTCTCTTACCGAAGTATATATATTCGGGGACAGTCTTTCAGATACAGGTATGGTATTCCGAGCGACAGGAGGAATATATCCACCTAATCCAACTTACTTTCACGGGCGTTACTCGAATGGTCTAGTTTGGGTTGAGTATCTTAGCGAACGCTTGCATCTGTCCACTAAACAAATTAATAATTTTGCTTACGGAGGAGCAACCACCGACAGCACTAGTAATAGTTATGTACCTAGCTTACTTCAGCAAGTACAGTCGTTTACCCAGAGACATGAAAAGACAAATTCAGATGCTTTGTATGTGTTTTGGGCAGGGGCAAATGATTATTTGCAAGGAGTAAGCAGTGCAACTGTTCCCGTGAAAAATATAATGAGTGCAATCAAGTTACTTACAGATATAGCCCGGATTTCTCACCAACTCGTAAAAAAATGGGGATAAAAACTGCTAAGATGTATATATGGCAAGCATTTCAGTAGTTCTAAAGGATGATTCAAC